>CAWEDS010000001.1:0-101852 GCA_963807845.1 uncultured Gammaproteobacteria bacterium
CACCACAGCTGGTCGTAGTTGCCGCATTCGGCGTCGAGGCAGACGACGAGGTCGGGCGAGCCGATGCGGTCCCCGAGCATGTCGATGTAGTAGGGCAGGTCGAAGCTGCCGCTCTCCTCGCAGCCCTCGATCAGCACGACGCAGTGCGCGTGCGGGATGCCCTGTTCCTGCAAGCGCGCGGATCGCCGTCAGCGAGCCGAACGTTGCGTAGCCGTCGTCGGCGCCGCCGCGGCCGTAGAGCTTGCCGTCCTTGATCACCGGCGTCCACGGGTCCAGATCGTCGTCCCAGCCGCTGAACTCCGGCTGCTTGTCGTAGTGGCCGTACAGCAGCACGACGTCGTCCGACTGGCCGGGGATGTCGATAAACAGCATCGGCGTGCGCCCCTCGATGCGCACGATCTCGACCTGCATGTCCTTGATCGGCTGCTTCCTGCACCAGGCCTCGAGCATCGCGACGGCCGTTTCCATGTGGCCGTGCTTTTCCCAGTCAGGGTCGAAGGACGGCGACTTGTTCGGCACCTTTATGTATTCGGAAATCTCGGGAATGATCGACGAGTCCCAGAGCTCGTTGACGAATTCGGTCGCCTTGTTGTTATCCAGCATGTTTCTCAGTCCGTAGTCAGTGATCGGTATCAGCGTACGCGTCATGCGTTCCGTCGTAATGAATTCCCAGTCATAATCGTCGTGTAGCCGCCAGCGGGTTGGCCTCGACGATGTCCTCGATGCTTTTTCCCTCGTCGAGCAGCGCTTTGACCCGCGCCCGGCCGTCGACCAACATGTCGATATCGGCTTTCATGCCGGCCTTGTCGGTCAGCGGGCCGTGCCCCGGTATAATTTTCGTATCCGCGTCCGCCATCGACCAGAGCTGCTGCTGTGCCGCAATGTAACCGTCAACCGTGCCGCCGTTGTCAAGATCGATGAACGGGAAGATGCCGTGAAACAGGATGTCGCCCGTGTGAATAACGTTGGCGCCCGGAAAGTGAATGGCGGCATCGCCGTCGGTATGCGCTTTCGGCAGGTGCATGACGCGTGCTTCGATGTTGCCGAGGTGAAACGTCACGCCGTCGGCAAAGGTAATGACCGGCAGTCCGCCGGGACCACCGGCACCTGACGCATCCTCCAGCAGGCGTTTGCGAATATTGTCATGCGCGAAGACGACGGTGCCGTTTTCGGCAAAATGTGCATTGCCGCCGACATGGTCGCCGTGCACGTGTGTATTGACCATGAAATCGATCGGGCCACCCGCCGTTTCGATGACGTGCGCCTGCAGCGTTTGCGCCAGCGGCGGCAGGCCATCGTCGATCATGGCGACATGATCATCGCCGACGAGCACGGCCATGTTGCCGCCGCCGAAGCCGCCCCTGGCTTCCACCATGAAGATGCCGGGTTCGATTTCGGTGGAAACGAACGTGATCTCGGCGTCCTCGGCAAATGCCAGCGACGCCAACAGTAAAGGCAGGAAGGCAAGCTTTTTCATTGCTGTCTCCAGATCAAAGGACGGCAATTGTACCCCAAGGACGGTTACTGGCGACCTGGAAACGAGAACTGGGCTTTTTCGCGAACGCCGCCCGACGGCCAGCGCTGCGTAATGGTCTTGCGACGCGTGTAAAAGCGGACGCTGTCGGGACCGTAGGCGGACAGGTCGCCGAACAGTGAACGCTTCCAGCCGCCAAAGCTGTGATAGGCCACCGGCACCGGCAGCGGCACATTGATGCCGACCATGCCGACCTTGATGTTGTCGGCGAAATAGCGCGCGGCTTCGCCGTCACGCGTGAAGATGCAGGTGCCGTTGCCGTATTCGTGGTCGTCGATCAGCTGCATTGCCTGCTCTTCAGACTCCGCGCGCACAACGCACAGCACCGGGCCGAAGATCTCTTCCTGGTAGATGCGCATGTCGGCTGTCACCCGATCAAACAGGCAGGGGCCGAGGAAAAAGCCGTTTTCGTAACCGTCGACCACCAGGCCGCGGCCATCGACGACGAGATCGGCGCCTTCCTCGACGCCGAGATCGACGTAGCCGCGGACTTTCTCGAAGTGCGCTTTGGTAACCAGTGGCCCCATGTGGTTGGCGTTATCGGTGCCGGCGCCAACCTTCAGGCTGCTGATTTGTTCCTGCAATTTGCCGACGACCGTGTCGGCCGTCTCGTCGCCGACGCACACGGCAACCGAGATCGCCATGCAGCGCTCACCGCAGGAGCCGAAGGCGGCGCCCATCAGCGCGTTAACGGCGTTGTCGACGTCCGCGTCGGGCATGACGATGGCGTGATTCTTGGCGCCGCCGAGCGCCTGCACGCGCTTGCCGTTTTTCGTGCCCGTGCTGTAGATGTACTCGGCAATGGGCGTGGAGCCGACAAAACTGACGGCCTGGACGCGGCTGTCGTGCAGCAAGGTGTCGACTGCTTCCTTGTCGCCGTTGACGACGTTGAAGACGCCGTCGGGCAGGCCGGCCTCCTGCAGCAGGTGTGCCACTATCATCGGCGCCGTCGGATCTTTTTCGGACGGTTTCAGTACGAACGTGTTGCCGCAGGCGATCGCCATCGGATACATCCACATCGGCACCATCGCCGGAAAATTGAATGGCGTTATGCCGGCGACGACACCGAGTGGCTGGTGATCGGACCAGCTGTCGATGCCGGGCCCGACGTTGCGTGAGTACTCGCCCTTCAGCAGTTCCGGTATGCCGCAGGCGTAGTCGACGACCTCGACACCGCGGACGAACTCGCCCATCGCGTCGTCCAGCACCTTGCCGTGCTCCTCGGTGATGGCGCGGCGATCGCTTCGGCATGCTCCTCGAGTAACTGCTTGAAGCGGAACATGATGCGTGCGCGCTTCGCCGGCGGCGTGTTACGCCAGGCCGGGAAAGCCGCTTCGGCAGCCGCGATCGCGTCCTCGACGGTTTGTTTCGACGCCATCGCGACGTGCCGTATTACCTGCCCGGTTGCGGGATTGGTAATGACTTCGGGGCGATTGTCGTCCGCGACGTCGGTGCCGTTGATGAAGTGGCCAAGCACGTTGGCGGCGTCGATTTTGCTGGCGGGTGTAGCGTTCATGTTGTCTCCAGGATCGTACGGGCTTACTCGATCGAGTCGAGAACGCGACGGATCGTCTCGAACGACCGCGTCCATCTCATCCGGTTTCGAGTTCAGGAACGGCGAAAACTGCAGTGTGTCCATGCCGTTACGAATGACGAGGTTTTCGTCCCAGAAGCATCGTCTTGTGCACCTCGCCGCCACGCGCACCCGGCGCGCCCTCGCGTGGCGCCATTTCGATGGCGCCCATCAGGCCGAAGTTGCGCACGTCGATGACGTGCTTGTGATCGGCGAAGGAGTGCAGCAGGTCGTCAAAGGGCTGCTCCAGTTCGGCGGCCTGTTCGAACGTGCCTTCATCATCGTAGACGTCCATCGTCGCCAGCCCGGCAGCCGCGGCAACCGGGTGGCCCGAGTAGGTGTAGCCGTGGAACAGCTCGATCATGTGCTCCGGCCCCTGCATGAACGCGTCGTAAATTCGAATCGCGGACCAGCACCGCGCCCATCGGGATGACGCCGTTGGTCAGGCCCTTGGCCGTCGTGATGATGTCCGGCGTGACGCCGAAGCGCTGCGCGCCGAACGGCTCGCCGAGGCGGCCGAAGGCGGTGATGACCTCGTCGAAGATCAGCAGGATGCCGTGCTTGTCGCAGATCTCGCGCAGGCGTTCGAGGTAGCCGACGGGCGGCGGCAGCACGCCGGTCGAGCCGGCAACCGGTTCGACGATGACCGCGGCGATGTTGCTGCCGTCGTGCAGCGCACACAGCCGCTCGAGATCGTCGGCGAGGTGCGCGCCCCAGTGCCGGCTGACCGCGTGAAAACGCGTTGTGTTCGAGATCGAGCGTGTGCCGCATGTGATCGACGCCCGGAATCAGGTTGGCGCTGAAGACCTTGCGGTTCGGCACCATGCCGCCGACCGACATGCCGCCGAAGTTGACGCCGTGATAGCCGCGCTCGCGGCCGATCAGCCGCGTGCGATTGCCTTCGCCGCGCGCGCGATGATAGCCCAGCGCGATCTTCAGCGCGGTGTCGACCGACTCCGAACCGGAATTGGTGAAGAAACACTTCGTAATGCCCTCCGGCGCCATGTTGACGACCCGCTCCGCCAGCGCGACGGCCTTGTCGTTGGTGACCTGGAAGGTCATGCAGTAGTCGAGGGTGGCGACCTGTTTCTGCACCGCCTCGACGATCTTCGGGTGGCAATGACCGAGGCCGCAGGTCCAGAGACCGGAGAACGTATCGTAGAGCGTCGAGGCCGTCGCTGGTGGTGTAGTAGTGGCCTGACGCGCCGCTAATGACTCGCGGTTTTTTCTTGAAGTCCCGGTTGGCCGTAAACGGCATCCAGTAGGCGTCCAGGTGGGTTTGGGCAGCGCTCATCGTCATCTCTCCGGCAGGGCAGTCCGCACGCCAGTGAAATTCTACGCCCGCACAGCATTGTTAAACAATGAGTTATGTGAATATTTCTAAGTTATTGAATCTATTGGTTACTATAGGCAAAATGTTAGCGAATAGTAAACACTTCGGGCGGGCAAAACCATGGATCAGCAAATTGGACGGCGACTTCGGGACGTGCGCGAGCGACTGGAGCTCTCGCAGCGCCAGCTGGCGCGCCAATCCGGTGTCGCGAACGCAACGATCTCGCAGATCGAGGCGGGCAAGCTCAACCCGACCGTCAGTATGTTAAAGCGCATACTCGACGGCATCCCGATCAGCCTGGGCGAGTTTTTCGCGGACGAGTCTGAGCAGCGTGACAAGGTTTTTTTTCGCGCCAGCGAACTGACCGAGATCGCCGATGGCGGGGTGTCCTATCGACAGGTGGGGACCAAGTTTGGCAATCGTGCGATTCAGCTACTCAAGGAGTGCTATCAACCCGGTGCCGGCACCGGCAAACACGCGCTGACGCATGACGGAGAGGAGTGCGGCATCCTCCTTTGCGGCCGGCTGGAAGTTACGATCGGCGAGGAAACCGCGGTGCTGTCACGCGGCGACGCGTATTATTTCAAGAGCAATCGGCCACACCGCTTTCGCAATACGGGCAATGAGCCCTGCGAACTGATCACGGCGTGCACGCCACCGACGTTCTAGCGTGTCTCGATGGTCGCTAAGTATTATTACGCTGGCCAACAACGGCCGATTAGTGGCACAGTTACGCCATCGCAGTCTCCCACCATAGCAGGACCAAAATGAGCCAGTTCGGCACAGAATTTTGCGATCACATTTCGATCGTACGTTTCATCGACGGCGCCTGGCAGGCACCGTCGCTAGAGCCTCTCCAGCCGCTGCCGATGCACCCGGCGTCGCATGTATTTCATTACGCAAGCACCTGCTTCGAAGGGTTTCAAGGCCTATCACTGGCCCGACGGCAAGGCGCGGATCTTCAGGCTCAACGATCATGTCGCGCGCATGCAAAAGAGCGCGGCTTCGCTGCGGCTGCCGGTTCCCGATGCGGACATGCTGGCCAGGATGGTTACGGACGTTGTCGCCCATCATCGGGAGGACATGCCGGCGCCGCCACACTCGCTGTACCTGCGTCCAACACTGATCGGCACGCTGCAGAATATTGGCGCCGCCGCCGCGCCGTCGACGGAGGCTCTGCTGTTCGTGCTGGCCTCGCCGGTCGGCGACTACTTTGCAGGCGGTACGCCGACACTCAAACTGCTGGTCGATGACAAGCGTGCCAGGACCACCGAACAGCTTGGCAGCACCAAGACGGGCGGCAACTACGCGGCGGCGCTCGGCCCCACGCTCGAAGCCAAGGAGCAATACGGCGTCGACCAGGTATTGTTTTGCCCGGACGGCGACGTCCAGGAAACCGGCGCCGCGAATTTCCTGTTGATCAGCGACGACGAGATCATCACCAAGCCACTCGACACGTCGTTCCTGCACGGCATGACGCGCGACTCGATTCTGAAGCTCGGCGCCGAGCTGGGCTACAAGGTCAACGAGCGCAATTTCACGGTTCGCGAGCTGCTCGACTGGGCTTCACGTTACGAAGCGACGCTGTCCGGTACCGCGGCCTGCCTGTCGCCGGTCGGCACGCTCGTTTACAACGGCGAAGAAATCAAGGTTCGCGACGGCAACCCGGGCCCGAATACGGCGCGGTTGCAAAAAGCGCTGCAGGATATCCAGTACGGCCTGGCCGAAGACACGCACGGCTGGTTGACCGAGGTCAGATAGCTTTCGAGAAGCGGTTGTCGTTCTCTGCCTGGTCGATATAGCGGTCGAAAACCATCGCGATACTGCGTAGCAGCAATCGTCCCTTTTGCGTGATAGCAACGCCGCTGTCGTCGAGTTCAATGAGCCCGTCCTCCGCGAGCGGCGCCAGTCGTTTGATCTCGTCCGCAAAATACTCGCGAAAATCGATGCCGTGCGCGGCGCCAAACTCGTCAAACGACAGGCTGTCGTAACACATCAGTGCCTGGATGACGTCCGCGCGCAGCAGGTCGTCGTCGTCGACTTCGATGCCTTTCTTGATCGGCAACTCGCCGTTCTCGATCAGGGCTTCGTATTCCATCGTCGTAATGGCATTCTGCGCGAACAGGTTGCCGATGTTGCTGATGGCGCTGACGCCAAGGGAGACCAGGTCACAGTGGCGGTGCGTCGAATACCCCTGGAAATTTCGCTGCAGCGTGCCGTTGCTGCGGGCCTCGACGAGTTCATCGCCGGGCAACGCGAAATGATCCATGCCGATATACACGTAACCCGCATTGCAGAGTTTTTCGATCGTATGGCGCAGTAGGTCGAGCTTGGTTTCGGGCAGCGGAATATCGTCGGCGTTGATCATGCGCTGGCCTTTGAAGCGCTGCGGCAGGTGCGCGTAGTTGTAGACGGCCAGCCTGTCGGGCTTCATGTCGATGACGAGATCGAGCGTCGCGTCAAAGCTCTCAACCGTTTGATGTGGCAGGCCGTAAATCAGGTCGAAGGAAATGGAGCCGAATCCCGAGTCGACGGCACTCTGCACGAGACCCCTGACCTCGTCCGGCGTCTGCGCGCGGTTCACGGCCACCTGCACCTCGGGGTCGAAATCCTGGATGCCGAGGCTCAGGCGATTGAAGCCAAGTTCGGCAAGATGCCGGATGCGGTCCGCATCGACGGTGCGCGGGTCGACTTCGATGGAGAATTCACGATCGTCGCTGTCGTCGAAATTGAACGACGTGCGCAGATGATTCATCAGGTCGCTGAGTTGCTCGTTATCGAGATAGGTCGGTGTGCCGCCGCCGAAATGCAGTTGTTCGATCTGTCGACTGTGGTCGAACAGGGCCGCCTGCATGTCGATTTCCCGGTACAGCATCTCGAGGTAGCGATCGACGCGTGCCTGGTTGTGCGTGACGATCTTGTTGCAGCCGCAGTAGTAGCAAAGTGAATGACAAAACGGGATATGCACGTACAGCGACAACGGCACGCCGCTGGCGTTGCTGGCGACGGCGTGCTGCTGGTAGGTGTTCGCCGTGACGCCGTCACTGAACTGCAGCGCCGTCGGATACGAGGTATAGCGCGGCCCCCGGCCGCCGTAGCGAACGATAAGGTCGGTGTCGAAGCAGACGCCTGTCAGGCCCGCTGAATGGTCTTTTTCAGAATTCATGGTGCGTGATCGTCGCCGATTTCCTTCTCTGCTGACATGGGTAATTGCCGCAAACCGGCCGCCAGATCCTCAAGAATGGCGCAGCGAGTGCACCAGGTAAAGTGCCACCGTGAACAGCAGCATCGCGACCGCCTGGTGTGCGGCACCGAGCAGAATCGGCACCGCCAGCAGCAAGGCGGAAATGCCGAGCGTGACCTGCAATATCGCGGTGTGCAGCAGGGCATTGACGGCCCGGCGCGCGCGCTCCGGCAGCTCGGCGCGCCGGGCGCAGACCCAGTAGACGACGATAGTCGCGAACGTGAACGTAGCCAGCCAGCGATGATCAAACTGCACGGTCGTCATGTTGTCGAACAGGTTGCGCCAGACCGGATCGAGCGCAATCAGGCCGGGCGGCACCCAGCTGTCGCCCATCTTCGGGAAGGTGTTGTAGATCTTGCCGGCCTTGAGCCCTGCAACGAAGCCGCCCGACAGGATCGTGACAGACAGCAGCACGGTCAGGGCGACGGTGCGGCGGTACCACGGATGTCGGCCGCCCGCGCTGCTGGCCGGGTACAACAACGACATCGCCACCCAGAACATGTACGCATAAATGAGGAACGCGGCGGACAGGTGCGCCGTCAGCCGGTACTGGCTGACCTGCGGCACGTCGATCAGGCCACTCTTGACCATGTACCAGCCGAGCAGCCCCTGCAGGCCGCCCAGGACGAACATCAGCAGATACCTCGGCCATTCCCGTTTCTCGGATATAGCCTCTCATCACAAAGACGACGAAACGGCACGAGGAAAACGATGCCGATGACGCGGCCGAGCAGCCTGTGCAGGTACTCGAGCCAGAAGATCTCCTTGAACGCACCGACGTCCATGGAAGAGTTCACTTTCTGAAACTGCGGCGACTGCTGGTAGAGCTCGAACACGCGCTGCCAATCGGCCTCGCCGATCGGCGGCAAAGCAGCCCATCAGCGGACGCCAGTCGACCATCGACAGACCCGAGCCGGTCAGGCGCGTAAACCCGCCGAGCACCACCATCGCAAAGACCAGCCCGCAACAGGTCAGCAACCAGGTGGCGACAGCGCGGTCCTCAGTACGAATCTGGAGTGTCGTGTTCATCGTGATTAGGAGTTCGTCGGGTCCGGCAAGTTCCGCGCGATTCTATCAGGCTTGTGGCGCCAGCGAGCGCCGCCACGACGGTCCGAGGAATCATGCTAACCTCTGCTCGTGCGACTTTCCGACTGCAATAACGTCATGGACTTTCGGCGCATTGCGCGTAAGCGGCTGCCGGCACCCGTGTTCCATTACCTCGACGGCGGTGCCGACGACGAGTGGACGCTCGCGCGCAATACCGAGGCTTTCAACGACTACGAGCTGTTGCCCTCGCAACTGTCGAACGTCAGCACCATCAACCTGAAGTCGACGCTTTTCGGACAACCGATCGACTGGCCCGTGATGATCGCGCCGACCGGTGCATCGAAGCTGTTTCACCGCGACGGCGAACCGGCCGTGGTTCGCGCCGCCGACAAGTTCGGCATGATCTACAGCCTGTCGACACTCGGCACGACGACAATAGAAGACGCCGCTGACGCCGGGACTTGCCCCAAGATGTTCCAGCTCTATGTCTTCAAGGACCGTGGCCTGACGCGTAATTTTCTCGAACGCATCAAGGCGAAACAGTATGTGGCGCTATGCCTGACGGTGGACACTCCGGTGGCTGGCAACCGTGAGCGGGATATCGTTTACGGGATGTCGGCACCGCCGAAGTTCAAGTGGCGCAGCGCCGTGAGTTACGCGCGCCACCCGGGGTGGCTGTATCGGGCCGTGGTCAGGAAAGATCTCGACCTGGTCAACATCACGAGTACGGACATCGGTGCGAAAATCGACAGCGGCGTGGTCGAATACATCAATAGCCAGTTTGATCGCTCGCTTACCTGGAAGGACGTGGAGTGGCTCGCCGGACAATGGAACGGGCCGCTGGTCATCAAGGGCGTGCAGACGGTCGACGACTGTCGCCAGGCAGCCAATTCGGGCGCCACGGCGGTCATGCTCTCCAATCACGGGGGCCGGCAGCTGGAAGGGGCGCCCGCGCCGGTTGACTGCATTGCGAAGATCGCGGACGCGCTGCACGACCGACTCGAGATCATTTGCGACGGTGGCATTCGTCGCGGCACGCATATCGTGAAGGCGCTGTCGCTTGGCGCCAACGCCTGCAGCATTGGTCGCGGATATCTTTATCCGCTCGCCGCCGGGGGCCAGGCGGGGGTCGAGCGTGGCCTGCAGCTACTCAGGACAGAGCTGCAGCGCACGCTGGCGTTGCTGGGCTGTGACAGCGTTGACAAACTCGGTGCGCGTTACATCGAGCATCGTCGGTAGCCGGCAACGAAGGCTCCAGAAATCCGCGATCGATGACGGTTTCGGGCACGAAATAGCGGCCCGGAAACGCCGATATCAGGCGCTGTGAAGTGCCAAAACTCCATAATTAACAATTGCATGCGCCTCCCTGCCGCGAGTCACGCAGAGCATCGCATCAATTCGCGGGAAATACGCTGAAATAGCGGGTACCATTTCTTTAGCCGCGACCGCCACGGCGTGGCCCTGGTACCGTCCTTGTGACGGAGAGCAAGTAGTCAAGAGGTAGTTATGTCAGGCGAAAGAGTGACGGGAACCGTCAAGTGGTTCAACGACGACAAGGGGTTTGGTTTCATCGAGCGCGAGGGCGGACAGGATGTGTTCGTCCACCATACCGCGATCCAGATGGAAGGTTTCAAAACCCTTAAGGAAGGACAGAAGGTCACGATGGAAGTGACACAGGGACAAAAGGGGCCGCAGGCGGAAAACGTTATTGCCGACTAGGCCGGCCGGACGGCGAGGTCAAACCGCCGTCAGAAGTCGCTGATTTCATCACGACCTGGCTGTTCTGAAAAAGAGCCAGTACCAACGTAGGCGGACAGCAAGCAGCTCGATCGACTACGTTATTTTTCAAGCCGGCCGCCAGCCTGTGGTGGCGGGACAGCACGCGCCCGCGCGAGCGGCCGACTGCAGGGACCAGGGCATAAACACTCTAATTTGCTGACAATAAGAGAAGACGCCAGTGAAACTCAGAATCAAAGATAACGCTATCCGCTTGCGCCTTACGCGCAGCGAAGTCGATTTGCTACGGGAAAGTGGCGTCGTGGCGGCGAAAACAGGTTTCCCCGGCGGCCGGGAGTTTCGTTATCAGGTCGAAAGCAGTCCCGCGAGCGTCAAACCCGCTGCGTTCTACGCGGACAATACCCTGACCGTCCGACTACCCGAAGCAGCGGTACTTGCGTGGGCGACGAGTGAGCAGGTATCGATGCCCGGCGAGCAAATACTGGATGACGGTGGACAACTGCAGGTGCTGGTCGAGAAAGACTTTGCCTGCCTCGCGCCTCGAGAAGGAGAGGATGAGTCGGACATGTACCCGCATCCTCAGGCCGGCGAGGAGGCCTGCTAGCCTTGGCGCGTTACGCGCGGTTTTTGCCTGAGACGCTGCGCTTTCTTGAGCGGCTGGCGGTCAATAACGATCGCGAATGGTTCAAGGCGCACAAGGAGGAGTACGAAGAAAACGTTCTCGACGTGGCGCTCCGTTTTATTCAATCGATGCAGGAGCCGCTGGCGGACATTGCCCCCAACTTTGACGCGACCCCAACTCGCAGCGGCGGATCGTTGATGCGTGTCTATCGCGACACGCGCTTTTCGAAGGACAAGACACCCTACAAGACCAACATCGGCATTCAGTTTCGTCATGAGCAGGCGAAGGATGTGCACGCGCCGGGTTACTACGTTCATATCGATCCTCTGCAGGTATTCATTGGTGTCGGCATGTGGCGGCCTGACACTGACCCGCTGCGCGGCATTCGGCAGCGAATCGCAGCGAGGCCGGCCGAATGGCGGCGCGTTGTGGAGCAACCGGCATTCAGACGCCATTTCGAACTGGGAGGCGAGTCGCTGCAACGGCCGCCGCGCGGGTTCGACAAGGAACACGAGTGCATTGACGACATACGGCGAAAGAGCTTCATTGCCGTCAGGGGCCTGACGCGTGAAGGACTGTCTGAAACCGCGGTTTCAGCAGACCGTGGAAACGTCGTTCAAAACGGCCGAGCCGTTCATGCGCTTTCTTTGCAAGGCTGTGGGCGTCAGCTTTTGAGCGTTTTTTGGAGTTCTCGCAGCAGCAGTTCCGGGTCGGGTCTGTCCGAAATGTGTTTCGACAATTCGGTGTAGCGGATCGTGCCGGCTGCGTCGACGATCAGCGCGGTCGGCCAGACGGTATCGCTGCCGTATTCCTGTTTGTAGTCGCCAGGTACGCCGGATTTCTGCAACAGACCCAGTTGCTCCGTTGCGACCAGCGAGTCGTCGAGCCAGAAGTCGAACTCAACCTCGAAGAATTCGGCAACGCGGCGGGTCGTTTCCAGCGGCTTCGGCGTCAATAGCACGAGTCGCGCACCCAGGCCGATGATGTCCCGGTAGTGCTTCGTCAGGTTTTTCACCTGCGCGCTGCAAAATGGACACCAGTTCCCGCGTACGAACAAGATGACGGCGGGGGAGCCGTGCAGGACATTCGACTGCACCGCTTTGCCGTGTTCGTCTGTCGCGTGAAAGTCGGGCAGCGGTTGACCGGGTTTGAGCTGTGCCGGAACGGCTCTGAAGCCCCCTCCGGGTTACCCATATCCACGCTCCCAGAAGCACGGCGACGACGACGAGCGCGATCGTTACAGTAGGGGACGGCATGGGGGTCAGTATGGCCCTCCATCGGACGTGGACACAAGGTACGATTTATGGATACTGAGCCGACGAATCTCAACCGCGCTTTTCGAGCAGCGAAACCATGACGAGTAACCCGATTATCTGGTCACCGGACGAAAGCCGCCGCCGCGCATCGTGCATGCACGACTTCATGCAAGGCGCCGGATTCGATGACTACGAAGCGCTCTACAACTGGTCGGTCGAGGACTCCGCACGCATTCTGGGAGACACTAGGCACGTATTGCGATGTCGCATTCGCCCGGCGCGCCGAGCGGACGCTCGCGCGGCCCGACAATATTATGGATGCCGGCTGGTTCGAGGGCAGCCAGTTAAATTTTGCTGAAAATCTGCTGCGTCACACGGGCGAGGCAGCGGCCATCGTTTTCCACGCGGAAAACGGACTCCGCCGCGAGGTGAGTTTCGACGACCTGCGTGCCGAGGTGGCCGCCATCGCCGCTGGACTCAAGAATGCGGGGGTCGGGAAGGGTGATCGCGTAGCGGCATTCTTGCCGAACTGCCCGGAGGCCGTTGTCGCCATGCTGGCCACCACGAGCCTCGGCGCGACCTGGTCGTCCTGCTCGCCGGACTTCGGTGTCAATGGCGTCGTCGATCGCTTTGGGCAGATCAAACCCAAGGTGCTGTTTGCCACTAATGGTTATTTCTACAACGGCAAGACCTGCGACACGCGAGCGACGGTTCTGGGCATCGCCGGGCAGATACCGGATATCGAGCAGCTTGTCGTGGTGCCGTTCGTCGAGTCCTTGCCGGTCGATGTGTCGTCAGACCGCAGTATAGTCTGGAGCGACTTCGCGGTTCCCGGCGCGCCGCTCGAGTTTACCGCCGTGAGTTTCAATCATCCTCTGTATATCCTGTTTTCCTCAGGCACCACCGGCGTCCCCAAATGCATTGTCCACGGACACGGCGGAACGCTGCTGCAACACCTGAAAGAGCATCGCCTGCACACGGATATCCGCGCCGGGGATCGGCTGTTCTATTTCACAACCTGTGGTTGGATGATGTGGAACTGGCTGGTCAGCGGGCTGGCGAGCGGTGCCACACTGGTGTTGTTCGACGGTTCGCCGTTTTTCAACGACGGACGCGTGCTATGGGAGATGGCCGAGCGCGAGCGCGTTACGGTGTTCGGGACCAGCGCAAAATACCTGTCTGCGCTGCAGAAAGCCGGCATTCGGCCCCGGGACGAGTTCAGCCTGCCCGAATTGCGGGCCGTGTTGTCGACCGGTTCGCCGCTCGCGCCGGAAAGCTTCGACTTCGTCTACGATGCGATCGCCAACGATGTGCAGCTTGCCTCGATTTCGGGCGGCACCGATATTCTGAGCTGTTTTGCACTCGGCAATCCGCTGTTACCTGTCCGGCGCGGTGAATTGCAGTGCCGGGGTCTCGGCATGGCCGTGCAGATCTTCGATGAGAGCGGCCGATCCGTCGTCGGCGAGCAGGGCGAACTCGTCTGCACGAAACCGTTTCCCTCGACGCCGGTGGCGTTCTGGAACGATGCCGACGGTTCGCGCTATCGCGCGGCCTATTTCGAACGTTTCTCAGGCGTCTGGGCGCACGGCGATTTCGCTGAGCTCACCGAAGACGGCGGGCTCGTCATTCACGGACGTTCAGACGCAGTGCTCAATCCCGGCGGCGTTCGCATCGGCACTGCAGAGATCTATCGGCAGGTGGAAAAGCTGGATGCGATTGTCGAGAGCATCGCCATCGGGCAAAACTGGCAGGACGACGTGCGCGTGGTGCTGTTCGTGGTGCTGCGGGACGGCCAGGCGCTCGACGACGAACTGCAGCTCCGCATCCGGCGGGTCATCCGCGAGAATACGACGCTACGCCACGTACCGGCCAAGATCGTTGCGGTGCCCGAAATTCCGCGCACCAAGAGCGGCAAGATCGTGGAGCTCGCCGTACGCTCGGTGGTACATGGCGAAACCGTCAACAATACCGAGGCGCTCCTGAACCCCGAAGCCCTCGCGTATTTTGCCGATATTGCCGCGCTGAGCGAAGACTGATGAGCGTGCCCCAAGACGAAATGCTGGGCGTCGAGGTCGTGCGTGGCGAGGTTTTGCCCGAGTGGATCGATATCAACGACCATATGAACGTCGCCTACTACGTCCTTGCGTTCGACCAGGGCGTCGACACGTTATGGAACCGCTTCGGCCTGACCGACCAGCACATCAGGGGCAACAACAGTTCGACGTTTGCCGTTGAATCGCATATCACCTGGCAACGGGAGATTGCGGAGGCGGATCCGTATATCATCACGTCCCAGGTTCTCGCTTACGACGAAAAAAGCATTCACCAGTTCATGCGCATGTACCATGCTGTCGGTGGCCACCTGGTCGCAACCGCGGAATGGATGAACCTGCATGTGGATATGGCGGTGCGTCGCGTTGCCCCGTGGCCGGATGATATTCTGCAGCGCATCAGGCACTACGTCGCAGAGCAGGGCGAGCATCGCTGGCCAGCCGAGGCGGGCAAGAAAATGCAGATAAAAAAACCGTTGTACACGACACAAATGAAAGACACATGAGTAGCAAGTACCTGCTGGCGATCGACCAGGGCACAAGTAGCAGTCGCACGGTCATTTACGATCACGCGGCGCGCGTGCTCGCGAGCGCGCAAAAGGAGTTCCCGCAAATTTATCCCCGAGCGGGCTGGGTCGAACACGACCCGGAGGCCATCTGGGAATCGGTAACGGCCGTCACCCGCGATGCCATGCAGCAGCTCGGCGCGGTCGCCGCGGACCTGTCCGCGATCGGCATCACCAACCAGCGCGAGACCACGCTCATCTGGGATCGGGAAACCGGCGAGTGCGTTTATAACGCGATCGTGTGGCAGGACAGGCGAACCGCCGGCTCTTGCAAGGCCCTGCGGGACGAAGGGCTCGAGTCGACGGTCGCCGCAAAGTCGGGTCTTCGACTGGACCCGTACTTTTCGGCCACCAAGGTTGCCTGGATACTCGATAACGTGGCCGGAGTCCGTGCCCGCGCGGAAGCCGGCAAGCTGGCCTTTGGCACGGTCGACAGCTTTCTTCTGTGGCGCCTCACCGGCGGCCGCGTGCATGCCACGGATGCCACCAATGCCTCGCGCACCCTGCTGTTCAATATTCATACGCAGCAATGGGATGACGACCTGCTGGCGATGTTCTCGGTACCGCGCTCGCTGTTACCCGACGTGCGCGACTGCGCGGCGGATTTCGGCACAGCGAACGATGCCTGCCTCGGCGGCGAGGTGCCCGTCTGTGGCATCGCCGGCGACCAGCAGGCGGCCCTGATCGGGCAGGCCGGATTCGCGGACGGGATGACCAAGAGCACCTACGGAACCGGCTGTTTCGTTATCGCCAATACCGGGAGCAAGGCGTTGCCCTCGGCGAACCAGTTGCTGACCACTATTGCCATGCGAATCGATGGTGAGGTTACCTACGGCCTCGAGGGCAGCGTGTTTGTTGCCGGTTCGGCGATACAGTGGCTGAGAGACGAGCTCCGCATCATCGATTCCGCCGCCCAAACCGCGGTCATCGCCGAACGTACCGGCGCTGTAGCGGATGTGCACGTCGTGCCCGCGTTCGCCGGTCTGGGAGCCCCGCACTGGGATCCCGACGCGCGCGGGGCGATTCTCGGTCTGTCGCGAGGCAGCGGTCGCGACCAGATCGTGACCGCGACACTGCAGTCGGTTGCCTACCAGACGCGTGACCTGATCGATGCCATGGCCGACGATGGCATCCGGCCGAGCGTCATTCGCGTGGACGGCGGTATGGCGGCGAACGACTGGTTCCTGCAATTCCTGGCCGACGTTCTCGACATACCGGTGGAGCGGCCGGTCAACGTCGAGTCCACGGTGCTCGGCGCGGCTTACCTTGCCGGTTATCGCGCCGGCATTGTCAAATCCGCGGACGAGCTGGCGACACTCTGGCAGCGCGACGCCCTCTTTGCGCCCGCGATGAGCGATGCCAAGCGCGACGACCTTTTGCACGGCTGGCAGGATGCGGTGACCCGCGTTCGCAGCGCCGGCTGAGCCTACACGACCTCAAGGAACGCAGACTTGCCACTTCGCGCACGCCAGAAAATCGGCAAATACCGCATCCTCAGCCGTATTGCGTCGGGCCCGCTGGCCGACGTCTATCGTGCCCACGATACGATTCAGAAGATCAACGTGGCGCTCAAGATTCCCAAGATCGACCGGTCACTCCGGTCACGAGGAGGTGCTGCACGAAGTTCGCGTGGCAACCAAACTCAAGCATCCGAATATCCTGTCGGTACTCAACGCCAGCTACATTGACGAGCACTTCGTCATTGCAATGGAGCTGGGCGTTGAGTCGCTGGCTGATCGCATCGAACGTCGCACGTCAACGGCTCGGTCGCTGGACCTGGCCGGGCAGGGCCTCGCGGCGCTCGCGCATGCGCATTCTCACAAGATCATCCATTGCGATATCAAGCCCGAGAATTTCATCCTGTTCGCCGACAATCAGCTGAAGCTGGCGGATTTCGGCTTTGCGAAACTCAATATCCGCACGCTCAAGGCGTCCGGGTCCGGCACCATCGACTACATTGCGCCGGAGCAGGCCATGGGCCGGCCGAAATTCCAGTCGGACGTGTTTTCGATGGGACTGGTGCTGTACCGGATGTTTTCCGGCCGACTGCCGGAGTGGCCGTTCGAATGGCCGATGGAGGGTTACGAAAAACTGCGCGCCCGCGTGCGGCCCGATCTGATCGAGGTGCTGAAAAAGGCCATCCAGCTCGATCCCGGCAAGCGCTATCGGGATGCAGAGCAGATGTTGGCGGATTTCAGCCGCACGCAGAGTCATGCCCGGCGGCAGAAACGATCGAAGGCAAAGAAAAACGGCAGCCGTGGCCTGTCGTGGCGGCAGCTGCAATGGCGCGAATTTCAACAACGTTTTCGCAAGGTGCTCGATACGCATCATCACTGCCGGCGCTGCGAGGGGCCGGTGTCCGAGAGCATGCAGGACTGTCCCTGGTGCGGCTTTGACAACCCGGCGCGCGGCTGCGATTCGAAGATGCCGTCCAGCTGCCCGCGCTGCGAACGCGGCGTCAAAAATGACTGGGATTATTGCGCATGGTGCTACGGCCCGGGGTTCGTCGTCGAAACCACCCGCAGTTACCCGGACAAGCGCTACACGGCCCGCTGTGCCAATTCTCGCTGTCGTGGCGCACTGATGCCTTTCATGCGCTATTGTCCGTGGTGCAGGACAAAAGTGCGCCGGCCGTGGAAGCTTCCGGGCAGCCGGCATTCCTGC
The DNA here is from genome assembly GCA_963807845.1 of uncultured Gammaproteobacteria bacterium. Classification (GTDB taxonomy): domain Bacteria; phylum Pseudomonadota; class Gammaproteobacteria; order Steroidobacterales; family Woeseiaceae; genus UBA1847. Next base: position 17,628 of record CAWEDS010000001.1, read on the forward strand.
AAGGCCTGCAACTGGGGCATCGCGCGAGATTTCTGGAATTTCTGCGCCTGGTGCCGGGAACCCGTGCGACGCGAATAAGCACGAAAGGACGAGCGATGGCGACACGGCTTGAAGAACTACTATTGCTCGATGCGGCCCACGAGCCGCAGCAGCGACACGCCAAGGTTGCCGGCGGCAGTGTTTTCGCCTACACGTGTCGCAGCCCGGAGAAGGAGACCGAGAACGAAGATACGGTTGCCGTTATCCCTTACGGGCCCGACGCCGCGGTGCTGGTGGTTGCGGACGGTGCCGGCGGCCTGCCGGCGGGCAAACGCGCGTCGCTGACGGCGGTCGCAACACTGGCCGAGTCATTGCAGGCGGCGATGGAGAAAACCAGCCTGTTGCGTACGGCCGTGCTGAATGCAATTGATGCAGCAAACGAGGCGGTCCTGGGGCTGGCAAACGGCTCGGCGACAACGATGACCGTTGTTACGGTCGAGGGCCTGCTCGCGCGGTCCTACCAGATCGGCGATTCCGAGGCGATCGTGGTCGGCCAGCGAGGACGGATCAGGCTGCAGACAACCGCGCATTCGCCGACCGGGTTCGCGGTTGAAGCCGGTTTCCTGGATGAGCGTGAGGCGTTGCACCATGCCGAGCGGCACCTCGTCTCGAACTTTATCGGTATGAGCGATATGCGCGTCGATATCGGCGCCGTCGTCAAGCTTAATCCCCGCGACACGGTAATCGTCGCCAGCGATGGGCTGATGGACAATGTCCACGTCGAAGAGATCGTCGAGAGCATCCGCAAGGGCCCGCTTGCCGACGCGCTCGATCGGACCATCGAGTTGGCCGCAAAACGCATGCGAAAGCCAGAGGACGGCCAGCCCAGCAAACCGGACGATCTGTCACTCATTCTGTTCAGGAAGCCCGGCAATAAGCGCCGCCTGGGCCCGTCGAGGCCTGGCGGTTGAAGCAGCGTCGGCTGCGTATTATCGTCGTTGCCAAGGAACATATCGTCGAGTTTGTGCTCCAATGTACAAATAATCAGCAAAACCCGCGGTTTTGCTGCCGTCCTACTCGCGAGGCTGACACCCATGAACCAAACCGACGCCAGACACTATCGAGGCGCATTGCCCAAAGCGCTGATGCTCGCGACGGCAACGGCGCTGCTTGCAGCTGGTTGCTCGTCCATGGAAATGAGCGGGGGCAGCAGCGGGGGCAGCAGCGGCGGCGGCATGTCGGGCGGCGTCAGTCTGCCGGGTGGCGGCTCTTCCGGAGGCCGGCTCGTCGGGCGATTCGTCCGGCGGCTCGTCGGGTGGCTCCTCCGGAGGCGGTTCCTCGGTGGCGGCATGTCCGGAGGGGGTATGTCGGGCGACGGCACGTCCGGAGGTGGTATGTCAGGCGGCGGCGCATCGGGGGCGGCATGTCCGGCGGCGGGTCTTCTGGCGACGGCTCGTCGGGCGGTTCCGGCGGGTCCGGCATCTCCGGTCCGATGGACAGCGTAGAGATTCCAGGCGGCGGCGCCGGCAGTAGCAGCAGCGACTGCAATGACGGCGGCGTTGTGGGCGGCGGCATTGGTGGCGGCATGGGTTGCGACAACAAGGCCGGTGATGTCGGCGAATTCCCCGGCGGCGGTGACGCGGAACGCGCGGAACAACTCGGCAAGGAACTCGAAGAATCGGTAGGCGGCTTTGACGAAGTGCTCATGGAGGAGCAGCGCGAGATCGAGACAGTCAGCCGCAATACCGAGGGCTACGGCACCGGTGCTGGCAGTGGTTCCGGCGGCGGCATCAGTCTTGGTGAGCAGGCGGCCGGTGCCATGGGCGGCGGCGCCGCCGGTGGTGGTGGCGGCGGCGGTGGCGGCGGCGGTTCGTCCGCACCGAGCGACCCGCTGGCCGGCATGAGCGAGGGCGAGATCGAAAAACGCACGCCGGACGATATTGCCGTTATCATGGACGACGACATCGTGGCCAAGCAGTTGCGGGAAGCTGCGTTGGCGGAAGAGGATCCTGAATTGCGCGAACGCCTGTGGGAGGAGTATCGCAAGTACAAGGGAATGTAAGAGTTCGGTTACACACTATGGGCAGATTTTCGCTATTCCTTATCATTGCTTGCCTCGCCGGCAGCGGTTGCTCAATCAACGAAGTTGTCGTTGCTGAAGAAACCAAGCTGGTCGTTGCCGAGACGCCGATCGACGAGGCCTTGTTGCTGGATATCGGTATCGTCGAGTTCGACGGTGGCCTGGCGGCCGACAATGATCCTCAAAAAACCGGCGTCTTCGAGGAGATTCGCAACGCCGAGACGCGGTTTTTAGCCTATCACCTGAAAACCACGCTGCAGGAGACGGGACACTGGGGCGCGGTGCGCGTGATTCCCTCGCGCAGCGCATTTACCGATGTCGTGATCAGCGGCACCATCGAAAAGTCCAACGGTGAATACGTTGAGTTGGCTGTATCGGTGGCGGATGCCACGGGCCGTCACTGGTTCGACAAGACCTACGAAACGCAGACGGGGCTGACATCGTACTCGGATCGCCGCGACCGTCGCCGCGATCCCTACCAGAAAGTCTTCAACGATATTGCGAACGACTTGCAGCTGTACGTGGCGGCGATGCCGCCGAAAGACCTGGCACAGACCCGGCAGGTTTCCGAGCTGCAGTTCTTTGCCGACATGTCGCCGCTGGCGTTCGGCGAGCACCTTAGAGCCGACGATGACGGCATGGTCATGATCGATCGATTGCCTGCCGAGAACGACCCCGCCGTTGCTCGCCTGCGCCAGATTCGCGAGCGGGATCGACTGGTCGTCGATACGCTCAACGAGCACTACGCCAATTTCTATTACGGCATTGCGATTCCGTATCGCAGTTGGCGCAAGAATTCGCGCCAGGAGCAGGTCAATTATCGCGAGGTCAAGCGCTCGGCACGAATCCAGGCACTGGTTGGCGTGGTTGTGCTCGCCGGCTCCCTGGCCATGGACACCGATGGCTCGTCTCGACGTTCCCGCAACGTGAAGCGCAGCCTGCAAAACATGGGTATCTACGAAGGTCTGAACCGGGTGATCGGCGGCTTTCAGCGCAACAGCGAAGCCGACCTGCACATCGATGCGATCGCCGAGCTGTCGGAGTCATTCGGTGCGGAAGCGGCGCCGATGGTGGTAAACGTCGAAGGCCAGGAGCGACGCCTGACCGGTACCGCGGCGGCGCAGTACGAAAGCTGGCGCAAGCTGTTGAGAGAAATCTATGAGGCGGAGACCGGGTTTAGCCAGGTGGCAGAAGATGCCGCCCCGGTGCGTGCCGCTGAATCCGCCCTGTAAAATGGGCAGCAACACGTTCGCGCGCGATGCTTGATCTCCGCCAAGGTACAGAACTCGCTGACAGATACACACTTGACCGCCGACTCGGTGCCGGCGGAGAAGCGGAAGGCTGGCTTGCAAATGACAAGCTCACCGGTGCCGAGGTCGCGTTAAAAATCGCGTCTGGCGGAGCAGAGGCCGCACAGCGCCTGCATGCCGAGTGGCAAACCAATATTCGCCTGATGCATGCCCACATCGCCCGTGTATTCGAATTTCACGGTGAAGGCGATAATGCGTTTTATAGCCAGCAGTACGTTGACGGTCCCGACCTGCGCGCTGTCAGTGGCCAGGCGACTGCCGACGTGCTCGCGCCCATCGGACTCATCGCCGACGCGCTGCGTTACGCGCACGGCAAGGGCATCGTTCACCGCGATATCAAAGCCGACAATGTCCTGCTCGATAGAAACGGCGCGCCGTACCTCACAGATTTCGGCGTCTCGTTGCCCGTAGGTTCGCCGTCTGACGGCGGTTCGCTGATCGCACAAAGCCCGCAATCGCTGCGCGGCGAGCCCGCGCAGACGGCAGACGATATCTTCGCGCTCGGCGGGCTGATCTATGAACTGGTCAGCGGCCGCTCGCCGTACTCATCGGCCAACACGGCAGCCGATATCGCGAGCGGTCAGGTGCCGCCGCTGGTCGCGGCAGACGGTTCCGTCGTGCCAGCGGCGTTGCAGCAATTGCTGGAGCGCATGCTCGACAAAGAGGCAGCGGCGCGGCCTACCGCTCTGGAGGTGGTCGCGCAATTGCGAGCGGCCGGCTTCCCGGCGGGTCCTGCGAAAATCAAGCCGCGCTCGAGCACCACCTCTGTCGATGCGCGCGATTCGAGCGATGCGGCTATTCGGCCCGCGAGCCCGGCCCGGGCGTCGGCGCCGGCCGCGGTGGCGCCGTCGCCGACCCGCGGGATCAGCACCCGCACGCTGGGCGTCGCGCTCGCGGTCTTGCTGCTACTGCTCGGTGGCGTCGTGTTCCTGCTGCCGAAAGCCGTGACCAACAATCCGGTGTCGGTCCGGCGCGATGCGCCCACAGTGGGTGCGCCGGCCGGCGAACGCGGGAGCGCCGGTGACGTAAAGAACGAAGACGATTCCCTGCTGGGTGAGCGACGCGCCAACCGCGACATTGAGCCGGAGGCTCGCGGTATCGACGGCGAGGAAATCCTGTTTAACGAAAATGAGGCAGACTACAGTGGCCTCGAGGAATCCGAACGGGCGCGATTCAACGCCGAGGCGATCGTGGGTGAGATGTTGTCGAACTTCGAGACTCTGCAAAAGCGCGGCGTCCAGCGCTGGGCGAGCCAGCCTTTTACGCGCGCCGAGGCGTTTGCTGCCGCGGGCGACAAAGCCTATCTGGAAAAAGACTACCGATCGGCCGAGGCGCATTACCTCGATGCCATTGCGGTCGTCGAGCCGCTGTTCGAGCAGATAGAACCCGAGTTTCAGAAAGCACTGGCGGGCGCAGAAGCCGCTTTCGCAGCCGGTGATCGCATCGAAGCGCTGCGTCTGTACGAACTGGCCGTTGCGATAACGCCGAACAGTCCGGTTGCGCTCGCAGGCTATGAGCGCAGCAAGAATTTGCAGAGCGTGTTGCAACTGGTAGAGCAGGGTCTCGACTACGAAAAGGACCTGGAACTCGACGCGGCGGAAAGCAGTTTCAAGCAGGCGGCTGACCTCGATCCCAAGTGGACGCCAGCTACGGAGGGCCTGGCGCGCGTGCGGCAAACCCGGCTGGAGCTGGAGTTTGATCAGCGCATGAGCGAGGGTCTCGATGCGCTTGCCGCCGGTGATTATCCGGGTGCGAGGGCGGCGTTTCGCATGGCCAAGCGACTTATACCCGGGTCACCGGAACCGGCAGACGGCCTGCTGCAGGTCGACCAGGGATTGCGGCTCGACACTATCAATGTCCTCGAGCAGGAGGCAGCGGCACTGGAGCGCGACGAACACTGGGATGCCGTGGCGCAAACCTATGAGGAAATACTGAAGGTCGATGCCGCCCTTGCATTTGCGATCGACGGCTTGTCGCATGCCCGCGATATGGCCGCACTGCACCAACAGCTCGACGACTACCTGAGTGACCCCGACAGGCTCAGCATCCCGTCCGTGATGCAAAAGGCGACCCTGCTGGTGGTCGATATTACGCGCATGCCCGCTATCGGCACGCGCCTGGCAGCGCAGCGTGACGAATTGTCGCGCCTCTTGAAGCGGGCGGTCACACCCCTGCCGGTCGAGATGCTGTCTGACGGTGTCACGCGTGTCTCGGTGTATAAGGTGGGCAACCTGGGGAATTTCACCCGCCGAGAGCTGGAATTGAGACCCGGCACCTACGTGGCCGTCGGCGTACGGCCGGGGTTTCGGGACGTTCGTCTCGAATTCAGGGTTGCACCTGAAATTGATATGGCGCCGGTCGTGGTGCGCTGCGAGGAGGCGATTTGAGCGTCGATCATATTACGATCAGGGATGTCGAGGGCGAGCGCCGCGTCACTGACGGCGAACTGCCGCTACGCGTGGGTACGGGAAACGACTGCAACCTGCGCTTGCCGGGGCCCGGCGGCGCGCCTGTTGCGCTGCTGGATCTGCTGGACGGTGTGCCGTTCGTGCAACCGGTGGGCAGGGACACGTCGCTGCTGCTGAACGGCGCGCCGCTCGAGACGAGCCAACGGCTGCACGATGGTGATGAGCTGCGCTTTTTCGGCAGTCGTATTGCCGTGTCGATCGACGCCGGCACCGTAGCGCTCGATGTCAAACTCGAGGACAGCGCCTATGTCACCAGGCCACCGCAACCGGTCGACGCGGAGGGTGTGCCCGATGAAGAGGCGATTGCGCCCACCGCTTTTCGCCGTGCGGCAAAAACTTCGGCAGAAATCGAGCTGTCGAGAAAAAGCCCGCTAAAGGCGATCGTTGGCAGCGGACTTCTGGCGCTTTTAATTGCCTCCTACCTGCTGTTCAGCGCGAAATCGGTGGAGTTTGAGATCGAGCCGCCGGGGCCGGACGCTTTCAGCATCAACGGCGGCTGGTTTCGCCTGCCCGTGGGCGACAGGACCCTGTTACGCAAGGGAACCTATACGGTGAACGTGACGCGGCGTGGCTACTATGACGTAGCCATGAGTTTCGTCGTCGGCGATGAACCGTCGATGACGGTCGCCGTGAGCATGCGCAAGAAGCCCGGTAAATTGCTGGTTTTCGCCGAGCCCGCCGTCGATGCGATAGTCACGGTTAACGACGATGAGGTCGGCAAAGCGCCGTTCGGCCCGCTGGAGCTCGAGCCCGGCCGCCACTCGGTGCAGGTCGAGTCACCCCGATTCCTGCCGTTTGCCGACGTTATCGAGATGCCCGGCCTGGAGCGCGTGGAAAAAATCCACGTGCAACTCGTGCCGCGATGGGCCGAGGTTAGCGTCGAGTCCGAGCCGCCGGGCGCAGACATCTTCGCTGGCGAGGACAAGGTCGGGGAAACGCCGGCCGTGATCGAATTGCTCGAAGGAAAACACGACATTACCGTTTCGAAAGACGGCTTTGCCGCGTGGGACGGCAGCGTCGTCGCGGAACCGAACGTGGCCCAGGCGTTGCCTAAGATCGCGCTGCAGCCGGCGGATGCAAAGCTGCTCGTCAAGACGATTCCGCGCGGTGCTAATGTGACCGTCAATGGTCGCTACCGTGGCCAGTCGCCAATTACGCTGTCGCTGACGCCAAACATCGACTACAAGATTGGCATGTCGAAAGCCGGTTACGGCGTGACCAGTCGCAAGCTGCGCCTCGAGCCGGCCGCCAGCGATTCGATCACCGTGGATTTGTCCGCGCGGCTGGGTACCGTAACCGTCAATGTGCAGCCACAGGATGCGACGGTGTATGTCGATGGCCGTGCCCGCGGCAACGGCAAGACGACGATCAGGCTGAGCTCGGCGCCACATCGCATCGAAGTCAGGCGACAAGGCTACCGCACATGGTCACGTACCATTACGCCCAGACCGGGCTATCCGCAGACCGTTTCAGCACGATTGCGATCGCTCGAGGCCATCGCGCGCGACTCGATTGCCGAGACCGAAGTCACGGCGGCCGGCCAATTGATGCGCCGCATCGAGGCGGCAACGTTTACACTGGGTGCCTCGCGCGCCGAAGCCGGCAGGCGCGCGAACGAGGTCATCGTGCCCGTAACGATTACGCGGCCCTACCTGATCAGCGTGCACGAGGTAACGAACCGGCAGTTTGCCGAGTTTCGCCAGAACCACGACTCCGGTGCCGAATGTGCATCCTTCGCTTGCGGCCGACGACAATCCCGTTGCCAACGTCAGCTGGGCGGACGCCGTGCAGTACTGTAACTGGCTCAGCCAGCAGGAAGGACGCACGCCGGCGTATCGGCAGGAGTTCGACCAGTGGGTACCGGTGTATCCAACGCCGGACGGTTACCGCCTGCCGTCCGAGGCGGAGTGGGCGTTGGCCGTTCGCTATGCCGGTGGCAAGCAGCCGCAGAAATTTGCCTGGGGAGACAAATGGCCGCCGCCCGAGAACAGCGGCAACCTGGCGGATCGTTCTGCGCGGGAGCTGGTGCCCTCGATCTTGCCGGCCTACGACGATGGCTTTGCATCGACCGCCCCGGTAGGGAAATTCAAGCCGAACCGGCTCGGTATTTACGATACAGCCGGCAACGTCGCGGAGTGGGTGAATGACTACTACACGGTGCCAACGCCCGGTGTCACGACGCCTGCCGTCGACCCGGTTGGCCCGGAGCGTGGCAATAGCCATGTCGTTCGCGGTTCCAGCTGGCGCCACGCAGGGGTCACGGAGTTGCGTTTGAGCTACCGCGATCACAGCGCCACGCCGCGCCCGGATATCGGTTTTCGCATTGCGCGGTACGTCGACTAGGAGCGCGCCTGAGCTTTTTCCGCGGTCGGCGCAAATATTTCATGCGACAATTCGCCGCTGGCGATGTCCAAACCTTTTGCCGGTGTGTGAGGAGGCCTGATATGCATCGAATACTGCTCGTGTTGATACTGCTTCTCCTGGCGCTGCCGGGATGGGCACAGGACACGGAGGGCGCGGACCCGGAGTCCGTTGACGGCGATGCCGCCGAGGCCCGGGAAGCGGCCGATGATGCCGAGGAGGACGTGCTTGCCGAGGACGACTCCGAGATCCTGTATGACGACGAGGACGACGACGTGTTCATTCCGAGCGAGAACGTAAAATTCGGACAATCCATCCCGTTTCCCACGGACATTTGATCTGCAGTCAGGCTTGCAAACATGAATAAAAAAAACCTCCCGATCGAGTTCGTCTATCAGCTTTTTGCGCTCATCATCGCGATCATCGTGGTGCACGCCTTTTACGTGTCCGTCGTGCGCCCGAACGCCGTCGAGATCATTGCGGAGCAGAACATGCAGGCGGCCGCCGATCCGGAGTTCGTCCGGGAACGCAGCATCTGGGTGCTGATCAAGGACTTTGAGCAGGAAGCCTGCTTCATCCTGGGTATCTGGGCACTCGCGATCATGGGCTACAAGGCGGTGACCCTCGGCAGTGAGCGGCGGCTGCTCGAAGTAGACCTGGTCCCGGTCGCGGAGGGCATGCGAATACTGCCCGAGGACACGCGTGAATTCGCACGCCAGGTACAGGCACTGCCCGAGGACCGCCGGCAAATGCTATTGCCGCGTGCCTTGCTTGGCGCCCTGCGCCGATTTAGCTCGACGCACAATATTCAGGACGTTGCCAGCAGCACGCACACGATCTGCGAATCCGAGGCAGACCGCCTCGAGTCGGAACTTTCGATGATTCGCTACATATCCTGGGCGATCCCGTCCATCGGCTTCATCGGTACGGTCCGCGGCATCGGTGAGGCACTTGCGCAGGCCGACAAGGCGGTACAGGGCGACATCGCCGGCGTTACGCAAAGTCTCGGTGTGGCATTTAACTCGACCTTCATCGCGCTGTTGATCAGTATTTTCCTGATGTTCCTGGTGCATCAGCTGCAGCTCATGCAGGAGCGACTGGTCTTTGACAGTGAAGCGTATTGCGATGAAAAACTCATTCGCCATATGAAAGTCGACTAGGCAATCACCCGGTCAATAACATGGGCAGACTCGCAGCACATCTCAACGACGCCGCCATCGTGGTCGCAAACGAGGAACGTATTCTCTATCGCGAACCGGGTTTCGCGTTACTCGAAAATGACACGCTCCTCGTCGGTGCCGAGGCCTATGCGAACGCACGGCTGCAGCCGCGTGCGATACAGAATCGCTTCTGGTCCGCGCTGCAGACAGAGCCCCTCGCGGATCCGCGCTTTCGGCACCTCAGCAGCGCAGATCTCGTCAGTCGCCAGCTCGAGCAAATCTGGCAGCGCGTTGCAAAGCCGGGTGATCAACTGGCGATTGCGGTACCGCCGAGTATGGACAACGAGCAGCTCGGGCTGTTGCTCGGTATCGTCGAGGAACTCGACATCCCCGTGATCGCGATGGTCGATGCCGCAGTCGCCGCCACGCGCAGGCTTTATGAAAACGCCGTGCCGGTGCATGTCGATCTCAGCCTGCACACGACAAACCTGACGCGACTGATGCAGGAGGGCGAGGCCCAGGTCGAACGTTCCGCGGTCGTCGCGGACGCCGGTTTGCTGCGCTTGCAGGACAGCTGGTTGCGGACGATCGCCGAGGCTTTCGTGCGGCAATCGCGATTCGACCCGCTGCACACGGCGGAGACCGAGCAGGCGCTGCAGGACAAGCTGATGGACTGGCTACCGATCGCTGCGCGTGCGGATACCGTCGCCATGGAGATTGAGTATCGCGGCATCGTGCATCGCGCCGAGGTGGAGACGCTGGAGCTGGTCGCCGCGGCGGCGCCTGTGTACCAAAATATTGTCAGCAACGTGCGCGCGCTGTACCGGGCGGAGGAGACGCCGGCGATGCAGCTGTCGGATCGCGCGGCTCGCATGCCGGGTCTTGCCGAGACCCTCAAGACGCGCGTGGGCGGCGAGGTGTTTCTGCTGGAGCAGGGCGCCACAGCCCGCGGGCTCGTCAACCGTTGTCGCGAGGACCAGAAGAGCGGCGGATTGACGCTGGTGCGGCACCTTCCCTGGGACCAGGCTCCGGTCGAGGTGCGTTGCGGCGATGCTGACAGCCTCGGCGGACGCCCCACGCATCTCTTGTTTGGGAGTCATGCCTGGGCGGTCGGCGCCGAGCCGCTGGTGCTGGGCACGCAGGCGAGCGACGGTGAGCGCTGGTTGCTGCTGCAGCAGGAAATGCGTGGCGTGTCTCGCCGTCACTGCGTGGTCAGCCAGCAAAACGGTCAATGCGTCGTTAATGACCACAGTCGCTACGGCACTTTCCTGAATGGCCATCGCATTGACGGTTCCGCCGTATTGCAGTGCGGCGACCTCATTCGGGTCGGTACGCCCGGCTTCGAACTGCGCATGATTTCCGCGGAGCAACTCGATGGCACGTAAACGGCGGCAGATGGAAATTTTCAGCATGTCGTTTCTCGACTGCATGAGCTGCGGGTTTGGCGCCGTGATCTTGTTTTTCATGATTATCAATTCGCACGTCAACGCAACGACGGATACCGATACCGCCGCAAAGATGGCCGAAACAAACCGGCTCGAGGTCGAGGTGCTGGATGGGCGCAAGAACCTCGCGCTGGCGCGCAATACCAAGCAGAAGCTGGAAACGGAACTTGAAGATGCGGATAGCAAGATTGCAGAGATCATCGCGCTGATAAAGGAGCTGCAGGCGGAGCTCGATGAATACGACAACGACACGCTGGCCAAGATCGAGCGCGTCGAAAAACTGCAGTCGGACATCAAGTCGCTGGAGGAGGAAGTCCGGCGACTGCTGGCACTGCAACAGCAGCAGGACGCGGCCGGCGAGCAGATCCGCACGTTCAAGGGCGAAGGCGACCGCCAGTACCTGACCGGCCTGAAGCTCGGCGGCGAACGCACGCTGGTGCTGGTGGACCGCTCCGCCAGTATGCTGAGCGACAAGCTGGTGAATGTCCTGCGGCGACGCAATCTGTCCGAAGCGGAACAGCTGCGATCGCGCAAGTGGCGCCAGGTCGTCGCCAGCGTCGACTGGCTGACATCGCAGTTCACGCAGGGCAGCGAGTACCAGATCTACATGTTCAACAATGTGGCCGAGCCCGTGATAAAGGGAACCGACGGCATCTGGCTCAAGGCGGACGACGATACCCAGCTCAACCAGGCCGTGCGCGTGCTGCGGCAGACCGTGCCAAAAAACGGCACCAACATGCATGCGGCCTTCAAGGTTGCCAAACAATTGTCGCCGCGACCGGACAATATCATTCTGCTGGTTGACGGCATGCCGACCATGGAGGCACAAACGACCAGCAAGACGGTAGTCTCGAGCGGCGAGCGCGGCAACATCTTCAGCAAAGCGGTGCGGGAGCTGCCCTCGGGCGTGCCCGTCAATATCCTGCTCTACCCGATGGAAGGCGACCTGAATGCGCCGATTTCTTTCTGGTCGCTGGCGCTGACGAGCGGCGGCTCGTTTGTCAGCGTCAGCCGTGACTGGCCGTAAGGAGACGAAGACGATGCGCCGCAAACGAAAAGTCGAAGCCTTCAGCCTGTCGTTCCTGGACTGCATCTGCTGCGGTTTTGGCGCCATTATTCTGCTGCTGGTACTTAGCAAGATTTACGAGCCGGTCGTCATCGAAAAAGCCGAAACCAATCTCGAGCAACTGATCGCGCTGCTGCAGCAGGAGCTGTTCCAGATTCGCGGGGAGTCGACGATCCTCGACCGCGAGTTGAAGAAAGTCACTGAAGACGCGGCGTCGACGCGCCTCTATCTCGCGGAACTCAGCGGTGACCTGAATCGCGTTCGCGGCCAGTACGCCGCCACCAAACAGGACGAAGAAGAAACCATTGATCTGGGTGAACTGCAGGCCGCGAAGCAGAAGCTGACCGAAGAAATGCGTCGCCTGCAGCCTTACTATCGGCGACCCGATGAAGACGCGGTCGCCGGCATTCCGGTCGACAGCGAGTACATCATCTTCGTGATCGATACCTCACCGAGTATGCAGAATTACAACTGGGGCCTGGTGCAGCGCAAGGTTCGCGAAACGCTGGATGCGTATCCGACGGTGAAGGGCATCCAGATCATGAACGACGACGGTCGCTACATGTTTCCGGACTACGTGGCGCGCTGGATTCCGGACTCGCCCGGGCGCCGCCAGGCAATCGTCAACCGGATGCGCACCTGGAACGCCAGTAGCGACAGCGATCCCGTGGACGGCATCCAGGAAGCCATCACGCAGTTCTGGGCCGCCGACAAGAAAGTCAGCGTGTACGTCTTCGGTGACGACTTCCAGGGCAACTACACGATCGACGCCGTTGTCGCGACCATCGATCGCCTCAACCGCGCCGGCGCCGACGGGCAACGGCGGGTCCGCCTGCACGGCGTCGGTTTTCCGCGCGGCTTTCGCAAGGGCGGACAGATTCCGGCTACCGCGATTCGTTTTGCGACACTGATGCGCGTTCTCTGCGAGCGCAACGGCGGCACCTTCGTGGCGCTGACCGACCCGAACAACTAGCGCGCCCGCCTGCCACCATTCGCCACAATTGATCACGCGCTTTCCACGATAGCGACCTTTCCCGAGCGGTTTTTCACCGTGTAATGATCCTCAGAAGCAGGCCATTGCGTTGGCACTGCAGACCAGAGGACACCAACATGCGAAATACCACTTCAGTCATTCTCTTTACGATCGCGGCGACGATCCTGGCGGCGGCGCCCGCCGTTGCGGCCAAGCAGTCATCGACCGAAGAATCGATTGGCGTCACCGGAGGTGCGCTGCTCGGCGCGGTGACCGGCGGCCCGGTCGGCTTCATCTTCGGCGCGGCAATCGGCGGCAAGCTCGGCGACACGATTGCAGAAAAGAATGCGCGTCTGCAGGGCCTCGAGCTCGAGCTCGACGATTCCAGTACAACTGGTTGCGTCGCTCGAGAACAGCGTCGAAACGATGAGCGACGAGATCGAGCGCCTGCAAGACGTCGCGCGCCCGGAGCTCGTCAGCCTGCTGCAGGCGGGAATCGCGATGGACCTGCTGTTCCGGACCGACGAGTTCGCGCTCGCCGATACCACCGGCGATCGCCTGGCAGAACTGGCCCGAACGCTCGCGACGATGCCGGATATCCGTGTCCAGCTCGATGGCTTTGCCGACGAGCGTGGCGATGAACAGTACAACTTCGCGCTGTCGGAGAAGCGCGTCGAATTTGTGCGGCAGCTGTTGCTCGACGCCGGCGTGCATCCCGATCGGATCAATGTTTCCGCGCACGGCGAGTCCGTAGCGCAGGATGCCAACCCCGACAGCTACGCGCTGGAGCGTCGTGTCAGTGTCAAGCTGTTTATCAGCGACTCCGAATCGCTTGCGGCAAACGACAACCTGCCTTCCCTGTGACTCTGCATTGAGTCTCCGCCTTGCCGGCCCTCATGGGCCGGCTTTTTTTTGCGCATCGGGCCGGCTGGTCGCCGATTTTCTTTCGCCTTGACGTAGTATTGTGAGCGACGGCAGCTGTCTGCCGATTGGAGCGATCAATGTCGGAAGAACTTGCGAAAAAGCATTGCAAACCCTGCGAAGGCGGCATACCTGCGCTCAGTTCCGAACAGGCACGACAACTGCTGGCGGCGCTGCACCCGGACTGGCACCTGACTGACGACCATCTCGGTATCGCGCGGAGCTTCGAATTCCCCGCCTACAGTCGCACGCTGGCATTTGCCAACGCCGTCGCCTGGATTGCGATCAGTGAGGGACATCACCCGGTGCTGACCGTCAGCTACTCCAACTGTGAGGTGAGCTACACGACGCACGCGATTAACGGTTTGTCCGACAATGATTTTATTTGTGCGGCCAAGATCGATCGCCTGTGGCATGACGCGGCTGGATGATTAACATCGCGGATATCGAGGCCGCCGCTCTGCGCCTCGAAGGCGTCAGCGTGCGCACGCCGCTGTTACGCAACGATGAGCTGGACAGGGCAGCCGGCGGTATCGTGCTGGTGAAGCCGGAGTGCCTGCAGGTCACCGGTTCGTTCAAGATTCGCGGCGCCTACAATTTCCTCTGCCAGTTGACCGCCGGAGCAGGCGAGTCGCGGCGTCGTTGCGTGGTCGTCGGGCAACCACGCCCAGGGGGTCGCGGCGGCGGGCGGCCTGCTCGGCACGGCAACGGCGATCGTCATGCCGGAGGACGCGCCGAGGGCGAAGCTCAAGAATACGCGCAAGCTCGGCGGTGAGGTGATTACCTACGATCGCTACACCGGCGATCGCGAGGCCATCGCGCGCGGCATCGCGACCGAGCGCGGTGCCGAAGTCGTGCCGTCTTACGACCACGAACACATCATCGCCGGCCAGGGCACGGTGGGCCTGGAAATTGCCGAGCAGTCGCTCGAAATGGCGCTACCTCCGCAACAGGTGCTGATTTGCTGCGGTGGCGGCGGCCTGTCCGCGGGCAGCGCGATTGCGCTGCAGGCGCGGCTGCCCGGTGTCGCGGTGCATCCGGTTGAGCCGCAGGATTTCGACGATACGGCGCGCTCGCTCGAACGGGGTGAGCGTGTGCGGGTTGACGCCGGGGCGCGTTCCATTTGCGACGCGTTGCAGGCGCACACGCCGGGTCGCATGACGTTCGAGATCAATCGAGCGGTTCTCGGCAAGGGCCTTTGTGTCAGCGACGACGAGGTGCGCGATGCGATGCGTTTCGCGTTTCGCCATTTGAAGCTGGTGGTCGAACCAGGCGGGGCGGTTGCCCTGGCGGCGGTATTGAGCGGGAAAATTCCTACCGCGGGCAAAACGACGGCGATCGTACTGAGCGGCGGCAATGTGGACGCCGACCTGTTCGCCGAGATTCAGAGAAACGCGTCAGGTTGAGCCGAACTGTTGCCGCTGTGGCATCAGGATCGGCTGGCGCGGTGTTTGACGGTACGCGGCGATGGCAGCGGTAGCTGCCGCTCTGCGCTCGGGCCAGGCATCCAGCCAGTCCACGATGCGGCTCACCTGCCGCACATCGTGCTTCACGCGCGAGGGCTGCAGGTCGCAAATCCCGAGGCCCTGTTCCGCGGCGTGCACAAAGTTCTGGCTGTCGCGCAATACACCAATGATCGGAATACCCAGTGAGTCGAGGAATCGCATGAGCTGACTGAAGCTGCGAGTGTTTTTGCGCGTGCGATTCGCAACCACCGCCAGTTTGCGATCGCGACGGTCAACTTTCGCCACCAGCAGCAGGTCGGCAATACAGCGCGACGCCGCGTGTATGTCCATCGAGGACGGCAGCACCGGCACCAGGATGCTGGTTGCGTCGCGCGTGAGTTCGCGCAGGTCGTCATGGCTGACGGCGGCCGGCGAATCGACGATCAGGTTGACGGACTCTTCCGGTACGCGCAGCTGCCAGCTGCGCGTTGCCTGCATCGTCTTCTTGAACGCGGCGATGCCGTGAATTTCCGGCGCGTCCACAGATCGACGCCCGAGCCAGGCCATGGAGGACCCCTGTGGATCAAAATCCATGATCGTTGGCAGCGTGCCGGCCTTCGCATAATAAGCGGCCAGGTTGGTCGCGAGCGTGGACTTGCCGCATCCCCCTTTCGGGTTGAGGATGACAATCTTGTTCAGCTTGTCGTGTCGCGCCCTTTGCAGCATTGCGTGCTAACCCGTGATCCCGAGAATCCAATAGTGCCAGTTGCCGACTCGATTTCCACCCGGCAGTTCACATAATACCGGACAGCGGGCCCATAGGAAATCATTTAAATATCGGTGGCTTAGCGCGGGCTTCTCGCGCCATCTATAGGTTAAAGCCAGGAGTACGCCGGGTTTCAGGGGCTTGCGGGGTAGGTCTCGTGGCAGGGCAGCTCGCCGTTGTCGCATGACCACGACGCCTTCGAGTCCTGGTAGATGCGGCCCTGGGGCCGCATGCCCGGATCATTGTCCAGGGTGCCGGCAGGAATGACGGCAATGCTCATATCGGGCGCCACACGCGGCATGAGGCTGCCGCAAACGGTGCAAAAGACGGTCGCAAAGCGCTTGGCATCGGGCACCTTGAAGTACTGCAGGAGTTCGTTGCCGGCGGGCCAGGCGACGCTTTTCGGCTTCATGAGCAGGTTGCTCGCGTGTCCGGTGCCGGTGGCTTTCCGGCAGCGGCTGCAATGGCAGTGCCAGAACTGGCCGATATCGCCGCTTATCTCGTAGCGCGTCGCGCCGCAAAGGCAGCTGCCCTTCAACGTAACTTCGCTCATCGTCTCGACCTCGGGGATAGTCAGGAGAGTCATCATAGCGCACGGCGGCCACTTTTCGAATGAGATGCGATGCTGTGCTGTTGGCGGGGCGATGCGTTGACTGACGGCAACACGGCTCAAGCGTGGTTGCGATGCGTTCGCAGGAACCCTTTGGCTTCGGCGAGCCACAGGCAGGTGTCGCACTGACAACCGTCGTAGTGGTCCTGGTCGCGCCGGGCAGCGGATCGCAAGTACTGCACGGCGGCCTCGAGCGCCCCCAGCAGTTCGGCGAGCTGGACCTCGGTGCACGGCGGTGTCGGTTGCGTTTGCAGCCACCGGCAGGCCGTGCCGAAGTGACATGCGCTGCACTGGATGTCGTCGACATCGAAGCCGCCGCTGAGATGGCAATGTGTAAAGTCGACCTCACGTTCGATGACCCAGCGCGGATACTCGAGCAACGTCACAACGTAGCCGGTGATCGTGCGTGCGTTTCTGCCCGTGGGCGTCGTCATGAACAGACCCCTCATGAAGTAGGTCAGTTCTGATTCGTGCGATCAGGGTCAGGCAATTCGCAATCTTACGTAGCCACATCGAACACGGTCGGCTGCAAAGGACACGCGCGCCCGCTGCGGCCGGTTACATAAGACTGTCGATGAATCAAAAGTGTTGCTTGTAAACAACATTTTGCGTACAGCTTCAGCATCAGTATTAGCCGTTATTTACAGAGCTGTGGCAATTTCGCATCATTTCCGTAGACAACAACGCTGCGGCCAGGCACTCGACTGGTAACGGCATTGGCAAAAAGGACTGACCGAATTTCCAGGAACAAGGGGTACACAATGAGAATCGACGAGATTCGCGCGGCTTTCGCGCGGAAATTTAACGTGTTCGCCGTCGTATTGGCGAGCTTCGGTCTACTGGTCGCGGCCGAGGTGTCTGCGCAGGACAACGACGATCAAATCAACGCCAAAGAAGGCGACGTCGAAGAGATCACCGTTACCGGTTCACGCCTCAAACGCGATACCTATTCGAGCATCGCGCCATTGCAGGTGATTACCGGGCAAGTGTCTCGCGAGGTTGGCGCGATCGACCCGAGCACGATTTTGCAGGAGTCGACAGCAGCCGAGCGGCCTTCAGATCGATATGACCTATCAACGGGTTCGTACTCGACAACGGCCCGGAACCAGCACGGTCGACCTTCGTGGACTGGGTGCGGAACGCACGCTGGTCCTGATCAATGGCCGACGTGCCGCTCCGTCGGGCGTGGAGGGCGCCCCCGTGTCGCCCGATCTCAATGTGATTCCGAGTTCGCTCGTGCAGCGGTACGAAATTCTGCTTGACGGCGCATCGTCGGTGTACGGTTCGGACGCCGTCGCGGGCGTCGCGAATATCATCCTGCGCAAGGATTTCGATGGCCTCGAGCTCGAAGCTCTATTCGTCGATTCCCGACTATACGCGGCGGCGACCAAGTAATACGATCAGCGCGCGTCCTGGGGCTACAACGGCGACCGCGGCGTCATCGGATTCGGTGTCGACTACTCCAAGCTCGAGCCGATCGATCGCGGCGACCGCCCCTGGTCGTCCGGCTGCGAGAGCTATTACGACGTCGATGAGAACGGACAGATTCGCACCGAGTTTATCGGCTACCAGTCGGACTACGGTATGAAAACGTCGCCGTGCCGCGTCGGTTTCGGCTCGCAGCGTGTATTCGACAATGAGGCGGGACTGTTTGGCTCGATCTACTACACGGAGGGCCAGACCAATACGGGCATACCCAATTTCTCCGAAGCAACGCTGTTCGACGCTGTGCTCGACATCAATGGTGACGGCGTTCCCGACGTCGATTTCACCGACTACTTCATCACGTCCCAGGAAGGTGTCGAACACCTGTTCCCGGAACAGGAGCGGCTCAGCTTCATGGCCTACGGCGAGTACACGTTGGCCGGTGAATCGAACCTCACGCCTTACTTCGAGCTAAACTACAACGAGCGTGAGACTTTTGCTCGCAGCGCACCGGGCGGCACCTTCGCGGTCGATCCGCTCAATGTGCCCGGCAACAATCCGTATAACCCCTGCAACCCGGATGCGGCTGGCGGCGTTGACTGCGGCCTCGCCTGGGACAGCGTTATTACGGATCCCGGTTTCATCGTGAATTTCCAGGACCGCTACGAGGGTCTTTGTGCGCAGTTCGGGTTCGGGCGAGCCGATTGCACGCCGCCGCTGTTCGGCATTTTTCCCGGCGGCCCGGTGGGTCCCATTTCGCTGGAGCCGCAGGTTTCGGTTCGCGGCGACAGGGATAACGTAAGGTCAGACGTCAACCAGCTGCGCGTCGTCGGCGGAATCAAGGGCGACCTGCCCATGGTGGATTTCGGCACGGTCGACAACTGGTCATTTGACGCGGCTGTGGTCTACTCCGACTCGAGCGGTGATTCCGAACGCCGTGGCATCAATGAGGACAAGCTCCGCTACTCGTTCAACACCACCGTGCAGGATCCGGTTACCGGCGCGATTACCTGCGGCAACGGCTCGGATGGCTGCGTACCGGTCAATATGTTCTCGCCGACGCTGTACCAGAATCTGTCTCGTAACGACTTTGCGACGCAGGCCGAACGCGATTACGTCTTCGACGTGCGTTCGTTCGACACCAAGTACGAACAGACGCTGGCCACCCTCATGTTTACCGGTGACATCCTCGAGATGCCCGCGGGCAAGGTCGCTGCGGCATTCGGCTATGAGTTCCGCAACGACGAAATCAAGTCCATCCCGAACGATGTTGCGCGCGAGGGTCAGCTGCTTGGCTTTTTCAAGGATCTTGGCGCTACCGGTTCGAAGGACACGAAGGAGTGGTTTGCCGAGGTCGAGGTGCCGATTCTGGCCAACGTCCCGGCGGCCCAGGAGCTGACCGTGAATCTCTCGACCCGGCATACGGACGACGAATTCTACGGTGGTGCCTGGACCTACTCGGCCAAGCTGGGATGGCGCCCGGTCGACTCGCTCTTTATCAAGGGCAGTGTCGGCACCTCCTATCGCGCGCCGAATCTGCGAGAGAACTTCCTGCTGGGTACCAGCGGCTTCCGTGGACTGTTTGATCCTTGCGTAACGCCCGAGAGCGCGATCGGACTGGATCCGAATAATCCGAATGGCTTTGTCTATGATCCGACCGGCGAAACGCGTACACAGACCGTCCTCGACAACTGCGCGCGGGCCGGGATCGACCCGACGGATCTCGGCATTACGACGGGCGGTCAGTCGATTGACGTCTACTCGGTCGAAGTGCTGCGCGGTGTGGGTCAAACAGACCTTCGTGAGGAAAAATCGGACTCGTTTACAGCCGGGTTTGCCTGGGACCAGCCGTTTTTCGAAGCATTTGACCTGACGCTGGGTGCTACCTACTACGAGATTGATGTTCGTGACGAGATCATCTCCCTGTTCTCACAGTTCAGCATCGATGCCTGTTATGACGATGCCGAACTCGACAGCCCCTACTGCCGCAATGTCAGCCGAAACCTGGCGGGCGATGGCCTGATCAACGGCGTTGACGAGTCGTTCCTTAACAGGGACAAACTCAAGACGCGTGGTGTCGACATCAACCTCGCGGTCGACTGGCCGACACAGATGTTTGGCAAGGCGGTCGACCTGAGCGCCGATCTGACCTTCAACCGTAAGCTCGAGTTCGGCGA
Organism: uncultured Gammaproteobacteria bacterium; assembly: GCA_963807845.1. GTDB lineage: Bacteria > Pseudomonadota > Gammaproteobacteria > Steroidobacterales > Woeseiaceae > UBA1847. The sequence goes on from CAWEDS010000001.1 coordinate 37,814, forward strand.
TATTTTCATCGACCCGATAAACGGCGACGTCAGCGTAGACAGCGATCTCGGCGATTTCGGCTTTCCCGAGTGGGAAGGCCAGGGCGTATTCCGTGCGGATATCGGCGATTACCGCGCAACCTGGTCGACTCGCTACATCGGCTCTGTAGCAACAGACCCCGATATTCGCGCCGCGAACGACTTTGACAACTGGCTCGAGGGTGCAGGGCAGACCTGTCTCGGTCCGCTGGCGGGTGATGTCAACTGCCGACCGGTGGGCGAGGCGGACAATTACTTCCGTCATGACGTGTCCTTCTATTTCCGGGGGGACGTCTGGACCTTTGGTGTCGGCGCTCGCAACGTGACAAACGAGGCTCCGCCGAAAGTCGATTCGCGCGTCGTGTTCTCCGCGTTCAATACGCCGTTCGGCGCGGGTTACGATGTCAATGGCCGCTCCTACTTTGTGAACGTTGCGGCGAGATTCCAGTAAGCATCGTTACAGAGCTTTGTTAGAATAGACAGCTCGCGGGAGAAATTCCGCGGGCTGTTTTTTTTAGGACATTTGGGTTTGCTGATCATGAAACTTAAAAGACACCTGTTTATTTTTTGTTCGCTGCTTTCTTTTGGGGGCGTCTCGTCTGTGTTGGCGGACACGGCGGTCGAGCCGTATCCCCTCGAATACTTCGCGCTGCGAGAGGTCGTGTCCAACGTTGAGGTGTCACCGGACGGCAAGCACGTCGCCATGCTGAAGATTCTGAGTCGCGCAGGTGACCCCGTGTTGCATGTTCATGACACGTCGGATCTTGACAAGGACCCGCTGGTCGTCAATGCGGACCCAATGGAAATTCGCAGTTACGGTTGGGTCAGCGATACCGACATCGTGCTGGTGCTGCGGCAGAAAGTCAGGGACAAGATCGACGGCCAGAACGAGGGCATTTATCGTTTCAAGATTGCGCTGCTGGATACCCGAAAAAAGAAGTTCGAGGATTTTGACGTTGGTTTTCCGCAAATCGAGAATGTGCTGCCGAAGGAACGCAACCGCATCATCATCTCAACCATTCCAGGCACCGAGGACAAGCTCAGGGTCGCCGAGGCCTTCAGGCCCCGGGCCTATTACAAGCTGAACCTGAAGACCGGTGCCAAGGAGCTGCTGATTCAGGGTAAGCTGGACCTTGGCCAGATCGAATTCGATGCGGACGGCGATCCCTGGCTGGCGCGCGGCTTCGATCTCGGCAAGCAGGAATACGTCTGGTATTACCGCGAGAAAGGCGGCAAAGGCTGGGACGAAATATTCCGACTCCACGAGGACAAGTTTGAAAGTTTTGCGGTCTACGGCAAAGACGATGCCGTGCCGGGCAATGTCATCGTTGGCTACCAGAACGGTCACGACATCGCAGGGCTATGGTCTTTCAATACGAAGACCCGGAACTTCGACGAGTTGCTCTACAGGCGCTCCGATGTCGATATCACCGGTGTGCGAATGCACAGCAATACCTGGACTTATCCGGACCGAATTACAGCAGTTGCGTACTCGAAGGACAAGCCGCGTTTCGAATACTTTGACGAAGTTGAAGGTGCCACCTACGCGCAGCTTGAGAAGCTCATCCCTTACTCGCATTATATTCGAATAACGTCGCGTTCCCGCGACGGCAATACGATGACCATCATGAACACGGGGCCGCGCGATCCCGGGACTTACTACCTTTACAAGGATGGCGTGTTCAAGACGCTGGGCAGCCAGCAGCCGCTGATCGAGAGTGAGAAACTCGCGGACATGCGCTACATCGAATACGAGGCGCGGGATGGTCGAAAGATTCCCGGATACCTGACCATTCCGCACGGCGAGGGGCCCTTCCCGCTGGTCGTGTTGCCACACGGCGGCCCGTTTGTTCGCGAGACCGTAGTCTACGACGAGTGGTCGCAGATGCTCGCGAACAACGGTTACATGGTGTTGCAGCCACAGTACCGGGGTTCCAGGGGCTACGGTCTCGAGCATTACCTGAGCGCCTGGCAGGACGGCAGCGAAGCCGGCTACAAGATGCAGGACGACAAGGACGATGGCGCGCTGTACCTGATCGAAGAGGGCCTGGTCGATGCGGATCGGGTTGCTATGTTCGGCTGGTCCTACGGCGGCTACGCAGCGCTGGTTGCCGCCTCACGCGAGCCGCAGATTTACCAGTGCGTTGTCGCCGGTGCTGCGGTGACCGACATGGTCAAGCAGGTGAACACGATCGCCAATGAAGCCTGGTACCGAGGTGCCGGCGAGTTGGAGCAGAATTCGTATCGCAACGGCGCGATCAATCCTGTCGATGTCGCGGAAAAGGCCAACGTGCCCATCCTGATGGTGCATGGCACGGTCGACCAGCGCGTGCAGCCGGTGCAGGCGAAGATCTATCTCAAAAAACTTGAAAAGCACAACAAGCCGCACAAGACGGTGTGGCTCGAAGGTGCGGATCACTTCTACGACACGCTGTTCTATGAGCACCAGATTACGCTCTACGAGTCGATGATCGACTTCCTGGCGAACGACTGCGGGTATGAAGCCGGAGCTGAGGGCGAGCGCGGCAGAGTAGGGCAGCATTGGGGACATTCTTAATTAATCAGATTGTTGCTTCACGCAACAATCTGATTAATCAAGAATGTCCCTTAAAACATCTCGCTCGGGCCCGGTGCCTCGTCGCTCGGTTTTTCGCGGCTCTTGATGTAGTCGCCGGTGATCATCTTGTCGTAGCTCAGACCCGGGCCGACCATCGGATAGACGCCGGCGTCGCGGTCGATGATGACCTCGAGAAAGGCAGGGCCCTTGAACTCCATGAAATCCTTGATGATGGCCGGCAGGTCCGCCTTCTTGTCCAGCCGTTTGGCAAACTTGAAGCCGTCGGCTTCGGCCGCCTTGACGAAGTCCTTGTGGTGCAGTGATTTGTCGCTGCCTGACATGCGGCCTTCGAAATACAGCTTTTGCCACTGCCGCACCATGCCGTCGCCGAAGTTGTTCAGCACGATCACTTTGATCGGCAGATTGTAGGTGGTCGCGGTTTCGAGTTCGCCGATGTTCATGCGGATGCTGCCGTCGCCGTCGATGTCGATCACGGTGCGGTCGGGACGCGCGAACTGGGCGCCGATGGCGGCCGGCAACCCGAAACCCATCGTGCCCATGCTGCCGGACGTCAGCCACAGCCGCGGTTCGCGAAAATCGAAATACTGTGCGGCCCACATCTGGTGCTGGCCGACGCCGGTCGAGATGATCGCCTCGCCCTTCGCGTGCTTGTTGATTTCCTCGATGACGGCGTAGGGCTGAATCAGCTCGGAGTCGCGATCGTAATTCAGCGCATGTTCTTTCTTCAGCGCGGCGATTTCCTCGTGCCACTTGTCGAACGTTTTTGCGAAACGAATGCGACGGCCGTAGGCCAGCATGTCCGTGAGATCGCGTTCCAGCACGCCGACGTGATGCCAGTTGACGCGCTTTACCTTGCCGATTTCGGCGAAGTCGACGTCGAAATGCGCAATGTTCTTGGCGTTCGGTGCGAACTGGCCGGGGTTGCCGGCGACGCGGTCGTCGAAACGCGCGCCGATCGCGATCAGGAAATCGCAGTCCTCGACCGCGTAGTTGGCTGATGCGATGCCGTGCATGCCCAGCATGTGCAGCGCCAGCGGATGCGTCGTGTCGCTCGCGCCCAGCGCCATCAGCGTCGTCGTCACCGGAATGCCGTACTCGTTGGCGAGTCGGCGCATCGCCTTGGTCGCATTGCCGTTGATGACGCCGCCACCGGCGTAGATCAGCGGCCGGTTGGATTCCGACAGCATCGTGAAAAATCGTTCGCTGGCCGCGTCGCTGAGGATATTCTCCTCGACCTTCGCGAGGCGCCGGCGGTAGCCGTGCAGCGGCAAGGCGCCGTGCCCCTTGAACTCGACCTGCCAGTTCTGAACATCCTTCGGGATATCGATGACGACCGGGCCGGGCCGTCCGGTGCGTGCCAGTTCGAAGGCGCTGCGGACGGTATCCTCGAGCAGCGCCGCATCGGTGACGAGGAAGACGTGCTTTGCGACCGCGCCCATGATGGCGGAGACCGGCGCTTCCTGGAACGCATCGGTGCCGATCGCCGCCAGGGGCACCTGGCCGCAGATGACGACCATGGGCACCGAATCGGCCATGCTGTCGCGCACCGGCGTGACCGTGTTGGTGGCGCCGGGACCGGAGGTCACCATGACCACGCCGACTTTGCCGCTCGCCCGCGCGTAGCCGGCCGCCATGAAAGCGGCGCCCTGCTCATTGGCCGGCACGATCAGCGGCATGGACGAGCTGCCATCGGCCCGCTTGTGGCCGTCGTTGTAGCGAAACACGGCATCGTAGATCGGCAGAATGGCGCCGCCGCTGTAGCCGAATATCGTGTCGACACCTTCGTCCGCAAGCACCTGGACGACGGTATCTGCGCCGCTCAATGACTGTCCGGCCAGCGAATGCTCATCGCTCGCCGCGGTATTTGCCTGATCGCTCATCGTGTTGCCGGATAAACTCGTAAGTTACGGATTTTCCACGAGTGTTTACTAATTTGTGCGGCATTGCAATACTGCGGGTTGTGCACCACCCTTCGGTCGCGGACACGCGCCGATTGGTTTCAATTGTAATCCACCGCCCCTGCTGGCAACGAGTACCTTATGCGACACGCAATATCAGTCCTTTTGCAAAACGAGGTCGGCGCACTGACGCGCATGACCGGCATGTTCTCGTCCCGCGGTTACAACATCGAAACGCTGAACGTGGCACCGACCTACGACCCACGCGTATCGCGAGCGACGCTGGTCGTTTCGGGGTCGGATGCGGCGATCGCGCAACTGAACGCGCAGCTCGCAAAGCTCGTCGATGTCGTCAACATCCACGACATGACGCTGGGCGAACACTTCGAGCGTGAGCTCGCCATCGTCAAGATCAAACTGGGAACCGGTGGCCTCGCGAAGGCGATGTCGCTCGCCAAGCGCGTCGGTGCAGAGATGCTCGACGAGGCGCAGGTAAGCTGCACGATGCAACTGACCGGCCGGGTCAGTGAAGTCGACGAGTTCGTGAAGGAAGCGGCGAAGGTCGGCGAGATATCCGCGGTGGCCCGCAGCGGCACGGTGGCGGTTTCCAAGGGCGAAGTCACGCTGACATCGTTCGACCGGCAACACCTGCTTGCCGGCTAGCACCCGACACAACCAGGTGACCCACAAGCTAATGCCCGCGCTCGCGCTTTCCGACTACCGCCGACTGATCGTCAAGGTCGGTTCGTCGTTGCTGATCGATCCGACGGGGCGACTTGACCTTGGCTGGCTGACGTCACTGGCCGACGATATCGCATCGTTGCGCGCGAAAGGGCATGAAATGCTCATCGTTTCTTCGGGCGCCATTGCGATCGGCAGCACCGTGCTGGGCATCTCCAAAAAGCGTGCGCGTCTCGAAGACCTGCAGGCGGCGGCCGCGGCGGGGCAGGTGCAACTGGTGCACGCCTACCAGGAGGCGTTTCGGAAACACGGCATCGCCGCAGCGCAGGTATTGCTGACTCCGGACGACACCGAAGATCGCCGTCGTTTTCTCAATGCGCGCGGCACGCTGGGGCGGCTGCTCGATCATTCCGTGATACCGATCATCAACGAGAATGACACCGTGGCGACCGAAGAGATCCGCTATGGCGACAATGATCGTCTCGCTGCCAGGGTCGCACAGCTGGTTATGGCCGACGCGCTGGTCTTGTTATCCGATGTCGACGGTTTCTACACCGCCGATCCGGGTACGGATGCGTCAGCGGAACATATCCCCGAAGTCACGGCGATCAGCAAGGAGATGCTGGCGATGGCGAGAGAAACGCGCTCGGACATTGGCAGCGGCGGCATGGCGACCAAGGTCCAGGCAGCGCGTATCGCGACACATGCGGGGTGCTCGACCATTATTGCGAGCGGCAAGATCGAACACCCGCTGCGAGCGCTGGCCGCGGGCGCCCGGCACACGGTGTTTCGCGCGCAGGGCACGCCGGCATCGGCGCGCAAGCAATGGCTGGCCGGCGTGCTCGAGGTGGGCGGGAAGGTGCGCATTGATGACGGCGCGGCAGCGGCGCTCAAGAGTGGCAAAAGTCTGTTGCCCGTCGGTGTCGTCGAGATTTTCGGACAGTTCAAGCGCGGCGATGTCGTTACGGTCGTGGGCCCCGACGGCGCCGAACTCGGGCGCGGCCTGGCGGAGTATTCGGATATCGATGCGCTGCGTCTGCGCGGCTGTCAGTCCGAGCAGATTGAAGAGATACTGGGCTACCGCGGACGTTCTGTAATGATTCATCGCGACGAATTGGTGCTTTTCGACAGTGAACGCTGACAACACGACGATGCCGGTTGCAGACATCATGGACGCGATCGGGCGGGCGGCACGGCGCGCGGCCGCAATGCTCGCAACGACGAGTGGCGAGCAGCGCAATGCGGCACTCGAGGCCGCCGCAAGCGCTATCCGCAACGCTTCGCGGGACATCATCGACGCCAATGCCATCGATCGGCGCGAGGCCAGCGCGCGGTCTTTGAGCGCCGCGATGATGGACCGCCTGATGCTTGATGCAGAGCGCGTCGAGGCGATGGCGGCCGGTATGGAAAGTATTGTTCTGCTGCGCGATCCGGTCGGTCGCGTGCTGGAAGCCTGGGAGCGCCCGAACGGCCTGCACATCGAGCGCGTGTCCGTGCCGCTCGGCGTAATCGGCATCATCTATGAGAGTCGGCCCAACGTCACGGCCGATGCCGCCGCGTTGTGCATCAAGTCCGGCAATGCCGTGATCCTGCGCGGCGGTTCCGAAAGCTTTCACTCCAGCCAGGCGATCTATGCCTGCCTGCGCGAAGGTCTGGCCGTCGCCGGCATCGACGCGGACGCCGTGCAGATGGTACCGACCACCGACCGCGCGGCGGTGGGTTACCTCTTGTCTTCGATGGCCGACTGGGTTGATGTCGTCGTGCCCCGCGGGGGCAAGAGCCTGATCAAGCGCGTGCAGGAGGAGGCACGTGTGCCGGTCATTGGCCATCTCGAAGGGATCTGCCACGTTTACCTGCACAACGAAGCCGACGTGGAGATGGCGCGCCGCATCGTGGTGAACGCCAAGATGCGCCGCACGGGCATCTGCGGTGCGGCGGAAACCCTGCTGGTTGATAAAGACGCCGCCGCGACGCTGGTGCCGGTCGTGGTTGCCGCGCTGCAGGAGGCCGGATGCGAAGTTCGCGGCGACAGCAAGGTGCGTGCGCTGGCCGCCGATGTTAACGCGGCAAGCGAGGCGGACTGGTCGACCGAATACCTGGACGCCATCGTATCCATGCGCGTCGTCGATGACATCGATCAGGCAATCGCGCACATCCGCCAGTACGGGTCGGGGCACACCGAGAGCATCGTTACGGACAGCCCGACGGCGGCCGAGCAGTTCTTCCGCGAAGTCGACAGCGCCATCGTGCTGCACAACGCGTCAACACAGTTTGCCGATGGCGGGGAGTTTGGTATGGGTGCGGAGATCGGTATCGCAACGGGTCGTATTCACGCGCGCGGCCCGGTGGGCGCGGACCAGTTGACCAGTTACAAGTACGTGGTTCGAGGCAGCGGCCAGGTGCGGCCCTGATGTCGGACGACAGTCGCCATTTCGATGTGGCCGTTATCGGCGCCGGCATCAACGGCGCCGGCATCGCGAGGGACGCGGCATTGCGCGGCCTGCGCGTCATTGTTTTCGACAAGAACGATATGTGTACCGGCTGCTCCTGGATTTCCAGCCGGCTGATACACGGCGGCCTTCGCTACCTCGAGTACGGCGAGATTCCGCTGGTCTACGAGTCGCTGCACGAGCGGCGCTGCCTGCGACGTACTGCGAAACACCTCGTCAAGCCACTGCGTATCTGTATCCCTATCTTCAGGGGCGCACGGCGCGGGCCGCTGCTGATTCGGCTGGGGATGACCCTGTACGATGTGTTGTCGTTTCGGAAAAAGCTGCCGTCCCATGAAATGCTGAGCAGCACCGCGATGCAGCAACGGGCACCGGGTCTGCGGCAAGAGGGCTTGAGAGCGGCTGCCTGTTACTTCGATGCGCAGGTGGCCTTTGCCGAGCGCCTGGTCCTCGAAAACCTCCTGTCCGCGCGAGCAGCCGGTGCCGAGATTCGGACGCATTGCGAAGTGACCGCCATCAAGATGCAAGACGGCGAAGTGACTGGCGTGGTTTACGTGGACGAGGATGGCGCGACGACGCGGGAAGTATCGGTCGACACCGTCGTCAACGCAGCCGGTCCCTGGGTAGACCGGGTGTTGCAGACTGCGCCGGTTCCGGCGAAACGCCTTATCGGCGGGACCAAGGGCAGTCATATCGTTGTCGGTATCTTCGATGGCGCGCCAGAGGACGCGTTTTACGTGGAGGCGGCCGCGGACGGCAGGCCGTTTTTCATTATTCCCTGGCACGGCCAGTTCCTGATCGGTACCACCGACATTCGTTACGAGGATGATCTCGACACGATTCGGGCGAGCGACGCAGAGGTCGACTACCTGCTGGATGAAACGAATCGGGTATTTCCGTCGGCGAAGCTCAGCCGGGCGGACGTCCACTACGCCTACGCCGGCGTTCGGCCGCTGCCGTTCCAGGAAGACGGGCCGGAGTCGGCTATTACCCGGCGCCACATCATCAAGGTCAACAAAAAGGTCGCTCGCGGCCTGATCTCTATCGTGGGCGGCAAACTGACGACGTATCGCAATCTCGCCGAGCAAACGGTCGATCGCATCGAAAAAATGCGCCGCTTAAGGCTCCTCGATTGCCGCACGCGCGACACATTGCTGCCGGGCGCCGCCGACCTGGCGCGTGCCGAGGAACGACTTCTGGAACTGCCGCAACTGGCGCGGCCGGGCGTCGAACGGATGCTCAGTATCTACGGTGGCCGTGCAACGGATCTGGTCGAGTCCTGCAGGGCCGATGAAGCGCTCTTTGGCGACCCTCGATGCGGCGGGCACCGTGTTACGCGGGGAAGTGCTGTTTGCGATACGCGAGGAGTTCGCAAGGTCACTCGCCGACATTGTGTATCGCCGCATGATGATTGGCCTGGATGCCGATCAGGGCAGGCCGCTGTATGCGGCGATCGCCGACATCGCGGCTCCCGAGTTCGGCTGGACAGAGGCAGAAAAAGCGCGCGAGCTCCAGCAGTTGGTGAGCTACAGCGATTCGCTGCGGGTTTCCCCTGGCGGGTCGTCGCCGAAGCTCGGCCGGTAGCGCAGTTCAAGAAATAATTCGCGGCCCCGGCCGGGCAGGTATCGATACTGTCCGAATGCGTAGTCGGCACGATCCGCCACCGCGTCGTCGAGCAGATTGTTTACGCGCGCCGTAACGCTCAGTCGCGAAGACAGGTCGATACGTCCGCGCAGGTTCAGCAGCGTATGGCCCGGATAGCGAAAACGGTTTTCGGCATCCAGGTAGTAGTCTCCGATCGACGTCCACTGCAGGGCGAACGCGGCCGTGTCGCCGGGCTCAAACCTGAGCTCGGCGCTGCCCAGCCAGCGCGGCGCGCTGTCCACATCATTGCCCGAAATAAACGCTTCCCCGCGTGCCGCGATCGTATCGAAGTCGTAGCTGTGGCGCGCGAAACTGCCGTCGAGTTCAAGACGGAACGCGTCGGTCAGGTGAACATCGACCATGAGTTCGAGGCCGCGATGGCGGCTCTTGGCAGCGCTGACATTAAAGCCATCGGCATCGCGAAAAATACTGTCGCGTTTTTGCATCGCGAACGCGGCGGCCTCGCCCGACCAGCGAGGAAAATCCCAGCGTAATCCCAGTTCGAGGCTGTCGATGCTTTCGGAGTCGAGGTCGGCAACCTGCTGGCCGCTTTGCAGGCGGTACAGTTCTGTCGCCTGCGGTGCGCGAAAGCCGCGAGCAAGCGCGCCGAAAAACGCGACTTCGGGCTGCATCCGGAAGCTGAACGAAAACTTGGGCGCGATATTGGTGAAGGTGTCGCTGCGGCTTGCGGGCCTTGTGTAAAGGCAGCCGCCGAAGCCGCAGGCTGTGCCATCGTCGCGCGTATTACCGACCAGCATATTATTCGTGTAGTCGTAACGGACGTATTCCAGCCGCAGGCCGGCGCCGAGCGTGAGGCGTTCACTCATAGCGAAATCGGCCTGCAGGTACGGTGCCAGGCCGATGCTTTGCACATCGAAGTCATAGTGTTTGCCCACCGGCCGCGTTTCGTTAAGAAACGCCGAACCCTCGGTTTCAGCGTCCTGCGTTTCCTCGAGAAATACATCGCTCCACTCGATGTCGACACCCGTGACGAGCTGCCTTCTTTCCGTGCCGAACAGAAAGGCGGTGACCGCGCCAGCGCTGACGTGACCGTTTTCCTCGAGTGGCTGCCCCGGCAGGAAATGTTGCAGGAAGCGCATGTCGGAATGCCGCAGGTAGGGACGTATGTCGATGTCCACAGGGGTATCGCCGATCGTCGCGCTTGTTTTCAGTATGCCGTACAGCCGCTGGCTGGATGCCTTTCGAAACGCTTCCGGATTGAGATTGACGCGGTTCTGCGCGGGATCCTTGTAGGCGTCCTCGCCGAAGATGAACCCTGCGGTTTCCTGGTCGAGGTCGGTCGCGCTGAAGGCGGTGGTTAACTCCGCATTCCGGACATCCCAGTCCGCAGCGAGCTGCAGTTTTGCCTGCCGGTAACCCGATTCGTCCCGAAACCCGCCATCGTCAGCGTACAAAAAAGAGCCATAGATCGGTGCGACCGCGTCGCCCGAGAGGAAGGTGCGAAAGCGCATGAAGTCGTTCGAGCCGGTCTCGATCGACACGGTATTGTCCGGCCGCGCACCGCTGGCCGGCGTCAAGACGTTCACGATGCCGTGTATCGCATTGGAGCCGTACAGCGCACTGCCGGGGCCGCGAATAACCTCGACGCTGCTCGCCCATTCCGTCTGCATTTCGAACATCTGGTTCACATTGCAGAAGCCGGCCGGGCGAATCGCGATGCCGTCCTCGAGAAACAGGAAGTCACCGCAGGACCCGGGGCCGGTCAGCACGGGAGAGCGTATCGCGGTGAGGTGTTCCTGGCCGCTATTGCGGCTGAGCCACACGCCCGCAACGCGCGTCATCAACTCGTGGATGTGTTGATGACCAACCGACTCGATCGCGGCGGACCCGAGGATCGCGATATTGCCGGCGTGCTGCAGGCGCGGCTCGGCGCGTCGCCGGCTGGTAACAACGAGTTCCTCGATGGCGGTATCCACCTCGGGTCGAGGCGCTGGCTCGGCCTGCAGGGTCGCGCCTGGCGCCATGCCGATAATCGCCAGCAGCAAGCCGGTCGTCATCCCTGACTGTCTTTCGGTCATCAATTTACCCTCTGAAGTTCGCGATCATTATAATCGCCTTCTCACGACTGTATGTATTCCAACGAGTTTCTTCATGACGACTACGACACACGCCGGTCCGCGCCCCGTCGCCCTGCTATTGACGCTGGCGCTCATCAGCCTGCGGCAACAGCGTTGCCGAGCCATTGCAGGACACGGCAACGACGATGAGTGATCGTCCGCGCATCGGGCTGGTGCTGGGCGGGGGCGGTGCCCGTGGTGCGGCCCATATCGGCGTGCTGAAAGAGCTGGAGCGCCTGCGCATCCCGATTGACGTTATCGCGGGCACCAGCATGGGCGCGATCGTCGGCGGGCTCTACGCCAGCGGCATGACGGCCGCTGAGCTGGAGGAACTGGTCGGCTCGCTGGACTGGGCGGGCGCGGTGTCCGACAAGCCACAGCGCGAAGACCTGAGCTTTCGGCGCAAGCAGGACGACGCGGAGTTTCCGATCGACTTCGAGCTCGGTGTGCGCGGCACGGACCTGGTGCTGCCGAAAGGCGTGATCCAGGGCCAGAAGCTCGATCTGCTGCTGCGCGAACTGACCTTGCGGACCTCGCATATCGATGATTTTGACGATCTGCCGGTACCGTTTCGCGCGATCGCGTCGGACATTGAGCACGGCGAAGCCTACGTCATGGGCAGCGGTGATCTCGCCCGCTCGATTCGTGCCAGCATGTCGGTGCCCGGCGTATTCGCGCCGGTGCAGATCGACGATCGGCTGCTGGTGGACGGCGGGCTGATCGGCAATCTGCCGATCGACGTCATGCAGTCGCTGGGCGTCGACGTCATCATCGCGGTCGATGTCGAGTTTCCGCTGTACGTCCGAGATGAACTGGAGTCGGCGCTGACGATTTCCGAGCAGATGCTGACGATCCTGATTCGCAAGGAGACCTTGCGGCAGATCGATCGCCTCGGGGAGCGCGATGTCCTGATCCGCCCCGAACTGGGTATCTACGGGTCGACGAATTTCTCGCAGATCCTCGACACCATCGAGCCCGGCGAGGCGGCAGCGCGGGCGCAGTCGGAGAAGTTGCAGGCGCTTGTCGTCGACGAGGCGACGCTATGCCGACTACGACGCGCGTCGGACTGCCTACTACGGCCGACGATACCCGCTGGCGTTTGTTCGGGTGGTGCACGAGGGCAGGCTGTCGCCGGCCGTGCTCGAGTCGCGCCTCAGCGTCAAAGCCGGGCGATCCGATCGACCCGCGGGTACTCGCCGCAAATGCGGACCGGCTTTACGGACTGCAGTTGTACGAGCACGTCGGCTACACGCTGGTCGAATGAGGATGGCGCGACCGGCGTCGAGTATCGCGCGACGACCAAGAGCTGGGGGCCGAATTTCCTGCAGTTCGGCGTGTCGCTCGAAGACGACTTCGAGGGCTCGACCGGCTTCAACCTGGCGGCGCGAATGACGCGCGCCGGTCTGAACCGCCTGGGCGCGGAATGGCGCACCGATTTGCGGCTCGGTACCGATCCCCGGCTGTTCACCGAGTTTTACCAGCCACTGAGTTTCGATTCGCGCTGGTTTGTCGCGCCGCGCCTGGAGATGGGCCAGTCCAACCTCAACGTGTTCTCAATGAACGAGACGATCGCGCGGCTGCGGGTCTCCGAAGCCGAAACCGGGCTCGATTTCGGTCGTGAGCTCGGCACGTCCGGCGAATTCCGCGTCGGTGCATTTCGCGGCCTGGGCGAGGCGCGCGTAAAAGTCGGTGATCCGGCATTGCCGAATATCGACTTCGATACCGGCGGCGCGTTCGCGAACCTGCGCTTCGATACGCTTGACAATGCGCAGTTTCCACGCAGCGGCACGCGCGCGGACCTGCGCTGGACCTTGTCGCGGCCCGGACTCGGCGCGGACACCGAATTCGACACGATCGCCGGTGAAGTGGCGTCAATCTGGAGTCGCGGCAAGAGCACGCTGCAGCTCGGTCTTGCTTACGCCACGACGCTCGAGTCGGACAATACCGTGCAGGACTATTTTCCGCTGGGCGGGTTTCTGCGCATGTCGGGTCTTGAGCGCGGCGAGATCAGCGGGCCGCACGCGGCGCTGGCCAAGCTCGTGTACTACCGCCGAATAGGCAACACGACGGGCGGCATCCTGGACACGCCAATCTACTTCGGCGTGTCCCTCGAGGCCGGTAACGTCTGGCAATCACGATCCGATATGAGTGTCGACCAGCTGCGCGTCAATGGCAGTATTTTTACCGGCATCGATACGTTCATCGGGCCCGTGTATCTCGCCGCAGGTTTTGCGGAGCAGGGTCGCAACAATTTCTACCTGTTTATCGGCGAGCCGCCGCGCTAGCGATCGACTTTTTCCAGTACCTGCGTGGGTGAATCGGTCGTGCGGTAGTAGCCGTGCCTGATCGCCATTTTTTCGAACGCCGCGTCTCGTTCCGCTGCACTCGGATACCAGTGCAGGCGTTCCCAGTCGTCGCCGACCACGTTGCGCAGCGTGTCGTTGGCCGGCAGCGTCACACGAATGCCGAAACGGCGCTCGCGGCCAGCGATGTCCGGATCGACAAGATTGTGTTGATGGCAATAGTCCACGCAGAATTCCTCGGAAGTGTCTTCGACCGGCGGCAGTATACCGGAAGTGGGCCGGCCGGGATCAGCTCTGCTGCCCGCGATCGCCGGCGCCTTCGCGATCGGACCAGCCGAAACACTTGCGCGTGACAAACAGGTAGACGGGCTTGAAAAACCCCATCTACACGCGTGACAGGCCGGACGGTTCGCTGAGTATGCGGAGCTCGCGCCGCGTCAGTTCATCCGGGCAGTAGGTGCGCTTGTGCTTTAGCAGGTGTCGAATGTCCTCGCGCGCCGCGACCCGAAACAAGCGGTTCCTCTTTTTCGAACGCATGGCGAGCTGGAAATCGATGAACGCGGCGCGTGCCGTCGTCGCAGAGCAGCAGGTTCGGCTCCTTGGCGAGGTCGTTGTGAGCGACGCCCGCACGGTGCATGCGCCGCAGCAGGCGTGCCGCGCTCACGAAATACGATTTGTCGGCGGGCTTGCCCACATGCAGGGGGGACCCGCCGAGATAGCTGCGCGATAGCCGCTCCTTGTCGTAATGAATGAGCGCCGGCACGCCGTCCAGCCCGTCCAGTGCCGCAAGGCCGTCGGCTTCGCGCTTCAACAGCCAGCGCGCAAGCCATCGCAGCCACCAGCGTGCGGTGCGGGTATCGCGCAAGATCGACGGCTGTGGGCCGGTGTTGACCAGCCAGACCTCGCCAAACAGGTCCTTTTTTAACAGCCGCGGGTTGCTCATGGGCTCAAGAATACCGTGACGGAGGTCGGGATTCGCGAAATCGTACTGGCGATACGGCGTGGAAGTGCACAAAATGGGCAGCCCTACAGGCAACGGAGCCAGCAATGGCAGGCGACTCGAACGAAAACACGCCAGGCGACGATCGCGAGCAGCTGGACTCGACCGGTGAGTTCTTCAGCGTCGGTGCGCCGCTGCACGCGGTGCGCGCGGGTTACATACGACGAAAGGCCGATGAGCTGCTGTTCGATACGGTTATCGGCGGGCGCTACGCGCACGTACTGGCGCCGGAACGCAGCGGCAAGTCCAGTCTTATTGCGGCGACCGCGGTGCGCCTCGAAAGCAAGGGCTGCAAGGTAGCGATACTCGATCTGCAGCAGATCGGTGTTCGCGACGGCGGCGGCGACGACCCGGGCCGCTGGTACTACAACGTCGCCTACCGGCTGATGCGGCAGTTGCGCATTCGTTTCGACCTGCAAAGCTGGTGGCAGGACAAGTCGGTCCTGAGCAACCGGCAGCGGCTTGTCGAATTCTATTCCGAGGTCATCCTGCAGTTCGTTCCCGAGCGCATCGTCGTGTTTCTCGATGAAATTCAGTGTATCGAGGGGCTTACGTTTGCCGATCAGCTGCTAGCGAGCATTCGCGCCGCGCACAATGCGCGCACGACGGATCCTGACTTCTCGCGGCTGTCATTCGTGCTGCTGGGCGAATGCGATCCACTCAACCTCATCGAAGAGGCTGAGTTGTCGCCCTTTAACGTGACGCAGCCCGTTGCGTTGAACGACTTCACCCGTGAAGAGCTGGAACTGTTTTCGACGGAGCTGAATCTGAATCTTAAGGATTCGCTCGATCGCGCTGGACCGGATTTTTTACTGGACGCGGGGTCAGCCGTACCTCTGCCAGAAACTGGCACGCGCCGTCGCACGCGACGCCAATGGCGAGGATATCGAAACGTTCGTCGACCGTGTGGCCTGCCAACAGCTGGCCGGACGCGCCGCTCTGCACAATGAGCCGCACATGAGTCATATCCATCGCGTCATCGTTAACGATGAGAAACGCGTGGAGCCGCTTCTCAACCTGTACGGCAAAGTGCGCAAGGGAGATCGCATGGCGGCGGATCTCGGTTCGCCGTTGCAGCGACGCCTCATGGCCGTGGGCTTGCTGGTGATCGACGATGACGGCAACCTCGCCGTGAAAAACCCGCTTTACGAACGGGTATTTACGACGCGCTGGGCGAACGAAAACCTGCCCATCCGCCTGCGTATTCCGGCCGCTGTCGCCGGCGCCGTCCTGTTACTTGCGCTGGTTCCGTTCTGGTACACGCAATGGCTGCCGCGTCCCTACGTCGAGATCCTCACCTCGAGCAGCGTCGACCTCGAGACCGCCGGCGAGTCTTATCGCAATTTGCGCTCCTTTCCCGCGGCATGCGGATATCGCCGACCACCTGTACCGTAATTTCCTGGCGCAGCGCGGACGGGCGGCGGTCAGCGAAGAGGACATCGAGCGCGTCGTCGGCCTGGCCGCGACGCTGCCCGACAGCGGCCGTTTTCCGCAGGGGCTGGAGGCGGAGTTCTGGGATCGGCGGGCACTGTCGGCCAAGCAGGCGGAACGACGCGACGATGCCCTGGTCGCTTCCTTGAAGTCCCTGCGGATGGCAACGCCGCAGCGGCGCCAGCGCGCCGCCAACCTCGTCGGCGACGATTACCCGACCCTGATTGCAAGCCTGCCCGGCGTTGGCGGTACGCGTGCTGTTTTTGATCCTGTCAGCATGGTGCTGACGTCGGTCGAGGGCGCCGCTGTCTCGCAGTGGTCTTACGCGACGCAGGCTTTGCAGCGCCGTGACGACTGGGTAATGACCGCGCTCGAGGTCGTGCCACTGGTGCGGCGCGTGGTTATGGATCGCTCCGGCAGCGTCAGCCGAATCGGCCTGACGCTGAATATCAGTCACGCCCGACTGTCGGATCTTCGCATCAAGTTGATCGCGCCCTCCGGGCGTGCCGTGGAAGTGGAAACCGGCCTCGAGCGCGCTTCGAGTGGCGATGACATTCGCATCGCGCCGCAACAGTTACGGGACATGATCGGAGAGACCGCTCACCGGGACCTGGTCGATCAGCGTTCGCGACGAGAATCTCGGCATCGCCGGACAGTTTGTCGGCTGGAATCTGAAGTTGAATTCGCAGGGCAACATCGAGGATTTTCAGCGCGGCCTGAACATTCCTGAGCCGATCGAACGCCCGTCGGACAACGTCTGGTTTGACAGCAGCGGTCGTTTCGCGATTGCGCGCGCCCTGCAAAGCGATAGCGCGCGCATCTGGGATCTCGCGCTGGCCGAGCCGGTTCGCGCGATCGCCGTCAATGAGAGCGAGGTGTTGATCGGACTGGCCGCTGGCGCGCGACATCTTGCAACGGCCACGCAGGACAATGTCAACCTGTGGGATACGGCAACCGGTGACCGCGTTGTATCGATACCCATCGGCTCTCCGAGCAGCGGCGCCGTACTCACCGCCGACGGCACGCAATTGTTTGTCCAGCGTCGTGGCGATGTCGAGACGAAGCTCGAGCTCTGGTCAATCGAGACCGCCGCCATGATCGCGGAGGTCGCGGTGGCCGGCTCGCCGTCGCTGGTGACCGTCGATTCCACCGGTAGCCACGTCGCCGTTGCCGATTACGACAGGGCGGTGCGAGTCTGGAATTTATCAACGCGGTGAGCTTCGTGCGCAGATCGACCTGCCCGAGCAGCCGAGTGTCATTCGATTGGCGAGAGGCGGCGCGAGCCTCGGTGTGATCTACGGCGACGCCGGTGTCTCGCTGTGGAACGTCGATCGTCCGCAACAGTCATTGCTCGAGGAGTTCGGCACGGGTCGCTGGCAACTGGTCTTTCTGCCCTCGGGTGCCAGCGTGGTCGCCGGACGTCCGGACATCGGATTCCAGGTGTATTCGAGCGACGACGGACAGCTTGTTGGTCCCGCGATCGGTGTGCGCGACGACGCCTTTGCCGAGGATCTGCTTGCATCGAGTGACGACGAGCAGCTGCTGCTCACCGGCTCCGTAGACAACCTGGTAAGGGTGTGGAGGGCGCCGTCCGCGCAGAACGAGGATGACGCGAATCGACCCGATCGGCGAGCACCAGGTCTGGAAACCCTCGGGAGACCGCGTGCTTGCGTGGACGCCCGATACCAGTCAAGGTCCTGATCGGCGACCCGCGCGGGCATCGTGCACGTCGTTCCCGCAGGCGCCGGGGTCGACGACATCCGGGCGACTGAACGAAGACGTGAGTTTCGTCGGGCATAATGCGGACGTCCGCGTGCTGGCGCTGAATCGCAGCGGTTCGCTGGCGGCGAGTGCCGCGTCAGACAACTCTATTCGCGTCTGGGATACCGACAGCGGGCAGCCACTTGCCCTATATCGCGGCGATCTCCGGGGCGGCTGTTTCGCGCATGGTGTTTTCGCCGGACTCTTCGTTGCTGGGTATTGTCAATGGCGAAAGTGCGTGGGTGATGCGGGTTGAGGACGGTGAAATCGTCGCGCGCTTCGATCTCGGCGAGCGGCACGCCGGTATCGCTTTCACGGGCGACCAGCAATTATTCGTCGGCGCAGACAGTGGTTCGTTGCGTTTGCTTGCCGGCAACGCGGACGGTGCCTGGACGCAGCAACAGGTCTGGCAAGGTGCCGCGGCCATTCACTGGCTGGAAGCCTCACCGCGCGGTGACTACCTGGTCCTCGTGGACGCGAACAACCAGGCAAGCCAGTTTGTCCTCAGCGAGGAGCGCCTTGCCGATGGCGTTCTGCAACTGCCGGCCGCCGTGTCAGACGTGATGTTCAGCCGCGTGGGCAACCGCGTTTTTCTGCGGACGTCGCGCTGGGTACACCAGGCCAGCTCAACGGTCGCCGGACTGACGTGGCAGGACAGCGTGTTTGCGCCGCCGGCCGTGCACGGCAGCCGAATCGTTGTGGCGGATGCACGAGCAGGCGCGCAGGCGAATCGCATTTACCAGCCGGCGGCACGAAACGGATTTGTCGAGCTTGTCGAACTCGGTTTCGCGGGTTCGTCGGTTCCCGGTCTGTTTGGCAGCCGGGATGAACTGCTGGACTACTGGCGGCTTCGCCTCGAGGGCATTGCTGGAGGCGCCGCCAGGCCTCGATCGACTGATTTCTATCGCGTGTCGTGGCCTAGCGCAGGTCGCCGCGTAGCGTCCTGACCAGCAGCTCGAGTTTTTCAGCCGTTACCTGCGATGCCGGCACCGGCTCGCCGAACCAGACGGGGACCCGCGAGAACAGGCGGCCCGGAATTTTCCGGATGCCGCCGCTCTGACGCCGGCTGAACCAGCTGCCCCAAAGCCGGCCCACCGCTGCCGGCACGACGGGCACCGGCCGCCGCTGGATGATGTGCTCGATACCCGGTCGAAAGCGGTGAATTTCGCCGTCACGGGTTATGGCGCCCTCCGGAAATATGCACACGACGTTGCCTGCCGCCAGTTCCGCGTCGACCTTCTCGAAGGCTTCGTCCATCAGCGCCTTGTCTTCTCGTGCTGACGCGATCGGAATGGCCTTTGCGGTTCTGAACAGGAAACTCAGCAATGGCATCTGGAAAATCTTGTACCACATGACGAATCGCATCGGACGGCGAACGCAACCGCCGAGAATAATCGGGTCCATGAAGCTGACGTGGTTGCAAACGACGACGGCCGCGCCCTCGGCGGAATATTGTCGAGCCCGACCGGGCGCACACGATAGACGACAGTGATCATCAGCCAGGCAAGGAAGCGCATCAGAAATTCGGGCAGCAAGGAATAGATATAGATTGCGACGACGACATTGAGCACCGCGATAATCACGAACAGCTCGGGAATGGAAAATCCGGAGCGAAGCACGACAATCGAAAGTATCGCGGCACCCACCATCAGCACCGAGTTGATGATGTTGTTGGCCGCGATGATGCGCGACAGGTGCTGGCGTTTGGAGCGCTTCTGGATCAGTGCGTACAGCGGCACGCTGTAAAAGCCGCCGAATGCGCCGAGCAAGACGAGATCGGCAAGGATGCGCCAGCTTCCGTCGCGGGCCAGAAACTCGCCGATAGATGCTGACAGCGACAACGTCGTGCGAGTCGGCTGCGCGAAATAGAGATCGATCGCGAAGACACTGCAGGCCGATCGACCCGAACGGCACGAGGCCGAGTTCTATGCGGTGCCCCGACATGCGCTCGCACAGCAGCGAACCGATGCCGACGCCGACGGCGAATGCGGCCAGCAAGCGCGTGGTAATCGCCTCGTTGCCGTTCAGAATCTCGAGCGTGTACGCGGGTATCTGGATCGTCATCGCGGAACCGAAAAACCAGAACCACGAAATGCCGAGGATCGACAGGAATACGCTGCGCTCCGCGCGCGCAAATCGCACGATGCGCCAGGTTTCCTGCCAGGCGTTCCAGTTGATGGTTAAGCCGGGATCGACGGCCTGCGTTCGCGGCACCTGGCGGCTGGTCATGTAGCCGATCAACGCGACCAGCACGAGGCAGGCGCCGAGAATACGTTTGCCGCTGCAAATTCGAGGTTGCCGGTGAAATCGCCGGCGACGGCGATACCGCCGACGATGAGACCGAGGATTATCGCGATATAGGTTCCGGACTCGACCAGCGCGTTGCCGCCGACCAGTTCATGGTCATCCAGCTGCTGCGGCAGGTAGGCGTATTTCACCGGACCGAACATCGTGGACTGGCAGCCCATCAGGAACAGCACGAGCAGGAGCAGCGAGTAGCTTTCGGAAATCAGGGCAAACGCGGCGAGCAGCATCAGCGCGATTTCGAGCAGCTTGATGCGCCGAATCAGCATGGATTTTTCGTACTTGTCGGCCAGCTGCCCCGCGGTCGCCGAAAACAGGAAAAACGGCAGGATAAACAGGCCGGCTGCCACGTTCGCCAGCTGCGAGTGGTCCATCCCCGCGACCAGTACGCCCTGGAAGGTAATCAGGATGACCAGGCCGTTGCGAAAGATGTTGTCGTTGAGCGCCCCGAGAAACTGGGTGGCGAAGAACGGGGCAAATCGGCGCTGGCCGAGAAGCGCAAACTGGCTCGATCCTGACAATGGACTGCTCCCGTGCAAAGAACACCGCGCCACTATAGCGCGAAAAAGAGCGCGGACAGCGCTCGAAAAAGTGCGAACTCGCGCGAACAGCCGGACTGCGGCAATTTTGCTATCATCCGATAGGCAATAGCTGTATTCTTTCGAGAGTCGTCGGAAAACGGATCGATTACGCCCTATGAACAGGCACCTTACATTCATGCTTGCCGGCTTGCGCCGTGCTGGCCGGCTGCGGCAAAGAACCGCCACCGCGGTCTGTCGACGAATTCGTCGAAAATCCGATTGTTGCTGGAAGCGGCGATGGTTCGTTGTTCCGAGGATCGCTCGAAGACTCGCTATGACGAGGAATGTGTCAATGCACGACTGGCTGTCTCGCGCATCCAGGCTCGCGAGGAAGCGGCGCGCAAGGTGGCGCTCGAGGCGAGCTCGGAAAGAAAGCGGGATGCGCTGCGGCGACAGCAGGCGGCCGCTGCCGAGGCTCGTCGTCGCGCGGCCGAAGCAGAGCGAGTTCGCAAAGAGGCGGAGTACCTGTCGCAATTTGGCCTGCAGCCTGGTGATGCCGAGCGCGCCGAACCTGTCCGCCGGACAGCCAGAGGCGTCAGCGCCGGTGACCGACCGTGGCCGAGACCGATGCGCGTGGATCCGAACCCGCAACCGTCGTTATCGGACCTCGAGTCGGTTCGCGAAGAACTCAAGCGTCGCAACGAACAGGGCGGCGACTAGTCCTCTGTCGCGCGGCATCGTCCGCACGTGAAGATCGCGTTGCGGAAACGGAATCTCGATACGTTCTGTCGATGAACGCTTTGTAGACAGCGCAGTTCAGTTCATGCGATAACGCGGCCCCGGTCGACGGGCTGCGCGATCCAGCCCAGCAGTTCGAAGTCCAGGCTGGAGTCGCCGAACCTGCGGAAGCGAACGCGCGGTTCCGGATCGTTCGAGGACATCGTTATTGTCGGCCGCCACACTTTCCGAGCGTCGCAATGACGTGGTCGATATCACTGCCGTAGGCGACGCCGACAGCGACGCGAATCCGGTGGTTGGGAGACGGACCGCCCGCCTCGTTGATGATCTTGCCGTTGCCGATGATGCCGTTGGGCACCGTGATTTCGACATCGTCACGCGTCAGGATGCGCGTGCTGCGCAGGCCAATCTCCGTGACGATGACCGCGTTCGCCGGTTTCGAGAATAATGAAGTCGCCGGTTTTGTAGGGCGCATCCATGATGATCGAGACACCGGCAAAGAGGTTTGAGAGCGTGTCTTTCGCGGCGAAACTGAGCGCCAGGCCGACGATACCGGCCGATGCCAGCCACGCGGTGACGTCAATTTGCCAGGCGATGAAGAGGAAGTAGACCGTCAGCGCGACCAGCACGATCTTCAGCACGTTGTGTAGCAGCGAACGCATGCCCGACTGCAGCATCATGCTGTCCGGCGCGTGCCGAGCGACCTCATGATGAGGTTCAGCAGGTTGCTGAGCGTGCTGTACCAGACAAAAATCGCGATCGTCTTGAGTATGCCGATCGTGATGAACAAGGGCGTATCGGGCAGACCGATGCGGCGTGCCGCAAGCCCCAGTCCTATCAGCACAAACGACAGGAATATCGGCCGATGAACCAGTGTGACCAGCTGATCGTCGAAGTTGTTTGAAGAACGCCCGGCGATGCGGCCGACAACGCCGGAGATTATCAGGTCGGCGATCTTGCCGACGATGATGAAGATGGCCGCGATAATCGCGGCCTGCAGGTAAATATTGGGGCCAATCAGCTCAGCGAGCTGCTGCACCTTCGCGATAATGTCGTTCAATGCTCTGCTAGTCCGTGCGCCTAGTAGTTCGGGTCATACTCGGTGTCGTCGGTGACCGGTTCGGCCACCTCCGGTACGCCGTAGGTGCGTACGTTCGAGGCGTCTTCTTCCAGCGGTTCTGCCTGTTCCGCACCCGCCTGCATACCCGGCGACGTGGGCAGGCGCCGTGTTTGCGCGGTCAGTATCTGCACGAACGTATTGGCGATGTCCGGCGCGATGTTGGGCGAACTGACGAAGATTTTTTCCGGCGTCATGCTGGTGGAACTGTAGAACGCCGCGTTGGCCTTGCGGTCCATCGTGACCCCGGCGCCTTCGAGCGCGAGCCCGGCAAACAGGCCGCGGCTGCGCGAATAGGAGACGACTTCGGCTTCGAACTTGATGTCGGTCGCGATGCCCGTATGCCGCCCGACCGGACCGGCAGCGACCGATGCGTCCGCGCCCAGCGTTAACTTGCCATTGGCGATGCCGTCTACGCCTTTGCGCGTTTTGAACACCAGGATGATGTCGGTCGACTGGGCGCCAATCTGCCAGCCGACGCTGCCGCCGGTCAGCGTAATAAACGCCGGATTGCTCCATGAATTGTCGTCCTGGCGAATCACCAGCAGGCCTTTGCCGCGGCGCGCACCCAGTCCGAAGGCCGCTTTGACCACGTTTGGCACGACCGCGACGGCGTAGGCGCGGGAGAGCAGGGTGGGCGGAATCGTTTTTTCCGGAATCCGCAGCAGCTGATCGACGACATCCGATGCGTCGGCAACGCGTTTTTCTTCGCGCGTTGCCGCCTCGCTGGTGGCGGCAAGCAACAAGGAGGCCAGCAAAAGAATTGCCGTGAAACATGATCTGTTCATTGTGTATCCGACAGGTGAATCGCCCGGGAGTTCTATACTACGACAAAACGGGCCGACTAAGAATGCAGATCGGCGTTCCGCGGCAGGCGGGCGCTTCGGTGTACCAGGATAGGCGGCAGCGGGTAGTCGAGCGTCGCACACACGGCGCGAATGAGTTCGGCCTCGCCGATCGACAGCCTGCCGTCGTGCGCTGCCGTCAGGCTGATGGCGCGAAGCAGGGATTCCTTGCCCTTGCTGTTGAGTCCGAGCAGCACGTCGAGGCTACGGTCGAGGAGCGGTACGTCGTAGTCCTGGTCGGACCCGTAGTCGTACTCGTTTGCCCACCGGCCCAGTGCCGCGCGACCGGCGCGAAACGCCGCCTCGCTGCTTTGTGCGGATTCATGACCATAGCTGGCGAGCACGCGCAGCAGGTCAATGGCGGCCGTCCGCAGTTCTTTCTTGCGCGCCCGAATGGGAGTGCGCCGTCCTGACGGATCGATGGCCTGGCCGAGGTTGCTCATCAGTATTCGGTAAAAACAGTATTCGTAAAAGTCGATCCTGCCGTCGATCTCGATCATGCGCGTCGCCAGCGAAACGAGGTAGCTGAGTTCCTGCGTGGGCCGCAGCTTCAGCGCCGGAAAGGCGATCGACAACAGCGGCAGGCGGTACTCCGCACCCGTGGTCGCCAGCTCCTCGTAGTAGCGACGCAGCACTTTCGCGCGCTCGGCGCCGAGCTGGTCGCGAGCCAGGGACAGCTGCCGGTCCAGCGCGCTGCCATCCTGGTCGAGAATCAAGGCCAGCGTCACCAGGTAGGCGAAGTCCGGCGAATGGGCGGCGGCGTACAAGGACTCGGGCACCGACTGCCGCAAGTGTTGTGCGTATTCGATGTGCTCGCTTTCCGGGTTGCCGACCGTGTCGGCAATAGAGTCGGCCAGCACGGCGGCGCCGCCGCTCGCAAGCGCCGTTGTCACGTCGCCGGCGATTCCGGCGTGCAACGATTCCGGGTTCTTCATCGTGTTCGTTGACGCGGATCGACGCGCGGAAAATCGGTGTCGCGGAAACTCGGGTCGAGCGCCTGTATGCGCGCGACCAGCGGCGGGTGCGTGGCAAACAGGCTGCAGAATCGTGCGCCGGTGCCGAACAGCATGTGGCTGACTTCCTCCGGATCCGCCGACTTGATGAGCGATCCTTCGCTGTAGCCGCCGATTTTCTTCAGCGCATTCGCGATGCCGCTGCTCTGGCGCGTGAACTGCACGGCCGAGGCATCCGCAAGGTATTCGCGCTGCCTCGAGATGCCCGCTTTGATGACGCGCGCAAAGAACACGCCGATACCACCGACGACCATCAGGCCGAGGCCGATGACCAGCGCGACCGGCGCGCCGCGATCCCGGCGGCTGGAGATGATGCTGGTGTGGTGACCACCCCGGACGATCAGGCGTCCGATCAGGCCCAGCACCATGATGCCGAAGAGCACGCCCATCAGGCGGATGTTGAGACGCATGTCGCCGTTGAGTATGTGGCTGAACTCGTGCGCAATGACGCCCTGCAACTCATCGCGATCGAGCAGTTCCAGCGTGCCTCGCGTGACAGCGACGGCCGCATCGCTCGGCGTAAAGCCGGCGGCAAACGCGTTGATGCCGCTTTCCTCCTCGAGAACGTAGATCTCCGGAACCGGCACGCCCGAGGCGATGGCCATTTCCTCGACGACGTTACGCAGACGGCGGCGCAGCGGGTCCTGTACGTCGGCCGGAACCAGCGTGCCACCCATGCTCGGTCGCAACGCGCCCACCGCCGGCGGACAGAACCGACGTCTTGAACAGGCTGGCGCCGAGAATGAAGAGCGTCGTCAGCACCGCCGTGCCGGCGAGTACCGGTCCCTGCGCGACAAAGAAGTCGGCGTTCGCGTAGGCACGGCCCGAGTTGATCTGGAAGCTGGCCGCCGTGAAGTTGTAAAGGACGATACCGACGATCGCGGTGACGGCGGCGACGATGACTATCGTCGCGACAATGTAGGCGATAACCAGACGACGCGACGTTCGGCGTGCCCGGTCCTGCGCGTCAAAAAAATTCACCGTGCGCCCTGTTCGGCCGGCTGCAAATCAGGGCGCTATGGCCATAGCGCCCGAGCCGCACCGCGCCGGGTGCGCGGACATCCTGCAACACATTGGCCTGACACTGGCGGTCAGGTGAAAGAGACTTCCGGTACGTCGCGCTTTCGTCTCCGATTCGATCTCGAGGAAACTGGCCAGTTCGAAGCTGAAAACGTTCGCGATCAGGTTGTTCGGGAAATTCTCCGCCGTATTGTTGTAGCCGAGTACCGCGTCGTTGAAAGCCTGGCGCGCAAATGCGACCTTGTTTTCGGTACTGGCGAGTTCCTCCTGGAACTGCATCATGTTCTGATTCGCTTTCAGATCAGGATACGCTTCGGCCAGCGCGAACAGCCGGCCGAGCGCGCTGCCGAGCGCACCTTCGGATGCACCGAGCTTCTTGATGGCCTCGGCATTGGCCGGGTCCGCCTTGGCGGCGTCGAGGCTGGAAACAGCGCTATTGCGTGCCTGGACAACGGCTTCGAGGGTTTCGCGCTCGTGCTTGATGTAGCCCTTGACCGCTTCGACGAGGTTGGGAATGAGGTCGTGTCGTCGCGTCAGCTGCACATCGATCTGCGCAAACCCGTTTCTGACGCGATTACGTTCGTTGATGAGGCGGTTGTAAATGCCGATGCCCCAGAACACAATCGCGGCAATCAAGCCCAGGAAAATCAGGAATGAGGTCACTGTCCAGCTCCTTACTCAAGCGTCAATCCGGCAAGCATAACTCCCGGCTTGGCCAAGACTAGCGGCGCTTTGCTGCTTTTGCCGGTTTCCTCGGTGCTGGCGGACTGGGTGGGCGATACGCGACCGCTGATGGGAACCGAGGTCAGCGTCTACTTGTGGAGCGACGATGCGGCGAACGGGCGGGGCGGTCGACGCGGTATTCGCCGAGGCGATGCGTATCGACCGCCTCATGAGCACCTACAAGGAAGACAGCGAGATCTCGAAATCAACCGCCTCGCCGCCACGCAAGCGGTGGTCGCGGGCGAGGAGTTGTTCAGCCTGATCCAGCGCGCGCTGGATATTTCCGTGCTGACGCTGGGCGCGTTCGATATCACCTTCGACAGCGTCGGCCAGCATTACGATTTTCGTTCCCGGCAACGTCCCGATGCGGCGACCGTTGAGGCCGAGCGTGACAAGATCGATTATCGCTACGTGCGGCTCGACGCTGCCACCGAGAGCGTGACGTTTCTGAAAGAAGGTGTGCGCATCAATCTCGGCGGCATCGCCAAAGGCTATGTCGTCGAGCGCGGCGTCAATATTCTGCGTCATCACGGTGTGGAACACGCCATCGTGACGGCGGGCGGCGACTCACGACTGCTCGGTGATCGACGCGGTCGTCCATGGATGGTCGGCATTCGCGACCCGCGCGTCGACGGCGAGGTCGCGATCTCTGTGCCGCTGGCAGACGAGGCCATTTCGACATCGGGCGACTACGAGCGGTTTTTTGACGAAGACGGCGTTCGCTACCATCACATCATCCGGCCCGCTACCGGCGAGCCGGCGGGCGGCATCCGGAGTGCCACCGTTTTTGGACCCGATGCCGTCATCACCGACGCGCTGTCGACGTCGGTTTTCGTCATGGGCGTTGACCGCGGACTGACGCTGATCGCGACGCTGCCGGATTACGAGAGCATCGTCATCGACGCGGACGGCCGCGTCTATTACTCCGACGGGCTGCAGCAGCCCGGGCCCCCGGATGGCGAATAAACCTCTCCGAAGCGGGTCTGTCGCCGAAAGGCGACGTTTTTTCGCTTTAAATTCAGCCTCATACACCTATCATGGGCCCCGGGCAAGGGCGCGAAAACACCTTGGGCCAAACCTCGATTTAACGTAATCTGTGACGCTCGCTCGTGCGTGCCGCTGGCCGCGCGGCCTGCGCGCTCACTATGTTTTCGGATTCGGGGCATTTGTGACCATTATCACGGCCCGGAACGGCGTCGGCTGTCACCATTCGGGATTGGATCGTGGCGGCACCGGCGCGGTTCAACGGACGGAACCGGGACAAGACAAAAAGGAATGGATAGATGCATGTCAGAATCTTGTTTTTCGGTCTTGTCGCAAGCCTCGTGGCCATGAGCAGTCTCGCGTCGTCCGGCATGGAAGGGCAGCCGGCGCCGGATTTTGCATTGCCAAGTGCACTCGGGGAGAACCTGAGGCTTTCGGAGTACCGCGGCGATGTCGTCATGATCAATTTCTGGGCAACCTGGTGCGGTCCGTGTCGCCAGGAGATGCCGTTGCTCGACGAGCTGTACACGCGTTACCAGCGTGTCGGATTCAGTCTCCTCGGCGTCAATATCGACGACGACTCAACTCGTGCGGTGGCAATGATCAGGGATCTGGGCGTCAACTTTCCGGTCCTGTTCGATGCGGACAAGGAGGTCAGCAAATTGTACGCCGTCGAGGCCATGCCGGTAACGGTTCTGGTCGATCGAGAGGGAACGGTCCGATATGTGCACAACGGTTACAAGCCCGGGTACGAAGAGAAATACCTGGATCAGATTCGCGCGTTGCTAAGAGAGTAGAGCAGTGACAATGACACTCGAGGGGGTCTCGCTGCCGAGACGGCTGCTGGCCGGTTTTCTGGCGACGCTCGTATTCAGCACCACGGTGCTTGCAGAGCAGGCAGCGCCGCTCGAGACGGACCGCGGCACTGCTCGAGGCGATCGCGGCAGAAGCGGCTGAGGCGAAATCGCGAGGCGAGTTCAGCAACCTCGACAAGGACGTGCAGGCCCTGAAGAAGGAAGTGCTCGACCTGAATCGCGATCTGTTCCTGCTGGAGGAGGAGCTGCTGTTCCCGGCGAATTCGCAGGTCGCGTTCTTCGTCTCGATGGATGTCGGCGAGTATTTCGAGCTCGACTCGGTCAACATCAAGATCGACGGCAAGGACGTTGCAAACTATCTGTACACCGCGCGCGAGGCGGACGCGCTGCTGCGCGGCGGCGTTCATCGTGTGCACATGGCCAACCTGAAGACCGGCAAGCACGAACTCATCGCAATTTTTACCGGCAAGGGACCGCAGGTTCGCGACTATCGTCGCGGCGCGACGGTGACCTTCGACAAGGGCATCGGTTCGAAGTACCTCGAGCTGGAAATTACCGACCGCGTCAGGAAGCAGCAGCCGGAATTTGCCATCAAGGAATGGGAGTGATCTTTGCCAACGGATTGCTCACCACGTAAGCGCCTCGGTCTGCTGTTGGCGCTGCTCGCGCTGACCGCAATCGTTAACGCAGCAGACGACACGCGTACCCCGATCGTTGTGCGAGGACCCGCATTACGGCGAGGTCCTTTTCTATTTTTACCAGGAAGACTATTTTCCGGCCATCGTCCGCGTGCTGGCGGCACAGAGAACAGGGGCAGCTCGACAATCACAGGGACGAGGCGGAGCTGCTGCTTGGCGGCATGTATCTGTCCTACGGTCAGCATCTCGAGGCGGCCGAAATATTCGAGCGCCTGCTTGCGAACAATGCCGCGCCCGGATATTCGCGACCGCACCTGGTTTTTCCTTGCCAAGATCTGGTACCAGCGCGGCTACCTCGACCGGTCACAGCAGGCGCTCGCCAACATCGAGCGCGAACTGCCGGAGCATCTTGCAGCGCGAGGCGCTGATGCTCGAGGCGCAGATCCTGATCGACGCCGGCGAATACGATGCGGCGATCGCCCGGCTGCAAAACTGGCAGGGAAAGACGGAGTGGGCGAGTTACGCGAAGTTCAATCTCGGCGTGGCGCTGGTGCGGCTAGGTCGAGTCGACGAAGCCGCGCGCCTGCTGGGTGATCTCGGCACAATGGACCCGTTCAACGACGAAATGATGTCCCTGCGCGACAAGGCGAACCTCGCACTCGGCTACGCGCTGCTGCAGGACGGCCAGGCGCGGGCGGCGAAGACGTCGTTGCAGCGAGTGCGACTGGAGGGGCCGTTTTCCAACAAGGCGCTGCTGGGCGTCGGCTGGGCCGATGCTGAAATGGACAATTACCGCCGGGCGCTGGTGCCGTGGATGGAACTTGCGCGGCCGCGACCTGCTGGACTCGGCGGTGCAGGAAGTCGATGCTCGCAATTCCTTACGCAATGGCCAAGCTCGATTCGATCAGCCAGGCCGCCGACCATTACCTGAACGCGATCGAGGCCTTTCACGAAGAGACCAATCGCCTCGATCGCACCATCCGGCACATTGAATCGGGCGATTTTTTCGACGACTTTCTCGCAGACGATCCGCTGGACGGCACCGGCTGGTACTGGCGTCTCGAGGAGCTGCCGGAGGGCCCGGAAGCGCGCTACCTGTTTCATTTGCTGGCAACGCACGAGTTCCAGGAAGGCCTGAAGAACTACCGCGACCTCAACTATCTGTACAACAACCTCAATGACTGGCAGCGCAACATCGACGTCTATGAGCAACATGCTCGAGACGCGCAAAGAGGCCTACGCGGCACGTCTGCCGCGCGTCGAGGACGCGCTTGCACGCGCGGATCCTGGATGACATGGTCGATCGCAAGCTCGAGTTCGATTCGACGCTGAACAACATTGAACAGCAGCAATGACTGGCTGGCGCTCGCGACGCCGAACGGAGTTCGACATGTGGGGCGAAATTTCGGGACTGGAAGCGACGCCGGCGCTGCAGGCAGACATTCCGGAAGCGGCCGAGGCGCGTGACAGGATTCGCTTGTTGAAAGGCGTGCTGCAGTGGGATCTGGAGCGCGACTTCAAGGATCGCCTGTGGCGCATCCGGCGAGATCTCCGCCAGACCGGCGAGGCGCTGGTCGAGACGCAGCGGTCTCGACGCCAGATCGACCAGACGCATGGAGCTGCAGCCGCAGCGCTTCGACGCGATCGGTCAGCGCGTTGACGGACTGGAACCGCGTATCGAAAGCACCAAGATGCGGCTCGAAGACGTCCTGGCGAGGCAGCGCGCGTTTCTGCAGTCGATCGCGGTTGGCGAGCTGCAGGCTCAGAAGGAGCGACTCAATATTTACACGGTGCAGGCACGTTTCGCGCTCGCCGCAATTTACGATATTGCCGCTAACTCGGACGGTGAGGCGCAATGAGGCTGGCCCGCTACCTGCTGCTTGTCTCGCTCGGGCTCGCGCTGTCGACGCCTGCCGTCGCGGACAAGTTAAAGAAAAAGGACACGATCAAGAGCCTGGAAAGAAAGTCCGTCACGCTGCGGCCGGGAAATATCTTCCTCGATAGCTCGATCTCGCGCGCGACAATTATCGGCAGTTTCTCGATCTCGTGTCGGACGATCCGGAGCTGCGTGCGGAAGCGATGCGACGTCTCGGTGATCTGGAACTGGAGGCGAACGAAGCGGGCGAGCTCGTGGAGAACATCGAATCACTCGATGCCGCGCGCTACGACAGCGCCGTGAATCTGTACCAGCAGCTGCTCGAAGCGTATCCCGACTATCGACGCAACGACACGGTGCTCTACCAGCTGGCTCGCGCGTACGAAGTTGGCGGGCGTACTGACGATGCGCTCCAAGTACTCGATGAGCTCGTCGCCAAATTTCCGGACACCGCGCTCATTGACGAGGTGCAGTTCCGCCGCGGTGAAATGCTGTTCTTGCGCAAGCGCTACAACGATGCCGAGGTGGCTTATCAGGCCGTCAGAAAATACGGTGACGCATCGCGCTTTTATGAGCAGTCCCTGTACAAGTTGGGATGGTCGCAGTTCAAGCTGGCCTGGCATGAGGACAGCCTCGACCCGTTCTTCGAACTGCTGGATCGCAAGATCGAAGGCGTCGAGATTGGCGAAGGTGACAAGAGGCTTGCCAGCCTGAAGCGCGCGGAACGCGAGCTGGTCGAAGATACGTTTCGCGTGCTGAGTATCAGTTTCTCCTACATGGACGGGCCGCAGAGCATCGCAGAGTTCCTCAAAGAGCGTCAGGACCCGGCCTACGGCCACGTTATTTACCGCAATCTCGGCGACCTGTACCTCGAGAAAGAGCGTTTTGTCGATGCGGCCAAAACCTACGAGGCATTTGTCGAGCAGGATCCGTTTCATCCCGAAGGCGCCGCTGCTGCAGGTGGAGGTCATCGAGGCCTACAAGCAGGGCGGATTCCCCGAGTCTGGTGCTGGACGGCAAGCGGGCTTTCGTCGAGCGCTACGGTATGGACGGCGAGTTCTGGGTGCGCAATCCGATGGCGGGCAATCGAGGCGGTCGCCTCCTACCTCAAGTCCAATCTCACTGATCTCGCGCAGTATTACCACGCCGAGGCGCAGCGCGGCGGCAACAAGAGCGACTACCAGCAGGCTGCAAACTGGTACCGGAAGTACCTCGCCTATTTCCCCGGCGAGCCCGACAGCGCCAACACCAACTTCCTGCTGGCCGAAACGCTGTACGAGATCGAGGACTATCGCGGCCGCGACGGCCGAGTACGAGCGCAGCGCCTACGGCTACGGTCCGCATGACAAGGCGGCCGAGGCCGGCTACGCCGCGCTGTTCGTCGTATCGCGAACACGAGCAATTGCTGGCTGGCCGAGCCGAGAAACGCGTGGCACCAGCAGTACCTGGACAGTGGCCTGCGGTTTGCCGATACGTTTCCCGAGCATCCGGCAGTCCGGCGCGGTGCTGACGACGGTCGCCGAAGACCTGTTCGCACAAAACCAGTTCGACCTGGCGATCGCGGTCGGCCAGACCGTCGTGGCCAAGCAGCCGCCGGTCGAGTGCGACGCTCGCGCGTACTGCCTGGACCGTGATCGCGCATTCGCAGTTCGACCTCGGGAACTTCCGCCAGGCCGAGGACGCCTATTACAGCCTGCGGAATTTCCTGCCTGACGCTGACCCGCAGGCCGCCCGGGACATCGACGATCGCATTGCTTCCTCTATTTACAAGCAGGGTGAGAAGGCGCGCGAGCGCCGGGGACCTGGAAACCGCGGTCGTGCACTTTACGCGCCTCGGTCAGGTGGTCCCGAATTCCGACATTCGCGCAACGGCCGAATACGATGCGGCGGCCGCGCTGATCAATTTGCAGGCCTGGGATCGTGCATCCGGCATGCTCGAACATTTTCGCAGCGACTACCCGGACAGCGAGTTTGCCGACGACGTCACGCGAAAAACTCGCCGTGACCTATCTCGAATCGGGCCAGGCGGAGCAGGCGGCGGCCGAGTTCGAGCGAATTGCCACAGCGGAATCGACGTGCTGACGACGTGCGTCGCGAGGCGCTGTGGAAAGCCGTCGGATCTTTACAAACAGACCGGCGGCGCTCGCCAGCGAGCAGCGTGTTCTGGACAACATCATTGCGCGCTACCCGAGCCCGATCGCGGAGTCGGTCGAAGCGCGCTTTCGCCTGCTCGAAATCGCGCGGCAAAGCGGTAACGATCAGGAGCGCGTTGCGCGCTTGCAGGACCTGGTGCGGGTGGACGCGACAGCCGGCGCCGAGCGAACGGATCGCACGCGTTTTCTCGCAGCCGTTGCGTCGCTCGAACTCGCCGATCCGGTCCGCGAACGTTTCGCCGTTGTGAAACTGACCCAGCCGCTGGCGAGCAGCCTCAAGCTCAAGAAGTCGTTGATGGAAGAGGTCATTTCGGCCTATACCAATGCGGCCGACTATGGTGTCGCGGAGGTGACGACGGCCGCGACGTTTCGACTCGGCGAAGTCTACGAGCACTTCAGCTCCGACCTGATGGCATCCGATCGACCGGCGGACCTCGATGCCGATGCGCTGGAGCAGTACGAGTTGCTGCTCGAGGAACAGACGTTTCCTTTCGAGGAAAAGGCGATCGAACTCTACAAAGCGAACACGGACCGCGCGGCCGACGGCGTTTACGATGAATGGGTGCAAAAAAGTTTTGCACGACTGGCCGGTCTGATACCGGCCCGGTACGCGAAACAGGAGCGCAGCGAAGATGTTGTCACGACGCTTTACTAGCGTCGGGCGTATCGCCGGCGGCCTGGTGGCATTGCTGCTACTGGGTGCCTGCGCGGGGCTTGCTGCCCGAGAAGGCACCGGATTCGGCCCGGGAACGCGCGGACGCCGGCCAGCGGGGTCGAGGCCGCGAGCAGGGATGCCGGGGTTCCGCCACGGGTCCTGACACTGTACGAGCAGGCCGGCGGCCCAATGGCGGCCGGCGATGTCCTCGACGCCGAGTTGCGTTTCAAGGAGTTCCTGCTGCAGTACCCGGAGTATCCGGGTGCCTACGTCAACCTCGCCATCATCCATGCGAACAACGACAACGACGAGCGGCCGCGATCAGGCGGCTTGACGCCGCACTGGCGCTCGAATCCGGACCATCCGGCCGCGCTGAATCAGCACGGCATGCTGTTTCGCAGAAACGGCAAATTTATCGAGGCAGAGGCCGCATATATGAAGGCCGTCACAGTTGACCCCGACTATGCCTTGGCACACTACAACCTGGGCGTACTGAATGAGCTCTACCTGCAAGCGCCTCGATGTCGCACTGCAGCATTTCGAGGATTATCAGGCACTTGTCGGTGAAGACAAGCAGGTCGCGAAGTGGATCAACGACCTCCGGCGTCGCGTCGCGGCGGCCGAGAACACGGCAAGTTGACGGATTGACGGACATGACCATGCCAAGAAATGCCTTTATCGCCCCGCACTACTGCTGGCACTGCTGCTGGCTGTCGGCTGCCGGCATCGCCCAGGAGGCGGCCGAGGACGACCTGCTGCCGGCGGTCGATACGTCGGCCGTGGCGCCAGGAGCCTCGAAGACGCTGCCGCCGCCGGCGTCGGCCGACGCGGCCGCCGTTCGCCGAGGTAACGCGCGCGCACGACGGGCAGCCGAGGTCATGGACACGATCGAGCTTGGACGTACCGAGATTACCGGTAACCAGGAATTACCCAAGGTCTTGTATATCGTGCCCTGGAAAAAATCGGACCCAGGCGACCTGATGGGCAAGCCGGTCAACAGCCTGCTCGACGAGGTGCTGGCGCCGATCGACAGGGAAGAATTCATACGACAGGTCGATTACTACGGCGACCTTTATGGCGAAGAGGTACAGGAGTAAGCGCGGTCCAGCCGCAATTGCCCTGCGAAAGCGGCGTAGCCGCGAAACAGAAATTCTGTTTTTTAGAGGAGCAGACAGATGAGCACTATTGTGCGGTTTTTTCAGGACGGCGGTGCATTCATGTACCCGATCCTGTTTGTATTTGCGATAGGCGCGGCGATCGCTATCGAGCGCTGGACTTACCTGACGGTGTCGGGCGTCAGCAATCGCGCCTTGTGGAAGAAGATCGTGCCGTTTCTGAAGGCCGGCAACTTCGAGAAGGCGGTCGAGCAAACGTCCAAGTCCAAAGCGGCGATCGGCTCGATCCTGACCTACGGGCTTTACCGCATCAAGACGGCGCGTCGTCGCGACGACATCGAAAAAGCGATGGAAGAGAGCATGATGGAGGTGCTGCCGCGGCTTGAGAAGCGCACGCATTACATTGCGACGCTGGCCAATGTTGCGACGCTGCTGGGTCTGCTTGGCACGATTATCGGCCTGATCAACGCGTTTACGGCCGTCTCGAACGCCAATCCCGCGGACAAGGCCGATATGCTGTCGGCCAGTATCTCGGTCGCGATGAACACGACGGCGTTCGGCCTGATGGCCGCGATTCCGTTGTTGCTCGTACACGCGTTGCTGCAGACCAAAACCAACGGACTGGTCGACAGCCTCGAGATGGCGATCGTCAAGTTTCTGAACGCGGTAACCGAACGACAGCCGCAGACCGCTGGAGCGTAAGCCATGATGTCTCGCCGCCGAGGCAGTCGTCATTACCGCAATGATACGGCCGAACTCAACATTACGGCATTCATGAACCTGATGGTGATCCTGGTTCCGTTCCTGCTGATTACCGCGGTGTTCTCGCGACTGGCGATTCTCGAGTTGAATCTGCCAGGCTCCTCTACCGAGCCCGTGGACCCGCAGGAACAGGTATTTCAACTGGAAGTCATCGTTCGCGAGGAGAAGATCGAAGTCGGCGATCGCAATCAGGGCCTGCTCGGCGTCTACCCGAACGGCGAAGACGGCTACGACTACGACGCGCTAAAGGCCAAGCTGTCTGAACTGAAGGAAAGATACCCGGCGAAATCGGATGCCTCGATCCTGCTCGAGCAGGACATCCCTTACGACACGCTGGTGCAGGTAATGGACGCGGTGCGGGTGGCCGAAACGATCGACGACGAATCGGTCGTGCGCTCCGACCTGTTCCCGGATATTTCGATCGGCGATGCGCCGGTTGCGGACGAGGGGGCGTAGGCAATGGCCACGTCAGCGCCGCGTCAAACGCATGGAGAAACACCACAAGCGCCACAAAGGCACCGGTGCCCTGAACCTGGTATCGCTGATGGACATTTTTACGATCCTGGTGTTCTTCCTGCTGGTTAATTCGTCCGACGTGCAGACGCTGCCGAATGCAAAGGACCTGCAGCTACCGCAATCGATCGCCGAGGAGAAGGCCAAGGAGACCGTGGTCATCCTGATCGGTGAGACCGACATCATCGTGCAGGGCACGCCGGTGGCCAAGGTGGCCGACGTCATGGCAACCAAGGGCAACAACATTCCGGCGTTGCGCGCGGCGCTTGCTGGCGCAGAACGATCGCGTGCTGCGGCGCGAGGCAGAAGACGATATTGCGGGACGGGAGGTCACGATCATGGGTGACAAGGACATACCGTACCGTTTGCTGAAGAAGGTCATGGCGACCTGCACCGAATCGGACTTACGGAAAGATTTCGCTGGCGGTGCTGCAGAAGAGTTCAGAGAAGCTGGACGATATTCAGGCAGCTCGCTAGGCACAGGGACGACGTAACAGGAGTCGCGGCATTGGATTTACCGTTTTACAGAAATTACGAGCTGCCGTGGACGTCAGGCGGCGATCAGGAGCGAAAGTTCCGGCGCCTGCTCGGGATCGTAATCCTGGTCTGTGCGCTGCTCGGCGTCATCTGGCCGTTTATTCCGGTGCCGGAGCCCGGATCCTTACGAGGTGACGGAGATTCCGCCGCGCATCGCGCAAGCTGCTGCTGGAAGAAAAGCCGCTGCCGCCGCCACCGCCGCCGCCGAAGGAGGAAGAGCCGGAGCCTCGAACGAGGACGACCCGGAGCCCGAACAGGTTGTCGAGGCAGAACCCGAGCCCGAGCCGAGCTGACGAACCGGAACCCGTTGCCGGAGCCCGATCGCGAAGCGATCGCGCGCGAGCAGGCGCAGGCAGCCTTGATGCCGTTTGCCGAAGATCTGGCCGACCTGGTCGACAACAGATCTGCTTGACGAACATGGCAGACGATCGCCCGTTGACGGCGTCGGTCGGTGAGGCCGAGCGCAATGAACGCTCGATGATTACATCGAAGGTCGGCGCCGCGTCCGGCGGCATCAACACCGCGACCATGAGCCGCAATACCGGCGGCACCGGCATCGCCGGACGTTCGACCACCAAGGTGGCGAGTCCGGTCGCGGGCATCGGCCAGGCCGGCAGCAGCGCCACGCGCTCCGGATCGAGCGGCAAGGCGTCGCGTTCGCGCGAGGAGATCGAACTGGTGTTCGACAAGAACAAGGGCGCGATTTTCGCGCTCTACAATCGAGCGCTGCGCATGGATCCGTCGCTCGAGGGCAAGCTGGTTCTCCGGCTGACGATCGCACCGAGTGGTGCGGTCACGATGTGCGAGGTCGTCTCCAGCGAACTCGGCGATGCGGAGCTGGAGCGCAAACTGGTGCAGCGCATCAAGCTGTTCCGCTTCGAAGCGAAAGACGTCGAGGCGATTACGACAACCAAGCCGATCGACTTCTTCCCCGCCTGATCAAGCGGCGCGCGAGCAACGGGTCAGCAGCCTGCAGCGCCTGCCCGATACTGTCGCTCCACCGGCAGACTGCGTAAACTTTGCGACTCTCGAGCAATGTAGCTCTGCCGTCAACATGCAGAGGCGGGTGCGACGGATAGTGAAATGGCCGGGCTAGCCTCGGGATCGATCCGCCCCCCAAACGGGTGCCGGGTCACTCATCGTGCAGCCTGCAGCGGCCTCGTGCGAAGGGCGTCGTTGATGCAGCGCTCGACGGGGTTCGACGCGGTCATGCAGAGCGACGCGCGAATCCTGATTCTTGGCAGCCTGCCGGGCCGGCGCTCGATCGAGCAGCAGCAATACTACGCTCACCCGCAGAACGCCTTCTGGCCGATCATGCAGGCCCTGTACGGTATCCGCGGCAACTACGTGGAGCGCCTCGGCCAACTGGTGGACAATCATATTGCGCTGTGGGATGTACTGGAGAGCTCGGTGCGCCCCGGCAGCCTGGATGCCAGCATCGAGACGCCAAGCGCCAGGGCGAACGATTTCGACGGGCTCTTCCGGGCGTGCCCCGACATTCGTCTCATTGCGTTTAATGGCCAAAAAGCCTCGCAACTCTTTCGCAGGCTGGTGCCTGAAGTGCCGGGCGAAGGTCGTGTTCAACAGGTGCAACTCCCTTCAACGAGCCCGGCTTTTGCCGCAATGCCGTTCTCGGTTAAGCTGGAACGATGGCGAGAGGCGCTCGGGCCGGCTACGGCTAAATGACCCAGGGGGTGTGCAATGATCGGATACGTAACGTTAGGAACCAACCGCTACGAAGACGCGGCGAACTTTTACGATGATCTGCTGGCCGTTATCGGCGCGGGTCGCATCATGGAAGGCGACACCTTTATAGCGTGGTCCACGGGCCCGCAATCACCCGCGATCTCGATTCTTCGCCCGTACGATGGCAAGGACGCGACCGTGGGCAACGGCATCATGGTCGCGATTGCAGCCGGTTCACCCGACAAGGTAAACGCCCTGCACGCCAAAGCGCTGCAGTTGGGTGGTACGGACGAGGGCGCGCCAGGATCGCGCGGCGACAATTTCTACGCCGCCTATTTTCGCGATCTCGACGGCAACAAGCTCAATGCGTTTTGCATGACCAAAGGTTGATCGCCCATGGACCAGAACCTGATTTTGCAACCGATGCTCGCCATGATGCTGCTCACCGCCGTTGTATGGGTCGTTTTATACGCGCGGCGAATTCCGGCGATGAAGCGGGCGCGAAAACCGGTGCAGGCGTACGCAACGCCTGACAAGACGATGGAATACCTGCCGGACAGCGTCAACTACCCCGCGCATAATTTCAGGAACCTGTTCGAGTTGCCGGTGTTGTTTTACGGACTGTGCCTGTACTTGCACGTCACGGGCACGGTCGACGCGACCTATCGTTGTGGCGGCATGGCTGTTCGTGGCGTTCCGGGTACTGCACAGCCTGGTGCAATGCACGTCGAATATCGTGATGTTGCGCTTTTACCTGTACCTGGGCGGCGCGCTGTCACTCTGGTTCATGCTGGGGCGCGCGCTGCTCGGAAGCCTCGGCCAATAAGCCGACGCGGGGCTGCTTACAGGGCGCTGTCACCGGTTTCGCCGGTCCGTATTCGCAAGACCTGCTCGAGATTGGTGACGAAAATCTTGCCGTCACCGACTTTACCGGTCTTGGCCGCCTCGACGATGGCCTCAACCGTGCGTTCCACCATGTCGTCTGAAACCGCGACCTCGATCTTCGCTTTAGGAAGAAAATCAACGACATACTCGGCACCGCGATACAGTTCCGTGTGGCCGCGCTGACGTCCGAATCCTTTGACTTCGCTCACGGTCATGCCCTGCAGGCCAACCTCACCGAGTGCATTGCGCACATCATCCAGCCGAAACGGTTTTACAATAGCGGTGACAAGCTTCATTGATGGGTTCTCCGGAACGGGTCGAGGTTGTCACGTATGCTAGCAACAGGCCCGAGAGATGTGTACAGCCGGGACGAAATGACTGAAAGGGCGTAATGAGGACAGACGCAGCATTGATCAAGGAGCCAGACGGCCTGGCGTATTACGGGGCGGCGACCGGCTACGCCATCGTCGCCTATGTGCTGGGATTTGCCGGCCTTTTTCACCAGCAGTGGCCGGTGAATCTGCTGGCGACGCTGTTGCTGGCGCACGCGATGACGATCGCGGCCTACCTTATCCATGAATGCGGTCACAACCTGGTGTTCTCGCACCGGCGGCACAATGCGCAACTGGGGCGATTCATGAGCTGGCTGTGCGGCGCCGCGTACGGCACCTACGAAGATATTCGCTACAAGCATTTTCGCCACCATGTCGACAACGACGATGTGGTCTGGTTCGACTACGACCGGTTTTTTGAAGAGCACCCGGTATTGACCCGGATTATTCGCGTGCTCGAGTGGTTCTATATCCCCGCGCACGATTTGCTCATGCATGCGGTCATGGTGTTCACGTCCTTCGTCATTCCGGCGCGTCGCAAGCAGCGTGTTCGCAACGTGACCGTCATACTGGTTCGCGGCGGCGTGTTTGCGGCATTGCTGATTGTCGTGCCCAAGGTCGCCGTTCTCTATGTCGATTGCCTACATGATCATGATGCACATACTCCGTTTTATGGACAGCGTGCAGCACGACTATCCGTACAACACGACGCTGTTCGATTACGTGAAGCCGCCGCACAAGGGCGATTTCGCCTGGGAGCAGCGGCACACGTTCAGTAACCCGCTGAGCCTGCGGTTCCCGAAGCTCAACTGGATCACGCTGAATTTCGGCTACCACAATGCGCACCACGCCAACATGAACGTGCCGTGGTATCGATTGCCCCAACTGCATGAGGAGATGACGGGGAACGATCCGCCGAGGTCATTCCGTTGGTCTCGCAACTCAGGCTGTACCATCGCAACCGGGTGCGCCGCATTTACAATCCGCAGCCGGCGGACTATCCGACCGGTGCCGATTATTTGCGCGTTGCCCGGTCGGGTGCCGGGCCCATCGGCGGCAATGCCGCGTCTTTTTTGACCTCGTTCTGAAACGCGCGCCGCCAAACAGTCAACACAAGGGGAAGCAGTATGTCGGATGAAAACAAAGTGGGCAGCATTGGCTGGATCGACATGAGCACCGATGATGCGCCCGGGCTCAGGGACTTCTATAAGAAAGTGGTCGGCTGGCAGTCGCAGGAGGTCAGCATGGGGGACTACGCCGACTACTCGATGCACATGCCGGGGAGCGGCGAGGCGGTAACGGGTATTTGTCATGCGCGTGGCAGTAACGAGGCGCTGCGTGGTGGATGGTTGATCTACATCGTTGTTGAGGACGTACACGCCAGCGCAACCGCCTGCGAGGCGAACGGCGGCCAGGTCAAGGTTCTACCGCGTGAATTGTCGGGCGGGCAGTTTTGTGTGATCGAAGATCCCAGTGGCGCCGTCGCGGCGCTGTATCAGCCCTAGTCGCAATACCTTGAGTTCCCGATTCGACAAACCAGAGTGGCATGCCGCGCTGGCAGGCCTGGTGAAATCTGCCGAGGACGCGGAGATCGCTGCGGCACTGGTCGATGTCATCGGCGCTTCGGTCGAGCACGATGCGACGTGCCTGCTCGCGTTCCATCGCGACGCGGCACCGGAGGTGCTGCACCACACGATGTCGCCGAGCAGGGCGCGACATTACCTGGACCGCTACCTGGCCGGACCGTATCTACTCGATCCGCTGTATCAGCTGGCGCTGCGCAAGAAGCGGCCGGCCATGTGCCGTTGTCGTGACGAAACACCCGACCGGTTTCGCTCCAGCGAATACTATCGCCACTACTATGAACGCACCCATCTCGCGGACGAGATGGACTTTCTTGTCGACGTACGTGCGAACAGCAC
This sequence comes from uncultured Gammaproteobacteria bacterium, assembly GCA_963807845.1. GTDB lineage: Bacteria > Pseudomonadota > Gammaproteobacteria > Steroidobacterales > Woeseiaceae > UBA1847. Next base: position 78,810 of record CAWEDS010000001.1, read on the forward strand.
GCTGGTGCTGGTAGTGGGCCGCTGGGAAACGCGGTTTTCGCGGGCGGACGCTGCGCGCCTGCGTTTGATACAGCCAATCATCAGTGCGGCCATGCAGCGCTTGTGGGATACCTGGTCGGCGGGCCATTCCGACGATGAGACGAGATCTCAGCATGCACCAGAAGCTAACGCAGTGTTTCGAGCGATTCGGTGAAGCGTCCCTGACGCAGCGCGAGCGGCAGATCACCCAGTTGCTGTTGCGCGGTCATTCCTCGAAGTCGATTGCGCGCGAGCTGGAAATCGCGCCAGGGACGGTGATGGTGCACAAGCGCAACATGTTTCTGAAGCTCGGCATTACGTCACAATACGAACTCTTTTCGCTGTTCATCCAGAAGCTGTCCGCCCTGTGAGCCGCGCCCACCCGTACCGCGCGATAGGTATTCAGCTCTGCCGGAAATGAGCCGACAATGACTTACAGGAGATGGGTCATGCTGATGCAGAGGCGTTATGTCGATTTTTGAATTTGACTTTGGTCATGGTGAGGACCTGGACCTGCTGCGCGAGACCGTGCGAGGTTTTGCCAGCGATCAGATCGCCCCGCGTGCCGCGGCGATCGATGAGAAGAACGAATTCCCGCGCGACCTGTGGCCGGAACTCGGCGCGCTCGGATTGCTCGGTATCACGGTTGAAGACGAATACGGCGGATCGGAACTGGGCTACCTCGCGCACGTCATTGCGATGGAAGAGATCAGTCGCGCGTCGGCATCGGTCGGTCTTTCTTACGGCGCGCACTCCAACCTGTGCGTCAATCAGCTGCGACGCTGGGGCAGCCCGGAGCAAAAGCGCCGGCACCTGCCGAAACTGGTATCCGGCGAGCACCTCGGCGCGCTCGCCATGAGCGAGCCGGGCGCGGGTTCCGACGTGATGAGCATGCGCACCACGGCGACGCGCGATGGCGAGCACTACGTTTTGAACGGCTCCAAGATGTGGATTACCAACGCACCCGGCGCGGACGTGATGATCGTCTATGCGAAGACCGACGTCGACGCCGGCAGCCAGCGGCGTCAGCGCGTTCCTCGTGGAACGGGGATCGCCCGGTCTTTCGACGCCGCAGAAACTCGACAAGCTCGGGATGCGCGGCTCCGATACCAGCGAGGTGCTGTTGGACAACTGTCGCGTGCCGGTCGAGAATTTACTGGCTGAAGAGGGCAAGGGCGCGGCTATTTTGATGAGTGGTCTTGACTACGAGCGCGTCGTGCTGGCCGGCGGATCGCTCGGTATCATGGCCGCGTGCATGGATGTCGTCATGCCCTACGTGCACGATCGCAAGCAATTTGGCCAGCCGATCGGGGAGTTCCAGCTCATGCAGGGCAAAATCGCCGACATGTATACGACAATGAATTCCTGTCGAGCCTATGTCTATGCGGTGGCAAGGGCCTGCGATCGCGGCCGTGCGACGCGCTTCGATGCCGCAGGCTGTATTCTGGTGGCGGCCGAGCGGGCCACCTGGATGGCGGGTGAGGCGATACAGGCGCTCGGCGGCAACGGGTATATTAATGAGTATCCGGTCGGCCGATTGTGGCGTGACGCCAAGCTGTACGAGATCGGCGCCGGCACCAGCGAGATACGTCGCATGCTGATCGGTCGTGAATTGTTCAGCGCCTCGAAGTAGCCAACCCCGGACGAGATTGCATGCCCGTAATAAAAACCAAAGTCGATCGTGAGTCAGACGATTTCAAAAAGAACGCCGAGGCCAACATGGCGCTGGCCGACAACCTGCGGGAAGTTGATGACTATGTGATGCAGGGCGGCCCCGAGCGATCACGCGAAAAACACCTGGCGCGCGGCAAGCTGTTGCCACGCGACCGCATCCGGGAACTGCTGGATGAGGGCTCGCCGTTTCTCGAGGTTGGCCGCCAGGCGGCGTGGCAGGTTTACAGCGACGATGTGCCCTCTGCGGGTATCGTCGTTGGCATTGGCCGAATTCACGGTATCGATTGCATGATCGTTGCCAACGACGCCACGGTGAAGGGCGGCACCTACTACCCGCTGACCGTCAAGAAGCATTTGCGCGCGCAGGAGATTGCGGCGCAAAACCACCTGCCCTGTATTTACCTGGTGGACTCCGGCGGCGCGTTCCTGCCGCGGCAGGACGAAGTGTTTCCGGATCGCGATCACTTCGGTCGCATCTTTTTCAACCAGGCAAAGCTGTCGGCAAAAGGCATTCCGCAAATTGCGGTGGTCATGGGCTCCTGTACCGCAGGCGGTGCCTACGTGCCGGCGATGTGCGATGAGTCGATCATCGTGCGCAACCAGGGCACGATATTCCTTGGCGGCCCACCGCTGGTCAAGGCGGCCACCGGTGAGGTTGTTGACGCCGAGACGCTCGGCGGGGGCAGCGTGCATTCGCGAATTTCCGGCGTGACCGACCACCTGGCCGACGATGACCGTCATGCGCTCTCGATCGCCCGTGACATCGTCGACAACCTGAATCGACAGCGGGCGCCGGAGACTCTGCGGCGCGAGCCACGGGATCCCGCTTACCCGATCGATGACGTCTACGGCATCGTCTCGCGGGAGTATCGCTTTCCCTACGATATTCGCGAGGTTATCGCGCGCATCGTCGACGCCTCGGAGTTCCAGGAGTTCAAGAAGCTGTATGGCGCAACCCTCGTCTGCGGGTTTGCGCATATCGACGGCTACCCGGTCGGTGTGGTTGCCAACAACGGCATCTTGTTTCCGGAGTCCGCACAAAAAGGCGCGCACTTCATCCAGTTGTGCAATCGGCGGCGTATTCCGCTGGTGTTCCTGCAGAACATTACCGGCTTCATGGTCGGCAAGCGCGTCGAGCATGCCGGTATCGCCAAAGACGGGGCCAAGATGGTCAATGCGGTTGCATCGGCAACCGTGCCGAAATTCACCGTGGTGATCGGCGGCTCTTTTGGCGCCGGCAACTACGCCATGTGCGGTCGTGCCTACAATCCACGACTCATGTGGATGTGGCCGAATGCGCGCATCTCCGTGATGGGCGGCGAGCAGGCCTCGCTGGTGCTGTCGACCGTGAAAAGCGAAGGCGCTCGAGGCGCGTGGCGAAACGTGGTCGGACAAGGACAAGGGCGACTACGAGGAGATGATCCGCCAGCAGTATGAAACACAGGGGCACCCCTACTATGCCAGCGCACGCCTGTGGGACGATGGTGTGATTGACCCGGTGACCACGCGCGACGTGCTGGCACTGGGGCTCGCCACGGCCATGAATGCCGCGCCACCGATGAGGAGCCGTTCGGCATTTTCCGCATGTAGCTGTAAACTGCGGCGACATGAGCAAAGAAGCTACCTATTGGTTTTTATCGTATCGCCGTGGCGCCGGCGCCAACGTCGCCGCAAGCGGCAAGGCGGCCGCAGCCGCCGTAACGATGCCTCGGACCCGGGCAGATAGATGAGCCAGCGAACGCAGCAAAACAGCGGCACCCGCGCGGTGCGCGACGCGCATCGCTTCGATGAGCAGGCTCTGCTCGACTACCTGTCGTCGCATCTCGAGGACTTCAGGGCGCCATTGACCGTCAGCCAGTTCAAGGGCGGGCAGTCCAATCCGACCTACCTGATCGAAGCGGCGTCGGGCCGCTACGTACTGCGGCGCAAACCGCCCGGCAAGTTGCTCAAATCAGCGCACGCGGTGGATCGGGAGTTTCGTATTATCAGCGCCCTGCACCGCGTCGGGTTTCCGGTGCCGAGGCCGATGCTGCTGTGCGAGGACGACGACGTCATCGGCACTACTTTTTTCGTCATGGACTTCGTCGAGGGGCGCATCTTCTGGGACCTCGACCTGCCGGGGCTCGAGCGCGACGAGCGTACGGCGATCTACGACAACGTCAACGCGACGCTCGCCAAGCTGCACAACTACGACTACGCGGAACTCGGCCTCGAGGATTACGGCAAACCGGGCAACTATTTTGCGCGGCAAATTTCTCGATGGTCCGGTCAGTACCGGGCCTCGGAAACGAAAACGGTCGAGGCGATGGATGCGCTGATCGAATGGTTACCGCAGAATATTCCGCCGGATGAGTCGGTGAGTATCGTGCACGGCGATTTCCGGCTGGACAATATGATTCTTCATCCGACGGAGCCGCGCGTTATCGCCGTGCTTGACTGGGAGTTGTCGACGATCGGTCACCCGCTCGCGGACTTCACCTACCACCTGATGACCTGGCAAATGCCGGAAATCGGTATCGGTTCCGTCGGCCTGGCAGGGAAGCCGTTGCAGGAACTCGGTATTCCGGACGAAGAGGCGTATATTCAACGCTATTGCGAACGCACCGGCCGCGACAGCCGGCATAGCCAATCGCAATTTTTACTCGGCCTTCAATTTCTTTCGCCTGGCCGCCATCCTGCAGGGCATCGCAGGCCGGGTGCGGGACGGCACGGCGGCCAGCGCGCATGCCGACCAGGCGGTTAAAGCCGTCTTGCCGCTGGCTGATATTGGCTGGCGCTTTGCAAACCAGGGATAAGACGCGAGCACTAAGTCGCAGAACGGAATCACTATGGCACTGAACTACGATGAACTGATGTCGAAGTCGATCTACGACATCCCGTTCAGGTACACGGATACCGAGACGATACTCTACGCGCTGAGCGTCGGTATGGGACAGGACCCGATGAACGCACGCGAACTGCCGTTCGTTTACGAACAGGACGGGCCACTGCAGACGGTGCCCACGTTGTCGACGGTGCTGGTGCCCGACATGTTTCCTCCTGATCTCGGGTGGGATTACAGCCAGGTGCTGCACGCGGAACAGCGCATGCAGCTTTACCGGCCGTTGCCGCCGGCGGCCGATTTGCTGATCAACAAGAGAGTCGTCGATGCGTTTGATCGCGGTCCCAGTCGGGGCGCGCTGATCCTGCTCGAAGCCGAGGGCCGGCTGGCCAGCGATGACACCGTCCTGTTCACCCTGGGTTGTACGATCATGGCGCGCGGGGACGGCGGTTTCGGCGGCCCGACGGGCAAGGGACCACCGCCACATCGTGCACCGACTCGCGAGGCCGACCTGAGCTGCGACATCGTGACGCGACCGGACCAGAGCCTGCTTTACCGTCTGACCGGGGATCGCAATCCACTGCACGCGGATCCGAGCCACGCCGCTGTCGTGGGTTTCGACAGGCCGATACTGCACGGGCTCTGCACGTTCGGCGTGGCCTGCAAAGCGGTGCTGAAAACCATCTGCGACTACGACTACACGCTGATCAGGGAATTCGACGCACGCTTTTCGGCACCGGTGCTACCGGGTGATACGATAACGACGGAAATGTGGCAGGACGGCAACGTCGTGTCGTTTCGATGCAGTGTCAAGGAACGCAACAGCGTGGTATTGCGAAACGGCAAATGCACGCTCGCCGTGTAACGACCGGAGGCAGGAAATTGAACGATCGGGTGAAAATCAGTCTTAAAGACCATGTTGCAGAAGTGCTGCTCGATCGGGCCGACAAGTACAATGCACTGGACATGCAGATGTTCGAGGCGCTCGGCGAGGCGGCTGACATGCTCGCGACGGAACCGGGGCTGCGCGCGGTCGTGCTGCACGGCGCCGGTGACAATTTCTGTGCCGGTATTGACGTTGCCATGTTCGCGCATCCCGATTTCAAGATCGACGCTACGATGATGCAGCCGGTGCCGGGGTCGAGCGCCAACCTGTTCCAGCGGGCGGCCTATGCCTGGCGCGAACTGCAGGTGCCGGTTATCTGTGCGCTCCAGGGCATTACCTACGGCGGCGGCCTGCAGATCGCGCTCGGCGCGGATCTTCGTTACGCGGCACCCAACACACGCTTTTCGATCATGGAGACGAAATGGGGCCTGATTCCGGACATGGCGATCAGCACCACGTTACGCGATATCGTGCGTCCCGACCGGCTCAAGGAACTGGCCTGGTCGGCGCGGGTTTTCGACGCGGCTGAGGCGCTCGAACTCGGCATCGTCACCGCCATTCACGACGACCCGCTTGGCGCGGCGCGAGACTTCGCCAAAGAATGTGCGGCACGGTCGCCTGAGGCGATTCGCGGTATCAAGCGGCTGGTGAACGAGGCGTGGCACCTTGGCGAGCCAGAGGCCCTGGCGCTCGAAGCCGAGCTGCAATCCGGCATCATGGGCTCTCGCAACCAGGCTGAAGCGGTGCGGGCCAACATCGAGAAGCGCGCCGCGGAGTTTACAGACTGATTGCCGGGCGACGTTTTGCGCGCGGCGCCGGAACTTGCGGCATCGATCTGGACTCCAAGCTGATATTGACGAGGCTCGGGAGATCACGGTTAACACAGTGAGCAGGTTTTAGAAGCTGGCCTGGCTAACGCTTTTCGTGCTGGGTTGCGCGACAGCGCAGGCACAGCGCCCGACCGTGGCGCCATCGCACTTCCCTGATTCGCGTACCCTGACGGTGCAGCGAAAGGTCGACGAGCTGTTCGAGCGGGGCGACTACGAGCGAGCGTATTTCATCTATCGCAACGAACTCGCGCCGGCGGGTGACAAATACGCGCAATACATGATTGGCTACATGCACCTGATGGGCATGGGAGCGGCAGAGGATCCGGGCGCTGCGTTTGCCTGGTACCGGCTGGCCGCGGAGCGCGGTACCGCAGAATTTGCGGCGGTCCGCGACCAGTTGGGCCGTGATCTCGACGCCAGTCAACGCCGCCGTGCGGACGCGTTATACCCGGAGCTGCGGCGGGAATACAGCGACCTCGTCGTGTTGCTGGCGGCAATAAAGCGCGATCTTCGCGAGCTCAAGGCCAAGTCCGGCTCACGACTTGCGGGTCGAACCAACCCGATGACCGTCGTCGACAGTCGCCGCCGGTGAGCGTGAGATCCGGTTCCGACTATTACGGTCGCATTCGCCGGCAGCTCGAGGCGAACCTTAAGACGCTTGCCGCGCTGGGTAACTTCCCGGATATGCAGACCGATCCCGATCGCGTTGACTTTGACCAGGTCGAACGGCTGGTCGCGCGGCGACTGGAGTCGATGGACGACTAGTTCGGCTGACGGTCGCAAGCCCTGTGTCAGGATGCGCGGGAATTCGCTGATGATCTTGCGGCCTGTCTGCTGGTCGCCGTGATACCACTTCGGAATCCAGTTAATCGATCCCATGATGGCGTTGCCGGTCATGCGCACGTCGCAGGGCGCGATGCTGCCGTCCTCGATGCCCGTCGTCCAGCAGCTGCTCGAAGCGAGCGCTGTGACGGCGCGAGAGCTCGAGCACCTCCGTTCGGTGCGCCGGCTTCAGTGACGGAATTTCGCTCATGATCGCGATCGGGCCCCGTTCGCCGACCATGATCTCGATGTGATAGCGGAGGTATCGGTGCACCGTGTCCAGGCCGCTGCCTCCCTCGCGCTCGGCACGCTGCATCGCTTCCCGACCGACTTCGGCGGCGCGTAGGTAGCAGAGGTAGACCAGTTCTTCCTTGTTGCGCACGTAATAGTAGAGCGCCGCATCGGTCAGGCCGAGGCGCGGCGACGTCTTTGAGCGACGAGCCGCTGTAGCCTTTTTCGTTGAAACAGTGCGCGGCGGCCCGCAGCATGCGGTCTTTCTGCAGCTCGAAACGCGTCTCGTCGGCTTTCTGGCCCATGATCGTCCCTTGCCCTGTTGCCTTGATTCGCGTGTCGTGCACTTGAGTTAACGTGCCATCTGCATTATTTTAATCCAGATTAAAATTTTTTCAATACCAAAAGTGCTTGATTATTCTGAACTTTCTGCCTGAAGGCGGAGCGTTCCGTCGCGTTTACGCGCAGGAGATGATGCATGGGTACCGCAGCCACTGACCTGCCGGGCGTCTCCGGGAACCGCAACACCGCGCCGCTGCGCTTCGTCACAGCCGCGTCGCTGTTCGACGGCCACGACGCCGCGATCAACATCATGCGCCGCCTGATCCAGGCGCAGGGCGCCGAGGTCATCCATCTCGGCCACAACCGCAGCGTCGACGACATCGTGCGCGCCGCGATCCAGGAAGACGCCGACGGCATCGCGATCAGTTCCTACCAGGGCGGCCACATCGAGTTCTTCCGCTACATGATCGACCGGCTCGCGAGCTCGGTGCCCGCCACATCCGGGTCTTCGGCGGCGGCGGCGGCACGATTACGCCCGAGGAGATCAAAACGCTGATGGACTACGGCGTCGAGCGCATCTACCACCCGCACGACGGCATGGAGCTGGGTCTCGAGGCGATGATCGCTGACCTGATCGAGCGCACCGCCACGGCGCGCCGTCCGGCGACAACGCCGGCCAGGCCCGAGTCCAACGTCGACATCGCCGCGATGATTTCGGCGATCGAAGCCGGCATGTTCGCCGACGCGGAACTTATGACGCTGCGCAAGGAATGGCAGGTGCAGGCAGGGCAAGCGCCGGTCGTCGGCATCACCGGCACCGGCGGCGCGGGCAAGAGCAGCGTCACCGACGAAATTCTCAATCGTTTCCTGACGAGTTTCCCGAGCATGCGCATCGCGGTGCTCGCCGTCGATCCGACGCGGCGTCGCACCGGCGGCGCGCTGCTGGGCGACCGCATTCGCATGAACTCGCTGCGTTCCGATCGCGTCTACATGCGCTCGATCGCGACGCGTCGCCAGCACCTGGCGACCAGCGAAATGCTGGGCGACCACATCCTGTTCCTGAAGTCGCGTCGGCTTCGACCTGGTCATCGTCGAGACGGCCGGCATCGGCCAGAGCGACAGCGAGATCGTCGACCTGGTCGATTTTTCGGTGTACGTCATGACCAGCGAATACGGCGCGGCGAGCCAGCTCGAGAAAATCGACATGCTCGATTTCGCCGACCTGATCGTGCTCAACAAGTACGACAAGCGCGGCGCCGAAGACGCGCTGCGCGACGTGCGCAAGCAGTGGAAACGCAATCACGTCGCGTTCGACGTCAACGACGACGACGTGCCGGTTTATCCCGACCATCGCCAGCCAGTTCAACGATCCCGGCGTCAGCTGGATGTTCGCCGAGCTGTGCCGTCTCGTGGCCGGCAAGGTCGGGGCTCGACGTGGACAAGTGGACGCCGGACATCGACACGTCGATTCGTGAGCCGCGCGCGACGGCGATGATTCCCGGCGCGCGCATTCGCTATCTTGCCGAGATTGCGGAGCAGGGCGCGCGATATCAACGCGCGCCGACAGCCAGGCGCGAGACGGCGAGTCGCGCGCAGCACCTGTACGAGGCGCTGCGCATCCTGGACGACCCGCTGTTGCCGGCAGAACTTCGAACGCTATCCGGCAGAAGCGCTGGCCGACGGCAGCGACCGCAGCCTGCTGCTGCTCCGGCAGCGCTACCAGGAGGCGCGTCAGTGACCTGTCGGCCGAGTCACTCGCAGCTGCTGAGGGAATGGCCCGAGCGCAAACGCGGCGTGCGCGACGAGAAATACAGCTACACGGTGCGCGGCCGGGAGATCACCGGCGACAACTTACCGCGAGAGCCTGAGCCACCAGAAGATTCCGAAGATCGCGGCGCCGGATTTCACCGACTGGGGCGAACTGCTGCAGCTTCCTGATGCAAGGAAAACCTGCCGGGCGCCTATCCGTACACCGGCGGCGTGTATCCGTACCGGCGCGCTCGGCGAGGATCCGACCCGCATGTTCGCCGGCGAGGGCACGCCGGAGCGAACCAACCGGCGTTTTCACTACCTGTCGCGCGGCCAGGACGCGGCGCGCCTGTCGACGGCGTTCGATTCGGTGACGCTGTACGGCGAGGATCCGCACGAGCGACCCGACATCTACGGCAAGGTCGGCAACTCCGGCGTGTCGATCGCGACGGTCGATGACATGAAGAAGTTGTATTCGGGCTTCGACCTGTGCGCGCCGACCACGTCGGTGTCGATGACGATCAACGGTCCGGCGCCGATGATCCTCGCGTTTTTCATGAACACGGCGATCGACCAGCAGGTCGAAAAACACCTGCGTGAAACCGGCGGCTGGGACGCGGCCAAGAAAAAGATCGATCAGTACTTCGCGGACAAGCAGCGGCCGCGCTACGTCGGCGAACTGCCGCCCGGCAACGACGGCCTCGGTCTCGGGCTGCTCGGCATCTCCGGCGAACAGCTTGTCGATGCACAAACCTACGCGCGCATCCGCAAGGAGACGATGGCCGCCGTGCGCGGCACGGTGCAGGCGGATATTCTCAAAGAAGACCAGGCGCAGAATACCTGCATCTTCTCGACCGAATTCGCGATGAAAATGATGGGCGACGTGCAGCAGTTCTTCATCGACAACAACGTGCGCAATTACTACAGCGTCTCGATCAGCGGTTATCACATCGCCGAAGCCGGCGCGAACCCGATCAGCCAGCTGGCGTTCACGCTTGTCGAACGGGTTCACGATCGTCGAGTACTACCTGGCGCGCGGCATGGATATCGACGAGTTTGCGCCGAACCTGAGCTTCTTCTTTTCCAACGGCATGGATCCGGAATACTCGGTGATCGGTCGCGTCGCGCGCCGCATCTGGGCGCGCGCGATGCAAGAGCGCTACGGCGCGAGCGCGCGCTCGCAGATGCTGAAATACCACGTGCAGACCTCCGGTCGCAGCCTGCACGCGCAGGAGATCAGCTTTAACGACATTCGCACGACGCTGCAGGCGCTGTACGCGCTGTTCGACAACTGCAACAGCCTGCACACGAACGCGTTCGACGAGGCCATAACGACGCCGACCGAGCAGTCGGTGCGCCGTGCGGTCGCGATCCAGCTGATTATTTCACGCGAGCTCGGCCTGAATTTCTGCGAAAACCCCTGGCAGGGGTCGTTCATCATCAACGAGCTGACCGACCTCGTCGAAGAAGCGGTCTACCAGGAGTTCGAACGCATCTCGGAGCGCGGCGGCGTGCTCGGCGCGATGGACACCATGTACCAGCGCGGCAAGATCCAGGAAGAGAGCCTGTACTACGAGAGCAAGAAGCACGATGGCTCGCTGCCGCTTATCGGCGTGAATACCTTCCTGCCGCGGGAAGGGCAGGAAGATGAGGTCCACGAGCAGGAGCTCATCCGTTCGTCGGACGACGAAAAGAACGACCAGATTCGCCACGTCAGGGCGTTCCAGGACAACCACCGCGAGGCAAGCAGCGACGCGCTGGCGCGTCTGCAGTCCGTCGCGCGCGAACGCGGCAACGTTTTCGCGGAGCTCATGGAAACGGTGAAATCCAGCTCGCTCGGCCAGATTTCCGCGGCGCTCTACGACGTCGGCGGCGAATACCGCCGCAACATGTAGGCTGCAGGCTTTGGTGGCAACATCGGTAGCGTAATGGAAGCCCGGCAACAATCGACGTGCCGCCATCGTGGTTTTTACCAACCTGCTCTGTGGAAAGACCGCCCTGATTCAGGGGCGGTGTCGAGTAAGATTGCCCCACCTTTCTAACAGATGTCCTTCCAGGGCAGAGGCCTCCATGGGATTCGAAACCACAGCGCGCAACCGTTGGCTCATTGTCGTCGGCGCAATACTGATCCAGCTGGCGCTGGGCGCGATTTACGCCTGGTCGGTTTTCACCGCCAGGCTGACCGATGCAGCCGGTGCCTATGCCTTCAGCGCAAGCCAGACGGCCTGGGTCTTCTCGGCCGGTCTCGCCACGTTCGCCATTGTCATGGTGCTGGCCGGGCGCGTGCTGCCGCGCGTCGGACCTCGCCTGCTGACCATAGCGGGCGGTCTCCTGTTGGGCGGCGGCTACGTACTGGGTGGCTTCTACGGCGACAGCTTCTGGGTGCAGTTGCTCACTATCGGCGTTATCGGCGGTGCCGGCATTGGCCTTGCTTACGTAGTGCCGATCTCGGTTTGCGTCAAGTGGTTCCCTGACAAGAAGGGCCTGATCACTGGCCTGGCGGTGGCCGGTTTCGGATTTGGCGCAACCATCTGGGTCAAACTCGCCGGATCCTGGTTTGGCGGTTTGTTGAATACGACCAGCGTTTTCGGCCTGCCTGGCGTGCAAAGCGTGTTCGTGATTTACGGCTTCGCGCTGGCCGCGCTCGTGCTGCTGGGCAGCGTGGTTATGATCAATCCGCCGGACGACTACGTGCCGGCAGGCTGGTCGCCGCCGGTTACCGAGAACAACGACCACGAGGGGGCGGTGGAATTCCGGGCGCGCGACATGCTGCGCACGCCACAGTTCTACATGCTCTGGCTGGTTTTCATGTTCGCCGGCGTATCGGGGCTCATGGTCATCTATTGCATCAAGCTGTTCGGCATCGACGCGCTGGAGCATCACGGGGTCACCGGCGCCGGAGCAATCACCGGCACGGCTATGGCCTGGTACGCCATTTTTAACGGTGTTGGCCGCATCGCCTGGGGCAGCGTCTCCGACAGAATTGGCCGCAAGACGACGATCACGCTGATGGCCGCGCTGCAGGGCGTCACCATGCTGATGACCTACCACGTGTTCATCAGTTTTGGTCTTGTCTACGGATTTATCGTGGTCGCCGCGCTGATCGGCTTCAACTATGGGGGCAGCTTCGCGCTGTTCCCGGCTATAACGGCGGACTATTTTGGCAACAAGAACGTTGGCAGCAACTACGGCTGGATGTTCACGGCTTACGGTGTGGCGGGCCTCGCCGGGCCACTGCTGGCGGGCTACTTCAAGGACGCCGCCCAGGGTGCGGCGCAGCCGGCGGTATGGATGACACCCTTTATCATTGCTGGCGGAGTGTGCCTGCTGGGTGCCGTTATCATGGCGTTCACGACTCGGCCACGGCGCGCGCCGCCGCCCGCATCCGCTGGAAACCGAAGAAAACTGGCTACTGAAAGCGCCTGATTACCGGCACCGGGCGCCTTACGGGGCAAGAAACGGGAATTCCTCGTTCGCGACACGCAACAGGGCGGCGATGACCTCGGTCCGGTCGGGTTCTACGTGCGGGCCGTCTGTAAAACGCAGGCGTTTGGGTTCCCCCGCAAGTTCGTGCAGCCGTGTCACCTCTGCGATGGGAGTCCGCTCATCATCGCGTGCGCCGACGATGAGTACCGGGCGCGGCGCGATCCTGGCAACGTTCGCGCCGGTATCCATTGCCGGCCCGTAGGCGAGCCAGTAAAGAATCGTCGCCACGGGATCGTGCAGGATCCGCGCGTCCAGCCGGCGTGCGACCTGTACCTTCAGCCATTGGCGATTGTCGGCAGCGCCGTGCACCAGCATCAGGCCGGTGATGCGTTGGTCGCGCGCGGCGGCCGACGCGGCAAACGGCACGCCGAGGCTTGCACCGACGAGCACAATTCTCTGTTGGTCGACCCACGGCTGCTCATAGCAGCCAGTCGAGAACGAGTGACAGGGCGGGCGTCGTATCCAACATCGCTTTCCTCGCCACAGGCAAGGTCTTTAGCACGGCGACAAACCCTTTGACCTTGTCGGGCCCGGCGTAGGGGTAGTCAATACTGACGATCGCGCGATCCTTGGTACGAGCAAAAAGATCGACCGCATCGCCGCCCGTCCGGTGTCCGCCCAGTATCAATAACAGTGGCAGCCGCACGCCCTCTGTTTCCGGGCGTAGCACACGAAGGTCAACCTGCAGTCCGGAGTCAGATTTCAGGCGCAGCGACGCGGAAATCTGCTGGTCTCCCGCAGCGCGTTCCGTTGCAATCACGGTCTCGACATGGCCCTGGCGCGTGCCAAACCACTCCTCTCGGGGCCGATGCGCGTCCCACCGCAGCCAGGCAAGGAAAAGCACAACGGTAGCAAGGGTCAATAGCGTCGGATAAAAGACGAGCAGGCGAAGCGTGGTGCTATGTTTCACCAGTGGCCTCGCGACGCACCGATTCCTGCGAGAAGATTTTGAACGGTCATCATGGTTGCGCCAGATCCTATCATCGGCTGGCGGCAAGGGCGCACCTTCCGTCGTAGCGGAGGGAGGCTGTCTTTCCATTGCGGGTGTTGTCGGCGGCCGGTCGCGTGGGGCAAGATCTCGCAATAGGGAAATCGCAAAAAAGAGTTGTTGGGAACGCAGTCTTTTGCCTCGCGATCTTGTCGTGTTTCTTTCAGACGAATCTCTGCGTGAAGGGCTCGCCACAAGCGTGCGGGATGGTATCAATTTGATAAACCAAACTAGCTATCAGCAATCCATTGATTATGATTGCCTGGCGAATATATCGGTTGATAGCAATATCGTCCAAACACTAAACTCCGGAGAAGTTGATAATGTTCTCTTGCTCATGGAAGAGCCGGGGCAACTGGCTATTGCCGACGGTGCGGTTGCGTACTCAGCCTACCTGCAGATATTAAGGCTTATGCGATCGGGTTTCGATGATCTCGGCAATCCCAACTAGCGACGTGCTGGCGACGGCGGCAATCGGGGTCAGACCGAGGTTTTCAACCACTGACGCGAGTTTCCTGTGGCATGTTGTGCGAGTTCCGAAACTTCGGTCTGACCCCGATTTTCCACATATCAGCCTGTCGCAATTTGGAGAAGTTACGTTATGAAACGTTTGCTCAGTACCGCTTTGATTTTCGCCTTGATCGCGTTTTCGGCCCAAGCAAGCGAGCCCGAAGCGATCGAAGAGGCACAAGTAGAAACCGTGGCATGGCTCGCTCTGACGGATACCGGGCAGTACGAATCGAGCTGGGAGTCAGCATCGGTGCTATTCAAGGCTGCTATCCCCAAAGAGGACTGGGAGAAGTCCTTGAGCGCTGTGCGAACGCCAATCGGCGCGCTCGGAACGCGCGAGGTGGCCAGGTCAATGTTCAGCAAAACGTTGCCTGGTGCACCTGATGGAGAGTACGTCGTGTTCCAGTTCAATTCAGTGTTCGAGCACAAAGCTAAAGCTCTTGAGACGGTGACGGCTATGAAGGACCCGGATGGAATATGGCGAGTGGCCGGCTACTTCATCAAGTGAGTCAGGCAGCGTCCTCACCGGATGCCGGAACGCTTGCTTGGTGCTAAAAGCGGAAGTTCGAATCTAGGGATAAGGAATGACCGCTGCTGAGTGCAACCGCTAGCAGTCCGTCGAGTGATAAACTAACGGATGACGGCGACTCGCCCAAAGCGGGTGTACTCAAAAAAAAGGAACTCGTGCATGGCTACGGACACATGGTTGCTGTACGTCGGCACAGTGTTGATATTTATGAGTACGCCGGGCCCTAGCCACCTGTTGATGCTCTCCGTAAGCCTGTCGAACGGATTTCATCGGGCGCTTGCGACTGCCGCCGGTGACTTGTCCGCAAACGCAATCCAGATACTGCTGGCGGGGCTGGGACTGGCCGCCGTAGTTACCGCCTCGCGCTACGGTTTTGCCGTCATCAAGTGGGCAGGTGTTTCGTACCTGGTTTGGGTTGGTATACGACAGATCGTGGCTTCATTCCGAGGAAGAAGTGCCTCCTCGGAGGTGCCTCTCATTACGCTTCGACAACTATGGTTCCGTGGCTTTGTGACGTCCGCCGCAAACCCAAAGGCGGTTGTATTTTTCGCCGCGCTGTTTCCCCAGTTTCTGGACCCACAGTACTCACTCGTCCCGCAAATCGCGGTTTTGGGCGTAACTTACATCGCGATTGACGGATGTTTCCTTGCCTCGTACGGCAAAGGTGCCAGCTGGATAGCGACAAAATTACGTAGTCAAAATAAAGTCTGGGTCGACCGAGCGGCAGGAGTATGCCTGATTACCGCAGCTCTGCTTCTCGGTCTAAGGACGAACGAACATAAATGAAGGGCTGCTTCACCTCGCATAGCAGCCGCTCGAAGAATCTACGGTAAGATGACGGCTGCTGACCCGTTGCAGACATCGCGTGAGTCATTATGTAAGAATATGTACATCCCCGAATTGACGCGATTCTCCTATCGGCGCATACAATTTAGTTGCATCCGACAATGGCGAATCTAGCCAAAGCTAGTGGCTGAATGACTTCTTTGGCAGATGCCGAGGAGAGTCAACATGAAGCCTACAAATATGTTCGCGCCGTTCCTGGTAGTCCTCGGCTTGCTCTGCCCACTTGTTGTGATCGTGCCCATCGCCCACGCGCAAACGTCGATCTCGACCGATGGCGTCATCGAATCCAAGGAGGGCGGCTTCATGTTCCCGGATGGCTCGATGCAAACGACCGCTGCGCCGGATACGCAACCTTTTCCGCCCATTAATTTTGGACAGTCTTGCGTACCAAATGTTTTCGTCACAGGTTTTGATCAACTCGGGAACATCATCTGTTCAGACGGTTCAATAGGCGGTGTGCCTGTAGTGGGTGCCGACTGTCCAGACCTCAGCACTGTTGGTTACGACCTGAGCGGCGTCGATCTGAGCGGTGCCGACCTACGAAACTGCATCCTCGCCAATGTCCTTCTGACTGGTGCCAACCTGAGTGGTGCCGACCTGCGAGGTGCTACCTTGGGGGGGAGCAGCTTGGTCGATGCCAACCTCGCCGGTGCTAACCTGAGCAACGTAAACCTGACGGTTACCGGTCTGCTTAACGCCGATTTTAGCGATGCCATACTGAGTTTCGCCAACCTGAGCGGCGTCAATCTGATCGGTGCAATTTTAACCCGCGCTGACTTGAGGAATGCCAACCTGAGCGGCGCCTATCTGTTCGGTGTCGACATAAGTTATGCTGACCTGACAGGCGCCGACATTAACGATGTAAACCTGACCAATGCCGACTTGACCGGTGCCGTGCTGACCGTTGCCGAAATAATTGGTATTCCCATCATATGGGCGAACACGACTTGCCCAGACGGTTCAAATAGCGATGACGATGATGGAGACTTTTTTACGTGTTCTAACAATCTATGATCAGCCTTATCCTTCAAATCAGAGTTGACCCCGACCCCGCCCTCGTGGCGGGGTTTTCTTATGCGACGACGGTCCGCTTCTGGCCGACTGCCGTCGGTTTGTTTGCTGAAATTTAGCGCGGGACTGAGCGACCGCTCCTGGAAAGAGCAGACGTTCAGAGCGCGATTTTCGAAAAATCTGATCTGAGGGGCCGGTTACCGCTCCATAGCCGACGTAAGCCTGGGATCAAGGAATTAGGCGGCTGTTGACCCGAAGCCGACATCGACACAATCTAATCCCTGGCGAAAACAACGCCTTTAATTGGTGCAAAGTGGAAAATATAGTCGGGTTATCGTCTGCTATACTCTGTGGCACGGCAATTAGCCGACCCCCGACTAGTGACTCTGTCCGTTTGCTCTGGGTTCCTCCTCGGTCCTGAATCTCATACTTCGGACCAATGACCTTCTAAAGGTCGACGAATCGCCTGGCCGCTCCTAAGAGAGCGGGCTCAACGCGGCTTCGTATTCGACCTATTCACCGAATAGTAACCTGTGAGCAGGCGACAAAACCGCGGTCGCTAACTGTGCATTCAAAGTCGGGGACTAACAGATGTCTTTTAACCGCATTTTCTTAAGCTTCGTATGTGTCATTGGATTAGTAACGGTCGCGTCGCCCGCAAGCGCGCAACTGGTGCTCGTATTCACAGGATTTCGAGGGCCTGGCGGTGGCCGAACCATCGCCCGGCAACAACGCACTGTCCGGCGATAGCTGGCTCGCGTTTCGCCAATGTATTTCAGCCCGACGGCGTAACTTTTGATAGCGGTTACTCGTCGACTATTGCGAACATCCAGGGTTCAGGCGCGGCATTTGCCAACGTTGCCACAGGTGAGGGCGGCGTGGAGCAGGGAGACAGACAACTCGTTGTCTTTAATGATTACAACAATGTCAATCACGGTAACGCCTCAAACAAGCGGATCGAAGCAAACGTCTATCAGCAGCAGAACGTTCCCGGTAGTGCGGCCGGCACGTCTGTTCTGTTTCGTTTCGATGCCAAGAAAGGCGATATTGCTGCCGCCAGCACCGGAATCGCGTTCATCAAGACACTCGATCCGGGAAATAATTTCGCGCTGTCAAACTTCATCTCTATTGACACAACCAGCCTGCCCGTCGAATGGTCTAATTACGGGATCGAATTCGACATAGACCCGGCAATCCAGGGGCACGTTTTCCAGATCGGCTTCGCCAACACGGCTTCCAACTTTGATCCGTCGGGTATTGTCTATGACAATGTCGATCTTGCTCCGGCACCGATCTGTCCTGGCGAACAGGTCCTTGCGAACCGCAAGCTCCAGACATCGTCGCCTCAGGTTCGCGATGCGGCCACAAGCGCAACCGTTGGCCCGAACTTTACCGCCGCCGGCAGCAGCATTAGCGTGAACGCGCCGACCGTGATATTTCGCGACAACGTGAATATCGGTGGAGGGGAGGCTTCGCCGCAGGCAATGTCCCGGCTAGCTGCGGAATCACTTCGAGGACACTGGCCGGCAAGACGTATCTGTAAAAACACGGGCCCGTTGAATCGGCCCGGGTCATGCGCCACCGCTGCAGCAAACAGATAGGCCGGGCCCTACGCGGGTCCGGCCTTTTTTTATCTTTTGAGGACAAAGCCTGCCGGGTTTTCTCAGCGCGCACAGCCTCGCCAGTGTCGGGCGCCGAAATCAGCGAACCTGAAAAATGCGCTGCAGGTATGCATGCGCACTGGGTTGTAACGGTGTTCGCAGACCATCGCCACTCCGATAGTCTCGCCGAGGCGAAGCCCAGGCTCAGTGGATTAAAGCTGGTGTCTTGTGCGGTCCGTCGTTTCGCCCTTGCGGGTGTCGAGTACTTTGTAACGCCTCACATCAGCGGCGGCTACAATAGCGGTGTCGTCGGGTTGCATGTCTGACACGACATTGGAATGACCGGTAGTGGCCGACTGCCGTCGGTTTGTTTGCTGAAATTTAGCGCGGGCGAGTGACCGCTCCTCGAAAGAGCAGACGTTCAGAGCGCGATTTTTGAAAAACCTGCTCTAACGGGCCGGTTACCGCTCCATAGCCGACGTAAGCCTGGGACCAAGGAATTAGGCGGCTGTTGACCCTTAAGAGACAGTCGAACTAGTACAGCTAGCGGCAGCCCGCCGTCCGCTGATGTTCACCAAACCGGCCTTTCGGGTCTTGCTAATAGTATCAATAATGATATTATAATGCGGTGCCGGATATCCCTGACATTCTTGCCAAGATTCGACGGAACCCCAAAGGGGTTCGCTTCTCGGACCTGTGCAAGGTTTGTGATCACTACTTCGGCAAAGCACGCATGTCCGGCTCAAGTCACCGCGTTTATAAGACGCCATGGGCCGGAGATCCGCGAGTAAATATTCAGAATGCCAAGGGCAAAGCCAAGCCGTATCAGGTGCGGCAGGTGCTGTTGGCGATACAAAGGCTTGAGAGTAGCGATGGCAAAAAAAATTGATCCTTATACCTATCGGGTGACCTGGTCGGAAGAAGATCGGGAGTACGTTGGTCTGTGCGCCGAATTTCCGAGTCTTAGCTGGCTCGAATCGAGCCAGGAAAAAGCGCTCGCAGGAGTTCGCAAGTTGGTCAAGGACACTGTGGCTGATCTGAGGAAGAACAAGGAAGCAGTGCCAGAGCCATTATCGACGCACTCGTACAGCGGTAAATTCATGGTTCGAGTTCCGCCGGAAGTTCATCGTGCACTAGCGATGAAGGCAGCCGAGTCGGGTGTGAGCCTAAATCGACTGATCTCGTCAAAACTGTCATGAACTTACTGGGGTGACCGCAATTGGCCGTTTCCGGTTGTAGGTTTCGCTGGAATTTAGCGCAAATCGACGACCGCTCTCGGGTAGAGCAGACGCTCAGAGCCTGATTTCGGAAAAAACCAGCCTGGGCGGCCGGTTACCCCTCCATAGCCGACGTAAGGCTCAGATCAAGGATTTAGGCGGCTGTTGACCCTTAAGAGACAGTCGAACTAGTACAGCTAGCGGCAGCCCGCCGTCCGCTGATGTTCACCAAACCGGCCTTTCGGGCCTTGCTAATAGTATCAATAATGATATTATAATGCGGTGCCGGATATCCCTGACATTCTTGCCAAGATGCGACGGAACCCCAAAGGGGTTCGCTTCTCGGACCTGTGCAAGGTTTGTGATCACTACTTCGGCAAAGCACGCATGTCAGGCTCAAGTCACCGCGTTTATAAGACGCCATGGGCCGGAGATCCGCGAGTAAATATTCAGAATGCCAAGGGCAAAGCCAAGCCGTATCAGGTGCGGCAGGTGTTGTTGGCGATAGAGAGGCTTGAGAGTAGCGATGGCAAAAAAAATTGATCCTTATACCTATCGGGTAACCTGGTCGGAAGAAGATCGGGAGTACGTTGGTCTGTGCGCCGAATTTCCGAGTCTTAGCTGGCTTGAATCGAGCCAGGAAAAGGCGCTCGCAGGAGTTCGCAAGTTGGTCAAGGATACTGTGACTGATCTGAAGAAGAACAAGGAAGCAGTGCCGGAGCCATTATCGACGCACTCGTACAGCGGCAAATTCATGGTTCGAGTTCCGCCGGAAGTTCATCGTGCACTAGCGATGAAGGCAGCCGAGTCGGGCGTGAGCCTAAATCGACTGATCTCGTCAAAACTGTCATGAACTTACTGGGGTGACCACAATTGGCCGTTTTCGGCTGTAGATTTCGCTGTGGTTTGGCGTAAATGAACGGCTGCTCCCGGGCAGAGCAGACGCTCAGAGCGTGAGTTTCGAGAAATCTGGTCTGAGGGGCCGGTTACCCCTCCATAGCCGACGTAAGCCTGGGATCAAGGATTTAGGCGGCTGTTGACCCGAAGCCGACATCACGCTCCAGCCATCACGGCCCTGAAATTCTGAGCGGCAACTTCACATAATGCGATCTCACAAAGCGGGAAGGACAGGCAATGAAGCACCGAATTTCGAGGCAGTGCGCTGGATACGGGGAAGATTACCGGCGTCCTAGGGCGGCATGATGTGCGCACCGGCGTTTCGATAGCGGTGTGTATGATGGATAAGACTCATTAATCCGCCTTATACTCTGATTGATAATGCGACTCTCCCAGAAATCTATTTTCCGGCTAATTTTAATTTCCGTATCCAGTCTTTGGGGGTGCTCCGCACTTGCCTCAACGATAGTTGTTAATACGCTTGCTGACGATGCATTAATCAACGGCAACTGCACGCTGCGTGAAGCCATTACGGCGGCCAATACAAATATAAGCCAGGACAGCTGCGCTGCAGGAAGTGGTGTAGGACTCGGTGCAGATGAGATTGTTCTGCAGGTTAGCGGCCTTATTCAAGTTACCTCTGATTTGCCAAAAGTAACGGGCTCGGTATCTATTCTTGGTCCTGGCCCAGATGAATTGATGATTTCGGGGTCGCTCTTTCCGGGCAGTGATTATACGCAAGCTGCTTACCGGTTGTTTCGATTACAAGGATTTGAAGCGGCGTTTATTTATTGAGAGGCTTTACTATTGAAGGCGGTAGCGGCATACGAAAATATACCAAGTCATGAAACAGGTTCTGGGGGTGGAATATCCATTTTTGGGTCCACAAGCACTACCTTAGAGTTCATTCGAATTGAGAATTGCTACGCCGCACAAGCCGGGGGTGGAATAGCTATTGCCACATCAGCATCCGCGGATCTGGATATTCGTTGGTCAACTCTTACCAAAAACTACTCTGCTTCAGACGGCGGCGGCATAGCCATGACTAGCGGTGATGTTCATCTAAACGTCAAGTACTCAACCTTGTCGTTTAACGAAACCGTCGGCGACGGTGGTGGTATTGGCGTATTTGTCGTTGCAGCATCGAACAACTCTCCGTCTGTAACTATTGATCATACAACTTTTCATGGAAATATAGCTTATGGTAAT
This sequence comes from uncultured Gammaproteobacteria bacterium, assembly GCA_963807845.1. Classification (GTDB taxonomy): domain Bacteria; phylum Pseudomonadota; class Gammaproteobacteria; order Steroidobacterales; family Woeseiaceae; genus UBA1847. The sequence goes on from CAWEDS010000001.1 coordinate 100,417, forward strand.
TACGGCGGTGCAATACTCGCTCTTGAAAACGTATCGACCGGATTTACAGGCTCAATTTCTCTTGATGTTATGAATAGCACGATCGTCGGAAATACAGCTGATAGCTTTGATCAGGCTGCGGAGGGTGGCGGCATCTATCTACAGGGAGATAATGTTACTGCAACATTAGCAAACAACATTGTTGCCAAGAACCTGTCGGGCGCTGGCGCACTTGCTAATGGCGAACAGTTTAATGATATAAGCACGCCAAACTCCAGTACCTCTTCGGTACTTTCAAATGGCTTTAACTTCATTGGATTTAGTAATGGGCTAGCTGGTTTTCTTCCAGGCAATCCGAATGCTAATAATGACTACTCATTGGACGGTGGAGACCCCGCTCTGGAAGACCTCGGTGATTTCGGCGGCCCGACAAGAACGATGTTGCCAAAATTCAATAGCCCGGCTATCGACAAGGGCAATTGTACTGGTGAACTCCATGACCAACGTGGTTATGGGTATTCGGGATTTTCGATGCGAATTTTTGATATTCCGTCAATTGTAAATTCGGGCAATGGCTGTGATATCGGCGCCGTTGAATACTTGACGGGCGGGCCTGATACCGGCCCCATAGCAGATTACGATTCTGATCAAATTGTTGATGACAACGACAACTGCCTGTTTGAATCAAATTTGGACCAAGTCGATTTTGATGCGGATGGAGCAGGCTACGTCTGCGATTTTACCTGTGCCAGCAGCATGGACGTAGTTTTTGACTTCGACAGTGGTGACATCTTCGACCTTTTGGCGAGCGATTCAATAACCTATGAAGGCTCTATTGCAGGCGGAGCCGACATTTCGTTCGATGCCGGTCAAAGTGTTGTTCTCAACAATGACGCAATCATCAATCAAGGTGGCTTGCTTACAATTGGGACGACTGGGTGCGTTCCCTAGATTAATCCTCTGACTTCTATAATTGTTTCTGGCCGACCGCCGCCGGTCTGCTAGCTGAATCTGAGCGCGCATGAGCGACCGCTGTTGGCCGACTGCCGTCCGTTCGGTTGCGTGAGATTTCCAGCGCATCTAATCGTCCGCTCTGGGTAGAGCAGACGCTCTAGGGTCGCGATTTTTGAAAAATCTGGTCTGAGCGACCGGTTCACCTCGGATAGCAGACCTTGGTATGGTGGCTACTCAGACGGCTGCTGCTGACCCGAAGCGGACATATTTGGAAAGCGGTTTTTCGCGCTAAAAAATACGCCAATTGGACATAACGTGCCTATGCCAACCTGAATCAGAGTATATTCGTCTAAGCGCCAACGATTCGACGAACGAATTGAGAAATCACAACTTTTCGGCCTTGCCACATTAGTTTTAATTGCGGCGGCGACCGAGGCCGCCGGGCCAAAAACAAGCGCATCGCGAAGGGGACACCAATTGATGGCCTTACAAGTTCGTTTTTC
>CAWEDS010000002.1:0-56330 GCA_963807845.1 uncultured Gammaproteobacteria bacterium
ACCTTTTCGAATACAACGGACCTTTGCGAGCTGATCACTGCCAGCCATCGGGATGAGGACCTGCATTGCGTCTTGATTGACGAGGCGCAGTTCCTGACACGTGACCAGGTGTTCCAGCTCACCGAGATCACGGATAACCTGGAGATCCCGGTACTGGCCTATGGCCTGCGTACGGACTTCCAGGGAGAGCCCTTCGAGGGCAGCAAATACCTGCTGGCGTGGGCGGATACCCTTAAAGAACTGAAGGCAATCTGCCACTGCGGCACCAAGGCCACGATGGTGTTGCGTCTCGACCCGCAGGGCAATCCCGTTACCGAGGGTTCGCAAGTCGAAATCGGCGGCAATGACCGCTACATTTCCATGTGCCGCAAACACTTCAAGGAAGGTTTCTTCGGCTAGACTTTGCGGCAGCTCGGGTTGCGGGCGCGGCGTCGCCTGGCATCGTCTTAACGAGACAGAATTGCTATGGTGCGCTTGCGGTCTCCTCGTATAGGAATCGTGTCTCAAAAAACACAGGCTGCGCGCTTTGGAATTGCCGCGTGTCGATCGCCGGGGCCGGTGTTTTCAGCGCCTACTTTCCTATGACGATAATAGAAGTAGTATTAAAAAACGTTTATAAGCCTCTGAAAAAACGGTAAAAACCTTTGGATAATCTTCAATCGAATTCGCTCCTTGCGCGAGGGCGCCGGCTTTGAGCGCTACCCTGTCCGGCGACAATCTCACGCTGATTCGCGGCGAGCGATGCCTGTTCGAGGGGCTGAGCTTTGCGCTGGCGAGCGGCGAGCTGTTATTGCTCGAAGGCCGCAATGGCTGTGGCAAGACCAGCCTGATGCGCGCCATCGCCGGCATGCTGAGCCTCGAAGAGGGCCAGGTATCCTGGAACAGTGAGCCGGTTGAAAAACAGCGCCAGACCTTTCACGGCCAGCTGGTCTGGCTCGCGCATCGAACCGGCCTGAAAGGCGACCTCAACATGGTCGAGAATCTGCAGTTCGAGGAGGCGCTGCGGGCGCAGTCGGACCGGGATCGCGAGGCGGTTTATCGCCGGCTCGGCATCGAACGCCTGCAACGCCTGCCGCTGCGTTCCCTGTCCGCCGGGCAGCAACGCCGCGTGGCGCTGGCGCGCATGCTGCTGGCCGACGTGCCGCTTTGGCTGCTGGACGAGCCGTTCACCAACCTGGACCGTGAAGGGCGAGCGCTGGTCATGGAGCTGGCCGAAGAGCATCTCGACAGGGGCGGGCTGTGCGTCATGGCGGCGCACCAGGACGTTGAAATCAACGCGCCGGTCAAGCGGATTCGCCTGTCATGACGGCGTTTTCCGCACAGCCGCCGGGCATACTGTCGGGGCTTATGGCGACCGCCCGGCGCGACCTGTTGCTGGCCTGGAAACGGCCGGGCGACGTTCTCAATCCGCTGTTCTTTTTTGCCATGGTGTGCACGCTGTTTCCGCTGGCCGTCGGGCCCAGTGCGGAGCAGCTGGAATTCAGCGGGCCGGGCGTTCTGTGGGTCGCGGCGCTGCTCTCGACGCTGTTGTCCTTAAATTCGCTGTTTCTCGGTGATTACGAGGACGGCAGCCTCGACCAGCTGCTCGTCAGTCCGCAGCCGCTGCCGCTGCTGGCGCTGGGCAAGACGCTGGCGCACTGGCTGACCAGCGGCCTGCCGCTGGTGCTGGTGTCACCGCTGCTTGCCATGACCTACCGAATGCCGGGGTCCGTAGTTCCCGTAATGATGCTGACGCTGTTGCTCGGTACTATCAGCCTGAGTCTGCTGGGCTCGATCGGCGCTGCGCTGACGGTGGGTTTGCATCGCGGCACGGCGCTGCTGAGCCTGCTGATACTGCCGCTGGCGATGCCGGTGCTATTGCTCGGCGCCAATACCGTTTCATTGGCTGCCGGTAACGATGTGTATACGACCGGTCTGTGGGCGCTGGGCGCCTACGCGGTTGCGTCCTTGAGCCTTGCTCCCTACGCTACCGCCGCCGCGCTTAGAATCAGTAACGAGTAGAATCTCTATTATGTGGAAGTTTTTTCATCAGCTGGCCTCGCCGCCGCATTTCTACCGGCTTGCCGCCGTTTTCTCGCCCTGGCTGGCGTTGCCCGGCATCCTGCTGATTGCCTACGGCACCTATGCGGGGCTCTTTCTCGCGCCGATGGACTACCAGCAGGGCGATGCGTTTCGCATCATCTACGTGCACGTGCCCGCGGCGTACCTGTCGATGATGGCCTACATGATCATGGCCGTGAGCGGCGGCATCGGCCTGATCTGGCGCATGAAGCTGGCGCATGCGGTCGCGGCTGCCGCGGCACCGCTCGGGGCGGCCTTTACCTTCCTGGCGCTGGTGACCGGATCGATCTGGGGCCGGCCGATGTGGGGAACCTGGTGGGAGTGGGGCGATCCAAGACTGACGTCGGAGCTGATATTGCTGTTTCTGTATTTCGGCTATATGGCACTGCGCAGCGCGATCGACGATACGGCCAAGGCGGACAAGGCCAGCGCCGTGCTGGCACTGGTCGGTGTCGTTAATGTCGTCGATCGTGCATTACTCGGTTGAGTGGTGGAGTTCGCTGCACCAGGGACCGACGCTGATGAAAGAGGGCGGACCGGCGATGGATCCCGGCATGTTGTATCCGCTGCTGGCGATGATTTTCGGCTTCACCTTTTTATTCGGTTCTCTGCTTATTGCGCCGCGTACGAACCGAGGTACTGTTCCGTGAACGCCGCACTCGCTGGGTGCGGGAAATGATCTTGTCGCCGGAGGGCAGCTAGAAATGGAAAACCTGGGAATGGGCAACTACGGCGTGTACGTCTGGAGTTGCTTCGCTTTGACCCTCGTTATCGTGGTCTTGTCGGACTGGCGGGCACGCCTGCGCCACAAGCGCATTTACCGTGACATCGAAGTGCGCATCAAGGCGCTGGAGGAACGTCAATGAAACCCAGGCAACAACGCATGCTGGCCGTCGGTCTTGCCGTCGTCGGTGTCGCGATCGCGGCGGCATTGACGCTGCGTGCATTCAAGGACAACATGATGTTCTTCGTCGATATCTCCGATGTCGTCGCCGGGGAGTACCCCAAGCATCGTAATTTTCGCATCGGTGGACTCGTCGTGGACGGCAGTGTCCAGCGTGAGCAGGGCTCGATGGATCTGCGCTTTCGCGTCACCGACATCAAGTGTGAGCTGCCGGTCAGCTACGCCGGCGTTCTGCCCGACCTGTTCCGCGAGGGGCAGGGCGTGGTCGCGCACGGTCGCCTGGGCGATGAGGGCGTGTTTGTCGCCGACAAGATTCTCGCGAAGCACGACGAGAACTACATGGCGCCGGAAGTTGCCGATTCACTTGCCAAACACGTGGAAGGAAAAATGACGCCGGCCGCGTCGGGCGCCTCGGACTGTTACGCCAATGATTCCTGAGATCGGTCAGTTCGCGCTGATTCTCGCGCTGTCTCTCGCGCTCTGCCAGGGTATCTTGCCGCTGATCGGCGCATATCGTAACGATGCGGCAATGATGCAGGTGGCGAACACCGCGGCGCTTGGCCAGTTCCTGTTTGTCGCCGTCGCGTTCGGCTGCCTGACATGGGCATTTCTGAGCAACGATTTTTCGGTGCTTTACGTTGCCAACCATTCGCAGCTCGCACTGCCGACCCTGTACAAGGTATCGGCGGTGTGGTCGGCACATGAAGGCTCGCTGCTGATGTGGATCCTGATTCTGTGTGCCTGGACGGTTGCGGTGTCGCGCTACAGCTCGGAGCTGCCGGCGCCGTTCGCGGCGCGCGTGATCGGCGTACTCGGCCTGCTGTCCGTCGGTTTCCTGTTGTTTGCCATCCTTACGTCGAATCCGTTCGATCGCCTGTCGCCGGCGGCGGCCGACGGCGCGGACCTGAATCCGCTGCTGCAGGATCCGGGTCTCGCGATTCATCCGCCGCTGCTGTACATCGGTTACGTCGGATTTTCGGTGGCGTTCGCGTTTGCGATCGCGGCCATGCTGAGCGGCAACCTCGATCAGCACTGGGCCAAGTGGACGCGGCCCTGGACGACGATCGCCTGGCTGTTCCTGACGCTCGGCATCATGCTCGGCAGCTGGTGGGCTTACTACGAGCTCGGCTGGGGCGGCTGGTGGTTCTGGGACCCGGTCGAGAACGCGTCGTTCATGCCGTGGCTGGTCGGCACCGCGCTGATTCATTCGCTCGCCGTCACCGAAAAACGCGGCCTGTTCAAGAGCTGGACGTTGTTGCTGGCGATTACGGCGTTTTCGCTGAGCCTGCTCGGCACCTTTCTGGTGCGCTCCGGCATCATCGTGTCGGTGCACGCGTTCGCGACGGACCCGACCCGCGGCTTTTTCATCCTCGCGTTCCTCGGCATCGTCATCGTCAGTGCGCTGATTCTGTATGCCTGGCGCGCGCCGTCGCTCGATTCGGACGTGGGTTTCAGCCTGTTGTCGCGGGAGACGTTTCTGCTGCTGAACAACGTGCTGCTGGTCGTCGCGGCGACGCTGGTGCTGATGGGTACGCTGGCGCCGCTGATTATCGAGCTGCTCAACGGCGGCAAGATATCGATCGGCCCGCCGTGGTTCGAAATCGCGTTCATGGTGCCGATGATTCCGCTTATTCTGTTGCTGGGTCTCGGCATGCATACGGCCTGGCGCAAGCAGGACAAGCGTCCGTGGCTGTCGTTGCTGCGGATTCCTGCCATTGCGGCGGTGCTGCTGGGCGTTATTTTGCCGTTCATGTTTTATGAGCGAACCAGCCTGTTGCTCGCCGTCGGCTTTGCGGCCGCCATCTGGATCATCATCACGTCGCTGATTCAGCCGGTCCGCTCGCTGCTGCGCAAAAAGGGCACCGCCGGCATTACACGCTCGGCGCTCGGCATGTCCGTCGCGCACCTCGGTATGGGTCTGTTCGTGCTCGGCGTCACCATCGTGTCGGCATTCAATATCGAGTCGGACCGGGCACTGACGCCGGGCGAGTCGATCGAGGTCGGCCACTACGAGTTCGAGATGCGTGAATTGCGCGATGTGCAGGGACCCAACTACTCGGCGATCGAAGCCGTTGTCGAGATCCGGCGCGACGGCGAATACGTCGCGACCGTGCGGCCGCAGAAACGCCAGTACCTGGTGCAGAAGAACTGGATGACGGAGGCCGGCATCGACGCCAGCCTGGAACCGGGACCTGTTTGTCGCGCTGGGCGATCAGCTCGGCAATGGCGCCTGGAGTGTGCGCGTGCAGTACAAGCCGATGATCCGCTTCATCTGGTTCGGTGCGATCATCATGGCGCTCGGCGGACTGATCGCAGTCAGCGACCGTCGCTATCGCCTGACGGCCAGCAGAGAAGAGCAAAGCCAGTGTTGCGGCGGCGGAGCCTGCCTGATGTCGCGATACGTGCTGCCGCTGATTGCGGTTATTGCCCTGATACTGTTTCTTGTCGTTGGCCTGAAGCGTGGTGATCCGCGCGCGCTGCCATCACCGTTCATTGGCAAGCCGGCGCCGCAGTTCGAACTGCCGACGCTCGAGGATCCGGGCAGACGATCGGGTCAGAAGACCTTGCCGGAAAAGTGTCGCTGGTCAACGTCTGGGCAACCTGGTGCGTCGGCTGCCGGCAGGAGCACGCGTTTCTGCTGGAGCTTTCGCAGAAACGACACGGTGCCGATCTACGGCATCAACTGGCGCGATAACCGGCCCGAGGCGACGAAGTGGCTGCAGCAACTGGGTGACCCGTACATTGCGTCCGGCTTCGATGAGTCAGGACGTGTCGGTATCGACTGGGGCGTTTACGGCGCGCCGGAGACCTTTCTCGTTGGCGCCGACGGCATGGTGCTGCACAAGCATCTTGGGCCCGTTGGACAGAGCAGGCCTGGGAACGTGACTTCCTGCCGTTAATCAATCTCGGGAGTACGGCGCCATGAGGCGGGCACTGCTAATGATCCTCGCGGTGTTCTGGCTCGCGCCGGTTGCTGCCATCGATTCCGGCCAGGCATTTGAGGACCCGGAACTGCAGGCACGTTACGAGAAGCTGATCTCCGAAGTGCGTTGCCTGAAGTGCCAGAATCAGAGCATCAAGGACTCCAACGTTTTCCTCGCCTCCGACTTACGTCGCGAAATTCGGCGGCTGATCGCCGAGGGCAAGACCGACCCGGAAATACTGGATTTTCTGGTGACCCGCTACGGCGACTTTGCGCTGTATCGGCCGCGCACGAGCGGCAAGACGCTGGTGCTCTGGATCGCCCCGTTTCTGCTGGTTCTGCTGGGTGGTTTTGCCATGTTTCGGGTGTTGCGACACCGCATGGCGCTGCCCATCGACGCGGACGATGCTAACGAGGGCGTATCGAAGTGACTTTCTGGATTGTTGTCGTCCGCTGTGCCTGGTGGCTCTGTTTTTTGTTGGCTGGCCCTTGTACCGTGAATCACACCGTCTCACGCCGCTGCTGGCGACCGTCATCGTGGCCACCGTTGCCGTTGCGGCGGGTCTCTACAACCACGTCGGCAGCCCGAACCTTCAGTCCGCGAGACAGTAAGACGGCGGATCTGCCGGATATGGCGTCGGCGATGGCCTCGCTGCGAACAACGGCTGGCTGCGAACCCGGACGACCTGAATGGCTGGAATATGCTGGCGCGATCGCACATGTCGTTGCAGCAATTCGACCAGGCCGTCAGTACCTACGAACGGATCATGGAGATTGAAGACGGGCAGAAACGGGCAGACCATGGTGGATCTCGCGGTCGCGATCCTGTCGCGCGACGGCACCGAGATCGAGGGGCGTCCGGCGGCGCTGATCGAGGGCGCGCTCGCACTCGAGCCGAACAATCCGGCCGCGCTTTTTTACTCGGGTATTGCGTTGGCCAATCGCGGTGATACCGAGATGGCCGCGTCGCGATGGGAGATCCTGCTTGGCCTGAGTCCGCCGCCGGAAATTCGCGCGACGCTGGAACAACGCATCGCCGAGTGGCGCGGTGAGGCGCCGCCGGCTGCCGTGGCCAGGCGCCGGCCGAGAGCCCGCCCGCACCCGCCGGCAGCACCGATACCAGCCCGCCACCTGCGGATCCCGACGCCGTCGTCACGGCCCGGGTTGCGCTGTCGGGTGAGGCGATGCATGGCGCTGACCGCCGATGCGAACGTATTTATTATTGCGCGTGACCCGGCGCAGCCGTCTCCGCCCATCGCCGTGCAGCGCGTACGCCTGTCGGAACTGCCCACGGTGATATCGTTGGGCGACGCGCAGTCGATGGTTGCCGGGCGGACATTGTCCGGGTTTCAGGAGTTCGAACTGCTGGCCCGCGTGTCGCTGAGCGGCAGCCCGGCAGCGTCGCCAGGCGACTGGTTTGGCACGCTGATCGTCAGGCCTGCCGATGAGGCATCGGTTTTCCTGTCGATAGACCAGCAGGTTCCCTGAAACCATCGCGGCTCAAGCGGTACCAATAAATCGCGTCGACAACGACCGCCGCTGAGTGTTGGAGTGTTGAATGGCATTACCAGCATTACTTGAAGGCAAACTGCGTTTGCCGCTCATTGGCGCACCGATGTTCATCGTCTCCGGGCCTGAACTGGTTGCGGCGCAGTGCAAGGCGGGCATCGTCGGCTCGTTCCCGGCACTGAACGCCCGGCCGCAGGCTACGCTCGGCGACTGGATAAAGCAAATCAAGGACGAAACGGGCGCGTACCAGGAGTCGCACCCGGATGAGCCCGTGGCGCCCTTCGCGGTCAACCAGATCGCGCATTCGAGCAATGCGCGCCTGCGAGAGGACATGGAAACCTGCGTCTTGCACGAGGTGCCGATCATTATTACGAGCCTCAGGCCGCCGGAAGAAATCGTGACAGCGGTGCACGGCTACGGCGGACTGGTTTTTCATGACGTGATCAATTTGCGGCATGCGCAAAAAGCGATGGAGCAGGGCGTTGATGGAATCATCGCTGTCTGCTCAGGCGCCGGTGGGCACGCCGGCACGCACAGCCCGTTTGCCCTGATCAAGGAGATACGCCGGGAATTCGACGGCGCGCTCATCCTGTCCGGCTGTATCACCAGCGGTAGCGATGTGCTCGCGGCACAGGCGATGGGCGCCGACCTTGCCTATGCCGGCACGCGATTCATAGCAACCGAGGAAGCGCGAGCGGTGCCGGAATACAAGGAAATGATCGTTGCCAGCAATGCCGCCGATATCGTGTATACGTCGCTCTTTTCGGGCGTGCACGGCAGCTACCTGAAGCCAAGCATCCGCAACGTCGGTATGGACCCGGACAACCTGCCGGAAGGCAGTAAGGACAAGATGGACTTCAGCAAGGGCGCCGACACGGAGGCGAAAGCCTGGCGCGATATCTGGAGTGCGGGACAGGGCGTTGGCGGTATTCACGAAATCCTGCCGGTTCGCGATCTCGTGTTGCAAATGGAGCAGGAGTATCGCCAGACGCTGGCGCGACTTGGCGCGGGCTAGACTGTGCATATTGCTTTTTACTCGTACCTGTTCGTTGCGCTCGGCGGCGCGCTGGGTGCCATGGCCAGGCTGGCGCTGAACGTTTTCCTGCAACGCGATGTCGAGTTTCCCTGGGGCACCCTGAGTGCGAATTTGCTCGGTTGCTTCGTCATGGGCATCGTCGCGCAGCTGATCGCAAATACGGCCTGGTTCAACGAGGCGGGCATCATTCCTGATCAATACCGATTGTTGTTCGCGGTCGGTTTCTGCGGCAGCTTCACGACGCTGTCGTCGCTGGTGCTGGAATTGAATACGATGATCCAGAAGAACGAATTGTTCTACTCGTTTTCCTACCTCGTCAGTACGCTGGTCGGCGGCTTCGCCTGTTTTTACCTCGGTGTCGTCATCATGCGGGCCGTGCTGCAGGTGCAAGACGGGTAGCACCGGCAGCAACGATTGGCGGTCACTGTATCTCGGCGGCGCGCGCCTCAAGAATGTCCACGATGCGATCGAGCCAATCGAGATGCTCGGCTTTCATCAGTACGGATCTGAGGCAGGTGATGGTCTCCGAGTTTTTTTCGAGCTCCGGGGCAAAGGCACACACCAGGTCCGCCGGCAGTTCGATCAGCGCAAGATGCAAATCGTGTTCTGCCGCGTTCGCGAAAAGGCGGCGAGCGCGCTCGCTGGCGATCGTGCTGTCGGGCGCGCGTACGGCGTAAACGACGATGTCGAGTTCAGGACGCATCAGCGGCAGGAAGTGCCGGCTGTCTTTGAGCCGGGCCCAAAACGATTGGGCCGCCAGCAGGCAGTCGTCCAGCATCGCCGCGAACTCGCCCTCGCGTTCGAGCGGCAGCAGTCGCTGCGTGGCCCACAGTGCGACGGCCGATGCACCCGGCCGCGAGCATTCGAGGCTGATCTCGCCGAGGTGCAGTTCCGCCGAACTGAAATAGGTGTACGGCGAGTCGTGTTTGTAGAACCGTCCCACGGACGGGTCCTTGAACAGCACGCAGCCGCAGCCGTAGGGCTGCAGGCCGTGCTTGTGCGGATCGATGACGATCGAATCGACTTTCGAAAGCGCTTCGTATGACGCCCGGGTTGTCGCGTCGAGCTCGACTTGCCAGCGTGAAGTAGCCGCCATAGGCCGCATCGGCGTGAATTCGGAAGCCGTACTTTGACTGCAGCGTCGAGGACCGGCGCAGCGGATCAACGGCACCGAGCCCGGTGTTGCCGAGCGTCACGACGACCGTGCCGACGTCACCCGCTTCCAACAGTGCTTCGAGCGCAACCACGTCCATGCGGCCGTCAGGGGCTACCTCGACCGCCGAGAACGGCAGTCCCAGCACATCGCTGATGCGCCGGTGCGTGTAGTGCGCCTGGGATGAGGCGACGATGCGCTTGCCCGGGTGTACGCGGCCGGCGACCCACAGCGCCTCGAGATTGGCCATCGTGCCACCGCCCGTCAGGTGACCGAGCGGCTCTTCCCAGCCGAACATGCGCCCGAGCTCGACAACGCATTCTTTTTCCATCGCGGAACTGGCGCGACCGCCGTCGAGCGCATGATTGTTGGGGTTGACCCACAGTGACATGGCATAGGCGATGCGCGCCACCGGGTGCGGCGGCTTCAGCATCTGCCCGGCGTAGAGCGGATGGTAATACGGGTAGTTGTCCTGCATGCGCGTGGCGACATCCTGCAGCACGCCCGCGGCGGCGGCGCTATCGAATTCGCCCTGAAACGCGGGCAGACCGGCGTAGCCCTCGGCGAGCCTGGCAAGGGCGTCCTGCAACAGCTTGAGTTCGGTGGGATCTATCATGCCGCTTCCTGATACCGTCGCCGCGCAGCTTACCGTAAACTGCGCGTATGGACCTTATCGCGATCGCCGTACCGTTTTTCCTGCTGGCGCTGATCATCGAGCTGCTCGTGGACTGGCGAAAAGGCAGCCATTTTTACCGTGGCAACGACGCGATCAACAGCCTGAGCGCCGGCATCCTCAGCACGACCATCGGCTATTTCACGAAGTTCCTGCCGCTGCTTGCCTGGGGCTTCGTGCTGCAAAACTTCGCGCTGATCGACATGCCGCTGGCCTGGTTCGACCTGTCGCCTCGCGGGCTGGCTTTGTGGGTCGTCGCGGCGCTGGCGTGGGACTTCTGCTACTACTGGTTCCACCGCTTCAGCCACGAGATGTCGGTGCTGTGGGCCGCCCATGCGGTGCATCACCAGAGCGAGGACTACAACCTGTCGACCGCGCTGCGGCAGACCAGCACCGGCTTCCTGTTCGGCTGGATGTTCTACCTGCCGCTGTTCCTGATCGGCTTTCCGCTCGAGGTGTTGATCACGGTGAATGCGATCAACCTGATCTACCAGTTCTGGGTGCATACGCAGCTGGTCGATCGGCTCGGTGTGCTCGACCGGATTCTGGTCACGCCGTCGAATCACCGGGTTCACCATGCCCAGAACGAGCGCTACATCGACAAGAACTACGGCGGCATGCTGATCCTGTGGGACCGGCTGTTCGGCACGTTTGAGGACGAGTCCGACGATGAGCCGGTGGTATTCGGCGTACGCAAGCCGCTCGCCAACCTGAATCCGTTCTGGGCCAACCTGCAGGTGTACGACTATCTCTGGTTCGATGCGCAGAAGGCCACGCGCTGGCGCGACAAGATTGGCGTCTGGTTCCGACGCACCGGATGGCGCCCGCCGGACGTGGAGGCACGTTACCCAAGGCACGTGGCTGACCTGTCCGCATTTCAGAAGTACGAACCCGACACGTCGCCCGGGCAGCGTCGCTACGTCATGGCGCAATTCATCGTCAGCGTCATCCTGGCGCTGGCGGTGGCCGAGTTGTACCTGCGGCATGGTCCCGGCGGAATTGTGCTGCCCTGTGTGGCGCTGTGGCTGCATTTGTATGCCATCGGGCTGCTCAGCGACGGTCGTGATACGGCGCGGCGCCTGGAGTGGCTGCGCCTCCTGGTCGCGGTGCCGGTCCTGTTTCTCATGTACCAGGCGACGGCGGGTGTTCCCGCAGGTGCCTACGGCTGGTGGGTGGTCGCCCTGTATTCGCTGTCGTCGGCCGCCTGGCTCGGGCGTCTTTCGCGCCATTCAGAATCATTAATTACTACATAAATAATCAATAACTAATAATGTTTAATTCAAGTACTTTCTTATTAAAGGAGCAGAGCCTGCATGAGCCGCCGGCTGAATTTGCACAGTGGCGCACCCTGGGAGGCCAAGGTCGGTTACTGCCGGGCGGTCCGGGTCGGCCGGCACATCGTTGTGTCGGGTACCGCGCCCGTCGGGGACGACGGTGAGGTGGTCGCTCCCGGCGATGCCTACCGACAGGCCGAGCGATGTATCGCGATCATCGCGGACGCACTGCAAGCAGGCCGGTGCTGACCTCGGGCACGTGGTGCGCACGCGCATGTACGTCACCGACATCGGCCGCTGGTCCGAGGTCGCGCGAGCGCACCAGGAGGCGTTCGGGGACATCATGCCGGCGACCACGATGGTCGAGGTCTCGGCACTGATCGATCCTGACATGCTGGTCGAAATCGAAGCCGACGCCCTGTTGCCGGAGGACTGAGACGTGCTGCGTCCCTCCGCGATTGCCCTGGTCATCGCCAATCTCGTGCCGCTGGTCGGGGTCTGGCTGTTCGACTGGAAGGTCATCGACATCCTGATGCTCTACTGGGCCGAAAACGTGATTATCGGCGTCGTGAATATCCTGCGGCTCGCCGTGTGCCGGGAGGGCAAGAGCCTGTTCCTGGTGATTTTTTTCATGATGCACTACGGCATTTTTTGCTACGGACACCTGATGGCGATCACCGGGATATTCAGTGATGCGTTTGTCGACGGCACGGCCCGGGACTATTTCTTCGCCCTGCCGTTTTCCGCGGCCTGGAAGACGCCGCTGTGGATCGCGATCGGCGGTATTGCGGCGAGTCACCTCTTTTCGTTTTTCGCCAATTTCATTGCCGGCGGCGAGTACCTGCGCACCAATGCCAATACGGTCATGCACAGGCCCTACGGACGAGTGGTCGTGCTGCACGTGGCGATCGTTCTCGGCGCTGCCCTGATCGAATGGCTCGGCAGCCCCGTCATGATGCTGGTGGCGCTGGTTGCCGCAAAGATCGCACTCGATCTGCGCCTGCATCTTGCAGAGCGGGACACGTTCGCAGCGGCACCTGTCGGGGCCTGAGAGCCGCTCGTTCTGCCCGTTAGCGGTGCGGCGTGCTGCGGGCGTTCTCCGCGTGTCTGCGTTCTCGCAGGGTTTCGCGGGCCGCCGCACGTTCTTCCGCTGACATCGCCTCCCATTGCCCGCGTCGTTCGGCGCGTCTTTCCTCGCGATTCGCACGCACCGCTTGCTGCTCGTCTTCGGACAGGGATTCCCACTGTTCACGCCGCTCGGCCTTTTGCTGCCGGCGCTGCTCGAGCAGGGCGGTGCGTTCCTCCTCTGACATTGAGTCCCAGCGTGCGCGTCGCTCTGCCTTCTGCGACTCACGCCCGGCCCGCAACTCGGCACGTTCCTCGTCCGTCATGGTCTTGTGCTCAGCACGCCATTGTTCACGCAGGGCGGCCCGCTCGTCGGGCGACAGGCTTTCGAGGTAGGTGCGGCGATCCTCGGTACTCATCTCGGCAAGCTCGGACATTGACTGTGCGACGGCCGCTGCGGGCAGTATCAATACGAGACCGAAGGCCACTAAACCCAGGTGAAATTTTTGCATCTGGTATTCTCCTCAATTGCGACAAACACGCCTGTTCACAGGTGCCACATCCGCTAGAACGCAGGACCCTTCCCGACGTTGACATGACCATCAATAAAAAATTCCGCTATTTCTCCGCAGTCGCTATTGCCAGCATTGTGCTGGTTGCGTGTGCCGCCAGACCCGAGCTCGTGGCAAAGAGCCGCGCGGTTCCGGCGGGCATCGATTTCTCCGGCAACTGGCAGCTCGTGGCGGTTCCCGGAGCGAAAGGCCGGCCGGAGGCGCCGGCCGACCCGGGAATCCGTATTCCGAAACAGGAGTCGCTCCGCAACCCGGAGCGGCGACAACGGCCTCGTTCGTCCGGGAGCGCGATCAACGTATTTTTTGAAACCGGTGAGGCGCTCAAGATTACGCAGACCGAGAGCGGTCTTTTTATCAGCTTCGACCGTGCCATCGTCGAGGAATACGCGTTTGGCGAAAATCGGACCGTCGCGGTGGGTCCCATCGAGGCGCAACGCGTCTCGGGCTGGCAGAACGAAACGTTCGTTGTCGAGACGCTCGACGCCGAGGGATCTTTGCTCGCCGAAGCCTGGCGACTGGATGACGAGGGTACGGAACTGGTGCGGGACGTAGCGCTTGCCCGGGGCGATAAGCAAAAGTGGTTCCTGCGGCAGCGTTTCGAGCGCGACTAGCCCGTAACGGCGTAGTGCTGCAGCGTCGCCTGCACTCGCAGCTTGCCGTTGCGATGTTGTTCGATAATGACGGGCAGGTAACCGAGTTCCTCGACGCACCACAGCGTTGTTACGCGAGATGAATTTTCAGCCTGGTGCTGGATGCCCACGGCGGTGAATCGACCGAACGGCACGTCCACCTGCTTGCTGCCGATTGAGCGGACATTCAGCAATTTCTGCCGATCGACATCGAACAGCCGGTACTGCGTTCCGGCACCGCCATTTTTGAGGTCATGCATGAGTTCATACTGGATGGATACACGGTCATGCAGCAGCCCGTCGAGCTCGGCTACGAATTGCTCGTCGTTAACCGTGCCGCTGGCCTGCTTCGCATCCCAGTCAAAGCGAATATCCGTGCGTGTGGGGTCTTTCGACAAGGTATCGTCCGACTGATAGGCCGTGGGCGAGAAGCCGCCTTCACTGCGCGAGAATTCGGACGTCTCGGAAATCTCGCCGCGAGCCAGCAGGCGGGACATTCCCGTCGGAAAAATAACGTGCCGGGCAACGTAGCCGGCGTCCGTCTCCGCCAGTTCGGTCCTGAGCTGGCCGCTGACCACGCTGATTTTGACTTTGTATTCCGCCGTGTGCGGCGTTAGCGAGTCCACCGGTTGTGCCGCGCCCCACCCGGCGCAGAGCAGCGCAATGCCGGAGGCCGCCAACAGGCGGCAAAATCGGGCCCAATAGCTATGCGTCACCATGCGTGCCGTCCTCTAAAACCTGCGCGGATTGTCGCATAAGCGACATGACTGCTTCCTGAACATGCAGCCGGTGCGGCTCGAGATCGTCCAGCCGCGCATCCGGCGGAATGGTATAGGGGGCGCCGATCGCCAGCACGATGCGCGAAAACGGTTTCGGTATCATGAAATCGTCCCAGCGATTGAGGTACCAGGCGCGATCCGCGGCGCAGGCGACCGGGATGATGGGGGCGCCGGCAATGCGCGCCATCAGGATGGCGCCAATCTTGAATTCGTACTTCGGGCCGCGCGGCCCGTCCGCGGTGGTTACGATCGAGTAGCCGTTTTTCATCATGCCCTGCATGTCCCGCAGGGCCAGGGCACCACTCTGGTTGGCCGAGCCGCGAATGACCTCTGCGCCCCACGCGCGGGCAATGCGCTCCGGCACCTCGCCGTCGACCGAGGCCGAGACCAGGAAGCAGGCTTTGAAGCCCCGTCGCACCCAGGAGCGAACCAGCGTCGAGCCGACGACGTGGTGCTGGTGCCAGTAGCAGGGCGCACAGACGGTGCCCTCGCGGATAAACGGCTCGATATGCTCAGCACCGATTACTTTTTCAATTCGGTAGGTGGAAACGAGTGCGCGAATCACCGTGCGCAGCACAGGCAGACCCAGGAAATAGTAGAGACGACGCGCCGGCGTCATGCGGCGGCGTGACGCGTCGCTGCGACGTGACTCCACCGAGTCGAAGTTCTTGCTGCCCTGGCTGCTCAAAATGAAACCTGCGGAGGTGGTCGTTGCCGGATTTTGACGGCGCCCGATGGCTTGCTGGCGCCCGCGAACGCTAGTTTGCGGTATCGGTTCTCTGCCGGTCAATGTAATATTGCCCTGCCATTCCGCTGTCCCGCCGAAACTCAATTCGCCAATGACCGAAGCCCAGCTCGCATACAGGCGACCACCTGGTCCCGACCAACCCGTTACGCTCGGCATCGATGCGGCGACGCTCGCGACGCTGGCAGCAACTGCAGCAGAACTTCGGTGACATGGTGAGCATGACGCGGCCCAACGGCCGTCTCGCCTATTTCGTCAACGAGGCCTCCGAGGTGCGCCGAATCCTGGTGCGGCGCCATAGCCGGTATCACAAGGGCCCCGGTTTCGAGCGCGTCAAGATGCTGCTCGGCAATGGCCTGATTGTCAGCGACGGCGATGTCTGGCGACGTTCACGGACGATGATCCAGCCGGCATTCAGCCGCCAGAACGTGCATCGCCTGATAACGGTCATGGTGCAGTGTTGCGATCGACGTGCCGCACACTGGGCGGAGGTCGCCGCGCGCGGAGAAAAACTCAACATCACCGAGGAGACCTCCGATTTTGCGCTGGAGCTGATCCTCGTCAGTATTTTCGGTGCGGACTACGAAACGCGAATCCTGACCCGGGGGAGAATCCGTTCGCGTTCCTGAGCCGGGACTCGACCCGCGATCTCAGCGTCGTCATGAAGGTGCGCGAGCTGCGCGAGTTGCTGATGAGCATTATCGAGGCGCGGCGAGAGCAGCAGACCGACACGTTCGATTTCCTGTCGATGTACCTCGGCGCCGTGGACAAGCAAGGGGCGGGTTTCACCGATGCCGAATTGCTCGACGAGCTCATGACGCTGATCGTCGCCGGGTTCGAGACGTCGGCGAATACGCTCAACTGGGTCTGGTATCTGCTGGCGAAACACCCGGATGTCGAAGCAAAAATCATCGACGAAGCGCGGCGAGCTATTGCCGGGCGTATCGGCGGTCAGCGCGGACACCGTCAATGCCATGTCCTACACGCAGCAGGTGCTCGAGGAAACGCTGCGATTGTATCCGCCGGTCTGGTTGTTCACACGGCGATCTCACGAAGAGGACCAGCTCGACGACTACGACGTTCCGCCGGGCACGGATATTTACCTGTCGCCCTTCCTGCTGCATCGGACCGAGCGCTACTGGCCGGAACCGAGCGCGTTCGACCCCGATCGCTTCGCGCAGGCAGACAAAGCCGACAAAGACCGGCCGTATTTCCCGTTTTCGCTGGGCCCGCGACGTTGCCTCGGAGAGTATTTTTCGTTTCTCGAAATGAAGGTGCACCTCGGCCTGCTGTTGCCGCGTTTTCGACATGCGGCTCGCTGGACGACGCGGAGCCGCCGCTCGAGCTCGGCATCAACCTGCGCTCCGCGAACGATATTTATCTGCAACCCGAGGTACGCTAGGCAACTCATGGAGCTATACGACACACTTACCGAGCTGCTTCGCCGACGTCCGCGACAAGGACGCGGGAGATCCGGTTTATCGACGGCGAAAACGACGAGAGCGTCGTCGTCATTTGCCGGACCTCTGGAGCCAGGCGCTGGCGTTGCTCGGCTCGCTGCAGGAGCGCGGCATGCAGACCGGGCGACGAGCTCATCATTTTCACCAAGTCGAACGAGAGCTTCGTCGTCGCTTTCTGGGCCGCGGTGCTTGGCGGCATCGTGCCGGTGCCGGTGGCCGTCGGCATCAGCGACGAGCATCGGCTGAAGCTGTTTCGTATCGTCGCGCAGCTCGATCGCGCCACGCTGTTTACCGAAATGGGTTTGCTGGAACGGTTGCTGGAGTTTTCGAAGCAACGAGAACTCGACGACATCACCGCACTGCTGGAATCGCGTACGGTCGCTCATGACCGATGTTCTGCCGGCGGCGCATGGCGAGGTGTTCGCGGCGACGCCGGATGACACCGCATTCATCCAGTACTCGTCGGGTTCGACGAGCGACCCGAAAGGCGTCGTGCTGACGCACCGGAACCTGTGCACCAATATTCGCGCCATCGTCGAGGGGACCGGCTGGAACGAGGACGACCAGAGCCTGAGCTGGATGCCGTTGACGCACGACATGGGCCTGATCGGCTATCACCTGAGCGTGCTCGGCGTCGGCATGAATCATGCGGTCATGGATACCAGCGTGTTCGTCCGGCGACCGCTGCTCTGGATGAGCAAGGCCAACGAGCTGCGCGCCACGCAGCTGTGTTCGCCGAATTTCGGCTACAAGCATTTTCTGAAGCTGTTTCAGCGCAAGGGCCTGCCCGACCTCGACCTGTCCTGCGTCAAGCTGATACTCAACGGCGCCGAGCCGATTTCCTGGGAGCTGTGCGAGGAGTTTCTCGCGGCACTCGCGCCTCATGGCCTGAAACGAACCGCGATGTACCCGGTCTACGGACTGGCCGAAGCGACGGTCGGCGTCTCGTTGCCCGTTCCCGGCACCGAGTATTCGCGCATTACCGTCGACCGCCACAGCCTGCGCGTTGGCGATCCCTATCGGGCGGTCGAGCCGCAGCACGCCGATGCGCGTGAGCTTCGTCAAAGTCGGCAGTGCGATTCGCGATGTCAAAATTCGCATTGCCGACGACGACGACCAGGCGTTGCCCGACGCCGTGATCGGCAACATCCAGCTCCTCGGCGACAGCGTCACCGAGCGCATCTACGGCGACGAGGCCGCGACCTCGGAACTGTTTACCGACAGACGGCTGGCTGCGCACCGGCGACTGCGGCGTGTTTGTCGATGAGCAGCTCGTCATCACCGGCCGGCAGAAAGACATCATTATCGTCAACGGCCAGAATTACTATCCGCACGACATCGAGGAAATTGTCGCGACGGCTCGACGGCCTCGACCTGAACAAGGTCGTTATCGCCGGCGCAACGCCGAAGGGCGGCCAGACCGAGGAACTGATCGTGTTCGTCCTGTACCGGCAGGCGCTCGGAGGATTTCGTGCCGTTGATCCGGCAGGTGCGCGATCTCGTCGGCGAACAGACCGGGCTCGAGGTCGACCACGTGATACCGGTGGCGAGAATTCCGAAGACAACCAGCGGCAAGGTGCAGCGCGGCAAGCTGCTCGATGCCTACCTCGATGGTGAATTCGATGAGGTCATGGGGCAACTGGCGGTCGCCGCGGGCGGCTGACGGCGGCGACCGACGATGACCCGCTGGTCGCCGAACTTGAGGTGATTTGCCGTGAGTTCTCGAAGGAACGCACGATCGGCCCGGATGACAACCTGTTCGAGGTCGGTGTAAGTTCGTTGACGTTGACCGAAATCGTGCTGGCGATCGACGAAAAATATCCCGGCAAGCTGGATATCAGCGACCTGTTCGACTACCCGACGTTGCGCGAGATCGCGGCGTTTCTGCGAAAGGGACACCTGATGACGCTATGCACGAATCGCCGGCATCGGCAGCTATCTGCCCGAGAAGGTCGTCACCAACCACGACCTCGAGAAGACCATGGATACCTCCGACGAGTGGATTCGCGAGCGCACGGGCATCCGCCGCCGCCATATCGCCGGCGGACGGCGAGACGACGTCGTCGATGGGCCTTGTCGCCGCGCAGCGCGCCATGGAGGCGGCCGGCGTCGACGGCCGGCGATATCGACCTGATCATCGTCGGCACGGCCACGCCCGACAAGATCTTCCCGGCGACGGCCTGCATCATCCAGCGGCAGCTCGGCGTATCAGGGATGCCCTGCGTTCGACGTGCATGCGGCCTGCAGCGGCTTTATCTACGCCCTGGACATCGCTGATCGTTACATACGACCGGGCGGCGCGCGCAACGGCACTGGTCATCGGCTCCGAGACGCTGTCGCGCATCACCAACTGGGAAGATCGCAGCACGGCCGTGCTGTTCGGCGACGGCGCGGGCGCCGTCGTTCTGACAGGCGAGCGACAGAGCCCGGCATTCTCTCCACGCACATTCACGCCGACGGCGAGTACGAAGAGCTGCTGCACGTCGAGCAGGGCGTATCGGTTGGCTTCGACGTGACCCGGGCCGGCGGCGCGTTCATCAAAATGGAAGGCAACGCGGTCTTTCGCCGAGCGGTCGCCACCTTCGACAACATCGCGCGCGAGACGATCGCCGACCTCGACGGCCACCTCGACGACATCGACTGGTTCGTGCCGCACCAGGCCAATATGCGCATCATCAAGGCGGCCGCCAAGAAACTCAAGATGCCGATGGAGCGGGTGATCGCGACGGTCGATCGAGCACGCCAATACCTCGGGCGCGTCGATTCCGCTGGCGCTGGATGTCGCGGTTCGCGACGGCCGCATCCAGCGCGGCCAGACCTTGTTGCTGGCGGCGTTCGGCGC
The DNA here is from genome assembly GCA_963807845.1 of uncultured Gammaproteobacteria bacterium. Classification (GTDB taxonomy): domain Bacteria; phylum Pseudomonadota; class Gammaproteobacteria; order Steroidobacterales; family Woeseiaceae; genus UBA1847. Next base: position 19,626 of record CAWEDS010000002.1, read on the forward strand.
CGGGTTCACCTGGGGCTCGGCAATGATAAAGTTCTAGACTCAGACACACCACGGGCGAATACAACAGGGGATCGCAGCATGGCTATCGAACTGACCTTGAACGGCAAGGCACTCTCTCTCGACGTGGAGCCGGACATGCCGCTGCTCTGGGCGATACGCGACCTCGCCGGCCTGACAGGTACCAAGTACGGCTGCGGCAAGGCGCTGTGCGGCGCCTGCAACGTGCACATGGACGGCCAGGTCATCCGGTCCTGCGTGATACCGGTGTCGGCCGCAGCAGGACGCAAGATCACGACCATCGAAGGACTGGCCGAGGACGGCGATCACCCGGTGCAGGTCGCCTGGCGCGAACTCAACGTGGCGCAGTGCGGCTACTGCCAGTCCGGCCAGATCATGAGCGCGGTCGCGCTGCTCGAGCGCAACCCGAAACCCAGCAATGACGATATCGACGCGGCGATGAGCGGCAACATTTGCCGCTGCGGCACTTACCCACGTATCCGCGCGGCAATTCACAAGGTTGCGGAGGAACAGTCATGAGCGCACTTCGACACATCAGCCGGCGTGAATTTCTAAAGCGCACCGGGCAGGCCAGTGGTGGCCTTGTATTCGCGCTGTCCTTTACCGCGGCGTGCAGCCCGAGTGGCCAGCGCGCCGGTTCCCGGCACCCGTCAGCAAAGCCGACGCTTCCGTGGCGCCGAATGTCTACGTGAACGTGCGCAACGACGGTATCGTCGAGATCGTCTGTCATCGTTCCGAAATGGGGCAGGGTATACGCACCTGCCTGCCGCAGGTTATCGCCGACGAAATGGAAGCGGACTGGGACCGCATCGAACTGATCCAGGCGATCGGCGACGTCAAGTACGGCGACCAGAATACCGATGGCTCGACGAGCATACGCAATCAGTTCGATTTGCTGCGCACCGCAGGCGCCACGGCACGTGAGATGCTGGTGGCGGCGGCGGCGGCGGAGTGGGGCGTGCCGGCTGACGAATGTGTCGCGCGCGAGCATGCCGTGCATCACGAGGCCAGCGGCAGGTCAGCAGGTTTCGGTGATCTCGTGGATGCCGCGTCCGCGCTCGAGGCACCCACCGAGGCCGCCTTCAAGTCGCGTGCCGACTATCGCTACATCGGCAAGTCCAAAGACACGATCGACGGACTCGCGTTCACGACCGGCCAGGCGATCTACGGTATCGATGCGGTTGTGCCGGACATGCTGTACGCCTCGATCGAACGTTGCCCGGCGTTTGGCGGCACGGTCGTTTCCGTGGATGACGGCGCGGCGCGCGCCGTTGCCGGTGTTGTCGATGTCGTGCGGATGCCCGACCCGACCACACCGCTGGGGTTCAATCCACTGGGCGGCGTCGCGGTCATCGCCACCAATACCTGGGCGGCACAAAAAGGACGCGCGGCGCTGAAGATAAAATGGGATCGCGGCGCCAACGGCGCCCATGAGTCCGCGGCCTACAAAGACGAATTGATCGCCTCGGTCACCGCGCCGGGCAAAGCGGTGCTGACGCGCGGCGATACCGACGCGGCGTTTGCATCAGCCGACAGCGTGCACGAGGCAACCTACTATGCGCCGTACTTGTCGCAGGCGCCCATGGAACCACCCGCGGCGGTCGCACGTATGACCGAAGACGGCGGCTGCGAAGCCTGGGCTTGTACGCAGAACCCGCAGGCCGCGCAGGACACGGTCGCCGGCGCTGCTCGGCATCGACAAGGAAAAAGTCATCGTTCACGTGACCTTCCTGGGCGGTGGCTTCGGCCGCAAATCGAAGCCCGATTTCATTGCCGAGGCGGCCTGGCTGGCGCGCGAGACCGGCAAGCCGATCAAAGTGACCTGGACGCGCGAGGACGATATTCGCCACGGCTATTTCCATTCGGTCAGTGCGCAGTACCTCAAGGCCGGTCTGGACAAGGACGGCGTCGCCACCAGCCTGCTGCACCGCACCTGTTTTCCTTCCATCGGCTCGACCTTCGATCCGGGCAACAGCGGTCCGGGCAGTTTCGAACTCGACCTCGGTTTTCTCGACAGGCCCTACGACATTGCCAACATCCGGCTTGAAGCCTGCGATGTGAAAGCACACTTGCGCATCGGCTGGCTGCGCTCGGTCTGCAATGTCTTCCATGCATTCGCCGGCTGCGGCTTCGTCGATGAGCTCGCGCTATCGTGCCGGCGTCGATCCGAAGGATCACCTGCTCCGGTTGCTCGGCAAGAATCGGCAGGTGAATCCGGCCGACGACAACGCGGAGTACAGCAACTACGGGCATCCGCTGGAGAACCATCCGATCGACACGGGGCGCTATGCGGCCGTCGTCGAAAAGGTCGCGGACATGGCCGCGTGGGGCAGGCCGCTGCCGGAAGGGCACGGGCTGGGCATCGCGGTACACCGTTCGTTTCTGAGCATCGTGGCCACGGTCGCGCGAAGTCAGCGTGGATACGAACGGCAAACTTGTCGTGCATGATCTCTGGATGGCCATAGACGCCGGCACGATCATCAACCCGGACCGCGTCAGGTCGCAAATGGAGGGCGCCGCTATCTTTGGTATGAGTCTCGCCCTGCACGGGGAAATCACGGCCAAAGACGGGGCAGTCGTGGAGGGCAACTACGACGGCTACCCTGTGCTGCGCATGAACGAGGCACCGGAAACGATCCACGTGCACATCATGGAATCGACCGAGCTGCCAGGCGGCGTCGGTGAGCCGGGCGTGCCCCCGGTTGCGCCGGCCATCGTCAACGCGTATTTCGCGGCGACCGGCAAGCGGCTGCGCGAATTGCCCTTGAGGAACGCAGGGCTGACCTGACACGGTGTATCGCTGCGTCGCATTCTTGTTGCTGGTGTGCGGCGCCGGCCACGCAGCGGCACTGTTCGACGACGATTCGGTGCTCGAGGTTACGCTTGCGGGCCCGCTGTCGCGCGTCATGGACGACATCAGCGACCGGCGCGAACGCAACTTCGTCCTTAGTGCCGCCGGCACCGACATCGACGTGGCGGTCCGCCTGCGCGGAAAGAGCCGGGCGGAGCTTTGCGACTTCCTTCCCCTGCGACTGAATTTCTCTCAGGAGGCCGCGCTCGGCAGCGTTTTCGAGGGTGAGGACAAGTTGAAGCTCGTTACGCACTGCAAGGGCGGCAGCAGTTACGAGAAAAACGTCGTCGAGGAGCACGCGGTCTACCGCATCATGAACGTGCTGTCCGACCTCAGTCTCAGGGTGCGACTACTGCGCATTCGCTACGTCGATACCGAGCAACCCGGGCAGGACCCGGAGGTCCGCTATGGCTTCCTGATCGAATCCGATGCATCGCTGATCCGGCGGCTCGATGCGACGTTCGTCAAGGTGCCGGACGTGTCGAAAGGCATGTTCGATCCGCAACACCTGGCCCTGGTGTACGTTTTCCAGTACCTGGTCGGCAATACCGACTGGTCACTTGTTCGGGCGAATAGCGATGATGACTGCTGCCACAATGGCAAGCTCATCCGCGTTGGCGCGGCGCATTACTACCTGCCTTACGACTTCGATATGTCGGGTCTCGTGAACGCGCGCTACGCGAAGCCCAACCCGAGCCTGCGGCTGAGGAACGTGCGCTCCCGGCGGTATCGCGGCTACTGCATGGACGAGGCGACCATCCGCGAGGCGCTGCGCGCCGTCAAAGGGAAGCGCGAGGCCGTTCTCGGCGTTGTCGCCGAGCTGCCGCTGCTCTCCGCGAAGGAGATCGAGGCGGATTCCCGCTACCTGAGAAAGTTCTTCGACCTGGCAGCCAACGAGGACAAGCTGCTGCGTGAGTTCGGGCGACGATGTCTGGACTAGCGGACGCCGGCCGATGAGCAATTCGGCGCTCTATGCGATCACCGTCCTGATATGGGGTTCGACGTGGCTCGCCATCGAGTTCCAGCTCGGCGTGGTGGCCCCGGAGGTGTCCATCGTATATCGCTACGCCTGTGCCTCGTTAATACTTTTTATTTTTTGTAAAAGCAGAGGCTTACGACTTGTATTTAACCTGAATTATCACCTGTGGTTTCTGCTGCTCGGCGCCCTGCTTTTTTGCCTGAATTACATTTTCGCCTATCGCGCCCAGGTCCACATCACCTCGGCCCTGGCCGCCATCGCCTTTTCGACCATGGTGTGGATCAATATCCTGCTCTCACGACTCGTCTTTGGCACGCGCTCAGGTCCTCGCGTTCTGTTGGGCGCGCTGTTCGGTATTGTTGGCATCGTCTTGCTGTTCGCCCCGCAGGTTGGCGAGCTGTCGTTCTCGGACAGTGTCCTGTACGGCTCCGTGCTGGCGCTGCTGGGCGCGCTGACCGCGTCTGTCGGCAATATCGTCTCGCAGGGCGCGCAAAAACGCGCCGTGCCGGTGCTGCAGGGCAATGCCTGGGGGATGCTGTACGGGGCCATCCTGACCGCCATCATCGCGGTGGTGCAGGGGCAGGAATTCACGTTTGACGCGACTTTTACGTACATCGCTTCACTGGTCTATTTGGCAGTATTTGGGTCAGTCGTGGCGTTTGGTGCCTACCTGACGTTGCTTGGCAGAATCGGCGCCCACAAGGCCGGCTACGCGACGGTCATGTTCCCGGTCGTGGCACTGCTGCTGTCCATCCTGTTCGAAGGGCAGAGCCTCGATACCAACATCGTGTTGGGAACGGCACTGGTGCTGTTTGGCAATGTACTGGTATTGAAAGACAAGACATGAACGCAAAAAATCCTATCGAAGACCTGGCGCACCTGCGCCACGAATTTGGTGAGCACGGCGGCGTCAATATGTCGATCGAGGCAAGCTCGACGTTCACTGTGATCGATCCCGAGACCATGCCGCTGCTGTTCACCGGGCGCAAGGGCCCGGACAAGGGCTGCTACCTGTACGGTCGACATTTCAACCCCACGGTTCATAATCTCGGCCGCCAGATGGCGGCGCTGGAAGGGACCGAGGCGGGCTACTGCACCGCCAGCGGCATGGCCGCAATCTCCGCTGCGATCCTCGGCCTGTGCGACGCGGGCGACGAGGTGGTGGCGTCGTCGGCTATTTACGGTGGCAGCTACGCGTTCCTGCACGATTTTTTGCCGGCCAAGACCGGTATCAGGACCACCTTCGTGGACATCACTGACCTCGAGGCGGTTGCCGCCGCGATCACGGATCGCACGAAGCTTGTCTTTACCGAGAGCGTGTCGAATCCGACCCTGCGTCTCGCTAATATGCCGGAGCTCGCGGCCATCGCGCATGCGCGTGGCGTACAGCTGGTTGTCGACAATACCTTCAGCCCGTTGATTCTGAGGCCTGCGGCGTACGGTGCCGACGTGGTGGTGCACAGCATTACCAAGTTTATCAGCGGCGCGTCCGACGTTATCGCCGGTGCGATCTGCGGTTCCGAGCAGTTCATCAGCGAACTGATGGATTTGCACCAGGGCCCGCTCATGCTCCTCGGCCCGACGATGGACCCGCATATTGCGGCAAGCATCAGTCTGCGCATTCCGCACCTGCCGCTCAGAGTGGCGGCACACAGCGAGCGGGCGCTGGCGTTCGCCAACCGTCTCGAGCGGCTGGGCCTCAAGGTCTGCTACCCCGGTCTGCCAGCGCACCCCGACCATGCACTGTTCAATGAGTTGTCCTGCGACGAATACGGCTACGGCGGAATTTTCACGCTCGATCTCGGCGATGCCGAGACCGCCAACGAACTGATGTCCCGGCTGCAGAATGAGCAGCGCTTTGGGTACCTGGCGGTCAGTCTCGGTTACTTTGACACGCTCATGTCGTGCTCCGGTTCCAGCACGTCGAGCGAATTGAGCGACGAGGAGCAGGTAGCGGCCGGAATCTCCCCGGGCCTGGTGCGCGTGTCGATCGGCTATACCGGCACCTTGCGGCAACGCTGGACCCAGATGCAGTCGGCGCTGCAGTCGGTGGGACTACTTCAATCTCCGGGGAGTGACAAGCATGCAGCACGCCGCGCATAAAATCGTCCTTACCGCCGTCGCCGCGGCTTTGATTCTCGCCTCGCCAGGCGTCGCCGACAGCTCGCGACTCGCTGACAGTCGGGAACTGGCGCAGGCCTTCGGTGCACGCCTGAAGCAGGAGCTGCAGCAGGCGCTCGAGCAGGGCGGTCCCGTCGCGGCAGTTAAGGTCTGCAAGGACCGGGCACCGCAAATTGCCTCGGAGTTGTCGCGTCAGAGTGGCGCAAAAGTGCGCCGCACCAGTCGGCGTTTTCGAAACCCGGCGAATGCCCCCGAGCCCTGGGAGACCGACGTCCTGGGTGCCTTCGATCGCAGCGCCGCCGATGAATCCGATGAACCGCTGGAGTATTTCCAGGAAGACAGCTTCGGTGCCGCGCGCTACATGGCGGCCATCCGCACCGGTCCCGTCTGCCTGGTTTGCCATGGAACGGCCGTCGCGGATACATTGGATGAATCGCTGGCCATCGACTACCCCCATGATCGCGCGCGCGGCTATGCGCTGGGCGATGTGCGAGGCGCATTCAGCGTAACCTGGCCGAGGCAGGCCGCGCCGCCACAGAGGTGAATGCAACGAACAACCGAGCACACAGTCCCGTCGTTGGTCTCGCGCTCGGCAGTGGCTCCGCCCGGGGCTGGTCGCACATCGGTGTTTTGCGAGCGCTCGAGGCGCGCGGCATCCGGCCGGCTATCGTAACGGGCGCGTCAACGGGCTCGCTGGTCGCGGCAGCCTATGCCAGCGGCCAGCTGGATGCCCTTGAAAGCTGGGTTCGTACGCTGACCAAAATGGATGTCTGGCGCCTGCTCGACGCGAGCCTGACCGGCGGCGGCATGATGCGCGGCAATCGCCTGATGCGCGCGATCGGCGAGCAGCTCGAGGACCATGCAATCGAGACGCTGGCGCATCCCTTCGGTGCGGTCGCCGTGGATCTGTATCGCGGCAAGGAAGTCTGGATTCAGACCGGTTCCATGCTGAACGCGGTCAGGGCATCGAGTGGCCTGCCGGGCCTGTTCACGCCGATCCTGCACGATGGCCGCTGGCTCATCGACGGTGGCGTACTCAATCCCGTGCCGGTCTCGATGTGCCGGGCGCTGGGCGCGGACTACGTTATCGCGGTGGATCTCAGCCTGCCGCTCCGCAAAGACCGAATCCCGGTGCAGCAAGCCACGGTCGTTGACCAGGAAACGGTAAACGAAGGACAACGAACTGTTCGCAAGATGGTCTGGCCTCCTCGAGAATTTCGTCAGCTCCCTGCGATCGGATCGCCCTCCCAGCGAGCCCGGGATGATTGAAGTCATTTATTCGACGATCAATATCATGCAGGACCAGATAGCTCGCAGTCGTCTGCAGGGTGATCCGCCCGACTTCGTCGTTCGGCCGCAGCTCCATGATTTTCACCTGATGGAATTCCATCGTGCCGCGGAGGCGATCGAGGTAGGCTACGCGGCGCTCGAGAAAGTTGCGTCGGACCTGCCCGATGGCACATAGCTTCGGGGCGTCCGTGAACCCGCAGGCAACGCTGATCGCGTCGCTTTTGCAGGGCCGTGGCTTCCCGCACCCGGTATCGTCCTGTGCGCTGCTCGAAACGCACATATCCTGGGTAATCCTGAGCGGCAAGTTCGCCTACAAGATCAAGAAGAACCTGCGCCTCGACTTCCTGGACTTCAGCAGCCTGCAGAAGCGCCGGCATTTCTGCGAAGAGGAGCTGCGCCTGAACCGACGCTATGCACCGGCGCTCTATCTCGACGTTGTGCCCATCGGTGGGAGTGTTGAAAACCCCGTGATCGGCGGCAGCGGCGACGCTATCGAGTACGCGCTCAGGATGGTGCAGTTCCCGCAGAGCGCGCGTCTCGATCACCAGCTGAACGAAGGCTTGCTTCAGGAAGACGATGTGTACGACCTGGCGGCTACGGTCGCTGGCTATCACGCAGGCGCGACCGTGATTGAGTACGCCAATGAACGGGAGTCTGTGCGCAAGGTGCGGGCGCCCATGCTGGAGAATTTCTCGCCGCTCAGGCAGGTCATCGACATGGACCTGTTGACGCGTGTGCAACACTGGACGGCGGACAGCCTGCGGCAGCGCAAGCCCACACTGATAGAGCGGCGCAAGGAGGGCTTCGTGCGGGATTGCCATGGTGACCTGCATCTCGCGAACCTCGTGCGTGCCGACACAGGTATCGTCGCGTTCGATTGCGTGGAGTTCAGCGCCGAGCTGCGCAACATCGATGTCATCAGCGATGTGGCTTTTCTCGTCATGGACCTCGTGGGGCACGCGCGGCAGGATCTCGCCTTTGTTTTTCTGAACCGTTACCTGGAGTGCACCGGCGACTATCGGGGATTGGAGTTGTTCGGCCTCTACTTTGTGTACCACTGCATGATTCGCGCGAAGGTCGCGGCAATCCGCAGCTCCGCTCGATCAGAATCCGGGGACCGTGAGGACGACATCGCGACGCTAAAGCGTCATCTCGCCGTCGCCGCACGGTGGATCGATCACTCACCACCCAAGCTGATCGCAATGCACGGCTACTCCGGCTCCGGCAAGAGCTGGGTTTCCTCACGGTTGATCTCGCAGTTGCCGGCTGTTCGCCTGCGTTCGGATATCGAAAGGAAGCGCCTCCATGGCGCTACCGAGACCGCGAAACTCACTGCCGCACCCGATCAGGGCCTGTATGAGGACAAGGCGCGAGCCGCTGTGTACGAGCACCTCCTCGAGACAGCCACACACGTGCTCGACGCGGGGTTTAACGTGATACTCGATGCCTCGTTCCTGGCGGCGTCCACGCGTCGGGCGCTTGCGATGTTTGCCGCCGGCAAAGCGGTGCCGCTCGCTTTCGTGGAAACGGTCGCCGACAGGACCGAGTTGGAAAATCGCCTGCGAGAACGGGCCACTGCGGGTGTGGATGCATCGGACGCAGATACCCCGGTGCTCGACTACCAGTACGACAACGCCGAAGCTCTGGATGCAGAGGAGCGGCGACGAACGGTGCGTGTTAACACGAAGAACGACATTGATACAGACCAGATAATCAAAGCGCTTCGGCAAATCCAGTGAGTTCTGCCTGGCAACCCGCTTGAGGCTCGATCAGAGCGGGGGAGGGGCGTTCGACATCATCCTGAACAGCGAGGGTGAGGGTAAGCGCTGCAAGCGAACGTAACGGACGCTATCCGGCGCGGTGGAGTTGCGGCCGGTTTGCCGGTATGGTCGGTAGTGTTCGACACAACGGTCATCGGCGCAGCCCTTGCGCACGATGCCTGAAAAATAACAAAAGAGTGTACCCGGCATGAGCCAGCCGAAAGAACCGACAATTATCGATGCGTTAATTCCGGTCGTCTCGCTGGTGCTGATGCTGTTCATGTCGGTGAAACTTTTCGGTTCTGACTCCTCGTCGGGACCTAACCAGATCGTGCTGACGCTCGGTGCTGCGATCGCGGCTATCGTGGCGATCCAGAACGGCCATAGCTGGAGCGACATCCTGGCGGCGATCATCGACGGCATTGGCACGTCGATGGGCGCGGTGTTGATCCTCTTGTCCGTGGGTGGATTGATCGGCACCTGGCTGCTTGCCGGTACTGTGCCTGCATTGATCTTCTACGGCCTCGAGGTGCTCAGCCCGCAGTGGTTCTACGTTGCGACCTGCATCATCTGCGCCATTGCGGCGTTATCCACGGGAAGTTCATGGACGGTCGCCGGCACGCTGGGGGTCGCCCTGATCGGCGTCGCCATGGGACTCGGTTTGTCACCTGCGATTGCCGCGGGAGCAATTATTTCCGGCGCCTATTTTGGCGACAAGATGTCGCCGTTGTCGGATACCACGAACCTGGCGCCCGCCGTCGCGGGCACCGATCTTTTTACCCATATTCGGCACATGGCGTGGACCACCACGCCGTCTTTTACGATCGCGTTGATCCTGTTTGCCACGCTCGGCTTTGGTGCCGATGTGCAGTCCAACACTGACGCACTGCTGTCCCTGCGCAGCACGCTCAACGAAGCCTTCAACATTACGCCGCTGGCAATGATTCCGCTGGTTGTGGTGTTCTTGATGGCGTATCGCAAAGTGCCGCCACTGCCGACGATCCTGTTCGGCGCGCTCTTCGGCGGGTTTGTAGCGCTGGTCTTGCAGCCGGAGGCCGTGCTCGCGTTTGCCGACTCGCCGGATCTGACGCCGGCGCTGGCGATGACCAAGGGCGTGTGGCTGGCGCTTGCCGATGGCTACACATCCGCCACCGGCGTGCCGGAGGTTGACGATCTGCTTTCGCGGGGCGGCATGAGCAGCATGCTGGTGACGATCTGGCTGATTCTCTCGGCAATGGCCTTTGGCGCGGTGCTCGAGTACAGCGGTATGCTGATGCGGCTTATTCGTGCGTCGCTCGCGGCCGCCAAATCAACCGGCACACTAATGATGACCGTGGTACTGACGTGCATTGGTATCAACATCGTTGCAGCGGACCAGTACATCGCCATCGTCCTGCCCGGCAAGATGTTCAAGGCAGAATTCCAGCGCCGCGGGATCCAGCCCAAGAACCTGTCACGGGTGATCGAGGATTCCGGCACGCTGACGTCGCCGCTCGTGCCGTGGAATACCTGCGGGGCGTACATGGCCGCTACACTGGGTGTCGCGACGTTTGCCTATCTTCCGTTTGCGTTCTTTAATCTGATCAACCCACTGGTTTCGGTTGTCTACGGCTTTACCGGGTTCACGATCGAACGGATTGAGGATGAGCCGGCTATCGCGAAATCGTAAGGCAACGCGGTTCATTGCGTGACAGGGATTTATGCCGGCAAAGCTCTGATTCGTGACGAGCGAAATAGCTATGGATCCCGCAGAAAACACGCCAGGCACATCGTTTCAGCTCATTTCCTATTTCCTGCTGACCTGGGGGTCTGGCTTACGCCGGCCTGGTTTTTTTCTCGTTTTTTGTCGCCACGCCCGACGATTCCGCGGCGCTGGTGGCAGAGGGCGTCATTAAGCAGGAATACGCCGACTACATTGCCGCGATCCCGAGCTGGGTGATCGGTGTGTCACTGCTGGCCGCAATCACGCGGGTGCTCGGGGCAATTGGCTTGTTGTTGCGGCGTGCCTGGGCGCTTACGTCCTATGTCATTTCCTTGCTCTGTGTCGTGATTATCATGTTCCGGGCGTTCGTATTAGCCGACGTGGCGAGTGTGATTCGAACTTCCCAAATCGGGGTCGAAATACTTGTTCATGGTGCTGAGTATCTTCGCCGTCTGGTTCTCTGCGACGAGCAAATCAAAAGGTATTCTGAAGTAGCGAGCTGTGAATGCATCGTGCGCCTTGTTACTCCGGCGAATCAAAAAGGGCAGTGGGTCTTGCCAGACAACGGCCTGAGGCAACGCGTGTCCGCTGCGCGCTCGATCGTGACGCGAAACCGGGCGTGTCCGAGACTGAGGCAAAGTTCCAATGTCCTGCTCACATTATCGGATGACACAGCCGTTTTTCCCTGGGAACGTACATCGGGCCCTTGTGACCGGGGTTTCGTGAGTAAATTGCGGTTCGACCCCAATTTACTATTATGGGGAATAAATCGCGATCCCGCGCGTATGTAGACTAAGACACATGAATATCCACGAAATGAAACAGGAACTGGTACAACTCGGCGGGGGCGCACATGCGCTGGCCATACAGATTCTTGGCAATGCGGATGATGCTGCTGACGCCGTACAGGAAGCGTTTGCGACAACGTTGACGCGGCCAGCGGCGTACGACGATACGAAAGGTCCGTTGAAGCCCTGGTTCCTGAGAGTTGTCCGCAACCGTTGTTTCGATATGCTGCGCCGCCGGCGCCGTAGCGACATGCCCGTCGATGAGTTGGCGGACACCGCGGCGACGCCGGAACAGGCTCTGCAGGGCGCGCAGCGGGACGAGGCACTGAAGCGGGCGCTGGCGTCGATGCCGGGCGAGCAGCGGCAGATTATCGTGCTGCGGGACTTTCTGGACCTGACCTATGCCGAAGTCGCCGACGTCCTCGGTGTACCGCAAGGAACGGTCATGTCGAGGCTGCATCGGGCGCGCCTCGCATTGAAGGAGATGCTAAAAGATCATGGCAAATAAGATCAACTCAACTGACGAACATGTAGGAGAGCTCTTGTCCGGCTACCTGGACAAGGAACTGACACAGCAACAGCGCCAGCGCGTCGAGATTCACTGCGACGCCTGCGCGGAATGCAGGGGAAACCTCGAGGAGCTTAAAATGCTACGGGACAGTATTGGCAAGGCGCGACTAAGCGAAGTGGACCAGGATGTCTGGCGAGAAAGTATGGACGACGTTGCCGTGCGGACCTCGCACGGTATCGGCTGGTTACTGGTTCTCGGTGGTGTGCTGGTCGCGGCGGGCGTTGGTGTCTATCACTTCGTCTTTGACTCGTCATTGACGCTGGTGGAACGACTGATTATTGGCGGCATCTACGGTGGGCTTGCGCTACTTTTCCTGTCGGTCTTGCGGCAGCGACTGATCGAACGAAAAACGGACAAATACAAAGACGTGGAGATCTGAACAATGATTATTGTGACCAGCGAGACCATTGCAGGCAAACGCATCGTCAAATCCTTAGGGCTAGTCCGCGGCAACAGCGTCCGTGCCCGCCATATAGGCAAGGACATTATGGCGAGCCTGCGCAACATTGTCGGTGGTGAGGTACACGAATACGCGAAGCTGATGGCCGAGAGTCGCGAACAAAGCCTCGACCGCATGGCCTCGGAGGCCGAATCACTGGGTGCCAACGCCATTGTGGCAACGCGTTTCACAACCTCGGTCATGATGGGCGGTGCGGCGGAGTTGCTTGCCGTGGGTACCGCTGTCGTCATTGAGGACGCCTGATCCTGCAGGTTCGGGTTTGATGCGACCTGTGTTGACCGCGGCGTTCGCTTGATTCTTGTCAGAGAGATCGCAACGATGCACTACACTTTTTTGAGTGTTGGGCGTATTCGACCTGCCGACTGCACTTAGACGTCGGCCAGGTCACGATAACTGAGGTAAAGCCATGTCCTGCCACATAGATCCGGAGCGCGACCAGTTCGAGGCATTTAAAAAGCTGCCTCGCGACAAGCCGATCATGATGCTCAACTTGCTGCGCTTCCGTGACAAGGCGGCGTACGAGGACGGTCGGGAGGTCAGCGGCGCCGCGGCCTATGCGACCTACGGCAGGGAGAGCGCCCCGATTTTTCAGCGAGTGGGCGGAGAGATTGTCTGGCGCGGCTATACCGGAACTTATGGTCATCGGCCCCAGAGACCAGCATTGGGATCTCATTTTTATTGCACGCTATCCAACGGCCGGCGCTTTTCTCGAAATGGTCACCGATCCGGACTACAGGAACGCCGTCAAGCATCGCCAGGCGGCGGTCCTTGATAGCCGGCTGATCCGTACTGCCGAGACCGACGAGGGCGTGGGCTTCGCCGGCTAAGCTGTCGACGCGGCTGGTATAGACTCATAACTGGTTCGGCCCCGTTATCTCGGAGCAGTTGATAAAGTCCATTGGACTGCCGCCGGTCAGGAATTCAAGAGGTCTGGCGGTTTGAACGTCCGCTTCGGGCGTGAGCAGCCATCCAGATCGTGCGGTCGAAAAACTGAATTTGAGCGGCCGGTAAATCACCGATGCTAGCCGTCGACGGTGTCCAACGTGATGGTGTTACATCCGTCGCGCTCCAAACGCGGGCGCTAGCGGTTATTCAGCTTCCGCGAGACTCTTGGTTTGCAGAACCGCTTCCTTGACGATGTCCGCCCATGGTGCGCTCTCGGCAGGGTGACCAGGTTCCTTGGCTTGCCAGTGCATGGTGATGTCGAGTTCGAGGCCGTCGCGATCGTCCAGTATCGTGTTCGTGACAAAGCCACTCCAAACGGGATTGTCGATCATCTTGAAGACGATGCAGCGTGTGTGGATATCGCTCGTGATGATTTCACGCGTCGGCTGCTCGCCGCTGCCGTCATCGAGATACATCAGTCGGTCCACCGAGTTTGGGCCCGGCCGCCCGAGAATCTCCGAACGCGTCACGGCCGGAATAAACTTTTCGGGTGTTTCGACTTTCTCCAGAAGGTGCGTCCAGAGTGTGTCGATCGATGCGTTGACGCGTGTGCGGTAGCTTACCAGTGCCATTTGATTCCCCTTTCCGATTCAGAAATACGGATAACCAAGAATACAACAGCGCATTACGGTGACTCAATGACGGTTTGTAGCTGGAGAAGCAAAGGGGCAATACAGTATGTGTCGCCCAATCATGTAGCGCGAAACGTTGCAGGTGAGATGGCATTTCTGTGGCTGGACTGCATCGTGGACTAGGCCTGTTTCCAGCGTTCACCTAAACTGCAATTCGATGCTGAAAAAATAAGGGCCAGGACCTTGCCGGGAATTACCTTACTGGGTTGGATTCACACCCTCGTTGCCATCGTCGCCCTGGTCGCAGGTTTTTACACGTTGGCGGTCTACAAAGTCATTACGCCTGAGCAAAAAACCGGCCAACTGTATTTGGCCTGCACGCTGGTCGCAGCCGTGACCGCCCTGATGATTTACAAACACGGTGGATTTGGGCCGGTCCACGCCCTTGCGGTTCTGACCTTATTGGCGTTGGCCGCTGGTTTGCTTGTCATGAAGCTGCCGGTATTCGCGAAGATAGCGAAATACTTACAAGCGCTGTGTTTTTCGGGAACGATACTTTTTCACATGATCCCTGCAATCACTGACGGACTGTTGCGCCTGCCGGTCGGGGATCCGGTTCTCACCAATCCAGAGGACCCGATGTTGTTGAAATTTTACCTGGCGTTTGTCGTCATTTTTCTCATCGGGTATTCGATGCAGTTCCGCTGGCTGCAAAAGCAAAGCAGGTCGTAAAGCCGAGGCTTCAAAGACGACAATCGTGGTAGCCGAGGGATTAGGCCGGGATTGTGGATGGCGAACAGCTATATTGCGAATGGGCGGCTCAGCAACCAACCGGTATCCGACTTGCCCTTACGGTGCCAGCGTAAAGTTCAGGGTGACCTTGGTGGTTACCGCTTCCTCACGCTCTGCAAATTGCCATTGGCTTACGGCTTTCTCGGCACTTCCTGCGAATATCGAGGTAGGTTCGGAGCGTAAAATCTCGATGTTGTCCGTGCGGCCATCCGGATTAACGTTGAACGTCAGCTCGACAAACCCCTCGATATCCCGGCGCCTCGCGCTGCGCGGGAACCTCGGTGCCACGTATTTCTGGATCTGCAGGTCGGCGAGCGTCATGACGCGGTCGGGTGCCGCCTCTTCGGCCGTGGTCGAGCCGGATTGTTCGGCGGGCAGCTTCCCGTGTGTTCGTGTCCGTTCCGATTGCTGCTGCGGATCGTTCAATCGGAAGCCCTGCGTCGCCGGTCGCGTCAGCCACCGTTGCGTCGGCTTCTTCAACGGAAACGGATTCGGTTACTACTGTGCTCGCTGTTGCTTGCGGTTCGTCTGCAGCCGCATCATCGGCGCTGGCAGGCGAGGGTGCCGCTGTCTCGCTTTCGCTTGCCACACTCTCGGGTGGGATGTCCTGTTGCGGCGCCGGCGTGGGTGCGACCGCTGGGGTCGCGGCCCTGGCTCTCGCGCTCTGCAGCGATGAACGCGCAGCGGACAATTCATTGGGCATCACGCCGAGGACGTTGACTGCGTTCAGGAGTGTCGTTGCCTCGTCAAAATCTCCCGACGCGACGGCGAAGCCGGCACGCGCGAGCAAACGCTCTGCCTGGCGATTCATCGATGCGACCAACCGCGGTTCGCCCCGGTAGTCCTCTCTTAGCTGCAGCAACAACGCCTGCGCATTGCCGGAGGCCGGCGTCAGCAGCCGGCCGGCGCGTATGTGCGCATCCACTGTCTCGACTCTCGCGAGCAACCGTTCCTCGGCCACACGATTCTCTATCTGGCTGGCAAGGGACTCAATGGCCCCGGCATCGGCATTCGGGAAGCGCTCGGCTTCCGCCAGCAACTGTTGCGCGCGCTCTGTATTCCCCTCGGCGACGGCCAGCCGAGCCCTGCGACAGCAGGTCAGTTGCCTGCGCCGACAGCAGCTGTTCCACGATCGCAATGGCCGGGTTGGATGAATCGGTCTCGCTGGCAATGGCCAGTGCAGCGATCGCCTGCTGCGGGTTGTCACTTCCCAGCGCCGTATTCGCCTGCTCGACGTAAAGGTCGCTGATCGCGCGCAGGCCGGCCGTTGCGTCGGCGTTGGCCGGGTCAAGCGCCAGTGCTTCGCGGTACAGGTTGCGCGCATTGTCCGTGTCCGGCGTGACAAGACGCTGTTCGTCCATCGCGATAGCCGCACGGCTGAGTAAATCGGCTAACGCGGCTTCGGTGCCGGTCGTGCTCGCATCGACGCCGACCTCGCCTGTGGCCAACGCGGCGTCTTCATCCGCCGCCGCAATTTCGGGTGCGGGTGGCGGTACAGTGTCGAGATCGGGGCGGGATAGCCACCAGGTCACGGCGAGAAGAAGCGCAGCCGCACCGCCCGCCATAAGCCATTGCTTGCTCGAAAGCCCGCGAATCTTGTCGGCCAGCAGACTTAACGCCGTGGGCTCCGGGGCATGCTCGTAGAAAACGCTGGCCGTGTTTGGCCGGTCCGCCCTGTCGTAGGACAGCGCGCGATTGAGTGTCCGCCATTGTGATTGGGCAAGGCCCGGTATGCGCGGTACGGTGAAGCCCGCCTGCTGTGCCTCAATGGAGGGAGAGCCGCCAAACGGGTGCGTCCCGCTCAGCAGGCGATACGCGATGCAGCCCAGCGCAAAGATGTCGTCTTCGAAGGTCGGGGTTTTGCCCGACAGCACTTCAGGGCTGGCGTAGGTGCGCGTTACCCAGACGGACTGGTTGCCTTCCTCGTGCTTTGGGTCGTTGGTGAAACGTGCGACACCGAAATCCAGCAATTTGATCTCATGAGTTTCGGTGATAAAAATATTGGACGGGTTGATGTCCGCATGAACGACGTTGTTTGAATGCGCGTTTTGCAGACCGCGCGCAATGCCCTCGACAATTTGCCAGGCGAAGTGCGGTTCGAGCCGCTGGCCGCTGGTGCGTCTTAGCAGTGCGTTAACGGATTCACCCTCCAGCCATTCCATGACGAGGTAAAACTGGTCGCCATGCTGGTCGAAGTCGAAGACGTTGACGATATTGGGGTGTGACAGATGCTGGGTTTTGGCGGCCTCTCGCTCCAGCGCCAACTGCGCGTCCAGCCGCGGCGCCAGCGAGCGCCGCATCATTTTTATCGCGACGTGCACCTGTTCGGAGGCACCCCGATGCCGCCGTGTGTCAATTGCTTTGTAGACATGGCCCATACCGCCGGAGTGGACGAGGGCGACGATTTCGAAGCGATCACCGAGCAGGTAGCCGGACAACAAGGGCTTGTCGTTCGCGGTTGGCGCCGGTTCAGACGGCTCGCCTGCCGCGTCGTCGGCCTTCGCTGTCTCCGACCCTTGCAGTTTCTGGTCCGCCGAAACCACCATCATCCCGGTGAAGCGTTCCACCGACAGCTCTGAGGTTACGGCGTCATCGAATTCCTTACTGCTGTGTTCGTCCTCGTCCCAGGAGCCCACTGTAGGAGGGTCGGAATCGTTTTTGTCGCTCTTGTGTTCCACCGCATGACGCCTCTATCGCAGGATGTAGTCGAGTGCTACAAATGTCAGGGCGGCCTTGGTTTGTGTCCGGCGGTCACTGACTGTCTCTGCAGCCTTAATGCTCGCCTCTTTTCCCCGCCAGTACGCTATGAATTATGCATCATTCGCAAGACGGGAGCCATTCGAACAAATGGGGTCTGAGTAAGCTAAAGGATGCAGCCAGTGCTGTAGCGCAGCCGGGTAACGTATCCTGCCCATCGGTTCGATACGACATAATCTGCAGGGCGGCGCCGGATGCCGAAATCCGGACTGGTTCGCGTGAGTTCGGACGTATCGAACGGGTATCCCGGCTGGCCTATTCGTTCAGGAGGTGCGAGTACTTTGCGATGATTTCAGGCCCGGTCATGTTTTTCGTGGCGTTCGCAAACTCGTAAAACCCCGGCTTTTCGTCGATAAAGACCTGGTGCTGAAACGTGAGGCCGGCATCGTCGTCGAACAGCCCGACCGGCACCCCGTGCCGTCCCGTCTTCTTGAATCGATAGAAAAGATGACTCCCGCAGTGCTTGCAGAAGCCGCGCTCCGCCCAGGCTGATGAGTCGAACAGGGCGATGTGTTCCTCGCCGCTGAATTCGACTTCCGTACCGCATTCCACCTCCATGTACGGACCGCCGCCCCATCGCCGGCACATCGTGCAATGACAGGCGCCGACCGCGTCTTCGGCTTCGAGAGCTCTGATCTCTACCGCACCACACAAGCACTTGCCTTTTCTTACTGTCATAGCTGGCTCTCCGATTAAGGTCTGTGGTTACTTCGCCTGGCCACGAACGGAGCGGAAAAACCACGCGATAAACAGGGCGAACGCCGCGGCTCCCGCGATCATGGCCGTGATTTCGCTGCCGAGCCACTCCGTGCCAATGCCATCGGGTCGTCGGCTCTTGGCAACGGCAACCAGCGCAATACCGACCCCCAGCAAGCCTTCGCCGCCCACGAATCCGCTGCCGAGCAACACGCCGCGCTCACGCCGGTCGGCTGCCGTTGCTTCATCCGCGGCGTTGCGTTCCATCCAGAGGCGGATAAGGCCGCCGACGAAGATCGGCGTCATCGTGGACACGGGCAGGTAAACACCGACGGCAAAGGGCAGCGAGGGAATACGCGCCACTTCGCACACCAGCGCGATGCCGGCCCCGATAGCCACCAGCGACCAGGGCAGATTTTGATCGAGCACGCCGTCGATAACGAGCTTCATCAACGTCGCCTGCGGCGCCGGCAGTTCGGTACTGCCAAAGCCAAAGCCTTTACCGAGTGCCAGCACGGTCAGGCACACGAAGGTCGCGGAGGTCAGCACGCCGATCAACTCGGCCGTCTGCTGGCGACGCGGTGTCGCCCCCAGCAGGAAGCCGGTCTTGAGGTCCTGCGACGTGTCGCCCGAAATGGACGCCGCGATCGCGACGACGCAGCCGACGGTGAGTGCCGCAGCTTTTCCCATGGCGTCGGTCCAGCCGAACACCAGGAAGATGGATGCCGTACCCAGCAGCGCCGCGATGGTCATGCCGCTGGTCGGATTACTGGTAACGCCGACGAGCCCGACGATGCGCGAGGCGACCGTCACAAAGAAGAACGCAAAGATGACCACACAGACCGCTGCAACCGTGCGTATGCCGATACCGCCGATGGCGCCGAAGACCTGCGGCACAAATATAAGCACCGCCGCAACCAGTAGTATGCCGATGCCGACGAAGCGCAACGGCAAGTCACGGTCGGTTCGCAATGTCACTTTCCGGTTGCCCTCTGTGTCGGCGACGCGCTCACTCAGCTCTGTGGCACCGATACGGAAGCTGCTGACCATCACCGGGATGCTGCGTATCAATGTAACTATGCCCGCGGTCGCCACGGCGCCAGCACCGATATAGCGGACGTAGCGCGTCCAGATCTGGCGTGGTGACATGTCGTGGATGAGCTGTATGGTTTCCGGAAAAAACGGCGTGGTCCGGGCGTCGCCCCAGTAGGCCATTGCGGGAATAATCACCAGCCAGGAGAGCAGGCCGCCGCCGACCATCACGGCCGCAATGCGGGGTCCCAAGATAAAACCCACGCCGAACAGCGCGGCCGAGAGATCCATCCCGACTTCACCTTTTTTCAGGAACGGAATTTTGAGATGCACGTCGCCCGGAATGACCCGTAGCCAGGAGGTAAGAAACTTGAACAGCGCACCACCGGCGAGCCCGTAGAACACAAAGCGCGCCCGGCCGCCGCCTATCTCATTGGCCACAAGCACCTCAGCGCACGCGGTGCCCTCGGGATAGGGCAGCTTGCCGTGCTCCCGCTCGATGAGGAAACGCCGTAACGGAATCATAAACAGGATCCCGAGCAGGCCACCGCACATCGCCAGCAGCGTCATTTGCAGCAGCTCCGGCGGCATCCCCCACATGAACAGGGCCGGCAGCGTAAAGATGACGCCGCTCGCCAGCGAACTGGAGGCCGACCCCGTCGTCTGCGAAATATTGGTTTCGAGGATCGTGCCCTTGATGCCGACACTTGATAACGCACGAAACACGGCTACGGTCATCACTGCCACGGGGATCGAGGTGCTGATGGTCAGGCCGGCGCGCAGCCCGAGATAGGCGTTTGCCGCGCCGAAAATAATGCCGAACAGGATTCCGAGACCGACCGACTTCAGCGTGAACTCGGTGGGCGACTCGTTCGGGTCGACAAAGGGGTCGTAGGTATCGCCCTCGGCGATCGGCACATACGCTTTCTGGCTCAGTCCGTCTTTTCGCATTATCGGGCTCGGCAGCGGGCGAGCGCATGAGTCTACAAGAAAATGTGCTGCGGTTGAGATTCTGGCGGATAACGGCGCATGCAGTCGAGCGTGCTGCTGGATGATCTGAATAAGAATCGTACGCGGATCTTCCCGCCGTGCTGGCGTACCTCGAGGCAGGTTCAGCAGCGACATCATCGAAAATGCGCAGGAGTTTCGCCACTCCGAAGCGCCGGCGCTGCCGTTTCTGAGGCAGATGATCCGTCGGCCATTTTCGCGTCGTACGAAGTCAACCTCATCGTGAGCAACGAGGCCGGATGCGGCGGCGCCGATATTCTACGAGCCGAATCCCAGCTACCCGAATCTGATCGGCAAGGTCGAGCACCGCGCCGAGATGGGCGCGTTGTTGACCGATTTCCGGCTGGTTCGATCCGGGCGCTTTGCTGCAGGCCAACGGCGGTTACCTGGTGCTCGACATCCACCGCGTCCTCGGGCGCCCGTTTGTCTGGGACGCGCTGAAGCAGGCGCTGTTTACGCAAGCAGGTCCGTATCGAGTCGCCGGCGGAGACACCTGCGGTTTCGCCACCACGACGATGCTAAAGCCCGAGCCCATCCCGCTCGATATCAAGATCATCCTGATCGGCGAGCGCTGGCTCTACTACCGTTGGCGCCTACGACAGAGAGTTGGCGACCTGTTTAAAGTCGCTGCCGATCTTGACGATGACATCGAGCGCTCGACCGACAACGTAAACGGCGTACGCCGGACTGATCGCCGAGCGCATTCAGCAGAACAGAGAGCTGTTGCCGTTCGGCGAGGCGGCCGTTGGGCAAGGTCATCGAGCAGCGAGCCGGCACGCGAAGACAGGGAACGCTCTCGATGCACATGCGCTCGCTCGACGATCTGCTGATGCAGGCGGACTACTGGGCAAGGCAGCGCGGCGATAGCCAGGTAGAGGCCGACGACATCGACGAAGCCATGCTGGCAGCGAGAACGATCGCCAAAACCGCCTACAGCAAAAGCGCATCGTCGATGCCATCCGGCGCAGATACGCTGCTCATCGACACGTGCGGGGAATGCGTCGGCCAGGTGAACGGACTCTCAGTCACGGAACTGGGCGAGCACCGCTTCGGCCATCCGGTGCGGATCACGGCGACGACGCGGGTGGGCGAAGGGCGACCTCGTCGATATTGAGCGCGAAGTCAAGCTCGGCGGCGCAATACACTCGAAAGGCGTGATGATTCTGTCGGCGGCGCTGTCGGCGCGCTACGCGCCCTGACGTACCGCTGTCGTTGCACGGCAGCATCGTATTCGAGCAATCCTATGGCGGCGTCGAAGGCGACAGCGCATCGGTCGCGGAACTCTGCGCACTGTTGTCGTCAATATGCCGGCGTACCGATCAGGCAGCAATCTCGCGGTAACGGGCTCGGTCAATCAGCTCGGTCGCGTGCAGGCAATCGGCGGCGTCAACGAAAAGATCGAGGGCTTACTTTGCCAGGTCTGCAAGGAAAGAGGTCTGGACGGTTCGCATGCCGTCGATCATTCCTCAGGACAACGTCAAACACCTGATGCTGTCACGAGGAGGTAGTCGACGCTGTTCGAGCAAGAACGATTCACGGTCTTTGCCGCGAGCCTGACTATTGACGAAGTCGTCGAGTTGCTGACCGGCCGCCCGGCGGGCGAGCGAGACAAAGACAATACGTTCCCGTCCGCGACTGATAAATCGACATGGTCGAAGACAAACTCGTCGAGTTACGCGACAAAACGGCAACGTTTTGCCGAAGGAGTCGGCGGTGACAGAACACCGTGACTGACGTTCGCCGCATACTGCTGGCGATGAACGGAATCGAACGTCGCTGCAAGACCTCTGGCGCGCGGTGACGGAGCATCTGGCCGATCGCCAGGAAACCGAGCTCGTTACAGTGTTCTTGTCAGCGATGACCGGCGGCGCAGGGCAGCCAGTCTGCCGTTTACCGCGAGAGATTTCCCGAGTTCAGCGGTGCGCCCGCACCGATTTCACGGCGACGCGCGCGGAGCAGCTAGACAAAGAGGCCGTGTTCGCAGGCGTCAGAACGCGACTCACAGCAGCTTGCAACCGAAGCGAAAACTCGACTTCGCGTTCGAAATCGTGGCCGAGCAGGAGATCTAGCGAGAATTCACGAACTGCTCGGCTCCGACTCAGACGTGCTTGATCGCGCCGTCGTTTTTCAGATGGCGGCCGATCTACGATGAAACTGTCGCGCCTGAAATGCCGAATCCGGCTCGTGGATACCGAGGACATGACCGCGCCATGCGTCGACAATGCCGAATGTGCGAAGCAGTCGTCCCTGTTGGCAGTGACGAACTCGACGCAATTTAACCTCGAGGTCGCAGCCATCTTTCGCCAGTGCGCGGACGATGCTGGAGCAGCAGGCGGCGAACCCCTTTCGCGTCAATGCGTATCATCGAAAGCAGCCGAGACGCTCGAGGCTATGCAGACTGACGCCCGCGACATATTGCGAGACGAAGGCAGTCGACGGACTGATCGCACTTCCCGCGATCGGGCAGGGGCCTCGCTGCAGCAATCGACGAAATATGCGCAGCACAGGGCGACTGGCCCAACTGGATCGTCTGCGCGGCGAAGCGCCGCCGGAGTCGCTATTTCAGGCGGTTCCGGATCGGGCCGAAAACTGGCCCTCTCGCAGAGGCGCATTTGGCGCCTTGCCGCCCGGACGTCAATTGGTCGCTAGCTCCGGGGCCTTCGCCGACGGTCCCTAGTGGCGCGAGTAGGTTCCCATCAGGCAGGTTTCGGCCAGGATGTGGCCTTGCATCGCCTGTTGCAGTGCGGCCGCTGTCGGCTGCTTGAGGTTCGGCAGCTCGCTGTCCAGCGCGAACAGTTTGAAAAAATAGCGATGGCGGCCAATGGGCGGGCAGGGGCCACCGTAGCCGGTGCGCTGCCAGTCGTTGCTGCCATGGCGCGTAGCGCTCGGTAGCGCATCGTCAGCAACGGCCTGCGCGAGTCCACGGCAATCGGCGGGCAGGTTATACAGTATCCAGTGTACCCAGACCGTTGTGGGCGCCGCCGGGTCCGGTGCATCAGGGTCATCGACCAGCAGTGCGAGGCTGCGAGTGTCTGCCGGGATGCCGGACCACGACAGTGGTGGTGATACATCGGCACCGTCACAGGTGTGTTCGATGGGGATCGCTTGCCCATGCTCAAAAGAGTTACTAAAAATACGAAAAGTCATATAGTTACCAACTATGTTTAATGTGACTTCTATTTATTGAGCACCCTCGGTGTCGAATAGCTGCAGGCCTTCCGCCAGGTAGTCGGCGAGCAGCGAGGTGCCGATCAGGTAGTCGGCCGTATGCGCGTTCCAGCGTTCTGCCGCGGTACCCAGTGCGTCAGGCCACTCCTCCAACGCGAAGTCACCGCGTCCCAGCCAGACCAGCGCCACCAGCGAAATTTGCTGGTCCGGCTCCAGGTCCTCGATGGTGGTTTTCAGTTCCTGGTAATACGGGTCCTGCTCGAACTCCGCCGTCACCTGGCTGGACCAGTACTCGTCCGCGACCTCGGGTTCTTCGGTGAAAAAGACGTCATCCCGGGCATGAAATTCATGCGCCATGTCGATCAGGCCGTGCACGGTTTCCCTGTTGAGTTCCAATTCGGCCATAGCGTTCTTCCGCGGCATAGTATCCAAAGGCCCGTTATCAAATTCGCGCTAACGGGCGGCGTCAGCAATTCGCAGAAATACCTAGATGGGAACGAACGACGGGGCAGGAGGGGTGCGCTGCACGACCCGGTCAGGGCTTGATGATGCCGGTCGCATGCCGCGCTGGATGCTAGCGCCGAGTGACCACAGCGGGGTCGCTGCTCTACGCCGTGGTATTCACCGGGCAGCTTCGCCCGGAGTCGAGTCAGTCGGCGATGCCCAGCCGCTCATGCATCAGCGGGCTGGTAGTTGTGTACTGCACGCGCACTTTTTGGTCGGGCTCAACTTGCTGCTTGATGGCGAAAGCGGCCAGTGCCGCTTCATGAAAACCGCACAGGATGAGCTTCTTCTTGCCCGGGTAGAAGTTGATGTCGCCCACCGCATAGATGCCGGGCACCGAGGTCTCGAACTTTTCGGTGTCAACGTTGATGGTCTTGCGATTGATGTCGAGACCCCATTCGGCGATGGGGCCAAGCTTCGGTGCCAGTCCGAAAAACACCAGTACGTCATCGACCTCCAGCACGACGTCCTCGGCATCCTTCGGCTGAACCGTGAGCGAGGTAATAGCACCGTCCACCAATGAGGCGGCCGAGGCTTTGGCGTTCTCGAGTGTGTCCATGCGCCCGTCGGCGACCAGCTGCCGCATTTTCGCGACGGTGGCCTCCACCGCGCGATACTCGTCGCGACGGTGCACCAGCGTGATGTGTTGGGCGATGTCAGCCAGTTCGACCACCCAGTCAAGCGCCGAATCGCCGCCGCCGAGGATCGCGAGTTTCTTGCCCGCGAACTGCTGCGGGTCGCGGACGCGGTAATGCAGGTTGCTGGCAGCAAAATTGTCGATGCCGGGCAGGCGCAGTTGCCGCGGCTGGAACGAGCCGACACCGCCGCGATGACGACCGCCCGGGCATGAAACTGCTTGCCACTGCCGGTCTCGAGGTAAAAGTCGTTGTCACCGTCTTTTCGAACCACGGTGACTTCTTCGTTGAGGTGCAGGCCGGGCTCGAACGGTTCGATCTGCTTGAGCAGGTTTTCCGTGAGTTCTTCGCCCGAGCAGACGGGAATGCCGGGGATGTCGTAGATCGGTTTGTCGGGATATAGCTCGGTGCACTGGCCGCCAGGTTGGCGAATTGAATCGACGACCTCAGCTTTCAGGCCGAGCAAGCCGAGTTCGAAAACCTGGAACAGGCCACAGGGCCCGGCACCGACGATAACCACGTCCGTATTGATCACTGACATTCCTCTGAAAGGCCTAAGTTGCGAAGGTTACCATCGTGATGGCGCGAGTCCTACAGGGTAGAGCGCGCGACTCGCGCTGTTTCGGGTTGGGCCGCGCGGCAACTGACGCAGCGGGCAAACGTTGCGTGGAAGGTTAGCGCCGCGGGAAAGCAGGGGGCGCTCAGGCGCCCGCGTGACTGGCCAGCTCCTGGCCAAGCCATTCTTCGACCCACTCGACGTGTTGCGCCTCTTCTGCGGCGAATTCCGCGGCCATGTCGCGCACGCATTCGTCGGTGCTGTCATCAACGACATCGGCGAAAAACTCGTAGGCGCGCTTCTCATTGTCGAGCGCCAGTGACATCGCCTGGGCCGGCGTCATCAGTTGGAACAGCCTGGCGCTGTCGGTATTTTCCGGTGCCTCGGGTCCCGGCCAGTGGTACTGGCTCGGTGTTAGCATCGGCAGGCGGCGGCCGCGGATCTTCTCGTCGATTATCTCCGCGTGTCCGGCCTCGATCTCGGCCATTTTCGCGAAGATCTTCGCGACCTTGTCGTTGCCGGTTTGCTCCATCATGTCGGCGAGTTGCTTGGTATCGTTGTACTGCCTCGAGTTCGATAACGAGGGCGTGCAGAAGCAGCTCGGAGAGACTCAGTTTGCACGCAGGAAGCTGCGGTGCTGCACTTAGCGTCGGTGGTCTATGCATCGGAATTTTCCCTGCCAGATGAAGGTGAACGTGCCAATACTGTTGCCATCGTAGGAAAATGGCCGCGTCTGCGCGATTCCAACGGGTCTTTTTTGTGAAACAGGTCCGTTTTGGCCGCTGAATTATGTGAAATCGAGGTGTTTATTAGATTTGGTCTTAATAAAAGTCGCTAAGTCCATGGCACAGCTGGATAAATTGTTCACGCTCGTTCGACGGCTTGAGCGCCCGTAGCGCGCCGTATCGGGCGCGCCGAATGGGGCATCCGAGGTCGTGATTACCATGTAAAGTATGGGGACAAAATCGCCAAGCAGTCACATGGTCAAGAAGAAGAAATTAGGGCGCGGGTTGGACGTGCTATTGGGTAGCGGCGGCACCTCGGGTGACGCCCGGCGCCGAGCGGGACCGACGGCGATTTTCGAATTGCCGGTATCGGAACTGGTCCAGGGACAGTCGCAACCCCGGCAGGCCATCGACGAAGAGGGTCTCGCGGATCTGGTGATGTCGATCCGGGAGCAGGGCGTCTTGCAGCCGATCCTGGTCAGGCCGCTCTGCGGCTCCGACGCCGGCGCTGGTTTTGTAGCCCATGAGATTGTGGCCGGCGAGCGTCGCTGGCGAGCGGCCAAACTCGCCGGGCTGGAAACGGTGCCGGTCGTCATACGGGAACTGGATGATCAATCGGCGCTGGCGATCGCGCTCATTGAAAACCTGCAGCGCGAGGACCTGAATCCCGTTGAAATTGCCCAGTCGTTGCTGCGGTTGACCACGGAGTTCGGCCTGACGCATCAGCAGGCCGCCGACAGCATCGGTCGATCACGCTCCTCGGTGAGCAATTATTTGCGGCTGCTGGACCTCAACTACGAGGCGCGTGAGTTGCTCGCGGCCGGGCGCCTGGATATGGGGCATGCGCGAGCCTTGCTGCCGTTGACTACCGCGCAGCAGACGTCGATGGCGCAGCGAATCGCAGCGGAGCAACTGTCTGTTCGACAGGTTGAGCATCTCGTGGCGGAGGTGCTGGTAGCTCCGAACGAGGACAAGCCGACCAACAAGGCCTCGGCTGTGGATATCCAGACACGCTGGTTGCAAAAGCAGCTAACTAAGGAGGCCGGTCTCGAGGTCAGGTTCAAAAATCGCCCGGACGGTGGTCATGCCGTCACTATCGGCTTCGAGAATCTCGAGCAGCTACAGCTCGCCTTGCGCAAGGTCTATTCACTGATCGGCTGGGTTCGCGACACGGCGGGGCCCCGGGACCGCGACAAAGGCAAAGACCAATAGAGAGCGTTTTGCTGCATGGGGTCAGGCTGCACTGTTCGGTTTTGCAAAAGTGTGAAAGCGGTCAGGTTGCGAGCCCCGGTTTTGTGACCGTTGACCAGACGTGGTGTCGCGAGCAGTGAAATACTTCCGGCGGAGTAGTTTCACGACCAGCCGCACGGACGCCTGCCATGAAAAAGATTGCTGTCATAGCCTTGATTGCTGGCCTTTACCTGTACCTTGGCAGTGGCAACGATCCATCTGAGGATGCGCGTTACTCGGTCGCCGGCGCTAGCTATTCCGCCGAGCGGGACGGCGCGATCGTCATGTACTCGACCTCCTGGTGCGGGGTTTGCCGGATGACCCGCGAGTTGTTCGACGAAGAAGATATCGACTACCTCGAACGGGATATCGAGCGCTCCGAAGAACACTATCGACAGTTCAGCGAACTCGGTGGGCAGGGTGTTCCGTTGATCAGGATAGGACGTGAAACCCTTCACGGCTACAACCGGGATCTTATCCTCGCTACGATCGGGCCGAGGTAGGTCAGTCTCGACGTCGCGAATTAATTGCGGTTCGGCCCCATGCCCTTCACCTTCTGCCAGGTCGGCGCCAGTAATCGGCTCGAGAGCGGAATCAGCAGCAGGCCCAGCGCAAGCCCGAAGACTCCGTCCATGGTCGCCTTGGCCATCCACTCGACCGTGCTTTGGGCGAAAGACAGCAGATGCCCCATGGCCGCCGCCGCGTCATGGATCAGGTGACCCAACCACGTGAGGCCGAGCGATTCCATGCCATGAATTACGATCGAGCCGCCCACCCAAAGCATGGCGGCAGTACCGACCGTCGACAGCGCGACGAGAAACCGCGGCATACCCCTGACGATGGCACGACCCATGGCGCGCGTTGCCCCCAGGCGACCCTTGAGGCTCATCAGCAGCCCGAGGTCATCGGCCTTGACAATGAGAGCAACTCCGCCGTAAACGATGATCGTGATGCCGATACCCACGACAGCCAGCGTTGCCGCCTGCGACCACAAGTTGCCGGTCGGTATTTCTGCCAGGGCGATGGTCATTATTTCAGCCGAGAGAATAAAGTCGGTCTTGATAGCACCGGCGACGCGCTTTTCTTCGAGGTGCAGCGGATCGCCGACACTGAGATCCGCCTCGACGTAAACATCGGTGTGCGGGAAGAGGGCGTGATACACCTTTTCGGCGCCCTCGAAACACAGGTAGCTGCCACCGAGCATCAGCAGCGGGTTGATTGCCCATGGCGCAAAAACAGACAGCAGCATGCCCGCCGGTAACAGGATAAGCATTTTGTTGCGGATCGAACCCATGGCGATTCGCCAGACGATGGGCAGTTCGCGACTCGCCTCGAAGCCGCGCACGTATTTTGGCGTCACCGCCGCGTCGTCGATGACCGCGCCTGCTGCCTTGGCGCCTGCTTTGGTTGCCTGGCCGAAAACGTCGTCCACAGACGCCGCAGCGACTTTCGCAATGGCGCCAACGTCATCGAGTAATGCGAGTAGTCCGCTCATCCAATTCCTTGTTCAGGCTCCGCTGATGTCCGTCACGATGATCGGCACGTATTCCCGGGGCGGTGATCTTTGGACGAATTGTGACGCAGACGGGCGGCTGGCACCACCGAGCGATAGCGGGCCGATCCTTAGGGCAGGGTCGGTATGAACGGCACGCACGAGATTTCGCCCCCGGTAATCGTAATGAAGCTCGCTTCCGGCACAGGAGTCCACTCTGACTCAAGGTTGCTTAACGGTTCGGAGACGATCGCACGTGCGTCCTTTGAGAAAC
This sequence comes from uncultured Gammaproteobacteria bacterium, assembly GCA_963807845.1. GTDB lineage: Bacteria > Pseudomonadota > Gammaproteobacteria > Steroidobacterales > Woeseiaceae > UBA1847. The sequence continues at coordinate 48,552 of CAWEDS010000002.1, forward strand.
GACCGGCGTCCGGCGCGATTTCCATCGTCTCATCGCGACTCGCACTGTGAAACAGCGAGCGAGATGCGCCCACGGTCGAATACCGGACGGCATACAAGGACTCGCCGTTGCTGATACCCAACGTCATCTGCAGCGCGTTCTCGACATTGTTTAGTTTCGCCACGTGTTCGACCAGGCCGGCCATTCGCGATACGCCGGCCTGCACATCCCCGTCCATACCGAAGCTCAGTGCGAGCAGGAACATGAGCTCGGAATCCGTCGTGCCGCTAATCAGCGGGTACAGCGCCGGCGAGATTGCAAAGGCCAGGTCGCGACGGAGTTTGTCGTATTCGTTGATGAGTCCGTTATGGACAAACAACCATTTCCGGTAACTGAACGGATGGCAATTGGTTCTCTGTACCGGCGTGCCGGTCGTTGCCCGCACGTGCGCGAGGAACATCGGCGACTCTATCTGGGCGGCGAGGGCCTGCAGGTTGGTGTCGTTCCAGGCGGGCCGGATGTCCTTGTAGACACCCGGCAAGTCACGGCTGCCGTACCAGCCAACGCCAAAGCCGTCCCCGTTGGTCGTTGCCGATATATCCGCGGCATGCAGGCTCTGGTCAATCAGCGAATGGTCCGTCTTGAACAGGACCTCGTCGAGCAGGATGGGAGCGCCTGAGTAGGCTAGCCAGCGACACATTGTTTGTTCCTTGCAATTTCTTCAGCGGGTGTCGCGAGTGTGAGGATTCCAGGGGAGCTTGGCAAATCAGGACCCGGGAGCCGGTGTGTTAGAATTCGCGGCAGGGCTGATGGCAAAGGTGCGCACTTGACCCTGAATAACAACTAATAACAAACGTAAGGGGAACAAAAATGGAAAGCCTGCTACCACTTATTATTCAGTTAGCCAGCGGTGCGGCCGGCGGCAACGTTGCCGGTTCGTTAATGAAAAACCTTTCGCTGGGCACTGTCGGCAATTCATTGGCGGGGATCCTGGGAGGCGGCCTCGGTGGCCAGCTGCTTGGGATGCTCGGCATCGCTTCCGGTGCCGGTGAAATGGATATCAGCGGCATCATTGGCAGTATTGCCAGCGGCGGTGTCGGTGGTGGCGTCGTCATGGCCGTCATCGGGGTTATCAAGAAGGCGATGGCCAAGTAGTCAAATCATGTGCTTGACTGAACCGAGCCAGACGGTAAGTTGGCTCGGTTCAGATTCTCAACCATTCACTCCGTGACCACATTCAAACTTGTCTTGCTGGCGCTTTGCGTCGGATTACCGTTACCTGCCGCAGCCGAGTCGTTCAGGTTCGTCGATGCGCTGGGCAATCCGATCGGGCAAGTCATGGTTACGCGCACGCCGGGGCATGCACCGCTCGGCGATTTTTCCGACAATGGCTATGCTCCACACGGTGTGAGCAACCAGTCGTTGGTGACGACAACGCGATTCACCGACGCGGATGGCAACGTCCGTTTTGCCGATGCCGAGGGGACGTTTCGTTACCGGGCCCGCGCCCAGGGATATCGCGACGCGTCCTTCGAAAAGGCCGACGGGATCGGTCGTTCTGCAACGTCTGGAAAAGAAGGAGTTGCCCGCAAGCTATCCCTCCAATGTCTGGCTGTCGCAGCTTTCCTTCGGCGGCGATGACGCCTTGAAAAAACGGTTCCAGCTAAATTGCGCGTTCTGCCATCAACAGGCGTCAATTTTCATGCGCAACGAACGCAGCATCGATGAGTGGCTGCAGGTATTCGAACGCATGAACACGTTTGGTGCGAGGCTCCCGGAAGACGATCACGAGCCGCTTGCCCGCATTCTGCAAAGCGAATACCGCAGGCTGCGCGATGACCCATCGACTGTGCCGGCACCGAGGCGCTGGGACGCTGACCTGTCCAACGTAGAGATGACCGAGTGGCCGATGGGTGACGGCTTTTCGCAAATGCACGATTTCCTGCTGCATCCCAATGGCTTCGTTTACGTTGGTGACAATCTTTTCGATCGGATTTACGAAGTCGACCCGGCAAGCGGCAAGTACACGGTGTACAAGGTTCCCCATCCGGACGATGCCCGCGTCGGCGGCTTCCTTGGCAATCGCTTCACGACATTTCCGAAGGTTGAGAACTACATGGGCGTGCATTCATTCGCCTACTCCGCGAAAGACGGCCACATCTTTATCACGCCATCGATGCAGCAGGCGCTGCTCGAGTTCAACCCGGACACCAAGGAGTTCACGACCCACTGGATGGAGGAGGGCTACTACCCACACACGATTCGCATCGACGCGCAGGATCGGGTGTGGTTCACGCTGGCGCTGTCGTCGCAGGTTGCGATGTTCGATCGTGCCAGCGGTGAGTTTCAGCTCTACGACCTGCCGGCGCGGAATTTCAAGGAGTGGGTGGTGCTGAAGTCACTGCCACTCATTTTCTGGTTTGATCCGGAGAATCGCCCGCAGCCGAGCCCCGACCGCGATGGCAGTGGTTTGCCGATGCCCTACGGCATCGATATCGCCCCGGACGGCACCGTCTGGGTGGCGCGGTTGTACGCCAATGACCTTGCCCGTATCGACCCGCAAAGCGGCGAGGTCACGATGATCGAGTTTCCGTACCAGGGCCCGCGGCGTTTGCGTGTCGATGCGGACAACAAGGTCTGGATAGTGGCGTTCCAGGATTCGCTGCTGGTGCGCTACGATCCAGAGGCCGAACGGTTCTCGCACTATGAGCTGCCGGTCGTCAACGAATTGCCGTACGCGCTCAACGTGGATCGGGAGCGCGGCGTTGTATGGGTAAACGGCAACCAGTCCGACACCGTGTTGTCGTTCGATATCGCGACGGAAGCCTGGAAAGTGTATCCGCTGCCGCGGCAGCGCTTCTTTTCGCGTGACATTGAAATTGCCGAAGCCGATGGCGCGGTGTACACCACCAATTCGCATTTCCCCACCTGGCAGTCCGAAGGCGGCGTGCCCACGCTGCTGCGCATTTCACCGGTTGACCGCCGAATGAGGAAGTGGGTCATCGCGCTGCTGGTTATCGCAGCATTGACCGGCATCGCGACCAGCAAGCACCTGCCCGCAAGACCCTGGCTGACCGACAAGCTGCAGGCGTTAGCGGTGCAGCATGCGGACAAGCTGCCGCTGGAACGTATTGGGCGGCATCTTTACGACAAGCACTGCGCGAGCTGCCACGACAACCCGGCGGTCAAAGCGCCGAGCCGCGAGGCGCTGGCGCAATTGTCCAAGGAGTCGATCATGATCGCCCTGGAGTTCGGCAAGATGCAGCCGATGGCATCGCATCTCAGCAAGAACCAGCGCGGACTGATCGCCCATTACCTCGATTCGAGCGCGACGGATCAGTACGCGTGGCTCGAAACCAGTCGCTGCACCAGGCCTGCGCCCGGCGGCGGCGACGTCCTGGTGGGCAGCTGGGGGTTGGGGCAGGAAAACCGGCGGTACGTACCCGGGGCACTTGCCGGTATTGATCGGGAAAACGTCGGCACGCTGGAACTGGCCTGGAGCCTTGCATTACCCAGGGTGGCCGACATGCGCTCCCAACCGGCGATCATTGGTGACACGCTGTACCTCGGTGACAAGGCCGGCCGGATTTACGCGATCGATCGAGTGTCCGGCTGCGTGCACCGGTCGACGAAGATTATCAGCGGCATCCGTTCCGCTATTACCGTTGCAACCCGCGCGACCGGCGAGCAACTGCTGGTGTTCGCCGATTCGCTGGCCAATATCTACGCGATCGACCCGCTGTCGTTGGAAAAGGTCTGGCAAACCCGCATCGCGATCAGCAAGTACTCTATCGTGTCGGGCTCGATCACGTATTTTAACGGCAGGCTTTATGTGCCGGTGTCGTCGTACGAGGTTGCCGTCGCGGGCAGCCCGAACCACGAGTGTTGCACCTCACACGGCGCGATCGTCGCGTTGGACGTGGACGACGGCGACTCTCTCTGGGAATGGCATGCGACGCCCGAGGCCGTGCCGCAGGGCAGGAGCCGTGCAGGGCGCCAGTTCCGGGGCCCGTCCGGCGCGGCCGTGTGGAGTACGCCCACCATCGATCCCGAGCGTAACGTCCTGTATGCGGGTACGGCGGAAAACCTGTCGCACCCGGCAACCGCCACCAGCGACGCGATCGTGGCACTGGACCTCAACGACGGCACCTTGCGGTGGAGCTTTCAGGCGCTGGCCGGAGACGTCTGGAACGCTGCTTGTCTTTCCGGCGGCGATAACTGCCCGGAGGATGCCGGGCCGGATTTCGATTTCGGCGCGTCGGTCATTCTGGCGTACGCTGGCATCAGGAAAACAGGTGCTGCTAGCGGGGCAAAAATCCGGGGAGGTGTTTGCACTCGACCCCGATGCCGACGGCGCGCGTGCTGTGGCGAAACAGGGTAGGCCAGGGGAGCAGTAACGGCGGTATCCATTGGGGCATGGCGCTTGTCGGTGACCGACTGTTCGTGCCCATGGCGGACCCGGAACGCAACACGCCCGGCTATGTCGCAAAGCCGGGGTTGTATGCCCTGGATATTGCCGACGGCTCGGTCGCCTGGTCGGTGCCGGCATGGCGCCGCTGCGACTTTGACTACAGCAAGACGCCCCTGGTCGGGCTGCAAAGTCTGCGACGACAGCGCGGCACAAACGCTGCAGGAACAATACGACTGTTCGTTCTACTACGGCAATTCAGCCGCGGCGCTGGCCACCGACGGCGTGGTGTTCTCCGCAACGCTTGACGGCGTCGTGCGCGCGTATTCGACCGCGAACGGCGACATCCTGTGGCAAGCGGAGACCGCAGTGCCTTTCGAGGGCAGCAATGGACTGGCGGGTCATGGCGGAGCGATTGACGTTGCCGGGACAGGTGGCAGCGGACGGCTGGCTGTACGTGCTCTCCGGCTACAGCCTGTTCGGCCAGCTGCCGGGCAACATGCTGCTGGCTTATCGGGTCAACCAGGATCCTTTGTAGCCGTACAGGAACTCCAGAGCGCGTTTCGGCCGAAAAATGGCGCTGATGGGCTGATAGACTCTGCACAAGGCGCCAACGGAGCGCCCACGGGTTTTTCCGCCGAGCAGACGACACGCATCGATGCAGAGCAGCTGCAGCCGTTTGTTGATCTGCGAAACGGCGCTCCGAGCTTGAATCGACAAGGTGCCGCACTACCTTAAGGGGTTCGTCATGTCCTTACCGCGAGATTGTCACTTTCGTTTTTTGCGTGGCCTGTGTATCGGGCTTTGGCTGATGCTGGTTGCCGCCTGCTCGGAGCCACCGCCGGCAGCGGCGTCGCTCGTCATCACAGGAGCGCGCGTCTGGACGGGAGATCCGGCGCAACCGTGGGCCGAGGCGGTTGCGGTTCAGGGAGAGCGCATCCTTGCGGTTGGCACCAGTGATGAGATTGACCGCTTCACTGGCAAGGACACGGAGGTCATCAATGCCGACGGCGGCCTGCTGCTGCCGGGGTTTATCGATGCGCACGTTCACTTCCTGGACGGCGGTAGCACGATCGCAGCGGTGCAGCTCCGTGATGCGCAGTCACCGGCTGACTTCACTCGGCGGGTTGCCGACTTTGCCAGGCAGGTCGAGCCGGGCGAGTGGATGATTGGTGGCACCTGGGACCATACGAACTGGGGAGGCGAACTGCCGCACCGCGACTGGATAGATGCGGTCACCCCTGACAATCCGGTCTGGGTGATGCGCCTGGACGGTCACATGGGTGTCGGCAATTCTCGCGCGCTCGAACTGGCCGGCGTTACGGCCGAGACACCGGATATCGAGGGCGGTGAAATAGTACGTGACGCTGACGGTAAGCCCAGCGGTGTATTGAAAGACAACGCGATGCAGCTGGTATTCGACGTGATACCGCAACCCACCGAGCGCCAGCTCGACGCCTACCTTGACGCAGCGATGCAGTACGTTGCAAGTAACGGTGTGACCAGTGTGCACGACATGTTCGATATCACGTTCGATAGCTGGCAGAGTCTTGAAGCCTATCGTCGTGCAAGGGCCGCCGGTCAATTGATCACGCGGATATACGCGGCGGCTCCGCTGAAAGAGTGGGACAGGCTTCGTGACGACCTGGCCGTCCACGGGCGGGGCGATGACTGGCTGCGCACCGGCAGTGTCAAAGGCTTCATGGACGGCTCGCTGGGCTCGCACACCGCCGCGTTCCTCGAGCCGTACACAGACACGCCGGATGACAGCGGTTTTTTGCTCGACCCGCTCGAGGACATTCGTCGCTGGGTGACGGCTGCCGATGCGGCCGGGTTGCAGGTCAACGTGCATGCGATTGGCGACAAGGCGATTCGCGACCTGCTGGATATTTACGAGGTTGTGGCCAAGGACAACGGGCCAAAGGATCGGCGTTTTCGCATGGAGCATGCGCAGCATATTCACCCCGATGACGTGTCGCGGTTTAAACAGCAGCAGGTTATTGCGAGCATGCAGCCCTACCACGCCATTGATGACGGTCGCTGGGCTGACGACGTTATCGGCGCGGAACGCGCCGAAACGACCTACGCATTCAGGTCGTTGATCGAGAGCGGCGCACACGTGGCCTTCGGCAGCGACTGGTACGTGGCACCGGCGTCACCGCTGGAGGGCATTTACGCCGCGGTAACGCGCCGGACGTTGGATGACAAGAACCCGGACGGGTGGGTGCCGGGACAGAAAATCAGCGTCGAGCAGGCACTGCGCGCGTACACCTATGAGGCGGCCTTCGCGTCGTTCGAGGAAGATCGCAAGGGGATGCTGAAACCCGGCATGCTGGCCGACATGGTGCTGATCGATCGCGACCTGACCGCCATAGACCCGCAAGAAATTCGGGATGCCAACGTTCTGAAGACTATCGTCGGCGGACGGGTCGTATTCAGCAGCTTGGATTTTCAAGCGCCAGTACACGACTAAATTAGTGCGGAACAGATGAGTTAATTAGTTAACACCGGCACCAATTGTTGCCCAAACAGTTAATTAGTTAACACCGGCACCAATTGTTCGGCTGGCCACGGCTGGCGCGCGGAAGAGATTCGCTGCGAACTGTTCAACGCACAGGTCTGTGGCATCAGCGAGTTCCTTCTTGATATAGGCGGCATTGTCCGACAACAGCGTGTCATGGGGAACCGCAGATTTGCCTGCCTTTTTCGCATCGTAGGCACACAAACCGCTGGAGACCACTTGACCCGATTGACATCGATAAGACGCAGCTTTGAGGAATAGCCGACGAAGTAATCGCCCATTTTGAAGCCATCGTACATGTAGCTCCAACCGTGTGTAACCACATCGAGTGCATAGTCACTGTCATTGGCCGCGTCGGCAAGGCTGTCAACCTTATCGGTCGGGATCGCGTCGGTTTCGCCGCGCAAGGCCACGCCGTATTCATTGACCAAACCATTGGCCAGTCGGCGGCTTATTGTCATGGCTGGATCGACTATGTCGTTTTCCTTGACGATCTTGTTGCCCGCGAGGGCGGCTGCGCCGACACCGGCTACAGCGAACATCCCTTTACCTGATGTCATGGCGACGAAGGAAGGGCTTTCACGTTGAATAAGAACCAGGGATTTGCCCTGCATGGTGGCAAGCGTGTCCGAGGAAACAGCCACATTCTGGCTGGCACACGCGCCCAGCAATGCGCTGGCCAGCACTAAGGTTAGAACTCTCTGATCGAAACTCGACGAGATAGCGTCAACAATTCCAGTAGATTAGCGTGGACCGGGTGCCAAGGTCTGTGAACTGGGTCATAACCCAAGGCCCCGGCCAGGCAAGCAAAGCTGCGACTGGTAAAGACGTCACCTGGCGATTTTTCCGGGGTGGATCTGGTGCCGACTCA
>CAWEDS010000003.1:0-19525 GCA_963807845.1 uncultured Gammaproteobacteria bacterium
CGTCGGGGACGCCGACAATTTCCCGCCGGGTCAGACCGTCTACCTGGTAAACGAAGACGGAAAGGACCTGCTCGAACGGCGACTGCCGCAACGAGTACAAAACCGGGCGCGACGTATCTGGTCGTCAATCAATGAGCGTGGCCGTGATCGCCGCGGGTCCGAGCGCACGCCGCGACGTTTGCGCCTGTCGCTCCTCGAGCCGGCCGATGGCGAGATGCTGCTGGCGATGCCCGGCCCGGTGCGCCCGTCACGATTCGGGTTCTTCTCATCCGGTAGCGGCCGGTGGATGGTGCTTGCTTTGGCTGCAGCTATCAGCCTGTTCAGTTTCTGGCTGCTGAGCCGTTCGCTGACCCGCCCGGTGGCGCGGATTTCCGAAGCCTCGGCCGAGCTCGCGGCCGGCGATATGGGCGAGAGTCGGCCCTGGCGCCTATTCAAACGATGAAATCGGCCGGCTTGCCGTGCAGTTTGATCGTATGGCGAATGATCTCGATGCGCAGTCCAGGATGCGCCGCGAGATGTTTCGCAATATCGCACACGAACTCAGGGCGCCGTTGACGCGCGTACAGATCGCGACGGAATTGCTTGAGCGCAAGCCCGATCGTTCGGCTGAGAATGTGGAACGCATTCGCTACGAGGTCGCGCGACTTGAAAGCCTTGCATCCCAGGTGCTGTCGCTGGCACGTGCCGAACAGGTTCTCGACCACGATGATGTAACTGCGTTAATTGACGTGACAGACCAGATTGCCAATGACGCGGAATTTGAAGCAACGTCCCGCAAGGTTCGATTGCGCTATGACCACCCTGCCGAAAGCCTCGACGTTCGCGGGAACCCGGACGCCATAGGGAGTGCCGTAGAGAACGTCGTCCGCAACGCGATTCAACACACGCCGGCCGGCGGCGAGGTCGTCCTCACAATAGAGGGAGGGTCGCCCTGCAGAATAACGGTGATCGACACCGGGCCGGGTGTTCCCGAGCAGTCGCTAGAGAGAATTTTCGAACCGTTCTATCGAATCGATACCAATCTTGCCGGTGCCGGAATCGGCCTGGCCATCGCGAAGCGCGTGCTGCTCCAGGTAGGCGGGGACATCGAAGCGACGAACCGGCCGGGCGGCGGACTCAAGATCACGATGCACCTGCCGCTCGCCGCTGGCGCGTAAGCACCTGCATCGCTTGAGGATAGCCAGAACCGGGTGCGACGGCCTCACCGCTTATTCTATTTACGACGCAGTCTGCCCGGGAGGCGCGCGCCCCGGACCCCGGTGGGCGGGCCTCATCACTGCAGCCCAACCGCTACCTGTTTGACGGCGCTGTCGCCCGGATCATTCTTGATCGTGAAATTGAGCGAGGTCATTAATTCCAGCATCCGCGAATTGTTGGTTAGCACCTGGCCTTCCATCGTCTCGAGATCACGGTCACGCGCGATGTCCATCAGGTTGCGCATCAGTTGATGGGCGATTCCCCTGCTTTGCCACCGGTCCGAAACAACGAGGGCAAATTCGCAGCTTGTTTTGTCGAGGTTGGTTGTATAGCGGGCAACGCCGATCTGTTCTTCGCCCTCATCACCGGCGGTCACGGCGATCAGGGCCATTTCGTTGTGGTAGTCGATCTGCGTAAAGCGCACCAGCATCTCCGGGCTCAGTTCCTGCAGCGAATTCATGAAGCGAAAATACCTTGCCTCGCTCGACAGTTCGCGCACGAACTTCGCTTCGATCTCGGCGTCTTCCGGTCGAATGGGCCGGATGACGATATCGGTGCCGTCACTGAGCTGGATCGGCTTCACCAGGTGAGACGGGTACGGATGTATCGCCAGGTGATGGTACGGATCGGTCGACGGTTTCGGGTACTCGACGACGATACGCGCATCGACGGCGACGACGCCGTTCTCGTCGATGATCAGCGGATTGATATCCATCTCCTGTATCCACGGCAGCTCGCACGCCATGCCGGACACCGCCAGCAAGACGTCGATCAGCTGATCCATGTCCACCGCCGGCATGTGGCGAAACTGGCCCAGCAGTTTCGATACCCGGGTGCGGTTGATCAGGTCCAGGGCCAGGCGGCGGTTGAGCGGTGGCAGGGAAATGGCTGAATCACCCATGATCTCGACGGTCGTGCCGCCGCTGCCGAAACTGATGACGGGGCCGAAGACAGGATCCCGGATGATGCCGATCATGAGTTCCCGGCCATTGCGGGCTGCGGTACATTTTTTCGACCGTCACGCCGTCGATTTTAGCGTCCGGCACGTTCTGCATGACCTGGTCGACCAGCTGCCTGTACGCACCGCGCATTTCCTGTGCCGAATTGATGTTGAGCCGCACGCCACCGGCATCCGACTTGTGGGAGATCTCGGTCGACAGGACTTTCATCGCGACCGGAAAGCCGATGGACTCGGCGATGATCAGGGCCTCGTTCGCCGAATGAGCGACCGCATTGCGTACCGTCGGAATGCGGAAGGCATTCAGTACCGCCATGGATTCGGGTTCGGTCAGAATACGTCGTTGTTCTGCCAGCACGCCCTCGATGATCAGGCGCGCGCCCTCGCTGTCGGGTGGTGTCTGGCCGCTGGTCAAGCGCGCAGGCGTTTGCAGCAACAGGCGCTGGTTGCGGTTGTACCTGGCAAGGTAAGAGAACGCGTCCACCGCGTTTTCCAGGGTACGGAAGTCGGGTACATGGGCCTCGTTGAACAGCACACGAGCGTCTTCCACCTGGGCGCCGCCCATCCAGCTGGTCATGACCGGCTTTTTGCTTTGCTCGGCCGACTTTATGACCGCTGCGGCGACCTCCGTCGGCTTCGTCATTGCCTGTGGTGTCAGGATCACGATCGCGCCGTCCACGCCCGGATCCTCGAGGCAGATATCGATGGCCTGCTGGTAGCGCTCGGGTGGCGCGTCGCCGATGATGTCCACCGGGTTGCCGTGCGACCAGACATCCGGCAGCACCTCGTTAAGCGCCGCCATGGTCGCTTCGCTTAGAGCTAGCTCAACTCAATGCCCTGGTCGGTTGCCCGGTCTGCCGCCATGACGCCGGGGCCACCGCCGTTGGTAATGATCACGAGCCGCTCGGACGGGCCGCGGTAGTGCGGTGACGACAGCGCTTTGGCCGCGGCAAACAGCTGCCCGATCGTCTCAACGCGCAGTACGCCGGAGCGGGACAGCGCCGCCGAAAAGGTCTCGTCGCTGCCGACCAGCGCGCCGGTGTGCGACATCGAGGCTTCGGCGCCGGCGGCGTGACGTCCGACCTTCAGCGCGATGACGGGCTTGATGCGCGCCGCGGCGCGCAGGCTGCTCATGAAGCGCCGTGCAGTTATTGATGCCTTCGATGTAGAGCAGGATGGCCTTGGTCGTCGGGTCGGAAACGAGGTAGTCGAGGTAGTCGCCGAAATCCGAGGTCGGCGGCGATGCCGGTCGAGACGACGGCTGAAAAACCGATGTCGTTCTGTTCCGCCCAATCGAGAATCGCCGTGCAGATGGCGCCGGACTGCGACACGAACGCCAGGCTGCCCGGCTGCGCATTGTTGTTGCCGAAGGTGATATTGAGCCCTTTGTCCGGGCGGATGATGCCGAGGCAGTTGGGCCCCATCAGGCGAATGCCGTGGCGCTGGCCAGCTCGACGACGCGGTCCTCCAGCCGCCGGCCTTCGGCGCCCGTCTCGCGAAAACCGGCCGACAGGATCAGCATCATCCGTATGCCGCGCTCGCCGCAGGCTTCCACGATTGCGGGAATGCTGCGTGGCGGGCGTCGCGACGACGGCGAGATCGATGGTGTCTTCGATCTCATCGAGCGACGAGTATGCTTTCTGGCCCTGCACCTCGTCGCGCTTCGGGTTGATCGCGTAAATCCGGCCCTTGAAACCGGATGTCAGCAGGTTCTTGAAGACGACGCCGCCAACGGAATCGGCCCTGTCGCTGGCACCGAACAGTGCGACGCTGCTCGGGTGTAAACAGTGATGCCAGGTAGTGAGTATTCATTGCGGTGGTACTGCTTCAAGATTCCGTTGCTGTCGCGAGCTTTTACACTGTACGATAACGCATCACAATACGGGGAATCCACCTTGCGCACCGCCTATATCAGTCACTCTGCTTGCCTGAAACACGACACGGGTGAGGGTCATCCGGAGAATGCCGCGGCGACTGTCGGCGATCGAGGATCGTTCATCCAGACCGGGCTGTCCGATGTGCTGCGGCACTTTGATGCACCGCAGGCGACCGAAGAGCAGCTGTTGCGCGTGCATACCCGCAGCCATCTCGAGGCCGTCGAGTCCATCGGTGCCCGACAGCGGCTACGCCCGCCTGGATCCGGATACGGTGATCAGCCCGGATACGCTTGAGGCCGCGCGGCGCGCCGCAGGCGCCGTCGTCGCTGGCGATCGACCTGGTGATCGGCGGCGAGATGGAATCTGCGTTCTGCGGCGTACGTCCTCCGGGCCACCACGCCGAAAGCAGTCGCGCCATGGGGTTCTGCCTCTACAACAATGTTGCCGTGGGTGCCGCGCACGCGCTGCGAAGAGCACGGCTTGCAGAGGGTCGCCATTGTCGATTTCGATGTGCACCACGGTAACGGCACCGAGGATATATTCAAGGACGATGAGCGCGTGCTTTTCTGTTCTACGTTCCAGCACCCGTTCTTTCCTTTTACGCCAATGCTGGAAAACTCACCCAATCGGGTGAGCGTGCCGCTGGAGGCGACCGCAAAAAGCGCTGAGTTTCGCTCTGCAGTAACCGAGCAATGGCTGCCGGCGCTGGCGAGTTTCGAGCCGGAGATGGTCTTCGTCTCGGCTGGTTTCGATGCCCATGTCGATGACGACATGTCCTACGTCAGCCTGGTCGACGCCGACTTCAAATGGGTGACGGAACAAATCGTGACAGGTCGCCGAGTCACTCGGCTGCAGGTCGGATCGTGTCCACGCTGGAAGGCGGCTATGAACTCAATAGCCTTGCGCGCTGCGTGGCGCTGCACCTTCGCGTGCTTATGGGGTTCTAGTAACGCCGCAGAACCGAGTCGGCTGCAAACCCGCTGCCGGACTGCGCTCTCAGGCAGACGCTAACTACCCTCTGAGTAAATCAAAGCCCATGGTCCCATCGGCGGCTGCGCGCAGCCTTGGGCTAGGACGTTTTCTGCTGCAAAATCCATTCGTCCACCGTTTCGTCGAGTATGCCGAGCGGCATGGCGCCGTTCATCAGGATCAGTTCGTGGAATTCACGCAGGTTGAAGGTGTCGCCGAGTGCCTTTTCTGCCCGTTCGCGCATTCTCAAAATCGCAAGCTGGCCGGTTTTGTAGGCGGTTGCCTGCCCGGGCCATACGACGTAACGCTCGATTTCCCGCGTCACCTCGTCTTCGGTGCTGCCGGTTTTTTCCATCATGTAGTCGATCGCCTGTTCGCGTGACCACTTCCTCGCGTGCATTCCGGTGTCGACGACCAGGCGCACAGCGCGAAAAATTTCCGCCTGCAGCCGGCCCAGATCGCCGAGTGGATCATCGGCGTACATGTTCATGTCGGTCTTCGCGAGGCGTTCGGCGTACAGCGCCCAGCCCTCCGCGTAGGCGGTGAACGGGGACAGCTTGCGCAGGATCGGCACATTTTCCATTTTCTGTGACAGTGAAAACTGGAAATGATGGCCGGGCGCCGCTTCGTGGTAGAGAAACGAAGGCAGTGTCCAGCGCGGGTTGTCTGTGGTGTTTTTCAGGTTGATATAGAAACGCCCCGGTCGTGAGCCGTCCAGCGCCGGTGAACTGTAGTAGCCGCCGGGGGCGGAATCCTGTGAATACTCCGGCACGCGGACGATTTCCAGCGGCTGATCCGGCAGGGTGATGAAAAACTCGCCGGCCTTCGACATGACGTCGTCGTTAAGCTCGACGAGGTAGTCGAGCATTTGCTGCCGGCCATCGTCATCGTTCGGGAAGTTCTGTGCGGGGTCCTTCATCAGCGCGGTGACACGTTCGATCACGGAGCCTTCCGTGTAGCCGTTCGCAATAAGGATCTGGTTCGCCTCATTTTCGATACGCGCCACCTCGGCGAGACCGATCTCGTGGATTTCGTCGGCGCTCATGTCCGTGGTGGTGTTGGACCTCAGCGCGGCTTCATACACATTGTTGCCGCCTGGAATGCGCCATATGCCTGCGTCGTGGTTGGCGCCCGCAAGCAGTTCATCAAACAGCGTGATCATTGCCTCGTAACCGGGGATCACCTCGTCGTTGACGGCTTTGGTCGCCTCGGCCATCAATTCGGATTTCCGCTCGGCGCTGAGTTTCTCGATCTCGTCGAGCTTCTCTGGCAGTGTCGTCACCAGCGCGTTTTCCGAAGCACCGCCGGCAATAAAGGCCCGCATGCCGGTGAGCGATTTCTCGATAATAAAATCCGGTGGTACGACGCCATTGTCGCGGTCATCCTCGACGCGTGCTTTCGTCTCGGCCAGAACGCGACCGAATTCATTCAGGCGTGAAATGTAGCGGTGCACGCTTTTCTCGTTTTTAATCACGTGCGAGTCGGTGAGGAATCGCGGCAGGTCGACGGTAGGGCCGGAGTTCTGCACGACGTGGTAGCCGCCATACTCAAACTCTGCCTGTCGCACGAGATCGTCAAAGAACCAGGCCGCGATCCGCCAGCTCAGGAGTTCCTGTCCTTCGAGGCCGTCAGGGCCGTAGTCATCGAGGCCGGCACGTGCTTTCTTAAGCTTCGCCAGCGTTTTTTCGTCCTGTGCATTCGTGTAATCAGAAAGTTTGCCGCTGTGAAAATCGAGCGGCGTGTTGTCGATCATGCCGAGCGACGTCAAAAGCTCCGGCGAGTCACTCGCGAGCTGGATCGAAACCTTGTTGATGTAGTTGTTGACGCCAACCGGAGTGAACCAGAACCACATCGATGCGCCACCGGCAGCCAGCAGCAAAAGGACGAGCAGGCTGCCCAGTATTTTGAAAAAAAGTCGCATTGTATTTTTCCCGTTTTTTTTCGCAGCAAAGGCGCTGCTGTCGTCTAGCTCGTCTTAGTGCGCGCAAACAGGTAGCCGCAGCCGGCGGACACGGCGGTGAGAAAGGTGCCCCAGAGAATGTCGGACACGACGAGCCCGGTTGTCCAGCCTTGCAGCACCGAAAAGTTGGTCAATGTAAACGTCCCGTAAGAAATCGCGCCCACGACGCCGCCATTGAACAGGGCGGTCGACAGTTTGCCAGCGTCAATAGCGGGCCGTACGGCAAGTATCACCACGCCCGCCGCATACGCGAGATAGAAGAGCCCGGCTGCCGTGAAATTGGGCGTTTCCAGCAGCAGGTGCCCGACCGTCCTGCGATACATGTCGTTAACAATAAAGGCGATCCAGACAGCATCGATCGCCAGGAACGGTATGGCTGTTCCGAGAAAGGCTTTTATAAAAGGCATTCGGCCGAGTCTACAGGCTGTTGAGAAATTCGACCAGAGCGTTGGCGCTGTCGCTGTCCCTGCGCGTGGCCTTGCTGATGTGAGCAGATTGTTCCCTGCGATCGAACCATATGGCACCATCTTTCGACTGTGAGGGTCGCATCGATGCCAGCCACAGCGCAGTGTCGGCGCCTTCTTCAGCGTTTCGCAAGACCTTTTGAAAAAGCGCTCGAAATGCTGGCAGCGAGGTTCTCACGCCCTCGGTGTCGACCCATCCCGGATGCATCACGTAAAAGCACCAGTCCTGATCGGCATGGCGCCGTCGCCACCAGCCATTGAGTACAACCTGGGCGCGCTTCTGGAAGGCGTAAGCCATGACGCCGTCGTAGTGCTCCGCGTCGAGCCTGTTCAGCTCTGCAATCTTCAGCGGCACGTTGTACATGCCGCCAGATGACATATTGATGATGATGGCATCCCTGGCGAGCAGGCCGCGCTCGATGAGGCCTTCTGTCAGCCGGTAGTGATTCAGCAGGTTGGTAGCGAAAGACAATTCATGGCCCTGTTCGCTGATCTGATGCTCATTCAGCAGCACGCCAACATTGTTCACGAGCACATCGATTAACTCGCCGTCGGCAGTCTCTTCGAGATTATCCAGGAGTCGTTCGACCTGCTGCGTCGACGACAGGTCTGCCGGCCGGGCAATTACCTTGTCTCCCGCGAGCGCGCGCAGCTCAGAAAGTTTCTGCTTGCTTCTTGCGGCCGCCAGTACCGTGGCACCGCCGGAGGCCGCGCCCTCGGTTATCGCCCGACCAATACCGCCCGAGGCGCCCGTTACCAGCCAGCGCTGGTCGCGAAAATCGTTGGCCGGGTCCTTTCCGAACAGGCGCTGGCGACGATAGCCAAGCGCGCTAAAGCTGAACGCGAAGCGGCTGAAGAAGTACAGGCCCTTGATTGCGTCATTCATATCGCCAGCTCGCCCTACTCCGCCATAGCCGGAATCGATTTCAAATAGGCCGCAATCGCCTTGCGATCTGACCCGGGCAGCAGCGCAATGTTTTCCTGAACAGCAACCATGGAGCCGCCGACGGTGTCGAAGTCGGGCGTGAAACCGCTTTCGAGATAGTAGGCAATGTCCGCCGCTGACCAGCTCGCGACGTTTTTTCCGCCCGGGCTGATGTTCGGAATGCGGCCGCGCCCCTCCGGGTTCGGCGCGCCGCCGAGCCAGCGTGATCGGATCATGCCGCCGAAACGGTCGCGTGGCGTGTGACATTCGCCGCAGTGCCCGGCGCCTTCAACGAGTTCACGGCCCCGGCGAGCCGCAACACCGGGTGACTCGAGACTGACCGCCCATTCCCGGTTGAGGTAGCGCCGCTTCCAGGCGCCGATGCCGCGGCGCACCGACCAGGGGAAAGCGAGTGCATGATCGGCGATCTTGCCGGCAACCGGCGGCAAGGTATTTAGGTACGTGCGCAGGTCCATGACCTCATCGACAGCCATCTTCGCGTAAGAGGTGTACGGAAACGACGGGTAGTAATGGCGGCCGTCAGGCGAAACACCGCGCTGCATGGCGTTGACAAAGTTGAGCATTGACCAGCCGCCAATGCCATCGACAGGGTCAGGTGAGATGTTTGGCACGCGGAAAATGCCGTACGGTGTGTCGAGTTCCAGTCCACCGCCGAGCCGCAGCTTGTCGTTGCCTTTGGCGCGTTTTCCGTTGACGGGACTGGCGTGACAGGAGGCACAGCCACCCAGCCAGAAAATACGTTCGCCGGCCGACGAGTCGGGAACATGGTTAGGGAGGTCGGCGGCCGCTATCCGCTGCGGTGCGGTGAGCCACCACGCACTGACGGCCAGTCCTGCGACAAGCAGTGCAGCCGCGACGCCACGGCCCATCAGCAAGTCCTCACGCGGCAGGTCTGGCGGCTTCTGCTAGTCCTCGATTCGATAGGTATCGTGACAGCCTTTGCAGGTCTGGAAAACCGGGCCGACCGTGGGTTTGGCGGCTTCGAGCGTCATCGGGTTGGCCGCTTGCGCCGCCTCCACCGCTTCACGCCACTTCAGCAGTGCCGCCTCGAAGCCGGCGCGATCTTCCCAGATTGCCGGCGCGGCCTCGGTATCCATGCCGGTGTCACTGCCTTCCGGGAACAGGTCGCCGAATCTCATCGAGCCATCGTGCCAGGTTTGCAGAGACGCCATGACGACGTCCGCATCATAGTCACTCTCACCCTTGAGCATTGCGCCGACGGGCTTGGCCGCGTCACGAACGCCTTCCATGAGCTCATGCCGCTCATGACGCGGATCGTCACCTTCAGCAATGGCGACGGGCATCGCAACAACGGTCGCGGAGACGAAAAGAAGGCACAGTTTATTCAGTTGATTCATGGGCTCTGGCTCATTGTGGAGGTTATCGAGGGAAGCGTCCGGAGTTTACGGCAGCCAAGCAAATCGGTTTGGCAAGCCGCAGACACTGGTTCGACCTTATGACCGGGGATTCTGGGAAACGTGCCGCGAAATTGCAAGTCAGTCCAGTCGCAACAGGCACCTTGTGAGCCGTGTTTGCCTTATCGGGATAAGTACCTACCCGGAAATCGTCAACGCCTGGCACGGGCGGACGTTGTAACGGATGAAAGCTTCATACAGGAGGAAAATCATGAAGACGCAAACAACAATCAGCCTGCTGGTCGCCGCGGCGCTGGCCGCCACGTCTCTTTGCGCAATGGCACAGGGGCCAAGGCAAGGCCAGGGTGCAGCGGCACAAGACCGGGCGCAGGTAGAGCGCGGCCAGAAGGACTTTGATCGAGATCGGCTGCGCGACCGCGACCGGATTACCGCGCCGGAGCGTGACCGTGATCGTGACCAGGACCAGGACCGCACGCACGTACCGGATAACGTGAAGCTGGGTGAAAAAAGAATGTACGGCAACGAGCTCATGAGCGTCGAGGAACGCAATCAATACCGTGAGCAGTTAAGACTGACCGAGTCTGAACCGCAAGCCCGGGCGGAATTCATGGCGCAGCACAAGGAAAAAATGCAGGCGCGGGCGAAGCAGCAGGGCGTCAGGCTAGAGGAGCCGGCGGCAGCTGAGGGAACCCAATAGCTTTCCATTGCTCGACGGGGCCGGCCCGGCCGGCCCCTCTGCACGACAACACGCACTGCCGGCGGGAGAAGACCATGAACAATCGAATACAGGCTGCGATCGCTTTGCTTGCAGCGGCATTCATTATGACGAGCATCAACGCGCTTGCAGATGACAGTAGCGTGACCGTGCACTGGTCCACGGGATTCGAGGTGTCGAGTGGGACCTACGGCGGTGCGGAGGATATCGAGGATTTGTACGTCCCGATTATCGCCCGGGTTGACTTTGAGCGCTTGTCGTTTGCACTGACCGTGCCGTATCTCAGCGTTCGGGCACCTGCCGGCACGCTGCTAACGTCACCCGGTGACGAACCGGTTTCCGGCGCGGGGCCGACAACAACGGAGAGCGGCCTGGGTGATGTCATTGCAAGCGTCACGGCGTTTGATGTTTTCTACAGTGCCAGACACGGCATCTCGCTGGATCTTACCGGCCAGCTCAAGTTGGGAACGGCGGACGATAACAAGGGTCTTGGCACGGGTGAGCAGGATGTCACGTTGCGCGCCGACCTTTTCAAGTTCTTCGACCGCGTTACTCTGATGGGATCGGCGGGCTACAAACTGCGTGGCGATCCGGCCGGCCTTGACCTTAAGAACACCGCACTCGGCTCCGTGGGCGGCGTGTACTCGATAAGCGAAGAGTCTCGCGTCGGGCTGGTCTACGACTATCGCGAATCCACACTCCAAAGCGGTGATGCCGTATCCGAGCTATCCGTGTTCCTGTCGCGGCGCCTGAACGATGCCTGGCAGGTCCAGGTTTACGGATTCACCGGTTTTGGTGACAGCAGCGCAGACTGGGGTGCCGGTATTCTCCTGAAAATCAGCTGATCGGCAGGGTTGTTCACGCTGATTGCCGTGGTTCGCAGCGGGCCGCGGTGGTTCACGGGAAAGCGTGTTCCACGTCAACAGACTCTGCTAGATTGATGGCCTCGAGATCACGTTGCGGGCTGTTCCAGGCATGAAGAGTATCCTCGTTTTGGGCGTAACCCCGATAAGCGATTCCTACCCGAACGTGAAATACAAGCTGGCGGCGCTTGCCGAAATGTTCGGAGAAAAATACGTCGATGCCGTCATTCGAATCGAAGGGCAACCGGCTTTCGCCTCGATTGCGCCGGGTGGTAAGCCCGGCCGCCTGGGCCTTGCCTGGAAGTTGACCTGGGGCCACCTGCGGGAATTCTATCGCAGCCTCAGGCATCGAAGTGACGTCGGCTATATTTGCTACCCCGGCATTGTGCTCGCGAACTGGCTGGGACTGCCGTTTGTTCGTTCACGCTACAAAGCACTCTACCTCGACGCGTTCATTTCGCTGTACGACACGATAGTCCGCGACCGGAGGCTGCTGAAAGCCGGAAACCCCGCGGCAAAACTGTTGTTCGCCATGGAAAAAAGGGCTTTCACGGTTGCGACAGCGGTGATCGTCGATACGCCCGAGAATGCGCAGTATTACAGCGAGCTGTTCGACGTGCCGTTGGCCAGGTTCCATGCTGTGCCACTCAGTATCCCGTCCTTGCCGGCAGCCAGGGTAGCGCGACGCAAGGACAACGGCGCGCCAATGCGCTGTGTTTTCATCGGTACCTTCGTGCCCCTGCAAGGCGTGCCTGTCATTGTAGACGCGGTGCGGCTGCTGGCCGACGACCCGGACATCGAGTTCGTGTTTGTTGGCGACGGGCAGGATGCGCATTGCCTGGAAGACTATATTGAGTCATCCGCCACCGCGAAGGTTACCTGGCATCGTGGTCACTACCCGACGGATTTCCTTGTCGAGCAAATCCGCGATGCGGATGTTTGCCTCGGTGTATTCGGTGCAGGGAAAAAAACACAGCGTGTCCTGCCGTACAAACTTTACTACTATCTTGCGCTGGCGGCCCCCGTCGTTACCGCGACGAGCCTTACGGTAGAAAGACTTTCCGCAGACTGCGCCGAGCCGGGAGAGACTCCGCCGCTGGCGGCGATTCCGGCGGGCGATGCGACCGCACTGGCCGCGGTATTGCGGCACTATCGCGACCACCGTGCCGAGCTCGTTGACCTCGGGCATGCGGGCCGCCGGTACTACGAGTGTTCGCTGTCGGATGCGGTCATTCGCGAGCAGCTCGCCGAACTATTCAGGGCAACAGGTGCTCCTTGAGTAAAGTAGAGGCATGACCTTACCCGACAACAAGCCGCCGCCACCCGATGTCGCCAACACGGCGGCCGTCATTGTGAGTTATTTCCCTGACGATGGTTTTGCCGAACGGATGGACGAGCTGGCCCGGCAGTTTGCGGCCGTCTTCTGGGTAGACAACACGCCGCAGGGAAACGCCCCGGTACCGACCCTGGCCGGTACGAAGGTGCACTATATGGCCAGTGGCGAGAACGCCGGGCTGGCAAGCGCCCTGAACGAGGGTTGCCGCGCCGCGATCGCATCGGGCTTTCTGTGGGCCGTCACGTTTGACCAGGATTCGCTGGTCGCCGCCAACTTCGTCGCGCGGCACCTGGACGCCTGGCGTCGTTACGGGAAGCCAGCGTTCATCCTGGGATGCAACTATGCCGATAGCTTCGACGGTCAGGTTCCGCGATTTCCAGCCGGCGCTTACGTTCGCGAGTGCCGGACCGTGATTACCTCCGGTAGCCTGATGTGTTTGCCGCAATGGAACGAGCTGGGTGGATTTCGCGATGAGCTGTTTATTGACGGCGTCGATCACGAACTGTGCCTGCGTGCCCGGGCGAACGGACTCCTTGTGGCGCGTCACGGTGAGTTTCTGATGCAACACCAGATTGGCGAGGTGTCGCCGGGCGTGAGTATTCTGTCGTACCGGCAGCCTGCCGTGCGCATGTACTACAGCACGCGCAATGGTGTCAGGAATATCATCGAGTTTGCGTCATCGGAGCCGCTTTGGGCCGTTCGAAGGGGCGGCGCTATTGTGTGGGAGGGCCTGGTTGCGGTGCTGTTAGGCCCGCGTCGAATGGCCACGCTACGGGCTGTTGTAAGTGGCCTCGTCGACGGCGTTCGCGGCCGCATGGGTCCGGTCACGCGGAAAGATTGAAGCCCATCGGCGCTTATGGCAGCGTTACCGTTCCTGGCGGCGGCCCAGACGACGGTGATGTGCGCGCTGGCAGTGCATAAACACCGACGACGGGCAGGTGATCTGAAATTTCCAGTGCTTCCCCCTGCATGACGTAAGCATCGTCCAGTGACCATTGGTCGCTGTAGAACAGGTAGTCGATCGTTCGGTCCGGTCCCGACACGGTCGGGTCATTGGGAAAGTGTGTGTACCAGGCTTCCGGAGACTCCGATATGAGATGGTGCAGCGAGGGAATGGCCCGGTAACTGTCGTAAAGCCGTTCGATTTGCGGCTGTTCGTCAAAGAGGCCCGTTGCCGCCGCAAGAATCCGCTGCCTCTGGCGATTATTGTCCGGTGGCAGCAGGTTAAAGTCGCCGCCCAGTACCCACGGAATTTCGGCGCTGTCGAGCGACTGCAGCAACGCCGCCGTCGTCTCAACCTGCTTCTCCATGATGCCGGTGCCCGCGCCCCAGGCGTCGAAGTGTGTATTAATGAGTGCGACCGGTTGCGCGCTATCGCTCGCAATGTGCGACTCGAGCAGCGCGCGCTGGAAATGAAACGGCGCAATCAGAAAATTACTGACTTTACGCGGCAACTGGTGACGTACGGACCTGGTAATCTTGTATTTCGATAGCGTCACAAGCTTCATGTCGACGGGTCCGAGTACCTCCGGGTGGAAAATAAACTCGGCCTTCCAATACGGTGTTTCCGACTGGCAGGGATACACGGCATCCGGCAGCCTGTTCAGCAATTCCTGTGCCTGGTCGGTGTAATGAGTGCGGCTGTCGTCAGCCCCGTTGATTTCCTGCAACAAGACAATGTCCGGGTTTTCCCGCTTGATAAGGTCAGCCACCTTGTCGAGGGTCCAGAAAATGTCTTCTTGTTCCGGCACGCTCGCGAGAGTCTTGCCTGCTTTCTCTACGGCAGCGACACGCTCGGGGTTGTTGATATCCACATCGTAAAAGAAGACGTAGTTCTTGCTCGCCATGTATTGCACGTTATAGCTCATGACCTTCAGCGGTGACTGCGCCGGCCAATGCGGGGCGTTGTCCGGGCACGAAATACTGGCGGCCTCAACGTCGGCGGGCAACCAGGACCGGCTCCACAAAACGGTGATGACGATGACAACCAGAAGTGCTGTCGCTGCGGTTGCCTTGAAGAGGGAAGATAAAATGCGAGTGTTCCTTGATTGAGCCAATGTATTACGGGTAAAGCGTCAGAGTTGCACGCGCCAGGCGCTGGAATTGCGGCCCGACGGGAATTCTCGATTCCGTTTCCTGCGCGCTGAGCGTAGCATAAGTAAAGACTCGTCCCGCCAATAGCCCGCGGCGGACAGAACCAAACGAGCGCCAGGCTGCTGCCGGCGCTCCCTGACCAGGCGGACCCGTTGTCTGACATCCAGCTGACTGTTGCAAGGGAAGACTGGCCACTGGCGCGCCCCTTCATCATCGCCCGTGGTCCGCAAAAGGTGACGAGTGTAATTGTCGTCACGCTGACGGATGCGGCCGTGCGTGGCCGTGGCGAATGCGAGCCGCAGGAGCATTACGGCGAGTCCGTTGAGTCGGTCGTGGCACAGATTGAATCGATCCGGCGTTCGCTGCAGGCAGGAATAACGCGCGCTGCGCTGCAGACGCTCCTGCCGGCCGGCGCCGCAAGGAATGCCGTCGACTGTGCGCTATGGGATCTCGAGGCAAAACGTCGATCGATCAGCATTTGGGAACTCGCGGGACTCAGCAGGCCGGAGTCCGTGCTGACGAATTTCACGATCAGTCTCGATACGCCGGCCGCGATGCAGGCACAGGCAATAGAGTACCGCGACTGGCCGGTGCTGAAACTGAAACTCGGTGGCGATGCCGAAGATCTCCTGCGAGTGCGCGCGGTTCACGAGACTCTGCCGGCGACGCGGCTCACGATCGACGCGAATGAATCATGGAGCCTCGAGCATCTCAGGGCTATGGCGCCGCAATGTGCCGGCCTTGGCGTTGAGCTGATTGAACAGCCGCTGCCGGCCGGGCAGGACGATGCGCTGGGCGACTACGCCGGCCCACTACCACTGTGTGCGGACGAATCCTGTCACACGCGGGAATCCCTGCCCTCGCTTCGTGGACGGTACGCGTTCATCAACATCAAGCTCGACAAGACGGGTGGCCTAACCGAAGCACTGCGGCTCGCAGAAGCCGGCCAGGAACAGGGTTTTCGTCTAATGACCGGCTGCATGACCGGCACCTCGCTCGCGATGGCACCCGCTACGCTGGTAGCCAGCCTCTCCGAGTTCGTCGACCTCGACGGTGGACTGTTGCTGCGGCGCGACCGGCCCTCCGCTATGACCTGCCACCTTGGATGGCTGGAGTCGCCGATAGCGGATCTCTGGGGCTAGCAGCAGGCACTTCTCCTGCACCACGGAAAGCCCCGCCCAAAGGCAGGAAAGGAAACGCAATGGGGCTCAAGCGCGCCACGCGTCACCTTGTCTCTGGACTGAGTCTCGTCGGTAACCATTTTTGTCCGCCGCGCATCTAACAGACTAATGTACAGAGTAGTGTGAGCCCGCGACAGAACGGGCATGCGTGGTACTGTCATTCCGCCGATGTCCTTGAACTACAGGCGCGCCGGCGGGTCCCAAGAAAACCGGGCAATAAACGGGGTCTAACAAGAATGAGTCTAACCGACCTGAGTACCCGACACTGGCCGTCCGTCGCCGTCGCCGTTGCGCTGGTCGCCTTGTTCGGCCTGACATCGATCGCATCGTTGCCCATCCAGCTTCTACCCAACATCGAAGAGCCGCAGGTATCGATCGCCAACTTCTGGCGCGCGGCGGCGCCGGAGGAGATGGAAGCCAACATCATCGAGCCGCAGGAAAACGTGCTACAAAACACGCCCGGGCTGACGGACATCAATTCGTGGATCAGTCGGGGCACAGGCTGGGTCAACCTCACGTTTGCCGTTGGCACCGACATACAGGAGGCCAAGCTCGACGTTATCAACAACCTGACGCAGGCGCCGCCACGTCCGGGCGACGCGGTAGAGCCGCAGGTTTCGGCCGGCGGCGGACAACAAACACCGGGCGCCGCCTCACTGCTCGTTCGCGTACTGCCTCAGAACCCGAACAAGGAGCTTGCCTCTTATCAAAAGCTGATCGAGGACGAAGTCTACCCGCGACTGGCGCGTATTCCCGGCGTGTCGCGCGTTGACCTGGCGGGCGAACAACCGCGTGAATTGCACATCAGCTTTGACTCCTATCGTGCGGCTGCGCTGGGTATTAGCGTGCAGGATATTATGGCGACCGTTTCAAGAGCGTCGGATACGTCCGGCGGTTTTGCGGACGTGGGCCGTCGTCAGTACACGGTGCGTTTTGTCGGCAAGTTCGAGCCGGCTGAACTGAACGAACTCATCGTCGGCTGGAGCGACGAGCGGCCGATTTACTTAAGCGAGATCGCGGACGTGGAGATCGTTCCGCGCAAACAGGATGGTTTCACGCTGAGAAACGGCTACCCGGCGTACTACATTGCCGTGCAGCGCGAGTTCGACGCAAATACCGTACAGATACTGGACGGTGTCAATGCCGCGATCGTTGATCTTAATGAGGGTCCGCTGAAGGAGGCCGGCCTCGAAATAGACCTCAGTTTCGATTCGTCGGTCCATATTCGGCGCGCCATTGCGCTGGTACGCAGCAACCTCGGCATTGGCCTCTTGCTTGCTGTCGGTGTTCTGTACTTCCTGATGCGCAGTCGACGCGCAACGTTCCTTGTCACTGCGACCGTTCCACTGTCGCTGCTGGTCGCGTTCGTCGCACTGCGGCTGTTTGACAAATCGCTGAACGTGATTTCCCTCGCAGGGCTCGCATTTGCCGTCGGGCTGGTTATGGACGCAGCGATCATCACGCTCGAGAACATCGTGCGCTGCCGACAACAGGGCATGGAGCTGCAGGAAGCCGTCAGTCAGGGCACCCGGAAAATTACCGGCGCGCTGTTCGCATCGACTGTCACCACGGTCGCGATTTTCGTACCGGTCCTGTTCATGCAGGGAATGGAAGGACAGTTGTTCCAGGACCTGGCGCTGACCATTGCTGTTGCGGTCCTGGCGTCTTTTTTCATAGCAATCACGGTTCTTCCCGTTGCCGCATCGTTTCTGTTAAAGCAAGAGACGCGCGATCCATGCGAACACTGGTGGACCAACATTACCCGTGTCGTGATGCACGTTACGCGAACGCCCGCGCGCTGCCGGCTGTGGATCGCCGCAATTCTCGGTGGCTCGATTCTCGCAGTGTTGCTGCTGCTGCCGCAGGCGAATTTGTTGCCGCAGGCCCCGTCGGATTCGCTGAACGCTTTTTTCAATATGCCGCCCGGCGGCACCATCGAGATGGTCAGGGAAGAGATCGCGGGCACCATCGTCGAGCGACTTCGACCGTACATGGAGCACAAAGAGCAACCGTATATTCGTGGCTATAACCTGTCTGCATTCGGTGCGTTCAATGCGTTGTTCATCTATCCGCAGGACCCGGATCGCATCGAGGAGATGATTGGCATCGTACGCGACGAAGTGCTGGTCGACCTGCCGGACACCCGCGCTTTCGTACAGCGGTCATCGCTGCTCAATTTTGGCTTTGACGGCGGGCGTGCAATCAACCTGGACCTGCAGGGTCCTGACATCAATCAGCTCTCCGACGTGGCGAAGCAGGCGATGCCTATTATTAATGCATCTCTGCCGGGCGCGATGGTTCGACCGATACCCGGACTCTCGATAGCCGAGCCCGAGCTGCAACTTGCGCCCAACGATCGCCGCATCACGGCCGCTGGCCTCGATCGCGCATCTGTGGCGACGATCGTTCGGGCAGTAACGAGCGGCGCCTTCGTCGGTGAATATTTCGATGGCAACGACCGCATGGATATGATCCTTAAAGGCCCGACATGGACGTCGCCCGAAGAGTTGGCATCGACACCGATCGCAACGCCGCTCGCCGGTGTGCAAACCATTGGTGAGCTGACGACGATCAAGCGAACCGTCGGGCCCACGCAGCTACTGCGGGTCGATGGCCAGCGTACCCTGACGCTCAGCGTTACACCGCCGGACGACATGACGGTGCAGGAAGCGCTCGGTATTCTCCGCGACGAAGTTGGACCCAGGATTCGCGCGGTCATGCCGGATGACATGGGTCTGCAGTATCGTGGTACAGCGGACCGACTGGAACAGGCTTTTGCGACGATGGGGCTCAATTTGCTGACCGCTGCTATCGTGCTGTTCCTCATACTGGCGGCGATGTTTCGCTCACTGCGTGATGCGTTCATCGTGATGCTGTCGATGCCACTCGCGATCGCCGGGGGCGTGGTGGCGCTGCGTATTCTCAATCTCGTTACCATTCAGGCAATGGATCTGCTGACGATGATCGGCTTTCTTATCCTGCTGGGCCTGGTTGTTAACAACGCGATTCTGCTGGTCATGCAAACGCGTGAGGGGATCAATGCCGGGCTCGAGCGAGGCGCTGCGGTCGCCGCTGCCGTGCGCATGCGGGCCCGACCAATTTACCTCAGCACGCTGACCAGTATTTTCGGCATGTTGCCGCTGATGGTAATTCCGGGTGTCGGTTCTCAGATTTACCGCGGACTGGCGACCGTGATCATTGGCGGCATGGTTGTCAGTGCCATTTTCACATTGATACTCATACCGAGCATTTTGCGACTTCCGCCGATGGCGTTTTCGCGCGTCCGTCAGCAAACGATTGCGGCGGACCACCTGACTGGAGTGCCGGCCGATGTGTAACACGGAACGCTTCCTGTTAGTCCTCTTGTTGATCGCCGCGCCGGCGGTGGCTCAGCAGCCGGCCGCGAGTGTTGTGCAAGTCGCGACCGTCTCCCGCACCGAGCTCGCGCCAACGGTGGCCGTGCCGGGGACGATATTCAGCCGCAACGAAATGCTGATTACGTCCGGAATCGCCGGCTCGCTCGACATGGTCGCGGAACCCGGCACCGTAGTGGAGAAAGGCACGGCGGTGGCCAGTGTGGATGACGAAA
>CAWEDS010000004.1:0-45630 GCA_963807845.1 uncultured Gammaproteobacteria bacterium
TTTGCGATCTTGCGCAACGGGTTCGGCGGCCGCGGCGGCAGCCGGTGCTTGGTCGCCGGGCGACTCTCCGCCAGCCTCCGTATCGGCCGCTGGAGTCGGCGGGGGTTCGGGAGTGGTGGTCGGGGTGCGGTCGGCCGCGGGCGCAGTCCCCTCTTCGAGCACAGGCAACGTTGCCGGTGCGGGGGCGTTTTCTTCCACGGGATTGATCCACAGCCCGATCCCCGCAGCGATGCCCAACGCGAGGATACCAGCCAACCAGACCCGGCGCGAAGGCGTTCGCGGCTGGGGCTGAGTCGCCGGCGAGGTCGGTGACGCCTCGACACCCGGGAGCGAGCCGCTGGCGCGTGCGACCCCGCTCGACTCAGCGTTTGGTTCGCCGCTCGGCTCTGTCGGCGCACTTCCACTCGCGAGATTCGGCGGTGCAGGGGAGGGCATGGACGCCCTCACACCAGATACCACGTTGCCGAGCTCCCTCCGCTCGCGCGGTGACGGGACGTATGGGTCCAGCATCTCGAGCAGCGCCGATGCGCTCTTGGGTCGCTCGTCTCGATCGGGTTCGAGCAACTGCTCGACGACCTCGGCGAGCCCTGGCGGTGTCTCGGGTGCAACCTCCAGGAGCGGTTTCCGATCCCCGTTCAGGATCTGCATGATGGTCCCTGGGTCGTGGTCTCCCTGAAAAGGACGGTGACCTGCCAGCGACTCGTACAGAACGACCCCGAGCGCAAACAGATCCGCACGACCATCGAGTGCCTCGGACCGCAGTTGCTCCGGTGACATATAGGGCACCTTGCCCTTGATGGCGCTTTGCTGGCGCGCGGTGCCCGTGATCGCTTTCGCAACCCCAAAATCCGTGAGGAGGATCTCGCCGCGCAGGCTCAGCAGCACGTTCGAGGGCGAGATGTCGCGGTGAATGATCGCGTTGTCGGCAGGTGCGTCTGCCGAACCGTCCCGCCGCGGGTCGTGCGCGTGCTCGAGCGCCGCCGCGATGTCATGCCCCACGAGGGCAGCATGTTCAGGCGAGATACGCGCACCTGGTTGGGCGTCGAGGAGCGTCGCCAGATCCGCTCCGTCAACGAGCTCGAGCGCGATGTAGGTGATTCCATCGACCTCTCCGAAGTCGATGACCCCGACCACGTTGCTGTGACGAAGCTTCGCCGCCAGGCGAGCCTCCCGCTTGAAGAGCGTCACGAAGTCCTGTCGACCGCGAAAAAACGGGAGCACGAGTTTCAGGCAAACGCGCTGCGTAAAATCGCCCGGTCCATTTCGGATCGCTTCAAACGTCTCGGCCATGCCGCCCATTCCGAGGCGGCGAACCAGCGTGTACGGTCCGAACTCCTGGCGACCTGGTTCGCCAAACGACCTATCGAAGCCTGCCTTGTCCATCGGTTGGTAAGTCACTGTCGACACCGGGCGAGCACTCGGGTCTGGGACGCAGTGTAGGCGGAAAGCAGCCGGATGAGTAGGAAGCGGCCGACCCTGCGCGATTCGCCTCAGCTCTGTCGGCGTCGGCGACGAAACTGGTCAACTTCGATTTCGAGGGTCGCCATGCGGCTGATCAACCCGGTGCGGGACATCGACAAGACGCGGGCTGCGCGCGCTACGAAGCCCTCACACGCGGCCAACGTCTCCTCGATGATCGCCCTCTCGCTTGCCTCGAGGCCGCCCCGGGTCTCCAAGATCTGCTGCCAGCGTGTGGCGATGTCACCACCCTGGAGCGCGTCTTGCGACTCTGCGGGAGGAGGAGGCGAGGTGTCTTCGACCAAATCGAAATGCCGGGCGTCGATGATAGAGTCGTTCCCACCGCTCGCGCGGGCACGGTTTCGGGCGCGCTCGAGCACAGCCTCCAACTCGCGGATGTTTCCTTCCCAGGGCAAATGAGGCGAGGTCAACCTGTCCAGCGCGTCAGGCGACAACTCCCACCCTGTCTGGCTATCGACGTGATGAAGATAGAGAGTCGCGATCTTGGGGATGTCCTGACGGCGCTCGCGCAGCGGAGGAAGGACGATGGGCACCGTCGCCAGTCGATAGTAGAGGTCCTGGCGAAAGCGTCGCTCCTTGATCGCCTGCTGAAAGTCGCCGTTGGTCACCGAGATTAGTCGGACCTTCGCGGTCTTCGGCTCGCGGCCCTGGTAGCCAAGCGGCCGATAGAGACCGAACTGCGTGAAGTCGAGGAGCAGCTTCTGAGCGTTCGATGGCAAGTTGAGCACTTCGTCGAGAATCAGCGTCCCACCATCGGCGTGCTCGACGAGGCCCTTTCGCTTCGATACGGCACCAGAAAACGCACCGCGCTCATGACCGAACAACTCCGACGTAATCGTGTTGAGGTCGTCCGCCATTCCAAGCGTTGCGCGCACGATGGGCTCTTGGCGCGACGCCCGAGCGAACGCGGTCCCCAGTTGGGTCTTGCCGGTGCCCGACTCGCCGAGAATCATGATCGACGCGCCGCTTCCCATCGCCGCCCGAAGCTCTTCGCGGATGCCGCGCATGCTCTCGGGCCCAAGGAGTTGGTCGAGCTCCAGGTAGCTCTCGTGCCGATCGGTCGCCCGCTCGACGAGCAGGTCTTCAGACGTCGCCTCGATGCGCGTTTGCTGGCTTATCATCCCGCCAAGGAGTGCCGCCACGATCTCGATGAAGGCGAGCGTTTCGGTTTGTGTGCCCTGATCTCCCCGAAACTCGAGGTACATCGCGCCGACGAACTCGCGCGTCTTTGCTCGGACGTCAGGCTCCGACCAAAGAGGCACGGCAACATACGACCCGACTTCGGCGTACGGCACCCGACCGGCGGTCGTTGCCTGCTCCCCCTGAACGCGCGCCAAGACCTCGGTCACGTGCTGCGCCAAGACCGCCGGAGAGACGCCTTGAAAACCAGCCGTCCTCGAACGATGCAGGGTCCACCTTGATCGGTACCGCTGAGCGTCGTCACGATGGCGAATGAAAATGCCCGGCGAGCCACCCGGCGGCGCTGTGGACCCGTCGACATCAGCCGGTTGCAGGACCTGAAAGCCGAAGCCGGCCAGTGAGCTCGCCGCCATACGCTGCGCCGTTGCCGGCGCGCCCGCCAGCATCGCGTTGCGGTCCATGGCATAGACGGCCGGTACGTTTTCGTTGCTGCCCACGTAGTAGGCATCCGACCATACACCGTACTTCGGATAGTCGGGAAAAGCCGGTGCCGTGAAAGCATAGGCGTACCAGCCTGCGGCGGTCGGGTCGGGTGTGGTCGAGACATACACGCAGAGCTGGTTGCCGCCGTCGGAGAATTCGCTCAGCACCCAGCGATTGGCCATCTGGTCGTACAGCACGATCGGGTCGCCGGCGCCGGTCGCGCAGCTGGCGCTGCCAAAACCGTCCAGTTCGAAGACCGGCACAGCCAGCGCCCCGGTTCCCTTGTCGTAGATCGCGACCCTCGAACCACCGCTGCCATTGATTGCCTGTACGTAGTAGGTCGACCCGACGTCGCCGACCGTATCCGGCGGATTGACGCCCGAGAAGCCTTGCCCGGCAATGTTCAAGGTTGGCGTTGAGAAGGCGCGCGACGCTTTGCCGAGGGCTTCGTAGGCGGCGCGTTCCTGCTTGTCGAGCAGCGGATCGCGCATTGGCGTTTCGGCGCGCGCGGCAGCCTGCGCGTAAGGATCGGTTTTAGTCGGCTTGCCACTGCCGCGCTTCGGTATTTCCTTGATCGGGTCGCCCGGCTGCCAGCCCTTGGCCGCCGGCAGATCGTAGACGCTACCGCGGAAAAACGTCGGCGACACCGGGTGCGACGCTTTCGCGCCCCGCCAGACGCGCGGCTCCTGTTGCTCTGCCGCCTGTGCGGAAACCGCCGACAACCCCAGCATTACACTGCAGAGGCCAATAATACTGATATGGCGCAACCCGGCGCCTGGTCTGGATCGCTTCATGACTGCCCTACCTCCGCAGGTGGCAAGACGTTTCGCACGTGCCCCTCCGGCACATGCGGCCCCACGACTCGCCTGTTCTTCTTATTACACTACTATAGAACGTTTTCAGGCGAACTTGCAGTACTTAACATAATACTAATCCGGTCTCACATCGGCAGAAAAACTGCGATCGACGCTGACTTTCACGTCACCGCTGCGGCTGCGTACGCCCATGATTCTGTTCTTTCTTCCCAGCGCCATCTCGTAGCCGTCTTTTAGCCGGCGCTGCTTGAATAGGACGCCATCCATAATGGCGGTATCAATCTTCCCGGCTGTGCGTACCGCGACCAGCGCAGAAACCTCGGGCGTCATGCGCAGGTGCACCGGGCCACTGACTGAAACGACTCTCATCGGCACGTCGGACTCGAAGTCGCGTACTACGGCTTCCACGGTGCCACTATCCGTTTCGAGATCGAACGCGCCCTTCGACTTGTAGTAGATGTCACCCGACTCTGTACGGCCCTTGATCGCACCGGTGAAGCCTTTGACACGCAGCGCGCCATCGGTTGTTGTCGCCTCGAGGCGTGCACCGTCCGGCAATAGCAAGGTTATGTCGACCCGTCCTGCGAAGCCTGCGCGGTAGTCACCACCATAGGGGGCACGCAGCGGTTGCTCATGTTCGATTCGCACCTCGGTTACCCCATCGGACTCTACGATGTCGAATACCGGCGCAGCCTGCCAATCGGTGAAAGTCTGTACCTGCGCCGAAATGATCAGCTTGTCCTGACCGGATGCGCGCGCGCGAATGTCGCCGTAGGGGTTTTGCAGCCGCACATGGCCATCGGCGTTCAGCGGGCCGTCCCACTTGAATACGTTGAGCTGGAATGCGCCGTCGCCGGACGGGGTTGCGGGATCGCTTGTCGGTCCTTCTGCGAGACCGGTACCCGTTGCAGCGCAGCCTGCAATGAGCATCACGCCGATAATCAATGGAGTTTCGCATCGTCAGTATTCTACTGGACAATTCGCGTTTCGAGACCATTTTGTGTCCACGTACTCTATATCTGTCAGCCAACACCTCGTCGTTGAATGGTCGATCAGGATTGTGCGCGGTGCGTGCGAACACAGGGTCAGAGTTGCTCTTACATGCGAATGAAGCATACGGGGTCGGAGTACGATTTATTGAGCATCAGGGTAAACTTGTACGAACAAATCGAAAGCAATCTGATCCACTAGACCGTCACTCAGGACCTACTCTGACCCCATTGTTTCGGAGTAAGGTACAGGTATGAAAAGCCAGACGAACAAACCCTACGGACGCGGCGATGCCTCTTTCCAGGCGGCCGGCGGCGAGGCCGGTATTCGGCAACTCGTTGACGCGTTCTTCGATCGCATGGCAACGGACCGGCGTTTCGCCACCATCTACGCCATGCATCCAGAGGACAAAGAGGTGTCTCGCGACAAGTTGGCGCGATTTCTTTGCGGCTGGCTCGGCGGCCCCAGGCTCTACAACGAAAAATACGGCGCTATCGGCATTCCCCGGGTTCACGCGCATCTCGCGATCGCCACCGCGGAACGCGATCAGTGGCTCACCTGCATGGCAGAGTCAGTTGAACTGCAGCCGTTCGCCGCTGACTTCAAGAAATACCTCATGGAGCAATTGTTCGTTCCGGCGGAGGCTGTTCGACGCCGTTGCGCGACTTGAGTTTTTGGTGCCGGTGTTAATTAATTAACTAATTGACCTGCCCATTTGCAGTCTCGCCGGCAGCAATAACTTAACGCCGGCACCGGACGCCTGGAGTAAAACTCGGTCGCGTCAGGCGGCTACGGCGTCGGTGTAGCTATTGAATCCGTTCAGGATGAATTTGCTTCCCGACGACCGCTGACCCGCGCCCGGATTGACGGGGTTTGCTCTGACCCGTCAGTTGAAAAAACCTACTTCTGTTTCCAGGTGCCGTCTTCGCGGTAGTACCAGCCGCTGTCTGCTTTCGCGATCCAGCGCTCTGCAAAGGTGCGGCGGATGCTGTCCTGCCACTCGGGGTGACCGTTGAGCTTCGCAATCTCGGCGTACAGCGCGTTCCAGTCGTTGTTTTGCGCGGCGACCAGTTGCACAACGCTGTTGCGGTCCCTTAACGACACCAGGTTGCGATCACGAAATTCCAGCAGCCCGGCATCCGTCAAACCGATCGCGCCGGAATCCAGGTAGGGCCTTAGTGACGGGAATCGGCCGGCAAGCGAATTCTCGAGCGCCTGCTTCTCAGCCGACGGCTTGTCAAATTCAATGTTGCCCTGAGCGTTGGCGTCGCTGATCAGGAAACTGCCAATAGCGTTCGCAAAAGCAAGCAGCAGCGGCTTCTCATTGCGTACGCCGGGAGTCCTGTAGGAGGTTTCGCTGTTCGCGTCTTCGCCCCGCACCTTGTCGATGATACGGTCCGCCGCTTCGACGGCTGCCGCTTCCGGGAAGTACACGTTAATCGTGACGCACGCCACGAAAAACACCGAAAGTAAGGCCGTCAGGGTGACAATAGGTTTACGCATGGCTATCAGACTCCTCTTCTGGTGCTGTTTTATGACCGTCAGTTCACGGTTAGCGGTCCGCCCCGGGTAATCGCCCCGAGCTGTTTCACCAGCCTTGGCCAGCTTACCGTATCGCGAAACCCGACGACGTCAATTCTCGGGACGCCGCGGCCTTTTACAAGGTAATACCCGTTACCGCGCGGGCCGGATTTTGCCGGGCCGACGCCGCTCATCGTACAAACATCGTCTTTTAAAACACAACGCAGGCCTATCTTGTCGTAGGCAAACACGTCGAAAAACTTCAGGAACCCGGTCGATAGCACGGCCGCAGCGCCTCCACCGCCAACGCTTGCAAGATTCTCCACGGCACGCTGGCTTATGCGGTGCTGCGATTTGTCATCGGCTGGCGTGTAGAACCTCATATCCATTGCCACCGGGCGCCAGTTCTGAAGCGTCAATCCTGCAACGTCGCCGCTTAACCGGCCCTGAATCAGGCCGAAAGAAAACGCCTCGGTGACCCGCTCGAGGTCCAGGTCCCGAATCGCCAGGTTGGCCTGCATGCGCGGCACCCGACCGAACGGTTGCTCGATTCGAAGACTGGACACCTCAATGCTGCCGTCGAATGCCCGGGCGCTCAGCGTACCGCCCACGGTGATCGTATCCTCCGCGAGCTGCAGCAGTGGCAGCCTCCCCGACAACTGTCCGGAAAAGGGCGGCCAGCCGAACGCGCCGCTGAGTTGGCCCAGCTGTACCGGTTCAAGCTTGGCGTCCAGCCTGCCGGTTTCACCGTCGCTGCCGAAGTTGTTGAGCGCAAACTCGTTGATCAGCAGCGCGCCGCCCAGCATTGGCAGGCGTAACGGCGACAGCAGTTCGACATCGTCGTTGCCAAGCTGCAGGCTCACGGCACCGCCCCCGACGATGATCTTGTAGGCGGTACCGCTGTCCCAGGTAAGCCGGCTGACCGCCGGGACGTCCGCCTCCTCCTCGCGCCAGTCGACCGCAGCCGTCGACGCCGTAAATAGCAAAGCGCCCCCGTCGATCGTCAAAAATTGCATCGGCGAGCTCGATGGTGGCCGAGCGCAACTGGTTGTCGGCGATTCGAACCGATCCCGACACCTGGCCCGCCGTTTCGAGATCACCGAGGACCGTGCCCGCTGCATAGATTTTTAGCAGGTTGTCATAGAGATTTGCGATCGACGAGTTGAGGAGCGCTACGTCGGCGGTAATTCCCAGCGGTTGTGTTTCGTCGCTGGCAAACTGAAGCGTCGCCGAGCCGCTGACATCCAGTAAAGCGTCCTGCAGAAGATGGAACTGCGGAATGCGGAAAATCGAAAAGTCCGGCGTGACGACGTCTTCCGCCGTCAACCTTATGGCGCTTTTCGAAAAATTCGCGTAGACCGGTTCGAGGTAGGCCTCTCCCTGATTGCTCTCGAATGCGAGCGTCATTCGCGTCAAATCGGGTTCCAGCGTCATATCGAGATCGAGCTTTCCTGCCACGCCATCCGCAGCGATCGTGCCCGCCTCGTTGGCCAGCGAAGCGTCGCTGAGATCGGCCGAAAAGACGATTCGTGCGGGCTTGCCACTCGGCAGGGTAAGAGTGCCGACGAGATCGGCGAGGCCCGCTGCCGAGTAGCCTTTAAACGCGTCGCTAAACGCTGCAGCGATCTCGAGCAGCCCCGTGAGCTGCAGCCGGGTGCCCGCGTAGCGGACATCGACACCGGCATCGCCCACCGTTGCGTTTATTCGGACGCGCGCGCCGGCGATCATGACACCGGAGAGCTCGAGGGTTGTCCTGCCCGTGTTGCGGTTATAGGCAAAAGCGCCGGGTGTCGTCTGTCGCCCGATGCCGGGGATCGTGGCGGCGAACATCGCTTTCGCGCATTTTATGTTTTGCGTCGTCAAGGCAAGCGAGTCGCATTGTGCGCGCAGGTCACGAATGACATGGCCGGTCGCCAACAGGTCGAGCCTGTCCGCGCGAATCTCGCCGCGCAGAGCGGAACCTGCCAGCTCGAAGCTGGAATCGAAACCGGTGATCGTCCAGGCATCTGACGATATTTTGGCCACCGATCCGGTTACGACCGGCGCTTCCTCACCCAGTGCCGGCACCGTGACAGCAAGTTGCAGCGCGCAAAGGAGAACGACGCGAATCGGGGAGGCATTTTTCAGGCGGCGTGGCATAGGACGACTGTTCATCTCCGGGCGAGAGCCTCGTCGCGCAGCGATTTGCACCCGACGCACCCCTGGCAGGCGACGGTGCCGCGCGATCGAGCCGTATTATTGCAGGGTGACGATCTCGCCTACACCGCGATCCCGGGGGTCCGCAGCCGGACGCAGCTCGCCGTCGTCGCGCCAGATAAGCTGCACATCGCCAAACTCCCAGCTGTGCGGCACGAACGCGGTAGCCACGGTCGCCAAGCACAGAAATGGTTTCCTGCGGCAAGGGCCGGCTGATACTCATCGTGATCAGGTCAGGCGGCAGCAGCTGGTGATGAAAGCGCGTTGCACCGACGGCCTCGAGCGGCGTCATGCCGAAATCAAGAATATTGACGATGGCCTGGAATACCGATGTGAAGATGGTTGATCCGCCGGGCGTACCGACGACGAGTTCAACCGACCCATCTTTGAGAAGAATCGTTGGCGACATCGATGACAGCGGCCGTTTGCCCGGCTGAATTTCGTTCGCGGTGTTCCCGACCACACCGTAGACGTTGGGCACGCCGGGTTTGGCGCTGAAGTCATCCATCTCGTTGTTGAGCAGAAAACCGGCACCGTCGACCACGACACCGCTGCCGTAGGACCAGTTGATCGTGTAGGTATTTGATACGGCGTTGCCCCACTGATCGACGATCGAGTAGTGCGTGGTGTTTGGCGAGCCGTTCCCCGGCGCGACGGCATCGAGTTGCGAAATCGAATCCGGATTAACTTCCTGTGCGCGGCGCGCGATGTAGTCTTCGGCAAGCAGCCTGTCCATGTCGATATCGACATAGTCCGGGTCGCCCATGTACTCGGCCCGATCGGCAAATACGCGTTTTTCCATTTCGGCGACCAGGTGTATGTACTGCGGCGAATTGTGCGCCACGCCTTCGAAGTGGTGCGCGAGGTAGTCCTTCATCTTTAATAGCTGGACCACGGCAAAACCGCCGGAGCTCGGTGGCGGCGCCGACAGAATTTCGTACTCACGCCAGCGCGCGCGCAGTGGCTCGCGCCACGACGGCCTCGTAGGTCGCGAGATCCTGCAATCGTAATGAGCCCGTCGCTTTGCTGCATTTGTTCGACGATCAGCTCGGCCGTTTTGCCACGATAGAATTCGTCCGACCGTTTTTTGCGATGCGGCGCAGCGTTGCTGCGAGTCTCCGGCTGCTGGAATAATTCGCTGGTGCTGATGCTCGCCAAAGTATTCGCCGAAGTTGGTCTTGCCCTCGAACTGCCAGGTAATGAGCGCGAATATCGTCAACCAGGATCTGTGCGGGGTAGAAACCGGCTTCGGCCAGGTCAGCGGACGGCATGACCACGTCATTCCATGGCAAGTTGCCGTAGCGTTGGTGTGCCTTCCACAATCCGGCAACGGTGCCGGGCACGGCGGCCGCGGGCGCGCCGATCAGGGTGGCCGATGGAATAACCTCGCCGTTTTCGTCGAGATACATGTCGCGATGTGCCGCAAGCGGTGCTTTTTCGCGATAGTCGAGAAACGACGACTCGCCGTTCATTTGTGACAGCATGAAACCGCCGCCACCGATGTTGCCGGCATCAATGTAGGTCACCGCGAGCGCAAAGCCGGTCGCGACTGCCGCATCGACAGCGTTGCCACCCTGCTGCAGAATGTGCGCGGCGATTTTCGCGGCGTAGGGATCAGGAATGGCGATGGCCGCCAGTTGCGGTGTGACTTCTTCCTTCGCTGGCGGCGGCGCGATCGAATCGTCCGCCGGCTGCGAACAGGCAACGACAAACAAGCAGAGAATAAAAACTAACGGGTATTCAGTTCTGAGGAATCGCATGTTTTAGCGTCCAGGGACTGTGGCTGTCGGAAAAAAAGGGGTCAGGGTTATTTGTTTCGCTTGGAATGACGCTGACCCCTTTTTTCTGACCCCCTCTTTCCGTGTTATTGAGTGCCAACTCCCGTTGCCGTATGACAACCCTGGCACTCGACGCCGATTCGCTTTGCCGCTACGCGTGCGGCAAAAAGATCCTCGGCCGCTTCAACCGAGCGGGCCGCCTCACGCATGCGGTCCACAAACGACTGCAACTCTGCGGGCAGGCCGCTCACCGTTTCGTGTCGCGATAACCAATAGGCCGAGGTCATGGCTCTCTCGAGGTTGCCATCGTCGAGGGCATAATTGAGGTCGTCGAGCTGCTCCGCATGCACGTGCATGTGATCAAGGAGCTCTTCAGTCCGCCAGGTTTCAATCTGCGCAAAGGTCGCGTCGGGTTTGGCTGCAGACGCTTCGTCAACTGCCGGAGCCTCTGTAACCGGGGCCTCTGCGGTTTGCATTTCCGTCCCTTTCCCGGAGGCGGCCTGTTCTTTCTCAGCGCAACCGACAATAACGGCGGCGAAGCCGATAACCAATAGAACGTGTAATTTCATAATGACCCTCTGGTCTTTATTGACATGACACTATCAAAACGTCGATTGGCAACTTCGTCATATCAAACGGCTAAAAAAATTATCTGTTACTTGTCGATTATCCTTTGGATGCGGGGTGTGCGCTAGTTTTGGTTGCTCGCTGGCCTCCCCGCTACGCTTGACACCGCGCAGAAAATAAGTAACCTAACAGGTTACATGTTTAATGACCGCGATATGGATACCGTTTTTCAGGCGCTGGCCCACGAAAGCCGCAGGCGCATGCTCGATATCGTCAAGGAGCGCCCCGGCATTGGTGTCGGCGCACTTGCCAGCGAGTTCGATGTCAGCCGCATTGCGGTGATGAAGCATCTGGGCACACTCGAGCAGGCCGGCCTGCTCGTCTCCGAAAAAGACGGGCGCACGCGGCGACTCTATTTCAACGCGGTCCCGATACAGATGATCCATGAACGCTGGACGACCGAATACAGCGCCTACTGGAGCGGCAATCTCACGCGAATCAAGTACCTCGCAGAGGTGCGCGCGCGAAATGACGAAAAGAACAAGAAGAAGGAGCCAAATGATGCAAAACAAGAAATACGCGGACCGGGCAGTTTACAAAGTGCTGATCAAGGCGCCGATCGACACCGTCTGGTCTGAGCTTGTCAAGACATCGGCACCGCGCCCGTTCTTCTGGAACTCGAGCTGGGACGCGAAGCACATGGCGCGCGGCAACGCCTATCGAATGGTGTCCAATGACGGCAAGACCGTCGCTGTCGTCGGCGAAATACTCGAGATGGACCCGCCACACCGACTCGTGCACAGTTTTCGTCTGACCTCGCTCGACGATCCACCGTCAACGGTCACCTACACGCTGAAGGAAACCGAGGACGGCACCGAATTCTGCCTCATCACCGAGAACATCGTTGCCGGCTCGAAGAGCGAAAAGTCGATGGCCGACGGTTCAAGGTTCATCGTCGAAAATTTCAAGGCGTTTGTGGAAACCGGCAAGATCCGGTTCGGCGCCAGAGTGATGCTCGCCATGTTTGCGCTCATGGCACCGTTCACACCCAAATCGATGAGCGCGGAAAAATGGCCGCTTGACCAATAAAAAGACCTAAAGGAGAGAAGCCATGGCCAAGTCGCCCGAAGAAATGGCCAATGCAATGATCGCCAACTTCAAGGACAAGACCGGCAAGACGCTGCAGCAGTGGATCGCGATTGCGAAAAAGTCCGGTGCCGCCAAGCACGGCGAGATCGTCAAGATGCTGAAAACCGATCACGGCATGACGCACGGCTTTGCCAATCTCGTCGCGCACAAGACCCTGAAAAGTGACGCGGGCAGCATCGGTGAAACCACAGATCTCGTTGCCGCACAGTACGCTGGCGACAAGGCGGAACTAAAACCGATCTACGACGCGCTGATCAAGGCGGCCAAAAGTTGCGGCGCGATCGAAATCGCGCCGAAGAAAGCCTACGTCAGCCTGCGACGCTCAAAGCAGTTCGCGATTATCCAACCGTCGACGAAGACCCGCGTGGACCTGGGGCTCAACCTGAAGGGTGACGCCGGCAAAAGGCCGTCTCGAGAAATCCGGCAGCTTCAACGCGATGGTCAGCCACCGCGTGCGGCTCGAAAAAGCAGCGGATGTCGACAAGGACGTCAAAGCCTGGATCAAGAAGGCCTGGTCGGAAAGCCAGGTCGGTCAGCGCGAATAGAAAAGACGGTCAGTGTAAAACACTCGCTCGAAGACACGGCGCGCATCCGAGCCCGTAGTCTCCCCGGGTTCCTGTAAAATGGCACTGAACCCATTGCCTGGCGTCATCGAAGAACGCCCGGGAGCAAACCATGCAAATACACTACCTGGAAATCGTCACAGCCGACGTTGATGCGGTGTGCTCGGCCTACGCCGCGGCGCACGGCGCTACGTTCGGTGAGCCGGATGCCGGGCTCGGCGGTGCGCGGACAGCCCCGCTACCCGGGGCGGGAATTGTAGGAGTGCGGGCACCGATGCACGACGCAGAGCCGCCCGTCGTGCGGCCCTACTGGCTGGTGGACAACATCGAGGCCGCCGTCGCTGCGGCAGTAGAGGCTGGCGGCGAAGTCGCCCACCCGCCGATGGAGATCGAGGGCCACGGGACGTTCGCCATTTACATTTTGGGCGGCGTTCATCACGGACTCTGGCAGTTGTGAGGCGCGATGCAGGCGGTGACGGAAATCTCCCGCCAGAACGGCCTGAATGGTTGCTCTCCACAATCGAGGGCCATTTGGATGCCGAACGTACCCGTTCAGAGTTGATCGCCCGGTTTGGGTTCGGGGACGAGGAGGCACGCAGCGCGCAGGTAGACGCGCGCGCCGGCGTCGTGGCCGCGATCACCGGCACGTTTAAGAACAGGCCGGATCAGGCCGACAATCCCATTGGGTACGCAACGTTCGACCTGGTCTGGCACACGTTCAATCAGAATAGTTTCTTCGATAAACGACGAACGCCGAGTAAGAAATGGCTCGACTGGCAAGACCAACAGGCGCTCTGAGGGGCGCCTCGGTCATACCCTGGCCCGGTATTGGAATCTGCTCATCAAATCCAACAGAAAATTGACGCCGACCCCGTTTTCGTTTTGCGTACAATAGTCCCCTTCGCACTCCGAGATACTCACCCACGTGCACGGAAGTAACCTTTATATTTTGAGCGGCGTGCTCGTGGCCGGATTCGCGTGCCAGTGGCTGGCGTGGCGTGTCAAACTGCCATCGATCCTTTTTCTGCTGCTGACCGGCATCATTGCCGGGCCGACGCTCGGGCTACTCGATCCCGACGCCGTGTTTGGCGATCTCCTCGAGCCCTTCGTCTCGCTCGCGGTTGCCGTTATTCTTTATGAAGGCAGCATGACGCTGAAATTTCGCGAGATTCGCGGACATGGCAACGTGGTCAGAAACCTCGTTACCGTCGGCGTACTGATCACGTGGACCCTTGCGACTGCGTCGGCGCATTTCTTGCTTGGCTGGGATATTTACCTCGCCGCGTTGTTTGGCGCGATCGTCACCGTCAGCGGGCCCACGGTCATCGTGCCGTTGCTCAGGACCGTAAGACCGACCAATGCGTTGTCCAACGTGCTGCGGTGGGAAGGAATTCTCGTCGACCCGCTGGGCGCTATCCTCGCGGTTCTGGTCTTCGATTTCATCGTTGTTACGCAAACGGCGGCAACCACGTCGCAACTGTTCGGCACTCTCGGCCTGATCATCCTCGTTGGCGCCGGCCTTGGTGTCTTGGTCGGCCAGGCGTTCGG
This sequence comes from uncultured Gammaproteobacteria bacterium, assembly GCA_963807845.1. GTDB lineage: Bacteria > Pseudomonadota > Gammaproteobacteria > Steroidobacterales > Woeseiaceae > UBA1847. The sequence goes on from CAWEDS010000004.1 coordinate 14,230, forward strand.
TATCATCCTGAAAAAACACTGGCTGCCCGACTTCCTTCGCGACTACGCAGCGCTGGCGATGGTGATCCTGGTGTTCGGGCTGGCCGAAAGTGTCGCAACCGAGTCTGGTCTTCTCGCGGTCACGATCATGGGTGTCTGGCAGGCGAACATGCGTGACCTCGACCTCGAGGATATTCTGGATTTCAAAGAGAGTCTGACGATTGTTCTGGTCGCCGGTCTTTTCATCATGCTGGCAGCACGTATCGACTTCGCCAGTCTCGCCGGGCTCGGGTTTGGCGCGATCGGCGTGCTGCTCATGCTGCAGTTGTTGGCCGGCCCGCTGCGTGCTCTTGCCTGCTCGCTGGGTAGCGAGCTGCGATGGCAGGAGCGTGTGTTTCTGGGCTGGATATTTCCTCGCGGCATCGTCGCCGCCGCGGTTTCCGCGCTGTTTGCACTGCGCCTCGAGGGTATGGGGTATCCCGGCGCGGAAAACCTGGTGCCGATGGTGTTCACGATTATTGTCGGCACGGTTGTTATCCAAAGCCTGAGCGGCGGCCTTGTTGCGCGCTGGCTCGGCATCGCCAACCCGGACCCCAACGGGGTGTTGATCGTTGGCGCAAACCGTGTCGCACTGTCTTATGCCGAGGCGCTGCGCTCGGCGGGGCATCGCGTACTGGTCGCATCGACCAGCTGGGACGGTATCAGCAAAGCCCGCATGGCCGGTATTCCCGTGTTCTATGGAAGCCCGGTGTCGAGCTATGCGGAGCGGCACCTCGAGTTGATAGGCCTGGGGCAACTGCTTGCACTGTCCCACCGGCCGGGTATCAACGAGCTTGCCTGCGTCAAGTACCGCTACGAGTTCGGTCGTGAGTCGGTTTACACCGTCCAGCACATTTCCGAATCGTCACACGAAAAACACCAGGTCAGCGGTGAGTCTGCAGGGCGGGTGCTGTTTGACGGCAAGCTCTCGATGAATGATCTTTTTTCACTGTTCGGCGGCAAGTTTACGACGAAAACTACGGAGCTGACCGAAAGCTTCAACTATTCCGATTACCGTGAGCAGCACCCGGATCGAACGATCCTGTTCATTACATTATCGAACGGTCGCGTTCGCTTCCCGGTCGGTGAGGAAAAAATGAAGCTGACCTCGGGATCAAAAATCACGGCATTCGTGGCCGATGAGCCGGCCTGATTGCCGGAAAGTTTTTCACCGAGCGCAAGCGACGCCCGCCAAGGCACGACCATCCGCGATACCTGGCGGCGGTATCGGCACGGGTCTAGAGATCCATTTCGTCGAGCGCCTTGCAGGTGCGCTCGTAGCCGAGTTCGGCCATCTCCTCTGCGCGATGAAACTCGAAAAAGCTGCAGGCGTCCCTCGGGATCTTCACGACCACATCGGGCGCATACGCCGCCAGCTTCAGCCGGGCAATGGCGCCCTGCATGACGTCGATCGACTTGACCAGCAGGTCGGCAGCATCAGGTGACGGCGACCCGGTATCGTCACTTTCGAGGAGATCGCTGACGAACGCAGAGATTTTCTCGCGATAACTGTCGTCGCCCTGCGGTTTCGGAGCGGCCACCTGTTCCTTGCTTTCGTGAGCGTGGCCACCCTCGGCACCGCTCAAATTGACAGCGATCGTCAGGTCCGTTGAGTCGTTCAGGGTCGGGGCAATCGGGATCGGGTTGACCAGGCCGCCGTCTACGAGCGTACGCCCATTCAGCTCCACCGGAGCAAATACCCCCGGCACCGCCGTCGACGCACGAATGGCGCGAAACAAGGAGCCCCTGTTAAGCCACACTTCGCGCTGTTCGTCGAGTGCGGTCGCAACAGCGGTGAAGCCTTTGTCGAGATCCTCGATCTTGCGGTCGCCGACGAGCTCCTTCAGCACCTCAATAATGCGTTCGCCCTTGAATATCGATGTCCAGGTGAACGAAAAATCGAGCAGCTTGACGACATCGCCCTTGTCCAGCCGGCACGCCCAATCCGTATAGGTTGGCAACTCTCCGGCGGCGTAAATGCCGCCGACGACGGCGCCCATGGAGGTTCCGGAGATGTTGACGATAGCGAGATCACGCTCCTCGAGCGCGCGGATCACGCCGATGTGCGCATGGCCACGCGCGCCACCGCTACCGAGTACCAGTGAAATTGTCTTTTTTGCTTTGCTCATGACCCGACATTGTATAACCGGAAAAGAAGAAAGGGGTCAGAGTATTTTTCGCAACCCTCGATAACCGGGGTCCCAGTTCTTTTTTGGCATCCGGTTTGTCGTGAACCGGGAACGACCTTCGCGCAGAGGCGCCCGGCCTGTCGACGGCGGTTTGAACTGCCGGTCGATGTGCTGCTTATCGAAACAAGAAATTGGGGTCAAAGCATCTTTGGAAATGCACGGCTTTCTGCCGACCTTCCGTGTTAGCCGGGGGATGCCCGGCCGACTAAAGCGCTCTGACCCCGTATCCTTACCTTGTGCGACGAGCGAGGTTCAGGGAACCGGCCAGCAGCAGTGCGATCGCACCGAACAGCGCGAACAGCGGCAGCGAGCTTGCTGTGCGCGGCAGTTGCTTTGGCGTTGCTGCCATTGCAACAGGCTCTGAAGCAACGCGGCGTGCCGCCAGTGTAGCGGGCGGCGTCGGAACGCGGACACGAGCAACCTTCAGGTCTTTGTCTTCGGCATTAAAACGCAAGATCGCGTTGTCGCCGCGCCTGAAATCACTCATACGTGCTTTTTCGCCAGCAAAGGTGAGACGTGCGTCTTCAGGCACCGCGTAGGTAAAACGTTCGCCCGTCTGGTCGCCGAGAACTGTAATTGTCCGCTTGCTCGGGTTGACGGACTGGATTACGTCCGGTCACGGTGCTCATGTCGCCTTCCTGAACGCGCATGTCCATGGCCGAGTTCGGCTGTGGTACGCGGACAGTACGCGCTTCGCGCCCATCGTCGGTGTTGACGTAGTTGACGTTGACCGTGTCGCCGTTATCGCAGGTAGCCAAGCCGGCCGGACTGTCCTGCCAGGGTGACGGTCGTACCGAGCGGTACGCTGTAGCGAATGACTTCGTTCGCCGCCTGGTCACGAACGGTCAGCGTTCGTGTCAGCATGCGCACGGCGACGACTTCGCCGGATGCGGACATCTCTTGCTGAGCGTAGGTGGTGGATACCATGGGTATCGTCAAGAATAACTGCCAATATTAACTTCTTCATTTTCAAACTCTCCTGATAATTGCCACAAACGAGTGTCAGGTCGCTTCGGCCACGGCTCTTACAATGAACCGTTGCGGTGCGTGCCCGACGAAATAAAATGGGTAACACGTTATTAAAGTCAGCGTCGCATCCTCTGTCGGCTCGAGGACATGCACCGCGTCGGGATCGACCACGAAAAGCTTCTGTTACGCGGTAAGTCACATTGGCATCGCCGTGCCGGAGATTGACCTCATCGTCAATCGCTATGTCTTTCAGGCCCCGAAAAAAACCGTCCCGATGGCCTGCGAGCGCGAGATTGCCGTCCGCACCGAACGGAGCCGGTGCCCGGCACGCGACCGGCGCCCAGATTCAGGGTCCTGTCCGAGGTTCCCTCAAACACCGCAACACGAACGCCAACCGAAGGTATGCTCAACAACGCACGCGGAGACAACGCGTCGGCACCGGCCTGGCTTTGCTCATACGCCGCGATGCGGGCTGCGGACCAGAGCGAGCGATCGGGTTCGGACAAGGCTTCCTGCTGCCACTGGGCTTCCAGTACGGCGATCGCAGATAGTTGCGCGCGCGCCGATTGCATTCTTGCCACGCCGTAGACAGCAAGGCACAACAGGCCGACCAGCCAGAGGGCTGTTTCAATTCGACGCATGGTGTTGTCTGTCCGTTAGCTGCATGTTCTCAAATCCCTTTGGGTTACGCTTTAGCGTTGTCCCGCGTAGCCCCATGCGGAGGCGTTGCGAAACCAGGCCCGCGGCGCGGTGTGCGCCGGCAGGCCCATTTGTCGCCTGACGTCAGAGCGCCTCGCTCACCAACTCTTTCGGCCGGATCACGAGGTCAATTCGCCGGTTTTTCGCTCGGCCTTCTTTGGTCTCATTGTTGGCAACCGGTCGCGACTCGCCAAATCCTGTGGCCTGCACATCAGCCGGCGTCAGCTCCCGCATATTTGCAAACAGGTAGCTTCGCACCGCCTCGGCTCGATCCTGCGACAGCTTCAGATTGGTTTCATCGCCACCGAATGAATCGGTGTGCCCCTCGACAACGACGACGGTGTCCGGAAACACGCGCAGTGCGTCCTGAACCTTGCGCAGAAGAGCAAAGTACTGGGTATCGATCTGCGCGCTACCGCTTGCGAACACGAGGCCTACCGGGCGAATCAACACGTTCTGGCCCTGCGTCATGATCTCTGCTTCGCCTGGACCGAAGGTGCCCTCGATCTTGCGGAAACGTTGTCGCTGCTGCTCTTGAGCGGCAAGGCGCTGCGACTGCGTGCCGAGCTGCGTCTCGAGATCCCGAAGCTCCGTTTCAAGCTCCACTATCTGGGTACGGCGTTCGTTGAGCTCATACGAATCTTTTTGAAGCTCAGCGATTTTCGCTGTGATTTCCTGTGTCGGGTCCGTCGAAGCCCTCGTCCAGTTGCGCAACCAGGTCCAGCGTTGCTGCAATGTGTTCGACAGGTTTCTCGTTCGCCAGCGCGAACTGCTCGAGATTCGAACTACGATCACGCAGAGGCTTTAAGCGTTTTAGCGAGATAGATTGCGTGTTTCGCTTCGTACTTGGCCTGTCGCGCAATACTGCGGGGTTCATCTGTGTCGTAGCGGTTTTCGGTCAGCGCTTTCTCAGCCTGCATGAGCAGTGCCTTGGCTTTAGCCAGGGTCATGGGCGCATAGCGTTCGACACGTTCGTCGTCTGCCTGGCTGATGAGACGCCGGGTTTCGTCGAGGTAGTTGCGCTTTGATCGCTGCGAGTTCAGCATCCCGATACAGTTTTTCGGCATCGGATGCGCGGGTGCGCGCAGAGTTGACGTTGCCGTCTTCCAGCCGCATTGCGGCAGAGGCGAATTTTTCCTCTGCGTCGCGCCATGGCTGACTGGCAAATTTTGCGGCATCGGCCTCGAACGCATCATTTCGCGCCTGGATGGCGGTGGTCAGCGTTACCTCAGCGAGGCGCGTTGCATCAACGGCCAGGCGCAACGACACGGCGGCAGCATCGAGGTCTTTCTTAATGCTCTCAATGCTCTTGCCACGCTGCAGTTTGTCTTCCGCCTCGCGGTAGCGCTTCGCTGCGTTGGCGTAGTTCTTTGGCGCCAGGATGTTGGCACGGGCCGCATTGGCTGCCTTGAGGGCTATGTCAGTCTCGGAAAAAAGGGTGTCCCGAAGATCACTCTGGGCCATCGCGGCGCAGGCGAAAAGACTCAATAGAGCGAAGGACAGGGTGCGTCCTGATTGTCTGAAAATGAAAGAATTCATCAATTTCTCCATGGAAAACAAAAGAATGGAAATGAGTGCGGCCTGTCCATAGCGCACCGGGATAAGGCATGCTAGGCGCTTATGTCTCATAAATCCAACTAAATTTTATTAGCTAAATGATAAAATTATTTTATAAGTGTCCCCTCAACCGGGAATCGCTGAGAGGCCTTCTCGAATTCAGCGACACTTGCCCGTTTGATCCCCGACCGAGGCGCCGCACTCAACCGGTGCTGCCTCCCGGTGGCGCTTGAGGTGGCCTAGGGGCGTGGCTCGGGGCGTGGCTCGGGTGCCGCGTTGGGATGCCGCTGGCTTGTGCGTAAATCGGCGCTCAACCATCAACGGCCGCGTCAGCAGGTCATGGGAGCATCGTTGGAGAGCCCGATGCTGCTCTTCTTTAAGTCCAGCTGGAGCCAATCGTGCCTTGCCCTGATGCCGAGACGGCGCGGCGTTTCCACATCCATCATCCAGCTCGTGATCCGGCAAACTGGCTACAGCGATTCAGACGTTTCCCATAGTTTCGTGGAGCGAGCACCGGTACGACTAAAAACAACAAGCGGCCGCTCGAGCGCTTCACAGGCTTTCGCAAACGCCTCGACGTCCTGCCGGGTGGTGGCACCGTGTAGCACTGGAAAATGGACGAACACCATGCCGAGGTTCTCGGCAACGCATGCAAGATCGCTCGACAACGGCTGTCCTGGTGACTCGTTGTCAGGCCGGTTACTCATGATGCTGCGTACACCCTGTTTGGCCAGGAGCTGCAAATCGCTCGCGAACAACTGCGCGGTAACATAAACCTGCGGCGCCAGTTCGAGCGCCCGTATTTGCAAATAGTCCTGTTTCATTTTCTCAACGTCATCAAACCCCGGCGAACTGTGGCCGCAAGACCTGGGTCTTGCTGTTGCGCCGGCAGAGGTCAGGTCTCAGCCTTCATGTGCACGAGCGGCTTGAAGCCACCCCACACCATACGCATGCCGTCGAAAGGCATGTCCTTCATGTCCATTTTGGCAAACAGCGGATCGTCCATCACTTTCTTGTTGACCCGGTCTCTGTGGGACCGCGATTTGTACACGATGTAGGAGAACACGACGACTTCACCGCGTTTGAGCTTCACCGCCTGTGGAAAGGATGTGACTTTGCCCTTTTTCACGTCATCTTCGACGCTTTCCATGTATTCCAGCGCACCGTGCTTGAGCCACACCTTGCCTGCCTTGCGAGCCAGGCGTCGGTACGCATCCAGCTTGGTCTTGGCAACCGGTACGACGTAGCCGTCAATATATCGTGGCATTTGCCTCTCCTCATGATCCAGAAACTGTGCCGGACATTTTTTGTCCTCTTATTGCGTTCAGGCGCAAGAATCGCTGCCGATTGGACGACTCACGGCGTCCGAATCCGACTCTCCGGGATACGGTGGCGTGTGGGCTCAATTCCATTGATGCCGGACTCCGGCAGCCTGCCCTGCACAGGGCCAGTTTATATCGATTGTCGGTGCCGTTGTCAGGAAAAAGCGCGGGTCTATTGTCGAGAAAAGAGGCCCGAACGTCTTTCATGCCGGCACCTTGGCTACGCGACTTCGTTGCGCGTTCTGGCTGATACACTTGTCGCATGATTCTGGCAATGATTGGTGGCTTCATCGGCGTTTTCGTCGGTGGGTTCGGCGGGCTCGTGATTGGGGCCGGTATTGGGTATGGCGCGAGCTGGCTGTTGCAGCACACCGTTATCGGGTCGCTGCGCGTCGCGCAGAACCAGCTGATGGATTCGACCTTTTCGATCATGGGCGCGATCTGCAAGACCGATGGTGTCGTGACCCGCAACGAGATCGACATGGTCGAGCAGATTTTCAACATGCTGCGGCTGGGCGAGGAGCAGCGCGCAGAGGCAAAGTCCGCTTTCAATCGTGGCAAGCAGCCTGGCTTCGACCTGGACCACGCGGTGGACCGCTTTGCCGCACTCACTCGCGGACGCGGCGCACTCCTGCAGCTCTTCCTGCAACTGCAGTGCATGGCCATCGCAGCAGACGGCAAGGTTGATCGCGCCGAGCATGAAATGCTCGTGCGCATCGCGCGGCGGCTCGGTTTCGGTGAACAGGATGTGCGGCAGCTTGAAGCACTCCTCCGGGCCGCGACCGGCGGCGCTGCCGGCGGTGGACCACAGGCGAGCGCGAGTCGCCTGGACGATGCCTACGAGGCGCTCGGTATTACGGCTTCTGTAACCGACAGCGAAGTCAAACGGGCTTACAGAAAGTTGATTAGCAAAAACCACCCGGACAAGCTCGCGGCGCGAGGGCTGCCGCAGAGCATGCGCGCGGTTGCCGAGGAGCGCTCCCGCGAGCTCAACAAGGCTTATGACCTTATTAAAGCGTCGCGGGGGATGGTCTAGGAAGCGCGAGAAAAGGTCGAACAGACCGTAGCGTGCATCAGGATGTTCGCACTACGCGGCGGTGCTTTGTAAAGCGTGCTTGCCGTTCTGGTTAGCGCGACGCGCCGCGCCAGACGAACAGGCTGCCGATAAGCAGCAGGGCGATGAGCCCGACCCAATAGGCCTCTGACGAGGTTGCCGCACAAACCGGGTTACCGCCAGTGCGCGAGGTCCCCGGGAAACAGCCGGTCACGAACCCATAGGCCGCGAAACCCAGTGAAAAACACCCTGCAACGAACATTTTCGGTCCCGAATTATTCCACCAGTTGCCCATGACCTGTCTCCTGTGCGAACGAGGTGCCGCTGCATACGTCCTAGGCTAGCACGCATGCTGTAGCCGCGAAGCTGCGTGGCGAACTCGCGCAGCGCTTCGATACCGGTGGCCTCTGCTTTGGCACACCATTCCTGCAAGCGAGCCAGCCGGTCGGTGTCCGCAACGGAGGGTTGCATCAGCGCCTTTAGACGCCGCTTGAACTCGACCACGACTTCGAGCTTGCTGCTTGCGTTTAATGCCGCATCCAGCGCTTCGCGTTGCCGGAAGGTCAGCTGCAGGTCCTCGCGCGTAAGCCACTTCCTGAAACGGCGTATCTGCGCGCGCGCGTAGCCGCCATGCAGTTCCACTTTCAGCACCGGCCGAATCACCTGGGCGCCGTAAAGTTTCAGCACGTGGAAGCGGTTGCGGATCACTGCCGCGACGGTCTCACTGTCGACCGCATCCTTGGCCGGCAGAAATTTCGTTGTCGGCGCGGCGCGCTTCACGCTTGCCAGCCCGACGATCTCGAGCAGCCGGATATAGACCCATCCCACGTCGAGTTCCCACCACTTGTTCGACAACTTGGCCGACTGCCGGTACGCATGATGATTGTTGTGCAGTTCTTCGCCACCGACCAGCAGGCCGAACGGGACGATGTTCCTGGACGCGTCAGCCGTTTCAAAATTGCGGTAGCCCCAGTAGTGCCCGATGCCATTGATGACACCGGCGGCCCAGAACGGGATCCACAGCATCTGCACTATCCAGATGATGATGCCGACCCAGCCGAACAGCACGAGGTCGATCAGCAACATCACTCCAATACCCGAATTCCGCCACGGCGTGTACAGGCTGTTTTCTATGGTGTCGTCCGGGGTGCCCCTGCCATAACGCTCAACCGTCTCGGCGTTCTGGCATTCGGTTCTGTACAAGCCGAGCCCGCCGAACAGCACCGCAGCTATTCCCCGCGTCTGCGGACTGTGGGGATCTTCCGGCGTCTCACACTTCGCGTGATGTTTGCGATGCACCGCCACCCATTCCTTTGTGACCGTTGCGGTTGTCAGCCACAGCCAGAAGCGGAAGAAATGGCTAACGGCAGGGTGCAGCGTCAGCGCGCGATGCGCCTGGTGTCGATGCAGAAAAATCGTCACGGATGCAATAGTGATGTGGGTCAGCAGCAACGTAGCGCCAACGTATCCCCACGGCGACAAGCTCAATAAACCTTGAAAAGACATCGATATCCTTTGGTGTGTTACCGGACTCGCGAGGTCATACTGGCACCCGGCGACATTCAATTCCGTGGCGTGTGTCACGCCGCCGGAATGAAGCACTAGTATGAGGGCACGACCGCTCGCAACTATTCGAAAAGGCGCCAAATGTGATCAGCGTCTCTGGCGGGTGGGGTTCGTGTTCGCGTCGCCTGAAGGCGGACGCCGATGCCGGGTCCTGCCGCGCGGAGGGGTGCCTGGCATGTTGCAGAAGAGCGCCGGCATAAGCGGATGCCCGACACCATTATCTACCTGGACCCCGAGAGCCCCCTCAAATTGCAGGCGCCGGTTCGGCAGAAGTTCGTCGATGGCGTTCTTTCGGGGCTCTGCCGCCGGACCACAGGCTGCCGTCCAGCCGCGAACCGGCACAGCAACGGGAGGTTGTGTGTGACGCGGTCGTTATTGCCTGCCAACGACTGAGCAGCGCGAGCGGCGCTGCGGGACCAGGCGAGCTATTCGCCTATGCGGCCCTTGTCGTTCTTCTTCGCCTTCTTCGCGGCCTTTTTCTCTTTTGCCGTCATGGCCGGCTCTTTCTTTGTCTCTTTGTTACTCTTTTGTTCTCTGCTCATGGTCTTTTCCTCAGGTGTCGGCAAAAACAGCGTTCCTGCCCTGTTTACGGTCCTTGTTACAGTACAGGAGAAAACCGGCAAATATCGTAAATATGCGGCCTGCTACGACTTAAAACCGGCCATCGCTCACACCAAGCGCAGCGGGCCGGAAAAGTGCTCTGACCCCGTTTTCGGGTTCGCTATCGTTCGGCGAGGGCGTGGCGCCGATCGAACGCATCGCTATAACGAACAATGCTCCGCGTTCCGAGCTTGTCTCCGTTTTCGAATTCGCTTCCTCGCGCGGTTACTTCAAACATGGCCTGGCCGATTTGTTCAGCTCTCACGGCGGCACCAACCGGTGCGAAAAACCAGAACAGGAGGTCCTGCCCGATATGCGCTTCTTCGTCGGTCGGCCCAATGTAGTCCGGCCGATAGGCAATTGCCCGGATAGTCGTTCCTTCTGCGAACGCAAACAGGGTCCGCTCGGCGCGCACCTTTTCCCGCGCCCACATCGCGCTTGAGTCCTCGGAAATATCGCTGGAGCTGATGTAGTGGAACGAAACGCCGGGCTTTTTGGTGACATCGGCCCACTCCGCCAGAAAGCGCGCCGGGAAGTCGACATGAATCATGCCGTAGGTTTTTTCGTCGACGCCGACGGAGCTTGTGCCGATCGCCCAGTAGACCGCATCGGCCTCTGCTATTTGCTCCAGAACGGCCGCGTAGTCGAGATAGTCTTTGTGAAGCGTCATCTGGACTTTGCCGGCACCAACACCCTCCTCGATTCGAGGAGTTGCACGCCGGGTGATGACATGAATTTTTTTGATTTCGGGATTGACGAGCGCGGCTTTTAGAATGCCGTCACCTGCCGTTCCGCTGGCACCGAAGATCGCAATTGTTTCGTAGCTTGTTGCTGGTTTCTTGAGAGTCGCGATCGAGTCATCCCGCAGCGCGAGCGTGATTGCGCCGTAGAGGTACACCAACGCGAACAAAACGAGCGGTATGAAGAGGACGGTTCTTAGACGCGGTAACTTCATGGAGAGGCGATACTAGCACCGCAGGAATGACTGATTCAGTGAGGCGTTTCCAGCGGCCAGGAACGCATGGCCAGGTGACCGACTCCTGATTCCGCGGCCAATAATTACCGGTCGTCGGCACCTGCCGAACCCGATCGCCTTTTGCCGCGTTTGACTAGTGAGTACCACCCTTGCGCATTGCGGGCAGAGCACTTCCTGGATACCCACTGGCCTGGTATTGAGTCTGCCGACGGGTTTGATAACGTCAGGCAGGTCGAGAACGCACTCTGACCCCGCCCCTGGCGGTAAGCAAGCTGTATTGATGCGGGTTGGCCGCCAGGCCGGAACGACGCAAGCCTTGAGATCGCTACATTTGTAACGGTGTGTATCGGGGGGCGGCTCGCGTGGCAGTTATCTGCCAAAGTATCGGTCGCGCATCTCGATACTGTATCGGGGTTTGCGTCTGGTACTGTCTGCGCATTATCGGCCGTGCGGTGATGATCGCGGGCGCCAGTTGACTGAGCTGCCTGTACAGGCCGCACGCAAGGCAAGGATCGTGGTGGTCACTATCGTTTGTTATTTGAGAGGCTTTATGTCGGTTCATCATCGCGTCGCTGCTGCACTTTGCCTGATGCTCGTATCGAGTGTCGCCGCCGCCGAGGTACCGGTGCAGGTCGAGACTGTCTCGAACCGCGCCATTGTCAGGCAGATCAACGTAACCGGCACGGTAACGTCTCCCCGTACCGCGGTGTTATCCACGGCCGTCGCCGGGCTCGTCGCGGAGCTGACGATCGATGAGGGCTATCGCGTCACGACCGGTGAAGCACTGCTGAAACTCGATGCCGAACTGGCACAACTTGCGCTCGAACGCGCCCTTGCCGAGGTGCGACAGCGTGAAACGTCCCTTGCCGATGCCAGGCGACGTTTCGCCGAGGCAGAAGAAGTCGGCACCCAGCGAGGCATCGCCCGCACGCAAATTGAATCGCTTCGAGCCGAGGTATCGGGCGACGAAGCGGCACTCGTGGCATCGCAGGCCGCAGCGCGCGAGCAACAGGCCATCGTCGAACGACATACGCTCAAGGCGCCGTTCACGGGTGTTATCAGCGAGCGCTACGCTGAGCTGGGCGAGTGGGTCAATCCCGGTGACGGGCTGCTCGAGTTGGTGGCAACAGAAGACCTGCGATTCGACTTTCGGGTCGGGCAGGACAACTTTGTGGCGTTATCGCCGGACACTCCCGTCGAAATCACGCTTGATGCCATGCCGGAGCGGCCGGTGTCCGGGCGTATCGATACGATCGTGCCGGTTAAAGATCCAAGCGCGCGGACATTCCTGGTCCGGGTGCTCGCCGATACCACGGACGCCGATGGACCACTCAGGATTACGCCGGGCATGTCGGCTCGCGGCAAACTCAATATCGACGTCGGTCGCAGCGGCGTTACCGTTTCCAGGGACGCGATTTTGCGTTTCCCGGACGGTCGCGTGACGGTCTGGGTTGTCAACACCGAAGCGGATCCGCGCGTCGTTCGTGAGCAGGCCGTGTCGACCGGGTTTGAGTTCGACGGCGTCGTTGAAATCGTAAACGGGCTCTCGGACAGCGACGTCGTTGTGGTCCGTGGTAACGAGACGCTGCAGGAAGACCAGGCGGTATCGATCCTGGACGGAAATCGCTAGCCGTGTTTGAAGCCATCGTACGCAACGGCATCCTGATGACGGTTGTGGCACTGATCGTTACCGTGCTCGGCGTCCTCGCCGCGTTTCGCGTACCGGTGCAAATGATTCCGGACCTCGAGGTCCGAACGGTCTCGATCCAGACATCCTGGCCCGGCGCAACGCCGCAGGACGTTGAAAAGGAAATCCTCATCGAACAGGAGGAGTACCTGCGCACTCTGCCCAACATGCAGCGGCTTGAGTCGTCTGCATCCAGTGGCAGCGCCGTGATCGAACTCGACTTTCCGTTCGGTGTTGACATGACGCAAACGCTGATCGAAGTGAACAACGCACTGAACCAGGTGCCGTCTTACCCTGAGAACGTGGATCAGCCACGAGTATTCGCTAACTCATTCTCGGCCAACTCGTTCATGTATTTTGCAATCTCGCCGTTGCCGGGCAACCCGCGCAACGTCGATATGGTGATGATGCGCGACTTTGTTGTCGACAACGTGCGCACGCGCCTGTCCGGCGTGCCCGGGGTATCACAGGTCAACGTATCCGGCGGCGCAGAGCGACAAATCCGGATTCTGCTGGACCCGACACGCCTTGCCGACCGACAGCTCACCATTCTCGACGTCCGCAATGCGATCAGGGCGCGCAATCGTGATGTGTCCGGCGGTGAAGTGGACGGCGGCAAGCGACGCTATCTTCTGCGCACTATCGGTCGATTCGATTCCGTCGAATCGCTGCAGGACATGATCGTTGATCGGCGTGGTGATTCGCTCATTCGCCTGGGCGACATTGCTGAAATCGAGCTGGACCATTCGAGGATACAAAACTACGCCTACTTTAATGCCAGGCCAATTTTGTTCGCGTCAGTCAATCGCGAGGCCGGCTCAAACGTTATCGATATCAAGTACGCGATGCTCGACGCTGTCGAGCGCGTGAATCGGGACGTGCTGCAGCCAAACGGCATGCAGATGCAGCTAATGGCCGAGGATGCGGGTTACGTCGAGGCCTCTATTCGTAACGTCTGGCTGAACCTGGCGCTGGGCGCATTTTTCGCGACCGCCGTGATGTACCTGTTCTTGCGGTCAGCCAGTGCAACTGCGGTTGGCGTACTCGGTATTCCCGTCTGCACTATCGCCGCATTCATCGGGCTGCTGGCGGCGGGGCGAACGATCAATGTTATTTCTCTGGCCGGGGTCGCTTTCGCTATCGGCATGACCCTCGACAACAGTATTGTCGTCATCGAGGCTATCGAACTTAAGCGGCGGCAGGGTCTCGATCGCTTTCGGGCGGCTGTCGAAGGTGTGCAAAGTGTCTGGACCGCCGTGCTCGCTTCAACGCTGACAACCATCCTGGTTTTCCTGCCGGTGTTGTTCATACGCGAAGAGGCCGGGCAGCTTTACTCAGACGTGGCCATCGCTATCTCCGCATCCATACTGGCTTCGATGCTGGTGGCTATCACGCTGATACCAACGGCCAGCGCGCGGTTGTCGTTTGGCACGGAACATCGCTCGCACACGCAAAACGCATTTCGGGAACGGCTGCTGTCACGGATCGACGGCCTCATCGCTACTCGCCAACGACGCAGGGCGACGATTGCCGTTACGGTGATAGCAAGCATCGCCGTTATCCTGTTGCTTACGCCGCCAGCCGAGTACCTGCCGGAGGGCGAAGAGCCGAAAACGTTCGCGTCGATGAGCGCGCCGCCGGGCTACAACCTGGAAACGATGAAAGAGATCGGCCTCGAGGTGCAGGATTATTTCATGCCGTTCGTTGGCGATGACCCGGACCGCTTCGGTCGCGGCGAAACCGATGTCCCCGCGATCCGATATTTGAATACGAGAATATCGGCGAGCGGCTTTCGCATCATATCCGAGCCCGTGGAGCACGCCGATATTGACGCGCTTATGGATGCGATAACAGCGAAGTACCGCGAGTATCCGGGGATGCGCGCATTCGCCGCCCGCGGTTCGATTATCTCCAGCAACGATGGCGGGACGCGCAGCATCAACCTTGACGTTTCCGGTCCTAACCTGGGCATTATCTACGAGGCGGCGCTGGCGACGTATCGGCGCGCGGAGGAAGTCTTCGGCAACCCCCGCATACAGACCAGCCCGTCGTCGCTTTCCTTATCGCAACCCATGCTCGAAGTTCGACCAGACTGGTCGCGAGCGGCGGAGCTCGGCCTGACCGCCAGCGATGTTGGCTACACGGTCGCTGCGTTGACGGACGGCGCATTTGTTGACGAGTATTTTGAGTCTGATGACAAGATCGATATGTATCTGTACGGCACGAGCGGCGGCCAGGCGAATGTCGACAACCTCGGCGGACTGCCCATTTATACGCCGCAGGGAAGCATCCTGCCTCTGGACGCCATCGCAACCATTCGCGAGACGGTCGACACCAACTCGATCCGCCGTATCAACGGTCAGAGGACCGTGACGTTGAACATCATTCCACCCGCGTCGATTCCCCTCGAAGTGGGCGTGGAGACGGTTCGCAACGACGTCGTTGCTTATCTAAGGGAGTCCGGTGCGTTGCCGGCGAGTGTCAATGTCGATATTTCCGGTGCCAGCGACCAGCTTGATGCGACCAAGGCGGCACTCGCGGCGAACCTGCCGGTCGCGCTGATCATCGTTTTTCTGCTGCTAGTGGCGATCCTGAAGCACTGGGGTTACCCGCTGCTCATCATGACGACTATCCCGCTCGGCATTGCAGGCGGTATCGTCGGGCTGACGTTCCTGAACCTGGTCGGCAGTGCACTGGAATGGCTGGGGCTGGGCAGCCTGCACCAACCTTTTGACATGATCTCAATGCTCGGCTTCCTGATCCTGATGGGTACCGTGGTGAACAACCCGATTCTCATTGTCGACCGCGCGATGCAGCACATGAAAGAAGGCAGGCTGTCGGCCCTTGACGCGGTTCGCGAGGCCGTTGCATCCCGCCTGCGACCCATCGCAATGTCGACGCTGACGACTATCTGCGGACTGTCGCCGCTCGTGTTCATCCCCGGTGCCGGCACGGAACTGTATCGTGGCGTTGGCGCTATCGTATTGTTCGGCATACTCGGCGCGGCCATCGTCTCGGTCACGATGCTGCCGGCGCTGACGATCTCGGTGCTGACATGGAACGAAGACCGCAAAGCAACGCTTGCCAGCACACGAGCTGGTGCCGGTGTTAGCTAACGAGAAGCCCATGCTGCATGTGATTAATGAAAATCGCTAAGTGGACCGCCGTTTTCCTCGCTGCTTTTCTGCTATGGGCAGCCGTTGCCGTGGTACTCGCGTTTTACGGCTGGTGGATGACGCCAGTCGTAGCGGCTGCCGACAGCGATGGGTTTCAGCAGTGGGCGGTTAACGAGCTCAATGAGAAGAACAAAGGCAGCTCTGCGCTTGTTTTGATCGAGGGCGGCGATCTTCGGTTCGATGCTTATCAACCGCAGGCGAAAACGAACGGTGACACGCTGTTTCCTACGGCCTCCTTCAGCAAGTTCATCACTGGCTTGAGCGTATTACGTTTGGCAGAGAGCAACCGGGTTGACCTGGATGCGCCGGTGTCGAGATACCTGACGCGATGGCAGTTGCCGGACTCGCCGTTTAATAATGACGCTGTAACGGTTCGGCAACTGCTGAGTCACACAGCGGGACTGACGGACCAGTTGGGATTTGGTGACTACGCGGCCAATGAGGATCTTCCGTCTACGGTGGAGTCCCTGAAGGCACCCAGGTCCTCTCGTGATGACGTACAAATTCGCGTCGGCGCCGAGCCTGGCAGCGAGTTTTTATACTCAGGCGGTGGCTACCTGATACTGCAGTTGCTGGTTGAAGAGCTCACCGGCGAGTCGTTTGCAAGCTTCGCAGAAACCGAGATCTTGCGGCCGCTTGGCATGCGGCGCTCCACGTACGCCTACCTTGGCGGCCTTTCAAACGCGACACCGTCTTTCGATTCAGATGGCGCGGTGTCACCGAGTTTCCAATACGCCGCCGCGGCCGCTACCGGCCTCAACAGCACCGCCAATGACCTTGTGCGGCTGGTTGCGGGCATAAGGTCGGCGGACAACGGCGTGCTCAGCAGGCGTCTTGTCGACTCCCTGCGTCAACCCCATGGCTACATGATGGGCGCCGGAATATGGGGTCTCGGCTCTATCTTGTATGCACCAACACCCAATGGGGACGTCGTTTTCGGCCACGATGGCGCCAACGAACCCGCGATCAACGTGGCACTAAGAATCAACCCCGACAACTGGGATGCCATTGTTCTGCTGGTGTCGGGCCACCCCTCATTGGCGTCGGACATCGGCGCCGAGTGGGTGCTTTGGCAGACGGGCTATCCGGATGTTTTATCGACAGACCGCGTGTTATCGAGTGCAGTCGGACCCATCGGTATCGGTGGCGCTGTGCTGTTGCTGCTGGTTATCGCGATGGCACGCAGGGGGCGCGAAAGCGCGCAATAGCCGAAGGCTCAAGCGGCCATGGCCTGTTAAGCACGTCGGTTGGCTTCATGCATCCGGGCTCCGGGAATCACATCAGAATTATCGCAGATTCTCCGGCAGGCTGAGTTAAGCAGTTCCCGCAGGTCATAGGGCTCCCGCTCGTCAACGTCTCAAAAAAACGCATCCGCTTTGTCGATCGGTCTGAATGCCGTTCAGCCACGCCCTCTTTGTGGCGTTTATCCAGACCGCTGCTAAGATTGTGGCAATACGATCGCAAGCAGGTTCCCGTGGCTCATTGAGCCTGAACCGAGGAGCAGGTATGGCCAACAACGTTATTCGCGTCCAATATGCCGCCCGAGCCGAGACTCACGTCTATCCAGAGGCCGTTGGCGGGCGAACGATCAATAAGATATTGCTCGGTACCTGGGCAGGTGTTGTGCGGGATGACGGCGGCGACAGGGTCCGGGTAAGCACAGCAGGTCGCAATGGCTGGATCGCGCGGAACGAGCTTCGCGACCACTGCGGTCTGAAGCTGTTTTTCGTGGATGTCGGCCAGGGCGACGGCATGCTCGCTGAAATTCCGGGTCGGCGACTCCTGATAGACGGCGGTCCGAACACCAACCTGAGACGCTACCTTCGTGGCTACCAGTATCGGTATCTGCTCAACAAAAACGAGCCTGTTCATATCGACACCGTTCTCGTTTCTCATTTTGATGCCGATCACTACCAGGGCCTTACCGCGCTGATTAACGATGAAGATTTTTCCTTTGGCACGGTTTTTCATAACGGCATCGCCCGGTTTCATGCCCGCTCGGCAAAGAGGCCCCCGGGACACAATACCGATCTCGGCCAACTCGACAACGGTGTGCTGCGCACAACGTTCAGCACCCTGGACGATGCACGCGCGCTACTCGCACAAGGTGGCCTGCAGTCCACGTTCCAGCGATTTCTCGAGGCGGTGGTCAATGCACATGACGCGGGACGCCTGGCGTCCTTGCGGCGATTAACGGCGCGCGATGAAGTCGTGCCCGGCTACGGCTACAGCTCGGATTTGACCATTGAGGTGCTGGGGCCGGTGCCACGACTGCCGACAGGACGGATTGACTGGCCCTGGTTCACTAACTCGTCGCATACCCGTAACGGGCACAGTCTCGTGCTGAAGCTGAGTTATTCGGAAGACGGCTCCTGGGGGCGAAGCTTTCTTTTGGGCGGCGACCTCAACTCCGAGTCAGAGCAGCACCTCATGGCGCACTACGGCAACCTGAATCCGTTTCATGTTGACGTTGCGAAAAGTTGCCATCACGGCTCCGCCGACTTTACCGTCGACTTCATGAAATTGTTGACCCCGTTTGCAACGGTTATTTCGTCAGGCGACAACGAATCGTATGCCCACCCACGCGCTGAAGCCGTCGGCTGTGCCGGACGCTACAGCCGCGGTGTCCGACCTACGGTTTTTTCAACTGAACTCGCTCGTTCGATCAACTCTGCAGGCGACGTTCTTTACGGCATGATTAACTGCCGTACTGATGGCAAAAAGATTGTGATGGCGCAAATGAAAGAGCGTCGGACTGGCGCCGATATCTGGGACTCCTACGAGCATTGAGCGGTCGGGACTACGGTGCCGGTGTTAACTAATTAACTATTTGATAGCGACTCAGCCGCTACCACATCATCACCCCGAAGTCGCCGCGGCGATCCTGCCAGTACAGTCGAACACGCAAGATGTAGGTGCGACCGGCAAACAATCGCTCCTCGAAAAATGCGTTAACGTCTTCGCCCGAGTCGTCATCACCCGCGCGGTAACGCGGCTGTCCATCGATCTCTTCGAACAACACCATGACGGTGTCCGAGCTACCGAAGGTGGAAAAGTTGTACCAGCGGGTCGCGGCCGGTTGTATGTAGAAGTTCAGCTGCGCGCCTGGCTCGACCGTCGCTTGAGCGGAGCGAAACGGCCGCAGCTCCTGGTAGTCGTTTCGGTCGAAGGTCCGGATAGAAATGCTTCGCCCAAACCTTGTCCATCTCCGACAAGCCGGGTTCGGGTTGCAGATCCTGTGTCCTGTAGATTTCCGGTACGTTGATCAGGCCCGCTTCAAAGGGGTAGTGCATGATGGAGTCTTTGTCCCATGCGCTACCGTCTACGTCGGACTGGTGGAGCTTGCGGATAATATTCCAGTGGGTCGTTTCGCGATCCCAATTGTTGGGCGGCGCGGCGAGAGCGGCATAGACGGCTTCCTCATTCCACTCGATGCCCGCGTTCGGATTTTGATGCTCGTGGGGAAACCCCAGTGTGTGACCGATTTCATGTATGGCTGTATCAATGTCGTTATTGATGTTCCAGCCAAAATTCATCGTTCGATCACTTTGGCCCTGATCAAGAACGTCCCGGCCGAGATACGACCAGGCGCCGTCCCCACGCTGGAAGCCAATACGAATCTCCGCTTCTTCGGGCGTGGCCACCTCTGCAAACTCGAGCCCGATACCAAGATTCTTCCAGACCGCAAAGGCCTCACGAACCACATCACGCTGCGCTGGCGTTCCACGCCATGGTGAGTTCTTGAAGAAGTAATAGTGCAGGCGCGTGCCGTTGACCCACTTCTTTTCAGCGACGCGTATAAGCCGTTGCCGATCATTGTTTATGCGCCGGTCAAACTCCCGCGGCGGCACATGAGGTAAGTCGCAGTAGTTAGGTATGGACTTCTTAGGAGGTGGTGTTCTTCTTGCTAGCCGCCTTCTTTCTCGACGATTTTTTTCTGGACGATTTCTTTCTTGCAGACTTCTTCTTGCGTTTCGCGGCCACGTTGTTCTCCCAGTCGTCGCCTGCCGGGCAACAGGCGGGGTTCCGTTTCTCTCGCGAGAATGTGGTGCCTGGGGCGCGTCATCTAACGGCGTGGATAGAGACGTTTTCCAGGCCGTTGAGCCGCCCGCGCACCTGATGATTCTTGCCCATCCGTAATCTGGTCATCATATACCAATAGCGTTATTTCGGCCAAGAACGGCAGAAGGTGCACACGGTACCGGGGTTAACTAATTAACGGAACTACGGCAAACGGTAGTCGCAAGAGTGACACCCAATAATAGTAGAGCGGGATCTAAAGGGGGGCGGACGACTTATCCGGCGAAAAGGTCCCGACGCTCGTCTTCGAACCTGACTCCCGGCGAGGATACGGTTTGATCCCGATTACCCGGAGGACGCATTTCGGTTCCAAATGCGGGCAACATTGAATACGCTGGCGGGTATAGAGACGCCCTTAACTGAAGCCGATTCCATAATTGTGAGGCCCGCGCGTGATTCGTACTGAAACCGACATCGAGAAGTGCCGCAAACTCTGGGAATTGTTCTCGCCGCAGCAGGAGGCCTGGGATGACTGGGACCTGATGTTCGCTTTTCATGATCAGGACAACCATCGCATGAACTTCCTGGTGCACGAAACCAGCGAAGGGCGTCCGGATGGCCTGGTTCCGCTTGTTCACGACACCCGGCAGAACCGCTTCATGTTGATGGCGGGCAGCTACCCGGATGGACGGGTCCTGTGGCTGCGGAACGAGGATTTTCCCGCGTTTTTCGATGCACTGCCTGAACAGACGGCATTGTTCGATCTCAAGCAAAGCTGGGTCAGCGACCTGCTGCAGCTCCACCCACACTTCGAAGCCAATTTCAGCGAGCAGGACCTACGTTACTACCTGGTGCCGTCAGAATTCGCAGTTTGATTTCTCCAGGCACATCGACACATTTTCGTCCGACAAGAAACAGAAGTTCCTCTACGACCTTCGCAATATCCGCAAGCGCGAGCCAGTACTTCGTTGGGGCGACGAAAACGAAGTCGACCTGTTCATTGAACTGGTCAATCGCAATTTCGGTGCGGAATCAGACTACGCCAGTGCCGACGGTGGCAATGAAGTGCGACGAGTCATCGATGAGCTGCACCGAAGCGGTCGCCTGAAAACGCTGACGATCGAGATAGAGGGAGTCAGGCAAGCAGTTTCGCTGTCCTTGCTGCACGGCAATAAAATGATCGCGCTTTACGCGTCCAGCAATAATGACTTCAACAATCTTGGCAAGTTGCTCAATGTCGAGACCATTCAGGAAGCCTGCAGGCTGCGCGTCGACGAGATCAGCTTTATGACCGGTATGCAATGGAAAGCAAACTGGAAGATGAAGGGCGAGGCCTGCGTAACCCTGCGCAAGCCGCCAGCGCCGTGGCCTGCCTCGTAGGGCTGGCTGGCCTGGCGTAGTCGGGGTCGAACCGCGATTTCACGCCAGCACGCTGACAACCCGGGTTCGACTCCTGGATCGATGGCTCCGATGCGCGGAGATCGCGGTAGGCCGATTACCGGGCGATCACCGGCCGAATTACGGTTCGGCCCATTCTCCGACATCACGGTTCGACTCCGTTCTTCTGTAGGTGACTTATTTTCGTGACTTTCCTGGACTCTTCGCGACTGCTAGTCTGGGTGAATCACCCTGCTCCAGCTGGGGTGCTTGCCCGATGTACCCGGGCTCACTGCCACCGCAAACTCCGCGCACGTTCATTCCCCTAGTGGGTCGGGAATCCACGATTCAAACATCCTGGATTCAACAAAAACATTCCGGAGATAAGAAGATGCGTACACACTGGCTCGAGAAGCTCCACGCCAAGTGGACATCTGCTTTAGTCGCCACCACGGCGCTCGCTGTGCTGGCTCCCCTGACAACATTTGCTAACGGCTTGTTTGAAGATTTCGACGCCCGGCAGGGTCGGTAGATCCGAGCGCCACGCAGTTGGGCATGGTTTCAGGACTCGGGGCCAACGCCTCGTGGAACAAACTCGGCACGCCGTCGTCGCTGATCAAGTACGGCGACTACCTGGCGACCGGCCTGAGCGGTCCCGACGCAACCACGGTTGCGAAAAACTGGATAGACGCCAACAAGGCGCTGTTCCGGCTTTCTTCGGTCGATAGCCTTAAAGTAATGAGCGACGAAGCGTTTCCGTTCAGCGAGGCTTACGCGGTCACTTTCCGGCAGGAAGTCGCCGGGCTGCGGACAGCCGAAGACGGCCTTTTGACCGTCGGCATCAGCGGCAACGCGGGTGACGGCTGGAAAATTGCGTTACGTATCAGCGACCACCACGGGCGATGCAGCATTGAGCGGTGGCATTGCACTCACCGCGGCTGACGCCTACGTGAGCGCGGCGCAAGACATCGGGCGCGCCGTTCACGTGAGCGACATCGTTACGACCAAGTTGACGGCGAATGGACAACCTTCAATATCAACGGATTCGCGGAGCTGCAGCGCGCGCGGATGCGAGCTCTGCCGACGCCGAGTAACGGCATTCGTCCGGTTTACGAGACGGTCTACATTGAAAACGCCAACACAGCGCCGCGCGCCTATGTGCACTACATCGATGCCGAGAACGGCACGGTCTGGATGCGCAAGGACATTGTTGAGCAGGCGCATCCGACGCCGCCAATATTTTCAACGGCACTATGCCGCGCAGCGGACGGCGCTTGTGAGCTTTCACCGGCCCTGGACAATTGATGCCGGTGAGACGGTTGGCACGATCACAGCCTTGGTTACAGCCGACTTGCCGGCCAACGACTCGGTCATCCAGCTACTTCGCGACGGCGCTATCGTAGCCAGCCAGGACACCGGCACCAGCCCGGAAGCGGTTGCTTACTCACCCGCCGGTGGGGATACGGCGCGGCGAGTATATCGTCAAGGTTTGCGACTATGTTGATGGCGCTGGTTGGACCATTAACAACGACTTCACCGGAACGATCAGCGTTCATCGAAGCTGGCGCCAGCGAGCGCCGCCTCGTTGTATCCGCCGAAGTGGAATGTATTTCCGGCGAATCCGCTGTACAGCGATAGCACCGACAATCGTATCCCTGTGGTGCTGGGAGTCGCTCGGTGACGGCAAGCTGCGATCTGGAAGTCATCAATACCGCATCGCGATCGCCCTGGGACTACAGTGTCACGACAGGTACCCCGACTTTCACGACAACGGGCAACAACGCACAGTCGGCCGAAGCCTGGGTTAGCCCGCTGACACCCGGCGGCACGGTTCACAAGCCCGTTGCCACGGATCGGAACTACAGCTATCCCTGGACCAACCAGTGGCGTACAAGCCAATGTGCTCCGGAGTTCGTTTCCGGTGTATCACAGGACATCTCTGCGGCGGTAACCAACCTGTTCGCCATGCACAACCGCATGCATGACTTGTCCTACGAGCTTGGCTTTCACGGAGCGACGCTGGAACGCGCAGGAAGACAATTTCGGCAACAACAGCCCCGGTACATTCGAGGGCGACCCGGTTATCGGCAACGCCCAGGCGGGCGCGGCGACTGGCGGCGCCCCGAGCTATCTCGGCCGCGACAACGCCAACATGATCACCTTGCAGGACGGCATTCCGCCGATCACCAACATGTACCTGTGGCAGCCGCTCGCCGGTGCTTTCTATGCACCGTGCGCGGATGGCGACTACGACATGGCGATCATCGGCCACGAGTACGGCCACATGATCGAGAACCGCATGATCGGTAAAGGCGATGGCCGCAGCGGACATCACGCCGGCGCCATGGGCGAAAGCTTTGGCGATCTCGTCGGCATGGAAATCCTCAACGAGTACGATTTTGCCGGCGCTAGCGGCGAGAACGTGTTCTCGGTTGGCGGTTTCGCAACCGGCAACGGCGAGCGTGCGATTCGTAACTACAACATGAGCTACCCGCGGACCGGCGCATTTCCGGAACCGGGCCTTTCGACGACCGGTAGCGGCGACTGGATGGGCACGCCGGTTAACCCGCTCAACTTCAGCAACATGGGCTACGACCTCACCGGTCCCCAGGTCCACGCCGACGGCGAGATCTGGAGTGCAACGAACTTCACGATTCGCAAGTACCTGACTGACAAGTACGAAGCGACTCATCCGTATGCGGATGTAGCGCTGCAAAAGGCCTGTGCCGACGGCTCCTACAATCCGGCCAACTGCCCGGGCAACCGTCGCTGGATGCAGATCGTGTTTGACGCAATGCTGCTGATGCCGACGGCGCCGTCGATGCTTGAAGCGCGGGATGCCTACCTGGCTGCCGACATGATGCGCTTCGGCGGTGCCAACCAGGCTGAGCTCTGGCTTGCGTTCGCACACCGCGGCATGGGCGTCAACGCGGCAAGCGACAACTCGATCGCTGATCCGATCGCCGACTTCGAGTCGCTGCTCGCTGACAACGCGACCGTCACGTTCGAGATCGTCAATGACGATGACATGCCCATCGCGGCAAACGTTTTCGTCGGCCATTTCGAGAACGGCACGACGCGAATCGCCGACACCAACGGCAACACCAGCGGTCGCGATCAACCTCGACGAGAAGCCGGTTTTGCACCGGGTGACTACGAGTTCGTCGCCCAGGCTGAAGGGTTCGGCCATTTCCGGTTTGCGCAGACGTTTGCCGCCGGCGAGACGAAGACCATCAAGGTCAAGATGCCGAGAAACTATGCATCCAGCGGCAGCGGCGGTCAGATTGTTGGCGGCAGCAGTGACGGCGATGCAGCAAGCTTGCCAGACCTGATCGACGACACCGAGTCGACGGACTGGGATAAGACAGCTGACGGCGTGGCCATCGACGATGCATTGTTGGGACAGCCTCACGTCACGGTCGATCTGCGCGGCATGGCAGCAGTCACGATCGATCGTGTGCAGGTCAGCGCGATGATCGTCGGCCATAATCGCTTCACTGCCCTGAGGAAGTTCAAGGTGCAGACAGCGGTCAACCCAATGTCGGATCTCGACTTCAGCGACTGGATCATAAGCGGCGACAATGCGTTCCCGGGCCACAACCCACGCCCGGTATCGCCGGAATTGATCCTGCGCAGCTTCGATGGTCCGGAAGTCATGGCGACACACGTGCGCATCGTTGCGCTGGAAAACCAGTGCACCGGCAACACGGCATTCCAGAGGCCCGGATGCGAGGATCACGCCGGACCCGCCGAATGCAACTGACTGCACGGACACCAGCATCACCGGTGAGACCCTGCCGATCTTCGGTGATCCTTCACAGGTGCTTGCACCGCGTCACGACGAAGTGCACATCGCCGAGCTGCAGGTGTTTGGTGCAGCAGGCGACGTTGAATGCACGAGCGGCTGCAACAACACCGTTAACCAGGCACCGGTCGCCCAGGACGATGCAGTAACAACCCAGGAAGACACGCCGGTTGTTGTTAGCGTACTCACCGATAACGGTAACGGCGCCGATACGGATCCGGATGGCGACACGCTGACGGTGACTGCGGTTTCGACGCCGGCTAACGGCACGGCTGTAAATAACGGTGACGGTACGGTTACCTACACGCCGAACGCCGGATTTGTCGGGACGGATACGTTCACCTACACCGTAAGTGACGGCAACGGCGGCACGGACACCGCGACGGTCACTGTAACGGTCAATGCTGACGGTACCGGCGGTGGCAACAACGAATGCGCCGACGATACTGACAGCGACTATCACGACTGCCGCGTAAAAGGCGAAGGTGAGATCAATGACGGCAGCAGCGAAGAGGTCGAGTTCAAGATCGAGACCAAGCAAAAGTACGGTGAGGTCAGCGGCAAGCTTTACTTCGACACCAAGGACCCGGACCGGAAGGTACGCGGAACGCCGAACGCCCAGTCCATCGACGGGGCCAACGCTGAAATCACCGGTACCTGCGAGTACGAGTTTGGTGATGATGACAGCAGTAGTAATGACGACGAGGGTGACTGCACCTTCAAGGTGAACGTCACGGACCCCGATCAATTCTCGATCGAGATCTACGACCTCGGCGGCGGCCTGCTGTACTCGGCTGGCGGCACCGTCTTCGACGGTGATGTCGAAGTGACGGGCGACGACGAGTAGGACCTTAAATGTATCGGTCGGTGCCGTGCCGGGTGGTGCGGCATCGACCAGGTTCACTCGACAACACACATCAACACTCTAAGGCCGGGATTGTCCCGGCCTTTTTTGTGCCGCAAGAAAAGTCGACGGCAAAGCCAAGGGAGTCGCACCGCAAGAGCTGGTGCCGGTGTTAACTAATTAACTCATTGAGGAAAAAACGCGTATAGCCAGGCTCAGGATATTGCGCTACGAAAGAGTTAAGAAAGTACAGGGGTCGAACCGCGATTTCCCCTTCGGACAACGTGAAACCGCGCTTCGACCCCCCATTATTCCTACTTGAAACGGAACTCGAAACCGATGTGCAAACCGGAGTCGAGCTTCACTCCGCCTGCGCCCTTGTACTCGGCCTCGATACGCCGCAGACCAAGGTAAACATCGCCTTCACGGATGACGCTGTAGCCGGCACGAATACCCACTTCGTAGTACTCGGTCTGGTCGCCGAACGAGGAAACGTCAGGCGCGTAGTAGCCGTAACCGCCGATGTTAAAGCGATCAGCCGTCGGTGGCGTATATCGTGCAAAGCCGCCGAGCGCGAGCGCCGTGCCGTTGAATATGCTCGGATCGGTACGTGTGTGCACGAGCCGCACACCCAATCCTGCCTGCAATGCTGTACCGGCACTGCTCGCGGCGTCCACGAGATGGAAGCTTGCGTGGATAACATCGCCTTTGTCCTGGTTATAGAGCCAGCCCAGGTTGGCAAGGTAGTTCGGATCCCCGAGTCGCCAGGTAAATCCCAAACGTACCGCGTCGGCGCTCAGGTTGATGTCGAGTGCCTTTCCGGTGGTCTGGGCGGACGCGAGTCCGGCCAAAAGGCACAGGCAAGTCGCAAGCAGTAGTTGTTTCATTCTCATGATCATTCCAATTGTAAGCCCAAGTTGCCGTGCGCGTTCGTTCGGGGCGCTGCGGCCGCGCTATGATAACGGACAATTGTAGTCGAGGCATTGTTTCGCTGCTGCCTGGACCCGCCCCAAAATCGCGCCTTGATACCGGCGTCCGAAGGTGGCCGCGCCGACAAACGAAGCGCGACGGGCAATCCGTCCCCGGCAGCGGATTTCTGGTAAACGCTTCTCCTGGTCGAACGCGGCCGAAGATTACCCTGGCGCACGTATTGCGGCGATATCGCGAGCTGCAGGCTACCTAGAGTTGCGGTAGAAAATCCCTGGGGCGCCCCAACTCAACACAAGCCGCGTCGCGCCTGCGAGCACCAATAAGGCCTGGAATCCGTTTCTCGTTATACTGTGCATTGCCAGTGCGACAGCCAGGAACAGGCGATGTCACCCGACGCAGAACGTGAGCGACACAACGTTGATCTGGGCGGGACTCGCCCATGTCATTGCAGGCTGGCTGCCGTGCAGGTCGCTGACATCAAGACCGACAGGTTTCCCTGCAAACGTTAGACTTCGTCGTCTGTCCATTCGCAACACTTCACAGCGTCGCAACGCATGGCCAAGAAGAAGAACAAAGCGAACGTTCGAGTTTCGAATCAGCGTCGATGGACTCCATATCGTCGCCTCGCCGGGCGTGCGCAACACCGATCTCGATCATCTGCTTGAGAAACGCGGCGCCATCTCTTTTGTGTTTATACCGCTGGCAAGACCGAAGAAGAAAGCGGCAGTCCGTGGATAAAGCCGCCGCCAAGGCCGGCAAGAAAGCTGAACTGCCAGCGGACGACTGGTATGACGGTGAACTTAGAGTCAGCGATAACGAGCACCCGATTCCCGGCGTGTTTGCGTTTAATGTCCGGCGACGTAGCGCTCGCGCAGATAGCCGAGAAGATGGGCGTGAAGCTGTTTTTCTGGGGCGCCTCCGGTGCCCCTGTCGAGCAGCACATCGTAAAACTTTTTGAAGACGACGAAACCTACGCCTGGAAGACAACACGCCGCCGCGCATTCGGTGGCCTGCTGGATGTTTATGACACCGTACGCAATATGGAGGAGCTGCCAACCGCCGTACGAGAGTCGCAAACGACGATGCAGAAATTCTGGCAACTCGTGTACGTCGTACTGGGCGTTTGTACCGCCGTCGGCCTGCTCCATGGCCTGGCGATTGAGTTGGTGGGCAACGTGGCCAAGGTAGTGTTTTACCCGGTGGTCATTCCGGCGGTGTTCGTCGGCATTTACCTGCGTGTGCTGGTGCGTAAGGGTGAAGAGCAGGCTCGCGATCTTACGACCGCAGAAGCCGAGCAAAACTGGCACAAGGTGGCTCCTCACCTGCTCGCTCTGTGGGCGCTGTGCTTTGTCGCTGTTACCTTACTGACCTGGCTGCAATCCGTTCCAGAGACGGATTTTCCGTTTGTCGGAAGCACCAGTGGTGTCACGACCTCGTTCATCATCTGCGTCTGGATGTTGCTGCCCATCGCCAATTCACGGGATGTAAAGACGCTGTCCAGCTCGGCCATCGAATCAGGCGTCACAGCCGCAGTCTCGATCCTGATGATCAGGATATCGCTGTACGTGACAGACCTGATAAGCGACGCGCTGTGGGGAGTGCTCGCGGCCGTACTGCCGTTCGCCATTCCGGAACGACTGAAAGAGATTATCGATCTCTTTATCGACGTCGGCGCGGAGGTGTTCTTTATGGCGGTGCTGCTGGGTTACGCCTGGTCGCGAACGCGACAGCAGTTCACGCGTTTGTAGGGTCGTCGGGAGGTTTCCGATGCAAAAGCCGGAGAACCGGGGTCGAACCGGGGTTTAAAGCGCCGATGGCCTGAAATTGCGGTTCGACCCCAATTTTCCCGGATAGCCTGAAATTGCGGTTCGACTCTAATTTTTTTTCGGGGTCTCCGGGTGTAGAATTTCGGACATGCCACAAATCAATCCGTCTGTTGAACATGAATGGCGTCGTGAACTTAACGACGAGGTGCATGCACGTCCGCCCGACAGCCTGCGGACGCCATGCAGCATTTGCTATGTAGCGCGATTACCCAAGCGCGATCCGCTGAGCGGCCAGGGCAAGGACCTGCTCGGTGACCTGCTGGGTCGCTTCGGCCAGGAACGTCCTGATCGAGGCACGAATCATTTCAAGACGACATTGGGCGAAAGACGGCTGCGCTGGGAGAGACACACCGAATACAACCGCTACACGTTCGTTGCCGGCGACGCTGGAACACAGCGCTCCTTTGACTGGTTGGGCAAGTGCATTCCCGAGGATTGGCTCAACGAAATGCGGGGCGAGGTCCTGGTTGGTGTCAAAGCGCTGGTGATCGGCGCCGAGGCACACAACAAGTCTGTCGAAGAACTCAGTGCTGAGTATTTCAACGGCAATACGTTGATCGGTTCGCACATCGCCGACAACAATGCCATCGCGCTCACCGACTTCCGCATCAAGGAAGACGGCTTCAGTCGCCTGCTACTCATCAACGAGGGCATGTCCGAACAGCAAGCCGGCCGAGTTATGCAACGACTGCTCGAGCTCGAAACCTACCGCATGATGGCCTTGCTGGCGCTACCGGTCGCGCGCGAGCTGGCCCCGAGCCTCGACGAAGACGAGGCGGAGCTTGCGGCAATTGGCGAAGCGCTGGTCGATGCCGAATCGCATCACGAACAGGACTGGCTCGAGCGACTAACGCGGCTTTCGGCAAGCAGCCAGGTGCGTCACCAACGCAGCAACTATCGTTTTGCCGCATCGGACGCTTATTACGAGATCGTCCTGCAACGCATCGAAGAACTGCGGGAGACTCGCATGCACGGCGTTCAAACGTTTGCCGAGTTTACCATTCGACGACTGACGCCCGCCGTGAGCACGTATCGCGCGGTATCGCGGCGACAGCGAGCGGTGCTCGAACAGATAGCGCGCGCGACAAAGCTGTTGTCGACGCGTATCGACGTCTCGCGTCAGCAGCAAAACCAGTCGCTGCTGGAGTCAATGAACCGGCGCGCCAAAACGCAGCTGCGATTGCAGGCGACGGTTGAGGGACTGTCCGTGGCGGCGGTAACCTACTACGTCGTCGGACTGATCGGCACGCTGGCGAAAGGTGTTGCATCGATGGGCGTGCCGATGAATCTCACGATCGTCACGGCGGCCAGCATCCCGATTGTTGCCGGTCTGGCGTTTCTCGGGATACATCGTCTGCGAGCGACGATATCCCGCGAGGCGGAGGATTAAGGGCCACGGGCTGGATGCCGGTGGAAACCGGGGTCGAACGGGTGAAATCGCGGTTCGACCCCTATTTTCCGTTTGAGCAAACTCGTTTTAGAGCATGAACGATAACAGCGTCGCTGTGCCGAGGAAGGAAATAAAGCCCGAGACATCGGTGACCGTAGTAAGAATGATCGACGACGCCGTCGCCGGATCCTGTCCAAGTCGTGTCAGCAAGATCGGTACGAGCGCTCCGGAGATCCCGGCGGCCACCATCGACAACACCATGGCGACGGCGATAACCAGCGCAAGCCCAAGAGATCGGCTCCAGACGAACACGGCGAGCCCGCAGGTGACGGCGAGCGCCAGGCCATCGACCAGGCCAACCCGGATCTCCTTCGATAGAACGCGGCGCCACTCTCGCAAGCCGATTTCACGCAACGCGAGGCCACGCATCGTGACCGCGAGCGCTTGCGAGCCCGCATTGCCGGACTGACCCGCAACAACGGGCAGCAGTATCGCCAGCGCTGTGAACTGGGCGATCAGGCTTTCGAATACGCCGACAACCGCAGCGGCGAGAAACGCTGTCAACAGGTTGATATGCAGCCACGGCAATCGCCGCCGCACGGAAAACATCGCTGTCGACAAGGCCCGCTCGTCAGCACTTGCGCCCACCATGGTCTGCATACCGGCGATTGCCTGTGATTCGATCGCATCGAACAGGCGCTGGTATCGCACGACCCCCATCAGCCGGCCGTCGAGGTCAACGACGGGCAGGGAATCTACGCGGAATGTGTCGAGCTGCTCCACGATCTCCTTGCGCGGCGCGGTGGGTAGCACGCCGCCCGCCGGCGGCTCGAGCAACTCTTCCAGTCGTTGTTCGGGCGCCGCCATTGCCATTGCCTGCATATCCGCCCTGCCGACAAGACGATTGTTTCGATCAACAACGTACAACGACCGGCTGCGACGGGTACCGGACAATCGCAGAACATCGAGCGCTTGCGCGACAGTCATATCGGAGCGGATAGTGTCGTACGGTCGATCCATCAGCCTGCCCGCGGAACCTTCATCGAACTGCTGCAGACGTTTGAGGTCTTCTTGCACCGAGGCAGGCAACGATTCGAGCAGCGTGTCGCGATTGGCACTCGTCATTCCGGCCAGCAACACCAACGCCAGTCGCGGAGAGGCTCCTGCAATACACCCTGAACGCTGTTCAACATCCAGTAGCTTGAATACGCTCGCGGCGCGGCTGTCGGCCAGCATTTCCAGGCTTGTGATGAGCGCGCGCGGCGTCATGCCTGCCAGTGAGCCTTGCAAGTCTTTGTCTGACATGGCTTCAAGCGATCGGGCAGCATCCGCCGGCCTGTCCCGCAAGTAAGCCTCCTTCAGCCTGAGGCCGAGGCTCACGACGATTTCCGCCCTA
>CAWEDS010000005.1:0-185387 GCA_963807845.1 uncultured Gammaproteobacteria bacterium
AACGCATCGGCCTGATCTCTGGAATCAATCAAGGTCTCTTTGTATCGCCAGGCAACCTCCAGCGGTTGCAGGCGCTGTAATTCTGGCCTGCCGGTAAATATGCAACGCCCGGGTAAGACCAGGATTTTTAAGTCAAAAGCCCGCCTCAGAGGACTTTTTTCACCGCAATATCTCTACGCTAACGCAGCCACAGCGTGTGCTCGCCGTCCGTCGTTAAAGGCTGGTCGGAATCAGCCGATAGCAGATACATGGGAGTTCTGGATCGGTATTCCGGGATCCGGCGGATCGGGGCACAGTGCGCGAAATCGGGGCGACCCGGGCCCGCAAGACAAGGCCTGATCCTGATCGTTCGCAACACCGCCGTCGTCGCGGCGTGTCCCCGGATTAATCGATTTAACGGATTGGAGTGACGCGCATATGTTGTCTGATCGCGCAACATTGTTACTGGGAGACCGACCAACGTCGGGACGAAACATGGTGACTCGTCCTCAATTCGGTGCCGTTTCGACAGACAACGTCATTGTTCGCCTCCTGGACCTCTACAAAAACCCCACGACCCCGCAAATAATCGAAAACGCTCTCTGGGTTTGGCCACACAGAATTGCCACTGCGTGCGACGCACAGAACGCGGTCGATATGTGTCAACACCTTGAGCCGGCGGCGCTGGTGGTGCTGCCTGATTTCCCCTCTGAAAACGGTGTCAGCATAATCAGGTCGCTGCGCAACAACATACCTGATGCAGTATTATTGCCCTGGGACAGCAGGGCAGGCGTCGATCCGGGACCCATACTCGATATGGGCGCAAATGCGGTGTTAACGCGAGATGCGCTGCAAGGCGAACGCTTCACGATTTGTTGATGCGCCTGCAACCTGAACCGGCGAACTTGGACTCACGGGAGGGGAAGGCGAAGCAGATTGCTCGATGCCCTTGCCCGCGCTAAAGCCATATTGTCGGTTCACTTATTTGCGATATCAGGGCATTGTGACGAGTGCGAATGAATGCCTTGCCAGTTGGTCTTGACCATCCGAAACCGTCGGCGCTCGCCGGAAAATACGCGCGGCGAAACAAGATTTGAATTGCCCGAACTAATGGGCACCATGGAAATCGGTTGCTGGCGATATGTCAGCATTGCTGCATCATTCAGTGACTGTCAAAGCTCGTAACGAGCAGCTCTTGTGGATGAATGTCGAGGTTTTCGCTGCGCTTAACTCGCCAACTGATATACAAGCTATCTTCATTGACCAATCAGAACTCGCACATCTGACTGGCATGGTCAGGAACCGCTGAAGGACGGGTGGCGGCGAATTGCCGTCATCCCGGTCGGCAGGGAAGCGAACTTTCAACTCACTGAATTGTGGTCGTTGATGAAGATCAGTGGATTGCACACTGGCGGCCGGGAAACCGGTACAGGTCCTGCATTCGTAAGCCGCCCGGGGGATTACGACGAGTTACTCTGCGCCGGTCAATTATGGAAAGAGGCACAGGCTAGGCAGCGTCGGCGTCTTTTCGCCAGATGAAAAGTTGTCGCGGCGCCTGTACGCCCATTTGACTCGTCTGGCTGCCGGGCGAAAATATTGTGATTTCGATCGGGCCGCCTGCGAACAGATCCGCCAGCGTCATTTGGGATCAATATCGTCACCTGACGGATTAGATGGACTCTGCATCTCGCCGACTAACTATCAACATTTTTCAAATCCTCTTCGATGCTCGTGCGTTCAGATTTCAGCCAGGATGCGTTTGGTGTTGCCAGGATTCGTCGCGTCCGTTTCTACTGTAGGTTTCGTTGCTACGGTTTTTGCCCCGAACAACTGAAAGCGCGCCAGCGATCTGCTGGCGTTAAGGTTTATGATGGCGCCGTTAGCGATGTTCAGGTCACTGCATTCTCTGGCCAGATCAACGAAGTCAGTCCAGTAGCCAAGAAGAGGAGCATCCGCTGTCACCTAAACCAGCTGTTCCATGCCTGGCGCGTCAGGCTCGAATCCACCGGCAATACATATCTTGCGTCGTTCGACTTCCAGCGGCCCTCAGCTTGGTAAGAAAAACATGCTTGTTTTTTCCTGAATTGGTCCAGCGCATCGGTGTTTTGGGTCTCGAGCGCATTTCGCTCTCTTTTAAGGATTTCTTTCAGTCCGTTGCGCAACGCATACTGCATGGAGTATCTGCTCCAAATGCACTTGACTTTCTTGCGTGACTTCCGGCGTGCACAATCAGCTTCCGAATTCCTGGTCTGCCCGGATGAGAGCGTCAGCGATTTTTTCAACATCAATCTGGTATTCGCCATTTTCGATCTGGGCTTTGACCGCCGCAACACGAGCGCTGTCAATTTCGGGCATGGACGCAAGGGTTTTTTGAGCCGTCGATGAGTCTCTGGCACTGCTGGTCAGCTGTAGAGTGTCGCCGGTACCAGCCTGCTGTGCGGATTCCCGGAACGGGCGGGCTAATCCGGGTTGACCGTTTTGGCCGTACCGGTTTCACCTATCTTGTCACCAATTTTCCCGAGTAATCGCTGATCCATCGGATTGATCCTGTTAGACATAATTTCAAACCTCAACTGTCATCGACATGGAAATATCGGCGGCAGGCGCCTATTCTTTAGGACTATTGATAAAAACCTTCATGCTCAATAAACGAGGATCTCAACGTGTTCCGGAGAGCGAACGACTTGGCGATTTATCCGGTGAGATACGAGTTTTCATCCTGCCGCGCTGATTGATGCACCGTCCATCAGGGCTTTGCCGCTCATCGTTATGTTTAATCCATTGTCCCGCACCACTAACGTAACGGATTGACCCCGTTTGATCACTGTATCTGCGACGAGCATCGACGGCGATACGACCTTGCCGCCCAGCTCACCCGGCGTTTCAGACGCTGCCCGACCAATTCGGCCGGGTTCAGGACATAGCCGCCGACAAGCCCTAACATTACGCCTTTCAGCAACGACGTCCTCGGCGTTAGGATATGACCCCGGCAGCATCTTCCTGCGACCAGCACGGATTCCGTAGCAACGTCTACCCGGCACATAAACTTTCCACGGCCATAGTTTCTCCCGCTGCAGCGTACGCCAACAGCCGTCCTGCTGGTGATCTTTGTTCCCGATCGCAGAAATGCGTCGAACGCGTTGCACATTGGCATTTTCAGGCGCGCATCCAGTTGTCCCGCTTGTGGTGAAACCCGGGGGTCACTCTTGCCGACCTGCTCATAAATAAATTCTTCCGCGACGCGTGCGATATCCTCATTCGACTGCCAGTTTTGCGCCTGTGCGGTGGTGAATACGGCTAACTGAAGGTCGTGCCCATTAACAGCGCGCCCAACACCCGCAAGCCCGATTCGAGCCCAAAATGCGGCAGAAAGCCGTCAGATTGTCGACATGCGTCTGCCGCAACCGTCAAAAAACTGACGATTCGTGTTCCAGGATTATTCGCTGCTTTCGTACGCACCCCAGTCCAACAGCAACCTATCTGGCACGCGTTTTGCAGTAGTACCTATTACAACGATGCAGTTCATCGCCGGAAAAATCTTGCGGCGCGTTTGCGAACGCTGAAAAGTACGCGGGTAAAGGGTCTTGAGAGAATATGACGAAAGCAGCGAATAATCCTGGAACACGAATCGTCAGTTTTTTGACGGTTGCGGCAGACGCATGTCGACAATCTGACGGCTTTCTGCCGCATTTTGGGCTCGAATCGGGCTTGCGGGTGTTCGGCACGCTGTTAATGGGCACGACTGCATTAGCCGTATTCACCACCGCACAGGCGCAAAACTGGCAGTCGAATGAGGATATCGCACGCGTCGCGGAAGAATTTATTTATGAGCAGGTCGGCAAGAGTGACCCCCGGGTTTCACCACAAGCGGGACAACTGGATTCGCGCCTGAAAATGCCAATGTGCAACGTGCCGCTCGACGCATTTCTGCGATCGGGAACAAAGATCACCAGCAGGACGGCTGTTGGCGTACGCTGCAGCGGGAGCCGGCCGTGGAAAGTTTATGTGCCGGTAGACGTCGTTGTTACGGAATCCGTGCTGGTGACCAGGAAGATGCTGCCCCGGGGTCATATCCTAACGCCGGAGGACGTCGTTGCTGAAAGGCGTAATGTGTCCAGGCTTGTCGGCGGCTATATCGCGAACCCGGCCGAATTGGTCGGGCAGCGTCTGAAACACCAGATCATGGGCGGCAAGGTCGTATCGCCGTCGATGCTCGTCGCAGATACGGTGATCAAACGGGGTCAATCCGTTACGTTAGTGGTGCGGGATAATGGATTAAACATAACGATGAGCGGCAAGGCCCTGATGGATGGTGCCATCAATCAGCGCATCAGGGTCGAAAATTCGGTATCTCACCGGATCGTCGAGGGCCTGGTTCGCTCTCCGGAACACGTTGAGATCCTCGTTTATTGAGCATGAAGGTTTTTATCAATAGTCCTAAAGAATAGGCGCCTGCCGCCGATATTTAGGTGTAGCAACAATGACAGTTGAGGTTTGAAATTATGTCTAACAGGATCAATCCGATGGATCAGCGATTACTCGGGAAAATTGGTGACAAGATAGGTGAAACCGGTACGACCAAAACGGTCAACCCGGATTCGCCCGCCCGTTCCCGGGAATCCGCACAGCAGGCTGGTACCGGCGACACTGTACAGCTGACCAGCAGTGCCAAACTCCTGGAACGGCTCGAAAAGACCCTTGCGTCCATGCCCGAAATTGACAGCGCTCGTGTTGCGGCGGTCAAAGCCCAGATCGAAAATGGCGAATACCAGATTGATGTTGAAAAAATCGCTGACGCTCTGATCCGGGCAGACCAGGAATTCGGAAGCTGATTGTGCGCGAGGAAGTCACGCAAGAAAGTGCAAGTGCATCTGGAGCAGATACTCCATGCCGGTGTGCATTGCGCGACCGGACTGAAAGAAATCCTTAAAGAAGAGCGAACTGCGCTCGAGACCCAGAATACCGATGCGCTGAACAATTCAGGAAAAAACAAGCATGTTTTTCTTACCAAGCTCGAGGACCTGGAAGTCGAACGACGCAAGATATGTATTGCCGGTGGATTCGAGCCTGACGCGCCAGGCATGGAACAGCTGGTTAAGACGTGCGACAGCGATTCTCCTCTTCTTGGCTACTGGACTGACTTCGTTGATCTGGCCAGAGAATGCAGTGACCTGAACATCGCTAACGGCGCCATCATAAACCTTAGACGCCAGCAGATCGCTGGCGCGCTTTCGGTTGTTCGGGGCGAAAACCATGACAACGAAACTTACAGTAGAAACGGACGCGACAATCCTGGCAACACCAAACGCATCCTGGCTGAAATCTGAACGCACGAGCATCGAAGAGGATTTGAAAAATGTTGATAGTTAGTCGGCGAGATGCAGAGTCCATACTAATCCGTCCAGGTGACGATATTGATCCCCAAATGACGCTGGCGGATCTGTTCGCTGGCGGGCCGATCGAAATCACAATATTTTCGCCCGGCAGCCAACGAGTCAAAATGGGCGTGCAGGCGCCGCGACAACTTTCCATCTGGCGCAAAGACGCCGACGCTGCCTAGCCTGTGCCTCTTTCCGATCATTAAACGGCGCAGCGTAACTCGTCGTAACTGCCCGGGCGGCTTGTGAAGGCAAGACCTGTCCCGGTTTCCCGGCTGCGAATATGCCGTCGACTGTTCTTCGTCATAGACCACCAGTCCGTATCCTGAGAGATTCCGTCCTGGACGAGCGGGGATGACGGCGATTTGCTGTCGCCGGTCTTTCAGCGGTTGCTGACCATACCGGTCAGATGTGCGAGTTCTGACTGATCAACAAAGATCGCTTGTATGTCAGTTGGCGAGTTAGGCGCAGCGAAGACCTCGACATTCATCCACAAGAGCTGCTCGTTACGTGCTTTGACAGTAACGGAATGATGCAGCAATGCTGACATATCACCGGCAACCGATTTCCATGGTGCCCAGTCGTTCGGGCAATTCAAAATATCTCGCCACACATATTTTCCGGCGAGCGCCGACGGTTTCGGATAGTCAAGCCAACTGGCAAGGCATTCATTCGCACTCGTCACAATACCCCTGATATCGCAAATAAGTGAACCGACGATCTGGCTTTCACGCCAGGGCAAGGGCATCGAGCAATCTGCTTCGCCTTCCCGGGAGTCCAAGTTCGCCGGTTGAGGTTGCAGGCGCATCAACAAATCGTGAAGCGTTGGCCTTTGCAGCGCATCTCGCGTTAACACCGCATTTGCGCCCATATCGAGTATGGGTCCCGGATTCGACGCCTGCCCTGCTGTCCCCAGGGCGATGATTACTGCATCGGGTATCTTGTTGCGCAGCGACCTGATTATGCTGACACCGTTTTCAGAGGGGAAATCCAGCGACACCACCAGCGCCGCCGGCTCAAGGTGTTGACACATATCGACCGCGTTCTGTGCGTCGCACGCAGTGGCAATTCTGTGTGGCCAAACCCAGAGAGCGTTTTCGATTATTTGCGGGGTCGTGGGGTTTTTGTCGAGTACCAGGAGGCGAACAATGACATTGTCTGTCGAAACGGCACCGAATTCAGGACGAGTCACCATGTTTCGTCCCGACGTTGGTCGGTCTCCCAGTAACAATGTTGCGCGATCAGACAACATATGCGCGTCACTCCAATCCGTTAAATCGATTAATCCGGGGACACGCCGCGACGACGGCGGTGTTACGGACGATCAGGATCAGGCCTTGTCTTGCGGGCCCGGGTCGCCCCGATTTCGCGCACTGTGCCCCGATCCGCCGGATCCCGGAATACCGATCCAGAACTCCCATGTATCTGCTATCGGCTGATTCCGACCAGCCTTTAACGACGGACGGCGAGCACACGCTGTGGCTTCGTTCAGGTCCGAGATATTTGCGGTGAAAAAAGTCCTCTGAGGCGGGCTTTTGACTTTGAATCCTGGTCTTCCCCGGGCATTGCATGTTACCGGCAGGCCAAAATTCCAGCGCCTGCAACCGCTGGAGGTTGCCTGGCGATACAAAGAGACCTTGATTGATTCCAGATGGCGGCCTTCGCGGCCCGGCCGGTATTGCGAACATTCGTGTAAACCACTACCGTTGCATGCAGCAACGGTCCGGAGCCAGAAAATGTCCAGCAACGAGCAAGCGAAATTCTTGCAGGAACTCGCCGAAACACTGAATTCGAAAGACATCGCGCTGCCGTCATTTCCCGATGTCGTCATCAAGATTCGCACCGCGCTCGAAGATCCAACCTGCAGTGCCGAGCGACTGGCTGACGTTGTCAGGACCGATCCTGTCTTGGTCACCCGCCTGCTGATTTCGGCAAACTCTGCATTTCATAATCGCGCCGGCATAGAAATTGTCGACCTGGGCCTGGCTATCAGTCGACTGGGGTTCGAAACCGTGAGAAACACGGCGATCACACTCGCCGTTGACCAGATTTTCAGAGCCGGACAACATGATGACCTCAATGAAAGACTAGAGGAACTCTGGAACAACAGCATTTCCCTTTCGTCGATGTGCTATGCACTGGCGCAGTATTGCGGGACGGTGAATTCGGATAACGCATTCCTTTGCGGACTCTTGCACGAAGTCGGCAAGCTCTACATTCTGACCAAAGCGCGCGACTACCCGGAACTCCTGGGCGACGAAGAGTCGCTGAACAGTGTCATTGCCCAGTGGTGTCCATCGGTCGGCCGGTCAATCGTGCAGGCGTGGGGATTTCCGGACGAAATTGCTGAGACTATGGACGGCGAGAGTGCGCTCTGTGGCCAGGCAGGCGAAAAAGCATCGCTCGTAGACGTCGTGATCGGCGCCAGAATGCTTGTCGACGATGCGGAAAAGACACTGGCTCAGGACCCGCCTCATCCGTCGATAGAAAGACTGGACATTGACAGCGACAATTTCCCGCAGCTCGAAAGTCTTGTGAACTGTATGCACAGTCCATGCGTCAGTCGATCAGCACCTGAATCGCAGCGACCGGTGATTGTGTTGCTGCACTGATTCGTTGGCAGGTGTCCCTGATCTGCGATTTGCCACACGCTGACGACCGCTAACCATGTATAACGACGCTCCTGCTCCTCAGTAGTCTGTCAAGACTTGCGCCGGTCCATTGCCATCGATCTCCCTGTCGTCGCGGCGGACGCCCTGCCCTTCGCCCTGCGGGCCACCGCCTCCGGCAGTGTCCAAAATTGCTCCTGGCAAATTTGTCGCGGCATAAGTCCGGTAGCACATCGTCTCAATCTCTAATCACTGTGGCGTGCCAGCCGCCATCCATGTACAACGCCGCTCCCGGACTTCCTGTCGTTGCGGCGGGCGTCCTGCCCTTCGCCCTGCGGGCCACCGCCTCCGGCAGTGTCCAAAATTGCTCCTGGCAATTTTGTCGCGGCATAAGTCCGGTAGCACATCGTCTCAATCTCTAATCTACTGTGGCGTGCCAGCCGCCATCCATGTACAAAAAAACCCGCCAATCGGCGGGTCTTTGACAAATGACTCGAATTGCGAATGGACTACTGTCGAAACCCGACGTCGTAGCTTTGATCGATCGAATATGCCGTTTGCGAGGAGTGAGCCTGAATGCTGCCCGTGCTGGGGCTGCCGTCATCGCCGCGTGCTTCCAGAATCTGCGCGATATCACCAGGAATCTCGCCAAACACAATGTTGTGTCCACTCAGGTTATACAGATTAATATCGATACCCACCAGACCGCCAAAGGAATTGCTCGGCTGCTGATAGCTCGCGTTGGTATTGTCAACCGGTCCGGCGATCAGCCCGGCGCCGCGAAGATGCTTCCAGATCTTCCTCGATTCATTGGTGTTGGTCGTGGTGGTCCAGCCACCTGTAGATATTGCCATTGCCGTTGCCATTGTCCGCGGCAACCCACGTTCCTGCGAATCGGGTGCTTGCCGCTGGATCATCACCCGGCAAAACGCCGTAACGATCCTGGTACGCGAACATTGCTGCAGATACGCCGGAAAAATCATTTTCGATGCGTTTGATTTTCGCATTGGTAATCATCTCACGACCTTTCAGTACACCACCGACCAAAAGTCCGATGATGACCAGCACAATGGCGATTTCCACGAGCGTGAATCCAGACTGTTTACGTCTACTTGTCAAATCAATATTCACAGGGCTGTCCTCTAATTCAAAATTGTCCACTTGGCGAAAGCCGGGTCACTAGCCGATCTATGCGCCGCTAGTCCTGTTATCGTCCGCAACATTACAGAACTTTAATAATTTCTTGCGTATAAGCCTCTGTTTTTACGTGCCTTTTCTAATTAATTGAACTGTGTCTCAATAAAATCAGCCGGACCTAGGGCAACTGCCCGCCCTCAACCAGGCGGTGATAGAGCCTGGCTGGCGAGGACCAGAACACGATGTCATCGAATTCGCTACCTGACTGATCGCTCGCCCGCCGGTTAACAAAAACGACGTTTGAAGCGACCGGATAGCTTGTGCCGGAAGGCCCGCCGCCGAGGGTTGAACCGACGTTTTCCTGTTGATCGGCGGAACCGAATGAGCCCCAGTCTTTTCCCATGGAAAACACAACGACCGGCGCTGTATTTGTCAGCGTCGTAGACGGACCGGAACACGCGACTGCCGAAGCACCGGCCGCCGCACGAGCAAACGACGAGATCCGGTGACAGCAAGGGTATCGATACATCGCGCATTTCACGCGGGAGCGACAAAGTCCCAGTCACCGTCGCCGTCCACGTCCGACGCGCTGACGCTGTAGCGTAACGGGCTCGCCCACGCGTCCAGCAACAAATTGTCCGTATTGCGCGATCCGACCAGTCCCAGCGTCGACGCCGGCACGAAGCCGTGCTGAACGACACATCCGCCGGCGGCAATTGCGGACAAACCGTTGCTGCCCGGAGTCGCCGGGCATGGCAGATGTCCGTTGGTGATGGCAAATCCCTGGATCGCTGCCTCGGTTTCAGCAATTTGCTCGCGCGTCTCACGAATTCTGCCGTTCTCGAGCTGCGTTGACAGCGGCATAGCGAGACCACCGAGGATCAGGCCCATGATCAGGATGACGATCGACAGCTCAACCAATGTGAATCCGGCTTGTCTTTTCATCGTTATTCCTCGGCGCCGCATCAACGTTAGCAAGCCGAAACGGCAAGTGACGGATCGATACAGTAAAGAATATCGTTGAATGTAGAATCGGCTGCACGCGACTCCAGATCCAGCGGTCCGCCGGTGTACGGATGGCTGCTTTCGTTTGACCCTTCGAGGTAATTCACAACCTGGAACTTCGTATCAGGATCCAGCGGTGGCGCGTTCCTGACCTGACCGGTCGCTGTCAGTCGCCTGTTCGCGAAAAGAATCACCGCGGCATACTGGCCAGTTGCGTTGATCGAAATGCAGTTCGTGCAGTTGCTGGGAACAGGCGAAGTCGGACTAAAGGATTCGGCAACGTAGTAGAAAAAATGATCTTTCCAGTTACGCCACAGTGCCAGCATTTCAGCAGTTCCACTGCAGGCACGGCGGCCGTCGAGCAATCGCTTAGAACGCGACCAATCGAATTTCCCGTGAGACGCACTACTATCATTCGTAACATCAGCCAGGCGACCCGACAATACACTGCCGTTTACGTCGTCGTACTGGGCGTCGATTCGATAATCTGCAAGCGACGTGCGATGCCGGCCACGGAAGACGCCGATCGTTCGGCCCGCCGGGATTGGATAGTCCGTATGCAGCAATACACCTGGCTATAGCCTGTGTCGCGGACCGCATCCGCGCCTCGAAGTCGTGTCTTTCGTACACGAGATCGGCCAATTCGTCGCGGCGAATGATCAATATGCGATCGTTCGTCGTACCTTCCTCCCCGATCGACCTGATTAGCTGGCTCGACGACAACACCCGGACCGATGACGGCGTTCGAAATGCCGGTGCCAGTGTCGGCATCGAGAAAAGACGACGCCGAGAAATCATCACTGCATTGCTGACCAGGCTGTGATAGCGGCCTGGCGCGATTGTCCTGCTAGTGCGTCTTGTGGCGCAAAGAATCATTGCAACTGCGCGCGTGTCCGGTGTCGCACCTTCGACCAGTGCGCCGGTTTCGCTTTGGTAAATTGCAATTGACCATTGTGAATCCGGATTAATCATTGAGCGATGTTGATGTACCGGCATTCTTATACTCTCCGGAAACGACATACCAAAGGCATTCTCCTGCACCATCTCTTTGTGCAGGAATACCGAGTGACCGCCAGGGTAGGCGACCGATCACGGTCTCACCCGGGAGCGCCGCAATTCAGTGTGTGCGCTTCGCCATCAAGGGTGATTCCTCCCGCGTCGAGGTCCGGACACGGTAATTGCATAGATTCACCCGGCATCATGTCCGGGTACGAAATCGCGAAATCGAGTAGCGCATTCCTTGCTGCAGCCATAGCCGTTTGTGTCGCCGAGGCTTCAATCGATCGCCCCGCATTGCGGCTGAGTTTCGTCACCAGAATCGCCGCTGCGCCAACAATGACGACCAGCATCATCAATAAGAGCGCCGCGCCTGACTGCCGATGCCTATTGTAGGCGCCGATTGTCACTTCCCGCCTCCACATCAGGCTTCTGATCCTCTGCCAACGTTGCCGCTTCTTCCCGCTCAGTCGACTCGTCGTCGCTGACTGAATTGTATCTGTGCCTGGTTATCGAAATAGATGAAGAAATACTGGTTGCGTCAACTTCGGCCTGCGTGACGTGACGAAAGTCGCCGTCAATCCACTGGTAGGGACTGCCATTCGATGGCACGATGTAGCCTGCCGCAATCGCTTTCTTCCTCTCTTGTGATTCGGCGGGCTGAGCGGCTGAGCGCTGCAGTCCGGCTCGCTCAGTCTGCGGCGGAGATCTGCGCATCAGGTCGAGTTGCCGACGCTCAACACTACTCAGGAAAACGCGCCCGAGTTTATGATCCATTGCGACCGGTCTCTCATCCGGCTCCGCAGCCATGGCCTCCGGAACAAGCCTCAGGAATATCAAAATAGCCACTATCGTGATCTTCATGACTCGTTCTCCACATCGCTAATATCTGACGTGAGAACGCTGAAGATCATCAGTGAACAGCTTGCGTTGATATTGGTATCGGAACCCAGATCCCTGCCCGGCGCATTCTGTCGTGACATGTTGCAGCGATCGACTTTCATCAATCCTGGCGCTTCCAACTCCAGGCGATCGAAAAACCGCAACAGATCCAGCTCATGCACCAGTCCGAGTTCAATTTCGAGGCGACTGAGGAATATCTGAATTTCCGCGTCGGGCGAAGCGGGTTCTACAGGCCGGACAACTTCGAGTTGTGGCTCAAGGGAGTACGTTACGTTTGGCAATTCCAGTCCCCTGGCTGCCGAGCGAATCGTCTGGATCCAGTCGAGCCGGCTCTCCCTTCCGACGAAGCCCAATAATTGGAACTCGCTGTAACGACGGTAATAGCGTTCTAGAAGCCGACGACGATAAACCAGTTCATTGTAATCGTCGTTGATCGCTTCGTGGTTTACGCTGAAATTGTCGTATATATCGTGTTGCTTGTCGTAGTACCAGGCACCGATTCCAAACACGGCCATAGCCGCAAGCAGGGATACACCGGGCAGGAAAGTATCTTCCAGGAAATAGTCCCAATCGAACCTAGCCGGTTTCATTATCAATTCTCAACGTCATGCTGATACTGAATTCGGCGAGCGAAGTATCTCCCTTTCGGTGCACTTCACCGCTGACTGACGCACCAGGTCTCGCGTCAATCGGATACTCCGTGACAGCGACACTCTCAAAGTCCGTCTTTTGCTCTAGACTTCTGGCCAGTTCATCGATTTTTGCGAACGCGTGGCGTAGGTTTCCATCGTAGGGCCGGATCTCACCCGACAGCGTTGCGTTGACAGAGGAAATTTCGGGAATGGGCACCGGCGCGCTCTTCTCACCGGGCCTGCGACGTGAGTTCGGCGCTTTTTCACGTGTGTTTGATTCGATTTTCCAGCTAAGCTGGCCGATGTGCATGTCCAAATGATCGTCCATCACGTTGCCAATCTGCTGCATTACCCATTCGACAGGCAGCGAATTACGAAGAATGAAGTCTCCGGTATCGACAGCAAGTTTCATTTCGTGCGAGTCTGCGCGGATGGGCTCGAGTTCGTCGTGTTCGCGACGATAGGTTTCTTCCATGAGAACCATCTGCGACTCAATCGTTTGCGATGAGTCGCGGTAAGTCAGCGCGCCCGCGAATAACACTCCGCTGGCAATTGAACATGTAACTG
Source organism: uncultured Gammaproteobacteria bacterium (assembly GCA_963807845.1). GTDB lineage: Bacteria > Pseudomonadota > Gammaproteobacteria > Steroidobacterales > Woeseiaceae > UBA1847. Next base: position 13,207 of record CAWEDS010000005.1, read on the forward strand.
CGCCGGCGACCGCGACACCGATCGTCGAATTTCTTAATTTCAGAAGAAGACTGTAATCGGTTCTTCCGCGCAGCTTGTAACTGTGCTTCGGTGCCTTCCGAATACACCGGGCAAGATACAGAATCTCCATGTTCTCCGGAGGAATATTCTCCGCGAGCCCGAAACGGGCTGCGGCTTTTTTCGGGTCGATAATGTGTGCTCGAAACTCTATTCGAGTATTTTCTCCGGAGAACGCGCGCTCGGCGGAACGCTGATCTGCGATCAGGTAAACATCGAGCGAATCCGATTGGCTCAGGTGTCGCGAGCGCTCCAGGTATTTGCGGCTTTGCATGATTTCCGAGACCAGCGACTCGCCGAATTCATCGCTTTTCACCGATTCGACCCTGGAAAGCCTGGCACTTATCGGGTGACCGGCTTTTGCGAATACCTGTCGTAATCGTCCGCCCTGGTGTTGCGTCACGAAGAGCGCATTTTCGGCCGGCCTCCGAAATTCGCGCAGTAGTTCGATGCCAAGCAGCGGGACCGAGCACACGCCGGCCAGCGGCGTTTTGTGGCGCGTCACGATCTCCAGCCATGGATCTACAAGTTCGTGATTGGTAATTGCTGAATACAAAACGTTGATTGACTCTTTTTCTCCGGCGGTGCGGCCCTGGTAGATACCAAGCCGGTAGGGAGTCCGTGGAAACCGCTTCGACAATCGCCTTTCGATCAGTCCTTTACGATCGCCTGAAGACAGTTTTGGAATTGAATCGACAACGAACTCCTCTTCGATTACGTCGACGACCATCGTGCTCAATTCCTGGGACGCACTTTCCAGGTATGCCGAGAAGAGTCGGAAACCCTCATCACCGCTCTGAAACCGCACTTCTTCCCTGAGCCTTGAACGTGACGCCTTCCAAATAGCCAGCGAGTCCTGAGTAACATAGAAGAATCTTCGAATTGCCATTTCAGACTCCTATTTTACTGATGGTTTCGTAAATCGGACCCAGGACCGACAGCATGATCCATGCCATGATCGATCCCAGCACGACGGTCATCGCCGGTTCAATCATTGCCTTGAGTCGTTCTATCGATTCGTTGACTTCCCGGTCATAAAAGTAGCTGACATTGCTTAGCGCTTTGTCCAGCCGTCCTGTCGACTCGCCCATGTTCACCATGCGAACCACCAATGGCGGAAATAAGCCCGTCGATTCGATGCCCGCACTTAGCGACTTGCCACCGGTAATTGCCTCGGAAATTCTGCTCGAGCGCATCCTTGATCACCGCATTGCCTGCAATGTCTTCACTGATTCTGAGTGCCGCCAGGACGTCGAGTCCTGAGCTATAGAGCAGTGCAAAATAGCTGGCGAAGCGACTCAGAATAATTTTTGAAACAATCGGGCCGGTGTACCACATTCGAAGCTTCCAGCCATCAACCCGGAATCGCATCCGCTCATTGCGTTTTGCATGCCAGGATATGAGGAGAAATATCAGCGGTGGTGTCGGTATCACCCAGTACCAGTTTCCAACCAGGAAATTGGACAGGCCAATCAGCGCTCTTGTATGCACCGGCAATTCCTGTCCCATTTCCTGAATAAAGTCGACCATCTGGGGAACGACGTAAATCATCATGAACATCAGTACAGATAAAACAATTACGCCGACGAAAGCCGGATAAATGACAATCGATTTAGCCTGTGCAACCAGTTCATCCTGCCATTTGAGCGACGCTGTCAACTTTCCCATGACCTCCGCGAGCTCACCGGTCTCCTCACCGACAGCAACCAGGCTGACAAACACGTTGTCAAACGTCGTCGGGTGGTCTTCCATCGCCTGAGACAGCTTCTTCCCTCCCTCCACCGAACTGATCAGGTTTGCGAGAACTTCCCGGAAGCCTTCGTGCGACATACTGTCGCGCAGATCAGTCAACGCTTCGATGATCGGCAGTCCTGCCCGTGCAACCTGTTCCATATGGAAGCAAAAACCGATCAGCTCGCGGCGGCTAACCCGCCGACGACGATCGAAGCGCCTTGACTTTCTGACGCTACATCGAAGCAATTCCGATTCTGCCTGGCGCAGGCGGGATTCGAGGGCCTGTTCGTTCGGTGCCTCGAGGAATCCCTGGACAATATTTCCATTCGGGTCGACCGCTCGATACGTGAAATTTGGCATCTCGCTTACCTCACGCGCGTCGTTAGATCCACGACGCGGGATATTTCGGCAAGGCTGGTGGTTCCGGCAAGTACGTGGCGTACCGCGTCCTCTGCAAGGTCACGAAAACCGTTGCTTTGGGCGGCCTTCAGCATCTCATTGCGAGTCGCGCTTCGCGCGATCAGTTCATCCATCTCTGCATCGATCTTCAGCACTTCGATGACCGCGACGCGCCCCTTGAATCCCAGGAAATTGCATGATTCGCAGCCGGATTCCTTGTAAAGAAGCAACGGATTGGATGAATCAGCGCCCAAAAGTGTTGCTTCAGTTTCGTCGGGCGCATAGGCCTGCTTGCACTGTCGACAAAGTCGGCGCACGAGCCTCTGCGCCACCACGCCGATGATATTGCCGGCCATGATCTGCTGGCTTGACACCGATATCAATCAGTCTCGGCATCGCCCCAAGAGCGGAATTCGTGTGCAGCGTCGAAAAAACCTGGTGACCGGTCATTGCTGCCCGAAACGCCATTTCCGCCGTCTCTTCATCGCGAATTTCGCCGACGAGTATGATGTCCGGATCCTGGCGCATCATCGACCGAATGCCGTTCGCGAAATCCAGTTTTGCAGCCTCGTTCAGGGATGTCTGACGAATCATGCTCATCGGATATTCGACCGGGTCTTCGAGCGTCATGATGTTGACGGACTCGTCGTTGCGATAGCTCAGCATCGAATACAGCGTCGTCGTCTTGCCGCTGCCCGGTCGGGCCCGTTACCAGGATTATTCCCTCTGGTCTCGCCATCATGACCTGGATTTTCGTCAGCGTATCCTTGGCCAGCTTCAGCTTCTCCAGCGGAACAATGCCTTTTTGACGATCCAGTACACGCAGGACGAAGTTTTCGCCGTGTGTTGTTTGTTGACACGCGACACGAAAATCGATCGGCCTGCCGGCAAGACGCAGCGATATACGCCCGTCCTGAGGCGCACGGGTTTCGGCGATGTTCATCTTGGCCATGACTTTTAGTCGCACGACCATGCCGGGCCAGTAAGTCCGGTGGAGTGCCATCACCTGCCGGAGAACGCCATCGACGCGATAGCGCACGCGCAGAAATCCTGCTTCCGGCTCCAGGTGAATATCGGACGCATCGCGTTTAACCGCGTCTGCAAGGATGGCGTCGACCAGGCGAATCAACGGATGACTGTACTCTTCGTTCTCGATCGCAAGACCCAGTCGATCAACCTCGCCAGTGTCGATTTCCCTGAGAATCCCCTGAATGGATAACTCAAACTGATAGAACTGCTCAATCGCCGTCTCGATCTCGGCCTCGCCGGCCACCAGCATTTCCAGGCTGACGTCGTTGCCAAGGAGTGCGGCGGTTTGATCAAGCGCGACGACGTTGAATGTATCCGACATCGCAACGGTAAGAACCCTTGTGTTCTTGTCGAAATTTATCGGCAACATGTGGTGTCGACGCGCGATATTTTTCGGAATCATCTGCAGCGCGTCGGGGTCCGGAATGACGGTCGACAAATCGACGCTCTCGTGGCCAAGGGATTCGCCGAGTGTTTCCCTGAGCATGCCCTCACTGATCAATCCAAGATTGACCAGAATACGGCCAAGTGGCTCATCACGCCTGCCCTGTTCTGTAAGTGCGACCTGCAGCTGGTCCTGCGTAATCAGACCTGCTTCAATCAAACGTTCACCCAGCGGGATCCTGGGTTCGTCTGTTTCGAGTTTGCGAATCGTAATCGTACTCATAAGCGCTCTCGCAAGTGCGCCGTCATTTCGTTGAGATGTTGAGTTACAGCATCCATGTCGATGTTCGAACTGTCTTCAGCTGTCGCCAGCGCCATTTCAAAGTACGATCGGGCTTCGCTGTATTCGCCGAGGTTTTCCATGCTTACCGCAACGTTGAAACTGTAATCGGCATAGCGCGGTGCCAGCCGGTGTGCAGCCAGAAACTCGTGGCGGGCATCGACCCAACGCCCCTGCTCAACGAAGTACGACCCTAGCGCGAAGTGCAGGTGATGAGCTTCCGGAAACTGTTGCAGCAGGTGTTTGAGATCCGATTCGGTGGCCCAGTCGGCATCCTTCGATCTCAGTGAAATTATGGCGGACGCGGCGACGGTATTACCAGGATCCATGCCAAGCAGTTTTTGATAGGTTTCTGCAGCACGCTGCTCTCTTCCGGTTTGCCGAAATACAGCGGCGAGCCCCGCCAGCGCGTCCAGGTGGTGCGGTTCGATTTCCAATGCCCGGAGATAGTACTTTTCCGCGAGCTCATAGTTTCGCGCGCGATAGGCCTTGAATGCCGCAAGAACAGAGGAATAGGCCCGGTCATTGACAATCGAAGCAACATTTTTTGTGACTCCGATCCCAATATTGCGGTCGGCGCGACGGCTCCTGGCAGGGGTCGCAGACGCTTGCCCAACAGGCACTATCGGGTTTGCCGTATCAATCGGCGCCGGTGCGACACTGTCGGCGTTTCTTGCGACGATCTCATTGATGACACTGATATCCGTTACCGGAAGGTTCCGCCAACCGTCCTGCTCCACAGCGGTTCTGGAATCCGAACGGAATCTCTCGGACAGGTCCGACAGATCCTGATTCAGATTGTTGAAAGCGATTCGATTCAGCAGCATATAGCCGCCTGCAGCAGCCGACATCGCGACCAGGCAAAGCAATGGCGTCAGCCGGCCCAGCCGCGCAAATATCGATTCCTGAGAGGGCAGTGCAGTGCTTCGCGCGGTGAGCCTTTTCGTCGCGGAAAGCAGAGCACCGGGACCCACGTACGCAGACGCGACACGGTCGAACTGGTTCGGTGTGTCTGCCGTGTCAGACTGGCGGCAGCTCTCATCAACCGGCTCTTCCTGAATTTCAAGCAGACTGAGCTCTGTAGCATTAGAATAGCCAAGCTCATCGGTCGTCAACAACGAATCGTCGGCCGCATCAGCGCGCGGCTTTTCGGTTCCGTCGTCGCCAATCTGACCGTCGGCCTGACGAAGTGCATCAATCAGAAAGCTCTTCATATTTCACCCGTCATTTCGGCTTCAATTGCCGGCGGATCCGCTGATTTCCGGATAGTAATCCCGAATACCTTTCGTTCCGTCCGGCGATTGAGCTCCGGTCACAATTGTTGGGCGAAGGAATATCACGAGTTCAGTTTTCACAAGCTCATCACTGGTATAGGAAAAAAGTCCGCCAATTTTGGGAATTTTCGACAAGCCAGGTACCCCGTCTTCGCTCTTGACAATTTCGTTCTGCATCAGGCCACCAAGGACAATCGTGCGCCCGTCGAACACCTGCAACAGTGACTCGATTTCACGAACCTGGATTTCCGGGATCAGGTTGTCGAATTCCGCGTCTGCCAGTCTTGGTCCGGGATCGACGGCAAACCCCGTTATTCGGCTGATCGTCGGGCGAATGTTCAGGCTCACATAACCTTTCTCACTGATCTGCGGCGTCACACTGAGCACCAAACCCACGGGCACCGTATGGATTTCACTGGTGAAAGTCCGCCGTTCCGGAATGTCGGCTGTCGCTTCCCGCACGTCGAGTTCGATTGTGAAGAACACCTCTTCATTCACGACCTTCAGCAAGGCCGTCTGATTGTTCAGCGCCATAATTTTCGGACTCGACAGGACCTTGGTATTGCCAAACTGTTGCAGCAGACGAATACCGGCGGAGATGCCGCTGCCGTCTGCGTCGATACTGTTGAATCCAAGACTGACAAAAGGCGACGTGCCGAGATTCGCACCGAGCAGGTCCGCTTCCAGCGAGACACCGTTACTGCCCGTACCGGCACCATCCGACAGCCGCTGCCAGTCCACACCCGCCTGGTAACGATCGCTAAGTTCGACTTCGACAATGGTCATCTCGATTAGTACCTGGCGCTGTGAATTGGCCGTAACCTTGTCGAGATAACGTTGTACCTGTTGATGGTCTCGCTGTGTACCAAGCACCGTGACCACACCAGCCATGCGGTTAACCATAATCGGATCAAATTCCGCCGGCGTTGACGGACCGTCGCTTCCAATCTCGCGATCGGCGACCAGGGTCTTCAGGCTGTCCTCAATGACTGTCCAGAAGTCATTGCTGGATCGGTTTGTTACCGTCGTTTTCGACAGGTTGCCGTTCCTGTCTTGCTGGCCGCTCGATGACTCCTCGCCGACGGTTCCGCCCGATGTCGCGATCTGTGTAGCCACACCCACTTCACCTACAGAACTTCGACTGACATTCACATAGTCGACAAGGTAGTTGTGCCAGTACGGCAGGTCTTCCTGGACAATCAGATTACGTGAACTCAGTTCGAAGCGGAGGCCCGCCTGCTCCGCAATTCTTGCGAGAATGTTCGACAAGGGCTGCTCGACTGCATTAATCGTAATCGTTCGTTCACTATCTGCCTGGATATCGAGGTCGAGGCCTGCATCACGAGCGAGTGAAAACAGAAGGTCGGTCACCGGTACATCTTTGACAACAACTGTGTAGGTCTCAACCGGCGGCAAGGGTGCCGGCTCAGGAAGGACCGGCGGTTTGTTCACAATGGGCTTCATCTTCGCGACAGCGGGCACCGAATCGTCGATATGGCCGACAGACTGGTCGACAGGCTGGTCGACAGGGAATACGCTCGCGCAGCCGACCAGGGTCGACAGCACAGCCCAACAGCTTGTTGCTCGCAGCATGTTGATTGCCGAACGACCGGCCGACCCGGCCCGATGTCCCATGACGAGTGCTGCCAGACAATGACGATAGAACTGCATGCGCTTGATTTGCGCCATTTTGACCGGTCCTTTTGATTCAATTTGCTTTTACTTAATCGCCAGATATCGCGAAAACTTTAGCTACACGATATTAAAGATCGGTCGGGAGACGCCGTTATAAGTAGAGGCAGGCGCAGCTACGCAACCCGAGTCGCTGCTTTGCCAATGACTTCATACCGTATTGGATTTGGATGGTCGAAAACGCCTCAACGGTCGTAATGCAGTCCTCGAATACGCGCTCCCTGCGGGGAAGCGTCCACCGGGTGCTTGAACCTGCCCGTTCCGAAGACCGCTCGAGCAAACTCGCCGACATATTTCTCGCGTCGCTGATAACGATCAGCATTGTCGCGGTAATTCTCGAATCGATACCCGCCATCGCAGCCCGGTTTGATAATACGTTCTACTGGCTGGAGGTATTTATTGTTTCGATTTTTTCGGTAGAGTACTTTCTTCGTGTCTGGTCCTCGGTAGAGGCCGACTCACGCTGCCGCAGTTTTAACGACAAGCTGAAGTCACGGATACAATTCATTTTCTCGCCCTACGCAATTATTGATCTCATTGCGATCCTGCCCTTCTACCTGGTTTTCTTTGGGCTGTTCGGCAACGTTGACATGCGCTTCCTGCGATCCGTTCGCCTTCTGCGCATTCTCAAACTTACACGCTATTCGTCAGCATTTGACATGTTGGCCACATGTTGCAAAGAAAACCTGCGTTCGCTTGGTGCGGCGTTTTTCGTGCTGCTAACGATCATGTTACTGGCAGCATCCGGCATGTATTTTTTCGAAAGACACGCACAGCCGGTTGCATTCGGCAGTATCCCCGCCGCAATGTGGTGGGCGTTTGCAACCCTAACTACCGTCGGATACGGCGACGTGACACCAATCACTGTTGGCGGCAAAGTATTTGGCGCGATGATAACGGTAGTAGGCCTCGGTATGGTGGCATTGCCAACCGGCATCCTCGCATCCGGATACGCACAACAAATCAAGATTCGTACAGATCAGTACGACGCCAAAGCCGAGGAAGCGCTGGACGACGGAATACTTAGCGATGCCGAGATTAGCGGCCTTGAGGAACTGCGCAGGGACCTCAATCTCGGCAAGCTTGCAGCAAGCCAGATTCTTGATTCAAGAATGGTCAAAATGGCACTGAAACACGGGCATTCGAAGAATATGTGCCCGCATTGCGGCGTCGCAATTAATCGCTAGTTCAAGGCCGGCGTGGAACATGCCAATCCTTCTCCAGTTATTGTTTTTTTATAACAGGTAAGGAAAGATTTGGGATCCGGGCAGGTGTGCAACCCTAGATGAACTGTGGCCAGGACAGCGCGCGACTCACTCAGACAGGACCGCCGTCGCCTCTATCTCAACGAGGAAGACCGGACGCGCCAGGCGGTCAATTTGGACCAGGGTGCTCGCTGGCGAATTTCCGTTCCAGAACTGGTTACGAATTTCGCCAGTCTGTATATAGGCATCAACATCTGTTGTGTAAATCGTAATCTTAACGACGTTGGAAAAATCCGCGCCCTGGCTTGCGAGCACCCTCTTCATATTCTCGAGGACTTGCCGCACCTGGGCCGCCATGTCGCCCTCGCCGATGACATTGCCATCGGCATCTGTCGATACCTGGCCCGCCAGGAAAAGTAAATTTCCATGACGCACTAGATGACTATATGTCGCAGGTTGCGTCATTCCCTCAGGATTGATTCTTTGAATTTCCTGAGCGCCGGCGGTAGTGCCAACGAAACAGATAAAGAGCTGAAGCAGGGATCTTATTGCAGACATCTTTGCAATCAGGCTATTGAACAACTCATATCCTGTCCACAACACATTGGTGACTTGATCTTCCCATGACCATTCGGGCACTTAGAAATCTGAACTTTCTTGCCATCCGGCAATTTCAATGCGTCGTTCTCAAGTGGCGCATCACATTTTCCGCAGGTCGCGTTAACACTCATGCCGCATTTTTCACATTCGTAAGTTGCCATATTCTTCTCTCGCTGGGTTGTTTATAAACAGGATCGACCGGAATTGCAGTCGGTTGGAACGTCAACGCGAGATGGGCTCTGCATCGGCCACATCCCCATCGGGGTGCACAATATAGACTTGTGTCATCTTCACATCGAGCGCCGTTGATATTGCTGTGTTCGCGCCGTTTCCGGATCGGGATAGGCGTCCGCCAGTCTGCGCAATGCCTTGTACAGGGAAATGCCCGAGATCTGACCGTTACTCAAGTGATGAGTTGAATCATTGCGAATCAACTGCTTGTACCACGCCTCGACATCCGCGTAACCGGCCAGTAAGCCCTCCGCACCGGTCGGCGAAACTTTCAGTCGCATACGCATGTCCCGAAAGATGTGGATGCTGGGTACGTTAAGGTTCATCCACGGCATGACAACTTCCGCGATAGGCTCAGTCGTTAATACTGAATCCACAATTTTTCCCTGTGTTTTCCGTATCAGTTTAGCACCCCAACGAGCATCGATTCGTTGCGATCCACCCGACATTACCTTCATACCGGTGGCGTCTGTCAACAATCGATCGAGTCCCCTGTACAGCGTGATCGTTACATCATCATCGTTCTGCAGACTGTCAACACCGCTTAACTCGATCATCATCCTGTTGTAACGACGATCGGCAATTGCCTTGTCCTGGAAAATCACTTCAACGCCATCAGGGCCGCGGAAACCAATGATGCAACCGACCGCACGATAGACTTCGTTGTCGATGCCCTGCTCCCCGTCGGGGTGAGTAAAATCGTTGGGTCCAATTTCTCCATCGAGATTCAATCCATAGGAAAGCGTTCCCTCCACTTCGTAAAACGGCAATGGTTCCGGATCTGTGGTCGGGTGCCAGGTCTCAATCTCCTGTTTCAGTTGTGTCTCGACAACTGTTCGTTTTTCCACATCGGGAAACAGGATTTCAAATTGTTCTCGGGGGCCATCGTTGAATCCTTTCGGACATTCTTCCTTCGCGTCAGGCGTCTGGTACACAGACCAGAACAGGTTTGTCATGACATAACCGATCCTGCCATCGTCCGGCACCAGGGCATTTTCTGCGCGGACAATGGTCGGCGAAAGCACTGCGAGACTTGAAACCAGTATCGTAAACGCGAGTCCTGCACGGGCAATGGTATTCGTTAGGCCGTTCATCAGAGCGTGCCCCCCATGTAGTCGTCTCTTAACCAAAATGCCTTGAGACCGTTTCGTTGACCGCGCCATTCGCCGGTTCCAGCGCCGTGCACATCACCCGGATACTCGTCGCCACCGTAAGTATAAACAGGTCGTTCCCTGTAGGCCCACACGCTCAGGGCATCCGCTTGTTCTTCATTGGCGAAGCGCCCCGTTTTCGGATCAATACTGACGACACTCCACGATCGACTATTGCTTACGGCACTCTCATCCGCCATCACGTAGGGCCATACCTCCAGACATTTCTGCGGGTCACCGCCACCACACATTGCCAGCCGGTAAACCTGCGTATCATCAGGATGATCACAAGCCAGCTGATGGGCTGAGTCGTCTCCACAGACGTAGGTATAAATTGTCATCCCACGGGAGTCCGCCAGCACCTGGCCCGACATCGTATCCGTAACCGTAAAAATCTCCGGCGGCGGCGGCGTGAGTTGGGTATAAACATTTTCCCAGCCGGAAACGTCGCTGCCTTCAAGACTCCATGAATTCGGATCCAGAACGTGTGTATAGAGCGGCTTTCCTCTGAAAACCCACTGGCGCACGCCGGGCGAGCGTTCAATGATCGACCACTCGCCGTGGGCCCGGGCGATGGCGGGTGCAGTGACGGGCTCCCATTTCTGCAAACACTCCGCACGACACATCGACATTTCTGCCGAATCACCGTCAAATGAATATACAGAATAGTTCTTGTCCGTCGTCAGCAGGCGACCCACCGTCGTCGTTTTTACTGCGAAACCTGGCGGCACTCTCGGTGGTGGCGTCAATGGGACGCGATTCGCGGGCGAGTCTCCACCGTACCTGCGTGTACTGCCACCCAACACGTCACCGGCCTCCCTGTCGCGAATCGAGGTATACAAAGGTTGTTCGTCGTACGCCCATTGCCGGGTGCCATCACGGCGATCGAGAATTGTCCATTTGCCAATCTCTTTCGCTTTGTCGTCGGCATAGACCGGCGGCCACAGGTCTGTACAACTTGGTCGGCTGTCGAGTTCCGGCAACAGTATTCCCGGAGGATAAGGACTCATCAATCCTGCTGTTACCGTAAGTACCTCGTCGAAACAGGCGGGCTTTCCCTGCGTTTCGCCGCTATAGCCGTTACGCAATCGGTGCGAAGGCCAGGTATATATCGTACGACCGCGGGCATCCGCAAAAACCGGTCCATCGAGTTCGGTGGACTCAACATGAAACCCGGGCGGCATCGGCACGCTGACATACTGTTCGACCAGTGTTTCGGCGGTCACCACGGACGCACAGCCAAACAGTATCAATGCGACATTTATCCCGTTGCTGACAAAAGATCGGGCGGCTTTACGCAAGTATTTCACCGATCTCTTTGGAAGTATTGTTGCTCTTGTCGCCCCAGGACGGCACATCCAGTCCCATCAGGCGCATCGCCGTATAACCCAGTCGGCAACCGGGGGTCCCGCCGCCGTCAATGTGCAGGCCGGTTTTCAATTTGCCACCTGCCCGACCTGCGCTGAACATCGGTATGCCTTCAATCCCGTGTATCTTCGCGAATGACTGGTCGGTCGTGGCGTAGATCAGCGAATTATCGAGCAACGAGCCATCGCCCTCCCTGAAATCAGCAAGTGCCTGAACGTAATAGGCCCATTCTTCCATTGCGCGACGCGTATACCACGATACGTTGGGCTGGCATTGCTGTGATTCATCCACTGCTTCTTCATGCGTGGCCGTGTGATGCGGCTTGTCGTAGCCGGGCTTGGTCGTTGCCGAAAACGCGGACGCATAAAACATGTTGAAGACGCGAGTCTGATCGCAGGCGACCGCCATCAGCATGAGATCTGTCATCATCCGATGCCGCTTGGCGACCAGGTATGCATCGAGACCGGACGGGATGTCCTCGGGACGATCGGTCACGATGCAGGCTTCTCTCGGATCTGGCTTCTGCAACTGCAAATCGAAGCGACGCTCCAGGTCACGCAATCCTGTGAAATACTGATCGAGCCTGGCGCGGTCTTCAGCGCCAAGATCCTTGTTCAGTGCGCGGGTCTCATCGAGCACTGTAGACAATGAGCTCTTGCGAATCATGACGCGTGGATCTGGTTTGAACTCCACTGCGTTCGGGTCCTGGAAATCGGTGCTAAACAGCCGTTCGTAAAATCGCAGCGGTGACCACTCCGGAGCATTGACGGAGTTTCCGTTCTCGTAGCTGAAACTGTCACGTACGTCACCTGTTGCAGTCGCACTGAGACTGCGGAAGCGCGTGGCATTTCCGATTTTTCGGGCGACGGTTACGTCGATCGTCTCGCCAGGGCGGTTTTCGGACGTCATCGGGGCGACGCCGGATCGCAAGATAACCCAGCCGGAGTGATGACAGAGGTTCGGAGCTGCGTCTTTGAAAACGTGAAAGTTTGTAAACAGGTTGATGTGTTTCTGGACTGGTGCAAGTGAAGCGATTTCCGGCGGTAAATCGAAGTTTGCCCCGGTTTTCTTTGGCACGAAGATCGCTTCGCTCATTCCCAGGCCCCACGACCAGGTTCCGAAGCGCTGAGGTATCGGCGCGCCCGACGCAAGCGCGGTGCCATTTTCGTTCAGAAAGAAATCGAGAAACGGAAGCGCGATTGTCACGGCGCTGCCGTTCAGCATGCCCCTCAAGACCCGACGTCTGCTTAGTTTGCCCATTCTACGATCTCCTCTTCCCTCATTTTTTTACTGTTTAAGCACCAGTTTCGACGGTTTTGCGCTGCTTTCGTTCGCCATCCTTTCCGTCTCAGCCGCATCCGGCCTGACCTGCGAAAATGCCCGGCTCATCGCGATTTCCCTTAGCAGGTCCGGCACGTTGTAGCCGTGCCCGGCGAAGCGCTCCGTGAAATGATCAAGGATAGCGCGATCGTACCGCAATGATACCGGCCCGCCGGTTCCATACGCATACATTCGGTTGACCAGGCAATATGGAAGTTTCGGATGATCTCGCATAGCCTTGGCCAGCCCCTCAACATTATCGTAAAAAGCGCCATCGAGTTCCCCACTGATATCCAGTTCTGCGCCGTTTTCCGTTTCACGGTAACGGCCGGCGCCGTCGAAGTTTTCCAGCGCCAGTCCCATTGGATCCGTGATCAGGTGACAGCCCGCACAGGACGGATTGGTGTTGTGAATTTTCAGGCGCTCGCGAGCGGTGGCAACATCGCCGGCGTCCTCCAGGGAGGAAAAATCCACGTCGGGTGGTGGCGGCGGTACTTTCTGGCACAAGAACAATTCCCGCAAGGCCTTGCCGCGAAGCGTCGGCGAACTGCGTACGGCATGTGAATGAGAAGCCAGGAAGCTGACCTGCGTGAGCAATCCACTTCGGTAGCTATCCTCCGGAAACTCATAGGGCACCCAGCCATTGGTGGTAGGTGTGCCGTATAGCGCTGCCAGGTTCATCGACATGAACGAATTACGAGTCGTAAAAAGATCACGATAGTCCAAACCCCTGGTTATCACGTGATCGATGACGGTTCGCAATGTTTGCTCGCGCGCGTCGGCGAGCGTTGCACCGGTAACCATCGGATAGACCACCGGGTCCTTGGCAAGGCTGCCGAACTCATCGAACGCCATCATGTCGTCGAAGAAGGCTCGAATGCCGTCTTCGAGCCGGGAACTCGACAACATCCGGGTAACGGAGCGATCCATGCCTTCCGGGGTATGCAGCTCGCCGCTCTCGGCTGCTTGCAGCAATTCATTGTCAGGTGCCGAATTCCAAAGGAAGAAACTCAATCTCGACGCCAGCGAGTACGCGTCGAGGCGTTGTTCTCCGGGCCGCTCAGGATCTGGCTTCTGCGACGTCGACGATGAATACGACTTCGGGACTGATCAGCATGGCCTCAAGAGCAAGCGCCAGCCCCGCATAGAAGTCCTTGGTCTGATCGGCCGCCGCATCCGCAATATCCACCAATTCGGCGACTTTCGTTTCGCCCAGCGGTCGCCGGTAAAGGAGGCGTCCGGTCTCTTTCAGAAATTCACCGGCACAGGCCGCGTCTGCTTCCGTGACCGAAACCGGCTCACAGGCAACCAGGAAATCGCGGTGATATTCGTCAACCACTTTCGTCGCCACAGTTGCGGCAGCTTGTTGAATCTGTTGTATCTGATCGGAGGTGACACCCGCGAACGCTGCGCCAGAGGCCAGCAATCCGTCGGTCCTGGCGAGCGGCGGCAAGGGCGGCACAACGCTGCTACTTATGTCGTCGCCAAAAATCTGGGCAATCGTATTGGAATACTGCTGGCCGGTCATCAGGCGAACACGTAACAGGGATGCGCTGTTTTCGGGTTCACTGCTGCCGCTATCCCGGGAGCAACCGGCGACGACCAGAATTGAGCACCAGTAGCACGATGAGAACCAGGCCGCGCCGGAGCTCCGCGAGCGAAACCTTGTTCGTCGCCATGAACGGGCCTGAGCAATTCTTAACCTGTTGATTTATATATTTTTGTTTCTTCCGATGCGAGCTCACGCCGGGACGTGATTGCGACATTCGCACAAGCATTCGGCACAGCGTCAAACTGGAAGTATTTCGCGATATTTCAACAAAACGGCAGCGCCCTCGCTAAGCAAGTAGTCAGAAATTATATCACCGGACCGACGTCATGCCGTCGAAATGAGGAGCATGCGACAGCCGACGCAGCTAGCGTTGCGCAGCCACCTGCTCGGCGGTGACTTCGCCGCCCGTATTGCCCCAGTTGCTGCGGAGATAACTGGCCACTGCGGCGATTTCGCCATCAGTCAGCAAGTATTGAAATTCCTCCATCGGTTTTCTGCGCTTGGTAGGTAATGGCGGATCGGGCAATTGCGGACTGTAGAGAATGACATTGATCAGCGAGGCAGGATTGCCGGCCTGAACCACCAGGCTACCGCCGGCAAGCTGCGGCGCGGACTCCTCGTCGCCCAGACCTGTCGGCAAGTGACAGGTGCCGCAATGAAGATTGTACACGGTGCGCCCCATGCCCAAAACACTGCTTCTTACTTCAGGCGGCTGGTCCATCCTCGTGGGCAGGCAGGCTTTTCAGATAGGCGGCCATGGCGTTCACATCGTCCTCGCTCAGGTGCCGGGTGCTGTTCATGATCACTTCGTTCATCGGGCCGAAGGTTTCTACATAGGTATTGATGCCATTCTTCAGATACGCAGCGACCTCCTCGTGCGGCCACAGTCCCAGGCCATTGGGTGCCGATGTCAGATTCGGCGCAGACCAGGTGCGAAGGGCTCCACCCGGAACCTTCGTCGATGTATTCGCCCCCGCCCATCGTCTCGTCCGTTTTCTCGGCACCAAGAATATTCCTGGGAGAATGACAAGCTCCACAGTGCGCGAGCGCCTCTACAAGGTAGGCACCCCGATTCCATTCCCTTGATTCTGAGTCATCCGGCTCGAAGGAACCTTCGTCGAAATACATAGCCTTCCAGAATGTCATGAGCGAACGCTGATTGAATGGAAAAGAAATTTCGTTCTCAGGCGTCACCTGTCGTACAGCAGGTAAACTTTTCAAATAAGCGTAGAGAGCGACAATATCCTCGTCTGTCATTTTCGTAAAAGCGGTGTACGGAAACACGGGGTACAAATGCTTCGCCATCAGCGCGCACGCCCCTGCGCATCGATGTCAGAAACTGTTCACCCGACCATTCGCCGATACCAGTATCGCGGTCGGGAGTAATATTGGTGGAGTAGATTTTTCCAAAGGGCGTTTCGAAAGCCACGCCGCCAGCCATGATTCCGCCATCACCCGTCGTATGACAACTTGCGCAGTTGCCGGCAATCGCCAGATACCGGCCACGCTCGATCGTGGAATCATCAACCATGTCGAAGTTCAACCCGTTCGACCGGGCCTGCCCGGTGCTCATCACGTGCAACCAACTGAATCCACCGATGCCAATGAGCAACAGTAAAGCAATTGATAAAAGAAAACGTGAGCGGGAGTATCCTTGTTGGGAACCGGCCATAATCCTTGATGACTTGACGATCTGGAACTCCTTGGTCGAGGTCGGGTGGAATACTGCTCAACTTTCCGGAGTCGGGCTGCCATCATGGACAATCCCGCTTCACTCGGAACAGTGCTGCGATTATGTCTGTTGCCACCGGTAATTAACATACCAGCATGCAATGTCATGTTCCGCAGACAGGATCAACGAGCTGGGCAGGTATCAATGTTCCCGGGAAGGCGCGACGACGGGCAGTGGTGGGCCCAGCGGGAGGAGGAGAAATTGCTCCACTAACAGAAAAATGCCCAGCAGACTATTAAAGATATTCACGGGACATGACACTGGCATTCATCAAAATGCCGGGCCCGGCCGCCAGGTGTGACCGGGCCCCTGCACGAATTACCAATCTGCGCCTTTATTTATCAGAGTGTGCTGATTGAGACCAGTTCCAGCACAACCTCGCCGGTCGGAAGTTGCTCGGCAATGAAACCGATGCCCTCTTTGAAATACTTGAATTCCGTTGCATCAGGTTCGGTCGGTATGAAGTCTTCGGTCTTGAGGCAGGCGTTGTTGCAGGCATAGTCCGGATTCGCGATTTCCACGTCACCATCGAGCGCAAGTACTTCAGCGGCATCTTCGGCGTCACCGAGTGCGAATTCCTGACGGTATACGTCACCAACCATTGGATCAGCAAGCATGATTATGCCCGCTTGAGCACCGTTTTCGCCGGCAACGAATGAGCCCTCCAGGTCCGTGAGGAATCCGTCCTCGAAGTTTTGTGCCACTTCGCCGAAATACCAGACATTGCCGTCCCGGTCTTCAACGTAATAGTCATCCGTGTCCTCAATTCGCTCGCCCTCGATGGACACGACGTCCTGCACAACGATCGTCGTTACGCCTTCGATGACGCGCGTTCGATCTGTTACCGTGACAACGATGTCCTCGTTATCTTCCTCATTCCTGTAGGTCATTACGGTTCCAATGACGAGCGGAAAATATTTGTTACCACCGACCTGGGTTTCTGCCGGAGATTTAAAGTTGGCAGGATCTATGTCCGTGATATAGGCGCCCGCATCCGGTAATCGATCGCACAGATCATCTCGTCCCAGGGACTGCACTCTGCATTCTGCTCGAGCATCAACGAAGTCGTTGGTTGCGTCTCTTTTGCATTCCGCGATAGTCGTCCGAGTTCAGGCACTTGGCGATTTCCTCGTAAAGATCATCAGTGATCTCACTTCCACAAGCCTTTTTCATCACCTTGGTGGTCGAGTAACATACACCTCCGGCGGCCAGGCTTGATGCAGAAAAAGACGACAAGACGATCATCGCTGCAGCAATTATTAAGGCAGTCAATTTCCATGAATTTCTGACTAACATGATTATTCCCCTTTTCACTTGTTCAACACGCAGGTTTCCGGCACGAGCGTATGTTCCGGCCTTACGCTGTGAGACCCGGACGAGGACAAAGATCGGTCGCGATCAGCTATCTTGCGGCGTTGATGTTAGTCTTGCAGCCATCTGCACGGGAGAATTCGATGGCATTGGTCCCACCACTCGGCGACGACGAGTTCGACACAGAACTACTTGATTTTGTACAGTTTTTTAAGGGGCCGCTGGGCGTGATTCCCAACAGCGTGCGGACAATGGCGCGGCGACCGGACGTCGCAAGAGCATTCACGAATCTGAATATCGCAGTAATGAAATGTGACGCCGGGGTGACACCGGAATTTAAACGGTTGATTGGCTACATGACGAGCTATGTTTCCGGATGTCGTTATTGCCAGGCACACACCATTCTCGGTTCAGAGCGATTCGGCTCGACCGAGGAACGATTGAACGACGTCTGGAACTTTGAAGACAGCAAGCACTTCAATGCTGCAGAAAAAGCGGCTTTGTCCTATGCCAGGGCCGCGGCCATGGTTCCCAATGAAGTTGACGATGGAGTCTCCGATAATCTGCGAGCGCATTGGAATCACGGCGAGATCGTAGAGATTACTGCGGTCATCGCGTTGTTCGGCTTTCTCAACCGCTGGAATGATTCAATGGGATCAGTGCTGGAGGATCTGCCTGTCGAAGCCGGCGAAAAATACCTGAAAAACACGGGTTGGGACATCGGCAAGCACGCATAGCTTTACCTGTTGCACAAGGTCGCTGCGTCATGCCGCTTGTTCATAGAGCGGCAGCTCGAATTCGAACCGTGTTCCTGAATTCGGCTTACTGACGACAGTAATTCTGCTGCCGTGCAGGTCAAGAATTCGCTTGACGATCGCCAGACCCAGTCCGGAGGACTCTGACAAGGCTTCCTCGCCCTGCTCCGAGCGATAGAACCTGTCGAATATCCTCGGAATTTCAGTCTCCGGAATGCCGGGGCCCGAATCAGTCACCGAAACCGTGACGAACTCTGTGCGCTCGGCGATTCGCAGCGTAATTTCTCCGCCGTTTGGTGTGAAGCGAATTGCGTTTCTGACGAGGTTTTCCAGGACACGTTGAATTAGCCCGATATCTCCGATCGTCAACGCCGTATTTGAATCAAGTGCTATTTTCAGGCGAATGTTTTTCTTCTCTGTTTCCAGTTGAAATTCCTGCGCAATATCCTGCATCAATTCTGGCACCGAAAACCTCTCAAGGCTGGGCGTGACGCTCGCTGAATCGAGTTTCGCAAGTTCGAACAGGTCACCAATGAGAATGCCGAGACGAACTGTGTGTCGCCTCGCAATTCGCAGGTAGCGATCCCGCTCCTGATCCGGAAGTGTTTCACCTTTTATAATCAGGGTTTCCAGGTAACCCTGCATTGCTGACAGTGGCGTCCTCAGGTCATGTGAAATATTGGCAACAAGGTCTCGCCGGAGCCGATCATTTTCCTTTAATAGCTCCAGCTGTTCGCGAATTTGCCTCGACATTGCCAGGAAAGACTGGCCAAGTTGATCGATCTCATCTCCACCTGCGCCAGGCGTTGACAAAACCGGCTCAAAATCGAATTCCGATTCGGTCGCACGTTTGACCTCGCGGTTGAGCCTGTTCAGTCGACGGGTCAGGAGGTGAAAAACCAGCAGCCCAACGGACGCCGCTGCAAGTACAATCGCGAGCGCGACAACAATACTGACCCTGCCAATATAAGAATCGCCTATATCACTGGCCAACTCTTCGTATTTTCGGCCGCCCAGAACAACGTACAAGTAGCCCTCCAGCCGATCTCCTGACCTGATTTCAGCCGCGGAGAACACCTTCTGCATTTCGAGGCTTCGTGGGTCGTCTCCGTGTACGGGTCCGGTATTGTGACCACCGATCAAAGTCTGCACCGGGGTGAGGTCGATTTTGTCGCGCAAGACGGTTTCGGCTGGAAGCGCATGCCCCAGAATGAAACCGGTCTTGTCCAGCAGATAGATTTCGGCCGTCGGGTTGATCACCATGGCATGAGCTGCGAGTTCCCGAAGACTCTCGAGATCTGCATTGCCGTCAGAAATCAGCTGCCTCTGCCCCGTCACATACATTGCAATCGGCGCATTCAAACTCTGCGTAAGTTCCTCGTAATACAAACGACTGTTTGTACGATCAACGGCAAAGAACGCACTGCCCATAAGAATGACGATCACCAGCAGTGCCGCAGATAGTTTCGCGAAAAGACTGTTCACTCCATTGACACCGTTGGCGCCGGTTTGCTCCGTCCGGCAAATTTGTAGCCGACACCCCAGACGGTCACGATCATCTCTGGTCTGGACGGATTGGTTTCGATCTTTGCCCGCAATCGATTGATGTGCGAATTGACTGTATGTTCGTAACCTTCATGACCATAGCCCCAAACATTATCCAGGAGGTCGGATCGACGAAACACTCGTCCGGGATGCCGGGCAAAGTAGTCGAGAAGATCGAATTCACGTGCCGTGAGCTCAATTTGCCGGGGCCCGAGCATCACTTCGCGGCGACGCGGATCAATCTTGAGATTTCCGGCTTGAATAGCGACATCCGCTGCCGATGCCGTCTCTGGTTTCTTTTGCATATTTTCGATGCGACGAAAAATTGCACGAACTCGCGCAACGAGCTCCAGCACACTGAACGGCTTAATTAAATAATCATCGGCGCCGGTTTCCAGCCCCAGCACCCGATCGAGTTCGGACGACTTGGAAGTCAACATCAGGATTGGCTGATACGGACGCTCACGACGAACCGTTCGGCATATCTCAAGCCCGTCGGGACCGGGAAGCCGAAGATCCAGGATAATCAGCGCCCAGACACCTGAAGTCGCGAGACGTATACCCTCGTAACCGTCCCTGGCAATGACGACCTCGTCGCTCAGGTCGCGGAGGTGGAGCGCGACCAGGTCCGCAATGTCCGCTTCGTCCTCAACCAGGAGTATCCGGCGTTCATTCATCTGTTCTATTTCCCGGCGGGCTTCATGCCTGCCGTTTTTGTCGGGACTGGAAGAATAGTAGACCGGAAACTTCACGAAAATATCACGGCGAATCTCAACCGAAGGCACATCCGTGTGCCCTGGCCCTGGTGTCCTCTATAACGTGCGTTCTATCCGCACGCGTGCGACAGGATTGTCAAAGCGGTTTTGCTCTGACAGGTCCGATGTCGTTAAACCGTCATCCTGGCTGACAATGCCCGAATGCATCGCCACCCGGTCGGCCTGGTCGTCGCGGCTGGCATTGAAGCCTTCGCCACCGCCTGCTGGTCCGGGAATATGAATGCCCATCTCGGTATCGGCTTCGGTACCGGCGTCATAGGCGATGGTGTCAAATGACAAGACATCCCCGACTGCCATCGCTTGCACTGCCGCAGTATTGATCCCGGTGAACGCATCATTGGTGTTGACCAGCATCGTACTGACGCTGATGTACATGCCGGGGCGCTGACTGTCTAATACTTCAACTGTGACCGTTTCACTGCCTGCCGGACCGATCGGTGCTGCGCCGGACCCGGTGACGACTACTGCGGCATCCGCAGCAGCAGCAGTCAGCAACGTCGAGTTGTCCCCTCCCTCCGCAAGTACTTCCAACCCGGGGCTGGCAGGCGAGCCAACCGTGAACACAGAAAACCCGGCCTGGTGCCCTATTACGGCCACTGGCGACAACGGTTGAGCGTTCGTCAGATTCGACACGGTAACCGAGTAACTCGCCATTGCCGGTGGTGGCGGTGGCGGCGGTGGCGGTGGCGGTGGGAAAACCGGATCGTCACTGGTGCACGCGTAAAGCAGCATTGACCCCAGCAATACGGATAACCGGCGAACGATTCTTCCTTTCTGGAATGACATGGTTTGCCCCCTATTGAACGCTAATGACAACCCGAAGTACCGGGTTCAGCCAGCGATGAACGGTGCTGTCCAGGTCACTGATTCCAGCGGCCGAGTCGGTGTCACCAAGAACATTTCGATGTATATGTACATTCGGGTTGGCGTCCGCTGCAGCTGCACCAGTGCCGCCGGTGCCGTTCAGCCCGCCAGGATCTGCCGGGATTCCGGCCACGCCCGGCATGCCGCCGCCTGTGATCAGCTCATCGTTTGCCTCGGTACCGGCATCGTAGGCGGGCACGTCAAAAACGTAGGTTCCTGTGGCAGTTGGAATAGAAACGCCGTTGAGGCCGACGAAACCATCGTTGGTGGGGAGCAGCATGGCAACGACCGAGAGCAACACATTGCTTGTTCCGTCAGTGTTGATGTCGACGTTTGCGCTCATCGCGGGAGCCAGCAATCCGCCCGCCGGATCCTGGGCAATCGTCGCGCCGAGCGCCATCAGGTCGGTCACGAGGCCCGCAGTGTCGCCACCCTCCGCCATCGCCT
Source organism: uncultured Gammaproteobacteria bacterium (assembly GCA_963807845.1). GTDB lineage: Bacteria > Pseudomonadota > Gammaproteobacteria > Steroidobacterales > Woeseiaceae > UBA1847. Next base: position 34,973 of record CAWEDS010000005.1, read on the forward strand.
GCAGATTCGCTGACGCCGGCTGCCCGACGGTAAAAAGACTGGAACCATCAGGGTGCGCCGCGATGAGGAACGGCGTATACCAGATGCCGTTTGTCAGGTTGATCACGCGAACATTGATGTCAGCAGCATTCGCTGATGTACCACTTATTATGAATGCCGCAAGCAATGCGGATTTGAGAAACACTTTCATCGGCAGGAACCTCCGTCGTTTTGTTTGAAAGCCAACGAAGGTCAGTATTGGAATGAAATATCACGGAATGATCACAGCCCTATCCTGTTTCCGTCTCAATCCGGACATGAATTGAATCTGAAGGCAAAATTTAGTTATTGAGCCATTTCGGTGCATACTTGCAATTCACAATCTGGGCTTCGGCGTTCAAGCCAGGAATCACCGATGGCGAAAAAACTAAAGAACGAAAAAGAACTATTGAAAGAAGCATTGCGGCTGGTCATGGAAGACGCAGTCAGGCGAAAAATAGTTGAGTTCGAGCCAACAGACTCTCACGACCTGAAAATAGAGTATGCCTATCGGCTACTTGTACACGACAACAAAATAAGCCCGCTGCCGAAAGACCAGCTGACAATGCCGAACAAGAGACATCGGCTTGCAATGTGGGCGACACATCAGTTACCAAGCGGACACGAACTGCTTAAATAAGTCGACTAAGGATCCAGTAATACCTCGTAGCGCTGGTCCGTCAGCGTTCGCAAGAAAGCCGCCAGTGCGCCTGCGCGCTTGCTGGTGATTGGTTGCCCCTGTTTCAGCAATGCAAGGTCGATCGTATCGGCTATTTCAGGATTATCCCAAAGCTCGCCGGTCTCCGGATTGGTTTGGCTTCGCTGATCGCCTACAAGATACTTATCGTAAAACAATATTGCGGTTTCAAGATCTTCGAAAACACCGTTGTGCATGTATGGTCCGGTGACTGCAACGTTCCGCAAACTCGGCACCCTGAATTTCCCGGCCTGTTGCGGATCGCTAACCTCTGGATTCGCCAGCAGGCCAACGTCGATCCCGGTCACACCATTCCTTTTGCGCACGGCGCGATTCACCGGAACACCAATATTATGGTATTTGTGGTTAGTGAATAACTCGTTGCTCACCGCCTCCCGAGTATCCAGCAGGTGGCAGCCATGACAACTGATCAATTGGGAGAAGAACAACAAACGGCCCAATTCTTCTTCACTTGTCATCTGGTATTCGCCGCGCAGAAAGCGATCGTACTTCGAGTCAAACGGCGAAAAAACTTCTGTTTTTTCGAATGCGACGATGCTCTCGGCAATTGCTTCAAACACCTTGTCTTCATCCGAGAAGACATTTTCACCGAAAAGTGACTGGATCGTATCGACATAATCTGAATTTTCGCGAATTCGATCAACCAGCGATTCACGATCGGGTATAGCCATTTCTACCGGGTTTAGAAACGGGCCAACTGCCTGGTCTTTCATCGTTCGAGCGCGGCCATCCAGGAAGAAGCCGCCAACGAACTCGCCGGCGTCATTTTGGTGAAAATCGGGGACCTGGTTCGCATACGAAATACCAGGAGCGTTTCGATCTCCAAGCGATACACCATCATCGCCGGTCGAAACGGCACCGCGAACTTCACTTGTTCGACCGTCTGAAAATGCCCGCCCCGGCTCATGGCAGGAGCTGCAAGCCTGATTGCGGGTCAATGACAGGTTGGTGTCAAAGAAAAGTGCCTGACCGAATGTTGCCAGATCTGTCAATTCCTCTCGCGCCTGACCGTCAACCATAAACATCAGACTGCACAGGCACGTAACCAGGTATCGCCTTGTCAAATATCTATTCCATCATCTCTAGTTAGAATAACCGTCGCTAAGTTCGACGGGGCGGCGTATATAATAGTCGAAACAAGCAATAAGACACCTTACATAACTCATGGCCATCAGCACCTTCGATCTTTTCACGATTGGCATCGGCCCGTCGAGCTCCCACACGGTCGGTCCAATGCGTGCCGCACGCATATTTGTGACAAGACTACGCGACCAAAACTGCCTTGAGGACGTCGCTCGCCTTGTCGTGCACTTATACGGGTCGCTGGGTGCTACCGGTCGGGGACACGGCACCGACAAAGCGATCGTGCTGGGGCTCGAGGGCGCGACACCCGAAACGGTCGACGTCGATGCCATACCAGAAAGAATGAGCGATCTTGGCGAAAATGCTTCGTTAGATCTGTTTGGCATGCACTCAATCAATTTCAGTATTCGCGACGATCTCATTTTCGAAAAACGGGAATCATTGCCGGGCCATCCGAACGGCATGAAGTTCAGCGCGATTGATGCCGATGGAAATGAACTGTTGTCCCGTGTCTACTATTCCGTCGGTGGCGGATTTGTCGTCAGTGAAAGCCGGACTGACGACCCGGTCATTGTCGAATCTGAAGTTGATCTTCCCTACCCGTTCGATAGCGGCGTCGAATTGCTGAACCATTGCCGCGACAACAAGCTCCGTATCAGCGACCTGATGTTGCAAAACGAACTGGCCTGGCGTGCCGAAAAGGAAATCCGCGATCGATTGTTAAATATCTGGCATGCAATGCAGGCATGCGTCAAAAAAGGTTGTGAAAGTACAGGCCTGATGCCTGGCCTGAAAGTCAAGAGACGCGCAGCAGGCCTTTATGCACAACTGGCAAGCCAGCCCGAGGCCGCCCTTCGCGATCCACTCACGATCATGGACTGGGTCAATCTCTACGCTCTCGCGGTTAACGAAGAGAATGCAGTCGGTGGACGTGTGGTCACGGCACCCACTAACGGGGCTGCCGGCATCATTCCCGCTGTCCTCCATTACTACATGCGTTTTTGCAGTGGCGCGAATGATGATGGTGTTGTTCGCTTCCTGCTGACCGCGGGAGCCGTTGGATTGCTGTTCAAACGAAATGCATCGATCAGTGGCGCCGAGGTTGGTTGCCAGGGCGAAGTCGGTTCTGCTTGCTCGATGGCAGCCGCCGGATTGACCGAGGTGCTTGGCGGGAGCCCGGCACAGGTCGAAAACGCCGCCGAGATTGCAATGGAACATAACCTTGGCCTGACCTGTGATCCCATCGGCGGGCTCGTCCAGATCCCGTGTATTGAACGCAACGCGATGGCGTCCGTCAAAGCAATCAATGCATCCCGACTGGCGATGAGGGGCGATGGCGAGCACTTTGTCTCACTCGACAAAGTTATACAGACGATGCGGGAAACGGGCCGAGACATGCAGGACAAATATAAGGAAACTTCCCGGGGTGGGCTGGCGACCAATGTAATAGAAGTCCCCGTGAACTTTATTGAGTGTTAGGTTGAATAAAGCAGGCGTTCAAGTTCCATGCAGGTTGGACTGAAGGCACTTATACGATGGAAAGACGATGAGACAGTTGCCCTTTGATGAAGAAATCGAAATCTCGCCCGGGTTTATCGTCGAGCGAAGATCCATTCTTGTTGGTATAGGCGGCGCATTTCTGGCGGCATTGCCCACCGTGAAAACGTTGGCACAATCGACTGGCGATGCCGCAATACTTGAATTCTTAATGCGCGCGAACCCCGTGGCGAGAGAGCTCATTGCCGATACAACGGCCGCCGGGCAAGATCGTTATCTACGATCGCTGGCGGCTCTCGCATCGGGACTGACCGACGTACCAATCCCGGATCGCTGGACGGACACCAACCAGGGCGAACTGCCCGGCTCGTATCAGATCGGAGTCACGCCTGGTGGAGATCCCTTCACCGTTTTGCATTGGAGACTCGAACCGGGTGCAAAATGCATCCCGCATGCTCACACTTACGGCAATGTCGTTACCGTTGGCCTGGAGGGCATTGCCCGAGTGAACAATTACGAGGTCGTCGGTGACCCCGACTACGAATCATCTGATTTCTTCGAAGTGCGGCAGACCGTTGACCAGTTGCTCGGCCCGGGATCGGTCAACATGGTTTCACTCGAGAGAAACTACATACACGGATTCCACGCGGGTTCGAGTGGCGCGCGCGGTCTCGACATCACAACCCGTTTGAAGCCAAAACCGTCTTTCGGTACGCCCTACCTGGATTTCGCCGGACAGCGCGCGGACCGATTCGAAAAGACGTTTCAAGCGTCATGGGTCTTCCGGGACTAGGATTGCTCGATTTAACTTACCCTCATCGCATACGATTATCTTAGCGCTGCATCCAGGCGGTCGCATTCGGATCCCACGTATTCATTGCAGTCATCATCGCGATCATCCCGCTTATGGCTGCTATGTGTAATAGAAACTGTCGTTTCGTAATTAGCGGCTTTTCAAGGTGTTCGTCGATCGCCATGCCGTTGCCGACATGTGGCGATTGTTACTTGTGCTTTTCCAGCAGTTTCTGAATGAAGGCTGCATCCTGGCCGGTCACTTCCTTGTTGATCGTCAGGTCGGGCTCTATACCGGCCTTTTCCAGCGCTTTGCGCAACACGCCGAGAAAGCGCGGCGCGGCAATGACCACTAATTTACGAAACTTCCGACCCCGACTGCCTTCCTTGATTCGTTCTGAGATATTTTTCGCAAATGCTGCATAAGACTGGGTCTTCAGATTGGACTTCTCCTCATCGTACGCATGACGCCCCGATCCCTGGCTATCGAAGCCGCGACCACCCCGATCCGATACGAGATCGTCAAGTTTCTCACGGGCAATATCGTTCCTGACTGAATCGAGTTCCGTCAACGGTGCGCGTTTATTATCCCGGCCGTAGAAAATAGCCTGGAATTCGTCAGCGACGACAATCCAATGCGACATCGAACTGAGCGTGTTTTCTGTCCTGGCCATCATGGCACCTTTCAATTTATGGTTCGAATTCCACTATGAAAGGTGGTGTCATTTCTTTCAACGCGGAATTGTACGTATTATTTGCGGCACGAGCCTGTGGGACATTCCAGGTATCCTTTGGTCAACCGGTAATCGGACTCTATGAATGTAGAACTTCAGTTTTGTGGTGCCGCGGGCGAAGTGACCGGATCTCTTTACGTTGTTCGCTTCGCCGGGCATGCGGTTTTGCTCGAATGCGGTCTGATCCAGGGCGGCCATTCTGCAGAGCAGCGCAACCGTGACCCGTTCCCGCTGCCGGTCGAGGACATCGACGCTGTCATACTCAGTCATGCGCATATTGACCATTCGGGTCGGGTGCCACTTCTCGTACGGCGCGGTTACAAGGGACCGATAATTACGCAAAATGCGACCCGCGCGCTCTGCGAGATCATGTTGCCCGATTCGGGCTACCTGCATGAAAAAGATGCCGAATGGGAGAACAAGAAAAACGCGAAGAACGGCAAAGAGCCAATCGAGCCGCTTTATACGAAACAAGATGCCGAGGCCTGCCTGTCGCAATTCGAAAGCGTGCGTTACGGTGAACGACTGGAAGTCGTTCCGGGCATCACAGTCTGTTTTCACGATGCAGGGCACATCCTCGGATCGGCAATCGTAGAAATGACATTTAGCGAAAATGGGAAAACGCGGACCCTGGTTTTCAGCGGAGATCTTGGCTACAGGGATGCGCCTGTTATGAATTCACCACATCAGCTGAAACACGCCGATGTGGTGTTGATGGAAAGCACCTACGGTGACCGGCTGCACCGGCCATTCGCCGAGACGATTGAAGAACTGACCGAAGTGTTTGAATCGGCACGAGCCAACCAGGGAAACATCGTGATTCCCGCGTTCACGGTCGGCAGGACGCAAGACCTTTTGTACCTGATGGCGGAGCACTTTGATGATTGGAACCTCAGGGACTGGAAGATATTCCTGGACAGCCCGATGGGCATCGAGGCGACAGAAACGTATGCCCGATACCGGCATCTCTACGGCGCAAAACTCTTCGGCCCGGAGTCACATCTGCCGGATCTGCCCAATTTCTTTATGACCCGAACGACCGAGGAGTCGATGGTCATCAACCAGGTGAAATCCGGAGCAATCATTATCGCCGGAAGCGGCATGTGCAGTGGTGGAAGAATTCACCACCACCTGAAAAACAACATCTGGCAACCGGCCAGTCACCTGGTCATCGTCGGTTACCAGGCATTTGGCACACTTGGCCGACGAATCGTCGACGGCGCAGATGAAATAAAGCTCTGGGGCGAGACCTATCCCGTCCGGGCCAGTGTGCATACCATCGGAGGGCTTTCTGCCCATGGTGACCAGAAGGACCTGATGGACTGGTACGCCGCGTTCGAAAACAAGCCGCCTGTTTATCTTGTGCACGGCGAGTCGCGCGCACAGAATGCTCTAATGACCAAGATGAAATCGGAAATGAATGCGCCGGTAGCAATTGCCGAACTGGGTCAAACGATCAATTTTTGACACAGTTCCGCGGCAAACTCTTGTCAAGCGCGGACCGCATCAAGCGGGTAGAATGCGACAAGAGCAATAACAATAAGAAGGAAGCAAAATGAGCAAGAGAATTGTCATCATGGGAGCCGCTGGCCGGGACTTTCACGTATTTAATTGTTGTTACCGTGACAAAGCGGAATTTGACGTCGTCGCGTTTACAGCCACACAGATTCCGAACATCGAAGGTCGCCGCTACCCGACATCGCTCGCTGGCGCGCAGTATCCGGATGGCATCCCTATTCGACCCGAAGATGATCTTGATGACATTCTGAAAAACGAAAATATTGACGAGGTCGTGTTCGCTTATTCAGACGTCAGTCTGAAATACGTTGAGGAACGTCGAAAGAAAGTGGAAGGCCACGGCGCAACCTTTTCGACGTTTGACATCGATGCCACGATGTTGCCGTCAAGCAAACCCGTCATCGCAATCAGTGCAATCAGGACCGGCTGCGGCAAAAGCCAGACGTCACGGCGCATTACGGACATTCTCAAGGCCCTGGGGAAGAAGACCGTCGCAATTCGGCACCCAATGCCCTACGGAGATCTTTCCAAACAGGCAGTGCAGCGCTTTGCGACATACGAAGATCTTGATTTGCATGACTGCACGATTGAGGAACGGGAAGAATACGAACCACATATCAAGAATGGCGTCATCGTCTACGCCGGTGTCGACTATGCGGCCATTCTCGAGCAGGCAGAGAAAGAAGCAGACGTCATTGTCTGGGACGGCGGCAACAATGACACGCCATTTTACAAACCGGACCTCTGGATCGTTGTCACTGATCCGCATCGCCCCGGGCACGAACTCAGCTATTTCCCTGGCACCGCAAATTTCGCTCGCGCCGACGTAATTCTGATCAACAAGGTGAGCAGCAGAGAAGACAAGGGCATTAAAACGATCGAAGAAAATGCGAGGAAGATCAATCCTGACGCGACGATCGTGTATCGGGATTCACTACTGGACATTCCTGATCCCGAAGCCATAAAAGGAAAGCGCGTGCTCGCTATCGAGGACGGGCCAACCACGACGCATGGCGGCATGCCATTTGGTGCAGGAGTTCTTGCCGCGAAACGAAACGGTGCTGCCGAACTGGTCGATCCCCGGCCGTGGGCAGTTGGCGAAATTGCAGGCACGTTTCAAAAATATCCGGACACGGGAGCACTATTGCCAGCTATGGGGTATGGAGATATTCAGATTCGTGATCTGGAAGCAACAGTTAATGCTGTCGATTGCGACCTCGTTCTGGTCGCAACGCCAATTGATCTCACTCGGCTGATCAAGATTAACAAGCCGAATATGCGAATCGGTTATCGCCTGGCAACGGGTGATGGCGAACTGACCGAGGCAGTAAGGCAGGCGATCAGCTGACCGGTTGCAATCGCTCCAGCCGAAAGGCTGCAGCCGGGCCGAGTGAGGTTCATTATGACTGCGCGGATTGTGTCGAATCATCATTGCAATCGGCGTCCCCTGCTGGCCCAGGCTGTGTCAAAACACCTTGTTCGTCATTGCCAGCGCAGCGAAACAGACCATAAGTCGTCTATTCTTATGGATTGCTTCGTCGGCTCCGCCTCCTCGCAAAGACATATTTTATGAGATCGGTGCCGGTGTTGAGTAATTCGATATTCCACGGCTCAGGAGCAAGACTCAAATACACAACACCGGCACCTTTATTTCCAGAAGCAATACTCGAATACTCAACACCGGCACCTTTATTTCCAGGCTCAAGACTCAATTACTTAAAACCGGCACCTGTATTTCGTACTGGCGAGGCGGTGATTGCAGTGGGTCCAAGGCATTATGATCGCAGCATCTTTGACTCTATCGTTAGCCGCATTTGCATACCTTGTTGTATCTATAATCGTTGCCGCTCGTCGCAAGCCTGGCTACAGTCACGTAAGTCAGACAATCAGCGAGTTGGCTGAATACGGATCTGCATATACACGGCATGTTTCGCTTGGTGTGTTTCTACCGGTCGGCGTTCTCCTGGGTATGGTCGCTTGGCTTCTGCGTTTCGCTCACCCTCCAATTGCAGCACTTGCGCTGTCGATAGCTGCTGGATACGGACTTAGCGCGTTGTTTCCGTGCGATCCAGGCTCGCCGTTTATTGGGTCAGTTCGACAAGCGATTCATAATTTCGGGGGTGGGGTTGAATATGTCGGTGGCGCGTTTTCATTGCTGTGGATCTCGGAACACGCTGGGCCTGGTTTTCGAGTTGCCGGAATACTGGTTGCGGCTTCGGTCATCCTCTTGTCATTCGAGAATCGAGTTCGAGGAATTGTCCAGCGGATCGCCGAAACGTGCCTATTTGCGGGTCTCGTGGCTGCATTGTGGATGAGATGAAAAGCCGCTTTAGGTCGAGAGCAACCTCTGGACTGTTAAACTGTTGAGATGCTCCTCATGAACTGGAGCAGCCACCCGATCAAACGAGATGAACCCTTCATCACAACGGATTGTTGACATGGAAATAGCCGAAATCTGGCGGTACCCGGTTAAGTCAATGCTGGGAGAGCATTTGGAACAAGCACGCGTCGGCCCCGGCGGTATTCAAGGAGACCGACGATGGGCAGTTGTGGATAGGGAGTCCGGTGTGTCGCTTAGCGCCAAACGATACGCAGATCTTCTACGTTGCCGAGCCTGGACGAGCGATAGCGGGTGATGATCAGAATCCCGGATGGTGGTGAATATCCGGTTGGTTCGTCCGAAGTAGCGAACGCCCTATCTGTTCTCCTGGGACGAAAGGTAACTACGCGCTCAGCCGAGGAAACTGAAACGATCCGACACGAATTTCCGACGGCCGTTACGGAGGGCGAGGGAGAACCATTCCTGTACGAGCCGGAAACCAAGGCATTTTTTGACTGTACGCCATTACAGTTGCTGACAACTGCAACTCTAAACAAGCTGCAGCAATTACTGCCGACTTCAGCAATCCATCCGGTTCGATTCCGACCAAATTTTCTGGTCGAAACGAAAGAGGTAGATTTCGTTGAAAATGACTGGGTCAACAACGACGTAACTCTCGGATCATTGCATTGTCAGGTGTATGACGACACACGGCGATGCATTATGGTCGCCCTGGGTCAGGGAGACCTTCCACGTGACACTGAAGTGATTCGAACGATTCTGCGATGTAACGAAGGCCGGGCAGGAGTGGCATTGAAAACGCAGGATTCGAGCATGGTACAAAGAGGAGCACGAGTCGAAGTTTTCACCTAGCCGGCGCAATTGCGCTCGTTTCAACGATCTCAACCCCTGCGTCTGGCCGAAAGCAGACTCCCAACTCTGAATAATCCGGGTATTCGAGCATCCCCTATTGGGAAAATCGCGCATTTAGCTGAAATACATTTATATTTCTGCCTATACCCAAAGCAAACGTATGTTTAATCGATCATTCGCAAGGAAAAATCTTATGACAGCGTATGTAATCTCTATGATGTCGATATCCGATGCTCAGACATATCGAAAATACACAGATAGAACTCCTCCAATTGTCAAAAGGTATGGTGGCAAGTTCCTTGCCCGGGGCGGCGACATTCTCACCGTCGAAGGTGAAGAGTATAAAGACAGGATGGTTTTACTGGAATTTCCATCCCGGCAAGATATTCTGGATTGGTTTGCCGATCCTGAGTACCAGCAGGCGAAGGCTTTTCGCCATGCATCCTCTGTAGCGCGGATTCTTGTGATCGATGGCAACGAAAACACTCTGGATCCTGATCCAAAACTATGACTACTATGATTCGCCCCACCGCATTTGACAGTCACGAGCAAGTAATCTTTGTACGCGATGAAGCGAGAAACCTGTGCGGAGATCCGTGCCGGTGTTGAGCATTTCGATATTCCACGGCTCAGGAGCGAAAGTAGAATGCTCAACACCGCATCTATATTTTTTTCGGTCTAGTAAAGGCTAATCCGTTGCTTACGTTGCGATTCTTGCTCTTGTTAGTTGCAGTACTCGTATCGGCTTGTGGTGGATCTCAAATAACCGTAGATGGAGACCTTCTAATTACCGGCGGTCGGATCGTCGATCCGGAAACCGGCTTGGTCGGTGATACGCGAGACATCTTGATTCGATCAGGCCAGGTCCACGCGCTGGCTGAGCCAGGTGCCTTTATTCCGTCATCTGGCACTGAAGTACGGGATGCCATCGACCTGTATTTGCTTCCCGGATTTATCGATGTACATGCCCACATAGGAGACGGCGGACTAGCAGAAAATAGCGACGACGAGCGGCTGGAGGCCCTTCACCAGTTCGCCCGCTACGGCATCACTTCAATCTTTGTGCCAGGCGGTGGCGGTGGAAACGATGAGCAGCTTGGCGAATGGAGGCTCCGTTGCAGCCAGACGGAGAGAGTCTGTCCCCGCATCTTCGGTTCGGGAGACATCATTACGGCTTATGGCAGCCACCCCATTACCACCATATGGGGCCTTCCTCCGGACGCGGATCCTGATGTAATCCATCAAAGCGGTGCGACGGCTCTGAATCACTCGGACTCAGTTGAACCAATCATTGAGCGCAAGATTAAGAGCGGTGTCGACGCGATCAAGATCGTTGTTGAAGATGGCCCAGGGGCATTTGCACCGAAGCCCCGATTATCCCGGCAACAAATCAAAAGCATATGCGCCGCCGCCCATGAACGTGGTCTGCGTGTGTTCGCACATGTAAGCCTGGCTGTGCATGTGAATGACGTCGTTGACGCTGGTTGCGACGGAATAATGCATGCGCCCGACGATAGACTATCGGAAAATACATTACAAAAAATGGCGGACCAACAGACTTTCTACGTCCCAACTTTGAGTCTTTTCGACGCACTGATTGATCAGGAAAACAATCGGCGCATTCAGGAACCCTATGCGACTGCAGGCGTTTCAGCTGCCGCGTTGGCCAGTTTCGAAAATGAGGCCTATTGGTCCGTTACACCAGAAAGCCCTGAGCTAGTCCAGGAATGGATAACTGCGTTAGGTCACAATCTTCAATCGGCCAATGAATTAGGGGTCCCGATAGCGTTGGGAACCGATACCAGCAACCCTCAGGTTTTCCCAGGCTATGCAGTACATGAAGAGCTCGAATTAATGACAGAGTTTGGGTTGACCGAGATACAGGCGCTAACGTCGGCAACAACTACAGCGGCTTCCTTTCTCGATAGGTCTGACTCGATCGGGAAAATTCAGACTGGTTATAGAGCCGATATTGTCGCGCTAAGGCGAAATCCAGTCGACAGTATCAAGAACTCTCGCACTATTGAATTCGTACTCGTAGGCGGAAAATTCGTAGGCGACGTTGTTTCGGTCGATTAAAAAAATGTAATCTGATCAGGAGATCGGTACCGATTTTATTGAGGGTCCGCTTACGAGCGAAACTGCGTATTGAACTGACAACGGCCAAAGTGCCTGAATATAGTCGAACTCGAACCTGGGGAAAAAAGAATGAAACCAACTGGAGACGACCACATTTCAAGAAGGAATTTCATGAAGACAAGCGCCGCCATGGGCGTCGGTATTTCTGCCGCGCCAGGTTCCGCTTTTGGTCAATCGGCTGATCAGGGCCAGCCCGGGGAAGAAGGTGTGCTGAGTAAGAACAGCCAGGAACTGCTCACTCGATTCGGCCTCAAGTATCCGATATTCCAAGCGGCGCCGGGAGGTGAAGCATTGGCGGTAGCAGTTGCCAACAGTGGAGCAATGGGTGCAATTTCGCTGAGCTGGGATTCTCCGGAACAGGTACATGAAGTCGTGACCAGGATGAACAAGGCGACGAAGGGAAACTACTACGCAAATTACGTCTTACATTTCGAACCGAGCACGCTGGAAAAGGCATTGGAGGCGGGATGTCCAATCGTGCAGTTTTCCTGGGGTATTCCCAGCCAAAGCATCGTCGCCAGGATTCGTGATGCTGGTGCAAAATTGGGTATCCAGGTTTCAAGCAGGCTGAATGCCGAGAAAGCGCTGGCACTCGATCCCGACTTTCTGATTTGCCAGGGGCTGGAAGCAGGTGGGCATGTTCAGGCCACTGCGTCACTGATTCTCAGCCTTCAAGAGGTGCTGGAGTTGGCGAGCAATACTCCCGTGGTAGCTTCCGGTGGAATCTCAACCGGACACGACATCAGGGCCATCTTGAATGCCGGCGCATCAGGAGCCGTTCTTGGCACCAGGTTCATGGCGACCCAGGAAAGCGACGCGCACGATGTTTACAAGAGCAGCCTGATCAACGCAGACGAAAATAGCACTGCCTACACGATTTGTTTTAACAGAGACTGGAACGCGGCACATCGGGTGCTAAGAAATAGCACGTTTCTGGCTTGGGAGGCAGACGGATGCCCGAAATCAGGCGACAAGCCGGGAGAAGATGACGTAGTGGCTGACCACCCTGTATTCGGACCAGCAATGAGATACGAAACTGTGCCGCCAATGCAAGGGCATGAAGGCGCGCTGGAAGAAATGGCAATGTACGCGGGACAAGGCGTAGGCAAGGTGAACGACCTGCCGACGGCCAACGAACTCATATCAAGACTTTGGAATGAATTTAAAAACACCTGAGCCCTGGTCGCTCAATTCGCGTCGACAAACAAGTCAACTGGCTCTGATGGCCACTCGAAACCCGCGTTCAAGTCCGCTTTGCCCGCGAAGGGGGCCTTTTGCCAGAGCCTAATGCAACGGGCGAGATGAGAAAACGATGCCTATACTTAGTGGGATCATAAAAAAATAGGAGATTCCACAATGATTTATTCTTTGCGCAAAAAATTTGGAGCGGCCCTCCTGATAACGATGACGCTATTGGCCGGATCTTCGGCTACTGCCCAAGACGATTTAATTGAAGAATCGTTTGCGGCTGCGAACCTTTTATACCTGGAAGCGTTTGAACTTGCGCCAGGCGCCATACCCAATGAAGCAATAGCGGAGGCACAAGGGTGGGCCAAGACATATCGCGCAACGGGCGAGTACAAGAGCGTCCGCCTTTTTGTTCACCATACTGGCCCAAGCTTTTCCTTGTATTTGATGCTGGAGCCAAAGAGCTGGCAAGCAATACAAGACGGCCAGAATAAGTTTTTCGCGGCGAATGCGGAGACGATGGATGAACCATTTAACTGGGCCACTCACAGCGACAATTTGCTGAGTGAAATTCCGCTTGAATGACGGATTAATGAGGCCGACAAGCAGGCAATTTCTAATTGTCATTCGGTCTTGTTACCAGGTTTGAAGCATAAATCGCCGGCATCCGCACGGATGAGGGTGTGCCGGCGCTATCTCGACCGGGGCGGTGTCTAAATGTCCATTCCGGGCCGAAAGCAGCCACGGGACTGCCAGACTTCCGGGAGGCTGCCAATGATACAAAGCAGATGGAGCGTTCTGCTGGTTGGCGGGGTCGTTAGGGCAATGCCAGTGCTACTGATAAAATGCGGCTATGTTAAAAATATTTTTCGCCTTTGTAGTCGCAGGTCAATGCTTGTTTGCTTTGGCACAGGAATCTGCACCTGAGGGCAAACCACTCACTTTCAGTTCTGAGCAGATTCGGGCTGATTTCACATTCATGTATGAAAGCCTTCAGGCAGCGGACGTCGACCTGTTCGCATTTACGCCGCGCAACGAATTCGAGACTCGCTTCCAGGAGATGCGTAAACGTTTCGTCAAACCGATGACTCGATTTGATGTCGAAATGTCGTTCCAACCGTTTGTTGCCCTGGCGCATCAGGCACATGCCCGGATCGAATCTGACTATGCCGGTTATCGTGCCTACCGCAGTACGGGCGGCTCTGGATTCCCATTGGAAATTGCCGTCGTAAACGATCAGTTAATTGTTACGAAGAACTCCAGTGGCATAACTGAAATACTGCCAGGCGACAGGATCACCGCCATCAATGGCGAACAAATGATAAGCCTTTTGCCGCGTCTGATCGAGCATGTCTCCACCGAGACGCGAGACTTTGCCTATGTTCAGTTGGAAGTCTATATGCCGCTTCTGATCTGGCTCGAGCTTGGTCCGGCTGATTCGTACGCCGTATCAGTTGATCACACCATTGGCTCAAGCGGGATTTATGAAATTTCGGTACCGGCAGACGAGGAGCAAGACTCCGGCGAAGAGGGAAAGCGGTTCTCGTTAGAGGGTCGCAGGGCGGAGATGCTGACCGAAACCGTGGCATATCTTCGTCCAGGCCCATTTTATAATACTGATCCAGGCATCGACTCATTAGACAATACTGAATTTGTCGCATTCGTTGATGCGGCATTCGAAGACTTCATTGAAAATCAGGCGACGCACCTTATCCTCGACTTTCGCGACAATCCTGGTGGCAATAATTCCTTCAGCGATTCGGTAATCGCGTGGTTCGCCGATCGACCATTTCGATTTTCGTCGAATTTCAAAGTTCGGGTAAGTCCGCAATCGACTGCAGCCAATCAGGCTCGACTGGACGCAAATCCGGGGAGTTCCGAGCCTGTGTCGCACTTGTATTCGGATCTCTATGCGTCCACCGAAAACGGTAAAACGGTGCTATTCCCGATCCCCGAGGTTAATCCACGCCCGACATCAAGATACGATGGTCAAGTTTACGTGCTTGTAAACCGATATTCTTTTTCCAACGCTGTCTCCGCAGCAGCGTTGATACAAGACTATGGTTTCGGCGTTATAATGGGAGAACAAACTGTCGACATGGCTACCACGTACGGCGCGATGGAAAGATTCACACTCCCGAATACTGGCATTGTCGTCTCCTATCCGAAAGCGCTGATCGTTCGACCAAATGGAAATGAATCTATTCATCCGCTTAGTCCGGATGTAGCGCTCCCCTCCCCCAAAGTTCGTGGTGCAATGGACATCATGCTGGAGGCGGCGCTCAAGCATATTCAATCTGAATAGATTCATTGATTGGGGAGCTTCGGGCTGCACTGGGCGGAACCAGTCACCCAGGCCGTATACTCTGCATCAGCTATTGACCCAAAGCAGACATGTCGATTCCAATCGATCTGCGTCTGGATGCCATATGTTGTCAAGTTTTAAAGACGAATTTTTCGTCGCAGCCTTGGATAAGAAATCTTGTCTCTTGGCACTCACATATCTACTGTCAAGCTGCACGGCGGTACCCGATTTTCCAGCCCGTGATTCCGTTGGGACCCTCCATGAGCATTTAGCTTTACAGGGGTACCCGAGCAGACCCTATGATGTTTTTATTCCAAACAAAGTGAGAACGCCGGCACCGGCCCTTCTGGTCCTTCACGGAGGTGGTGGTGATGCAATAAATGCCATTCGTATGACCTGCCCCGGTGGCGACGTCACCAATCAGGATTGCATCACGAACCACGCAGCACGGAATGGCTATATTGCCGTTATTCCCCGCGGCACATCGCGCCGACTGTTGAAACGAATGCGGAGCTGGAATGCCGGCGGCGGAGATATCGACAACCAATGGATATGCACGTCGGGACCTGCGTGCAAAAACAATGTCGACGATATTTCGTACTTCAACGCGTTGCTTGATGCACTGGAAGTCGGTACCCAGGTCGACATGAAAAGGGTGTATGCGACAGGATTGTCGAACGGCGCAGCCATGGCCCACCGATTGGCTTGCGAAATGCCGCAGCGAATTGCAGCAATCGCGGCAGTGGCCGGCGCGAATCAGGTGAGTGCCGTACAAGGCTGCAGGCCAGGCCGGCCAGTCCCGGTATTGCAGATTCATGGAACGGCCGACTGCGCCTGGCGCTACGATGGTGGGGTACCAAACTGTGCTGGTTCGCCAAAGTTCGAGGGTGAATACATCGCCGTTGAACGTAGCATGCTCGCGTGGCGTGATATCAATGGCTGCGCCGACGAGTTTGTGGCGACCGAATTGCCGGATCGGTTGGATGATGGCACACGGGTGACGCGGTTCGATTGGCGCGGCTGCCAGGCTCCGCTTGTCGAATATCGGATCACCGGCGGCGGACATGCCTGGCCAAATGGTCATCAGTATCTATCGGCGCGCAAAATTGGTGCCGTTACACGCGAATTAACCAACAACCAAATCTGGATATTTCTTGCAGCCCACACATTGCCGTAAATAGCTTTTGGCACGGACGTGCTCTGCGTTTCAAAAGATTGTGTTGAAGCAGAGAAACGACCGGCTGCTCATGGCGGAAAGCTGCCCCCTGCGCTGTTAAACTGACGGCTTGCCGTTTATGACCCGAAGCAGGTATTCAACCCATGGGTTCAACTGTCCGGGCACGGCGTCAATCATCGCCGGATTTGTGTTGCCGCTAATCGAACAGATCACTTCGGATCAGTTGATGCGAGATCGTCGTCAACTCGTGACCCTCGTTGTTTTCTCCCGCCGTCCCGAAGAAAGCGATTACGACGCCATTGTTAGGATCCACAAACAAGCCCTGCCCGGAGAATCCGCCTTTGAATCTGACGCCATCTGCCCAAACGAGGTCCCACTGCCAGGCGGCGTATATCGGCAGGTCATCACCAAACGCCTTTGAGAGCGATTTCAGGCGCGCTTCCGAGAGGCCAATGCCATTCCTGCTTTTGACGTCTGCCAGGTGATCGCTGCCCACTACGTCCAGCATTGCCCCTGGAGTATGAATTTGGCCGAAACGAGCAATGTCGCGCAGGCGAGCCGATAAACCACCATGCGCTGCCGAGATGCCTTCGCGACTCGTCATCATCATGCCATCAGCCTCCGCACCAATCCTATCCCAGATGAGTTTCTTCAATGCGTCAGCCAGCGGCATTCTGGTAACATTCTCAATAATCAATCCAAGGACATGAGTATTGGCGGATACGTATTCGTTTACTTCACCTGCCGGGCGCTTTCGTTTAATGGATCTGATCTGCGTAAGATTGTCGATATAAGGATTGTGGCGGGCTAACATATCCAGCGATTCTTCCATGCGATAAATACACGACTCGATATTCTGATAGCCGTCACTATCCAGGCAATCCATTCCGGATGCCATATTCGCAATGTCCCGCACTGTCGTTCCTGACCAGTTGCTATCGGACAGTGCCGGGAGATAATTCTCGGCAGGTGAGTCCATATCGACCAGCCCTTCACGCTCAAGAACGGCAAGCGCCGTAGAGGTAACGACTTTGGTGATCGACCAGCCGAGATGACGATCATACTGACGCATGTTCGGGTACGCCTCAAACACTACGTCGCCGCCGTGGAGCACGATCATGCCGTCGACATATGAGTTTGTTTCAACGTAATCGGCAAGTGTCGTTGGCCCCGTCGACAGTGTCGTCTCGAAATCTGCGACATCGGTTCTAAGGTTCTGTGGTAGTGGCCGTTCTTGCCCGGTATGCGCTATGGTTGTGTGTCCGTAAAAAGCAGGGAAGTTTTTCCAGACATGGCGAGAGATTGGGCCACCATCATCAAAGTTATCTCGTGTATAGACTCTGTAAATATGGCGCTGGTGCTCTAAGCTCGTTGCTGGATCCTCATCGGCTATTCCTGCGTAGGGGAATGTAGTTAATAGAATTACAACGATAATTCGTACTGGGTCATTTTTCACGGCTGTCTCCGGTCGAGTTTGTCACGCCATTCTCGATATCTCGGAGAATTTTACTCTGAATCCATGAATTGTGCGTTGATAGGTTAGGGAATATATGTCGCCAGCCGAAATTCCAAAGCGAAGTTTCTATGATGTCCGCCTGGGCCGTTTGCTGCGACGTTTTTTTGTCTGCGGGCCAGCTGCTTCTGGTCAGTAGCCTTCGTTCGCTAGTTTATTAACGGGCCGGCTGCTTTCGGCCAGGAGCAGACATTAACGAATCCCGCCACGATGGCGGATCTTTGGAATCTCTCCATACGGTTTGAGCAGTCGTCTGAAAGGCTTTCCAAGCGTCAATTGTTGCTCTTACCTAGGACGCCAGTGGCGGTACGTCAGAGCTGAGGATGATTAGTCACTGAATTAAAAAACACCCATCCAGCCTCTGAGACGGTTTTCATTTCTTTTGCACCGGCAACCCAAATATCGGCATCTAGGTCTATGACTCTTTGCATGAACGCACCCCGAAATTCGATTACGTCTGCGTCCGGGTGGTATCTGCTAAAGAAAAAAATGTCGACCGCATCCTTGTTGCTCTGGCAAACGCCGCTCATGGGCCCCTTTATGACGTTTTCATCGGGGACGCCACTACCCGTAGCCGACTCGACATCCTTGCCATCAACTATACCCATATAAACTCCACCTCCCGCGTTGCTACACCCACCCGTTGCGTTCAAATCTACAAGAACAGTATCGAGTTTACTGCTGATGCCAATAAAGGCAGGGCTGCCATCGTTGGGGTCAAAACCAGACCAGACACCTGTAAACAATGGGTTTGAGTCGGCGAGATCGGGAATTGTCTCAAGGCTGAGCGTTGTCCCTGGAGAGAAATCTGACGATAGGACGAAGCTACCGACAAAAGCTGACCCAGAGTCGATCGCAGAGAACTCCAACATCACACCGAAAACCTGAAATTCTCCAGGAACGTCAGCTTGGAAAGCAAAATCGCCAGGAAATTCTTCGGTCGGGTCGTACAAATTCATGTTGGCACTTGCTAATACCTGTTGGTTTGAATCCAGCAGTGACAACGTACCCGCCGAAAAAGAGCTGGTCGGGGGAAAACCGTCTTCGTCTTGTAACTCCCAAGACACACTGACCGACGGTGCCGAACCGCCAGAAAATTGAACAAACTGGTTATTAAAATCTATGACAACGGTCGTAATCTTTCTGTTGAAATTCAGCACCTGGGGAACAAAGGTGTCACCAATCGCAACTACGTTAGTTGAATCCACGGCTTCCAAAGTGACGGTCACGTCCAGCGTGCGCGGGGCCGATGAAGCATCCATCATGATCCAAAGCGAGAGTAGTGCAATGGATGAGATAAGTCGTTTGGTCACGGTATCCTCCTCAATGCGAATGGCATGGCGGCTCAATTTGGCGGTTATTTATTCGACACCGGCCCAAGAGGTATTGCACTGATAATTCAGTGAATCCGTGGACTTCGGGGATTGCCGACGAGCATTGTTATGGAAGCGCTTACTCATGGCTGTCAGTCCCCGTCTCTGGGCGGATTACCTCTATGGCGAATCGTCAATCTACGCCCATTGCCGCAGCGCGGCAATTTCACATAATGGATCCAGCGGTGCTGGGAAAAAAAGCAATGACGACCGTCCGCTTTGGGTCAATTGCGGCCTCTCGTTAGTTTAGCAGGCGAGCGGCTGCTTTCGGCCACAAGCGGCCGTTGGCACACGGTACAAAATCAGTCGAATGCCGTTAAGTGGTCCGATCGTCCCCGCAGTGGAATGTCGGACAGAAATTCGTCGATTTGTGACACGAATCCCTCGTCATAACCGAATGAATTGGGACCGCGCGAGACATTGCTCCACCATTTTCGAGTTTGCGGAGCCGAGAGTGTATTGCCTATGGGCGCCAAAGTAGCCGTCCAAGCCACCTTATCAAGCATGCCAGCCTGGTATTGAAGCCATAGCGTTTGCCGAGTCTCAATAATCATTGTCAGGAAAACGCTAAGCAGAACCTTTTCTTCGTCAGTCAAAGAGGTTTTGTAATAGAACGCATCCAACTCAGGCCTATCGAGAACACTAAGCAATATTGGAAAATTTGTGTTTAATGCTTCTTGTCTGACGCTCGATTGAACTGCCTCTGTATTTTGCTTTGTCTCGATGGCCAAGTACACAAGCGTAACAAGAATCGCTATTGAGCTAACTATCTCGGCAATCGCCGATAGTCTGGTCAGATTCATCGGAGCTCTCCAAATATTCAGACCTTTATTCAGCTGAGAGTGAATTTCGAGGAATGGCCGCTTTGGATTAGCAGCAGCCTCTCAGTAGTTTAGCAGCCCAGCGACTGGTTTCGGCCAGAAGCGGTCATTCAGACATAGCGAGAAATTGTAGAATTGCCGCCCATGATGCTTCCGCAGCTTCTTTCTGATAACCGACAGTCATGTCGTTGCCTATATTCAGTACGGGTGGAGCATCTTCTATGTCAAAACCATGCCGCGCTCCTGGATAATTGGCGAGGGTTACTTGCTGTTCGATAGCACCTGAGTCCACCAGATTTTCACAAATATTTGGATCAGCAATGTCGTCGCTTCCACCAAGCAACATTAGTACTGGCATGTGGATACTCAGAATCTTGTGCCTATTACATGGCGGGTAGATCGCTATCGCAGAGCGGACACTGGTTGCCTCGCTGCGTGGTCCATCCAACCACTTGAGAACGCCTCCGCCACCCATCGACCAGCCAATGATATTAAGTTTGTCGGTGTCAACATATGGCAACTCTTTCGCCCACGCGACCGCTTCGTTGATGTACTCAGCTATGCGCTCGCCGTCGATCGGATCGGCACAGGCAGTTAGCAGACCCTCAGCAGCATGAATGTCCACCAACAGCACAACAAAGCCCTCTGCCTTCAGTTTCTCTGCCGTATGGCGGTAATGCCGACGAAAAAGCAGATCGTCTTCGCGTAGTCGAGGGTTAGATTCTTCTGCTGTCAGGTTATCTGATGAAATCCCGCTACAACCCGGGATCGCGACTAATGTTGGAAAACGCCCTTGATCGGACGGGATGTAGGAATAGTGGTTCTCTGCAATAAGGTCCCGGAGAGTTTGACTGGATGAAAAACCCGGCAGCGAAAGCAGTAGAACAGCAATCAATCCGCATGCATGTTTCATTCTGCCCTCAAATTGAGTACCTGATCTGATAAAGCTATCAAGCCAAAACGGACCGTGACGTCAATATCTGCTTCGGGTCAACACCAGCCTCTCATCAGTTTAGCAGTCCAGGGGGCTGCTTACGGCCAGAAGCGGACGGTCAAACCATCCACTCAATTATTCTGGAGAGGTGGCGGAGATCGTCGCCCGGGACCGCCGCGTGGTTGGCTTTCTGTTGCGTCGCAGTCAGTCGCCTCGCCATCTAGAACACATCCAGTCTGCGCGGAATGGCACCCAATGATCGCGTTGCTGCCAGCGGCACCTGCATGGTAGTGGTAGCCGAGCTCAGCCATGTAGTGCCCTCGACAGGAATCGAGATCGCTTGGTTCGGAGTCGTCTTGATTTAGTCGTGAGTGGATGGCATAGCCGTCCAGAGCAACACCCAGCATTGGGGCGTGTCCGGTGTCTGATACGAATTCATGCAAACAATCCGTGATCGCGTGCATGTGATAGCCAACTACCAGATTGACGTGTCCCCCGCAGTCATCGAAGGGCGCTAGTGTGTGTGCACTCAAGATTGCATCCGTAGGTGCTGGCGCATCTAATCGGACCCCGCTGAGCGCAACCCCTACACCATCATGCCCGACTCTAGGTAGTTTGTTATCAGTCGGGACCGCTTCCACGGGAATGACGAACGTCTGAGACTTGCCATCTTCAAGATAGGAGATTTGACACTCGACACAGTAGTTCTGATAAGCCTCATCTACATCCGGGCGAGCAGCGGCTTGGCAGGAAGCTCGGGAATCAGTGACGTTTATGTTCCCAGTCGAGTCGTCGTAAAGCTGCCACGTTGAGTCGTTGTAGAATGTCGCCAGATTCTTGATGAACTCTCCATCCACCTCGTAAACTTGCCCCGACTCAAGCCAAATTCCACCGGCATCAGCACCGTCCGACACATTGCGAGGACACCAAGGACCTAAGCTAATCGTTGTCGGCGCTGCCGGCACGGTCAAGGAAACACAGCGTGCTCTGGTCCCACCAGATAACACACAGTCCACCATTTTTGGCTCGCTCTGCAGGGCATTTTTGTCAAACAGAAAAACCCACTCTGGTATCAAGTTTCGGGCAACCTCACCGGATTGCACCTCGTTCAACTCATCACTGCAACCTGTCGCCAGCACAAGGGCCGCAGCAAGCGAGACGATGTGAAAACTGTTGTGGCCGTTCATATCTATCTTGCCTAACTCTTGGTTTAGTTCGTTCCATCACTACTGACTGAGAAGCAAACCAAAAAAACTTATGCGATTCGCAGTCAGTATTCGTCCGGCGGCCACTTCCGAGCGCTTACCTGCCGCTCATCTGGTTCAATCGCAACCGACTCAGTTCGGCCACAAGCTGACGTTGCCAGCATCAATGAACTTTGTTGTTAGGGTGCATTGCCGAGCCATTGCCCAATCCCGAGCGCATTCATAGCAAGCTCGACCGAGAGCGCTGCCAATATCATGCCCATTATCTTGGTCAGAATCGAAGCGCCATTCATGCCAATTACGGAAATTATTCTACCGGAGAAGTACAAGATCAGTAGCGTTACAACCATGATTGATACGGTGACGGCCGCAGTGCCGAGCTGTACCGTCACAGGAAATATGGAATTATCCGTCAATAGAATAACAGCGAGAATTGCTCCTGGCGTTGCGGTACCGGGTATCGCAAGAGGGAATACCGCGATGTCGTGATCCCGCTCTGGCCGCATACCGCCTGACTGAGAGCCGAAGATCATCTGCAATCCGAAAAGAAACAAAATAATAGCGCCGGCCAGTTGAAAGGAAACGAGCCGAATCCCCAAACCCGACAGAATGACCTGGCCGACAAGAATTGCACCAAGCAAAACTGAAGTAGCATATGCCACAACTCGAAAAGCTACTTTTCGCCTTTCAGCTTCAGAAAGGTACGCGGTATGTGAGACGAAAATCGCTAAGGTGCCGATGGGATCAATCGTCGCCCATAGGATTAGTGCGTCTTGTATGTATTTATCCATCACCGAGAGCTACTTCAATATCTAGTGCGCTTAATCAAATTCTGCTTGCAATAGTGGAAATTAACACAGGCCAGATGCTGTTCTGCTGCTGACCGCTTTGAGTCAGTAGCGAAAATTATAGCTCACAATTTTATGCGGAGCTAAGCGGACTGCAGTTCTTCTTCCTGGTCAACTTCTCAGTCCGGCCAGGAGCACGCGTTAGAAATTGTCGGCTTCAGTTGTCGGCGCCCACATCTTCGCTTCCCGGCTACACAGAGCAAGCTCATCCGCCGACAGTTTCTCTTCGTAGTAAGCCTCAGCGTTAGCCAAATATTGCAGGAGTTTAGAATGTTCAGAGCTAGCATACGCACGAGCGCGAGTTGTCCAGAGACAGGCATTGGGAAGATCAATCTCACCAAGTTGCCCGGCGCCATACATGTTTGCAATGTTCCACATTGCCTCGGCCCATCCTAACGCCGCCGACCGAGAATAAAGATTAAAGGCCTTCTGCCTGTCTTGGGAAATTCCTAGACCAACATCATAGAGGTACGCGAGATTATTAATTGCAAGAGCGTGATGTTGCTCGGCTGCCCGTTCGTACCAGAGCAGTGCCTCCTCATACTTCCCTTCCGCCTGCAACCCACTGGCGACGCTGTTTTGCGCCTCGGCGTGACCCTGCTCAGCGGCCATTAAATAATATTTTAAAGCCCTCCGCCCGCTGCGACGCACGCCGGACCCGGTGTCATAAGCAGACCCAAGTCGAAATTGAGCCTCGGGATCGCCCCCCTTCGCTTTGGCAATGAGTGCGTCGGTATCCAGAGATGTCCACTGTTCGGCGACTGAGGCGTGCGCATACGCCATCAGAAATATCAGGCAACAAAGATCCAAGAATGTTTTCATCGTCTGGTGACACCTCGAAAACTGTTGGCGAGCATCCAAATGGGTGGTCATTGTCGAAGACCACGACCCGTTCGTCGTGCGACCGCAATGGTTCACAAGCCGTCGATTTTTTCGATTCTAGCCTGACATCTGCTATCGGAGTGTAAAGCGGACGCTCAGCGGGGATCCCTTGAGGGGCTTTTTTCGGTATGAACTAGCCGCCCATGCGGGCCCGAATGGTGGCGAAAAATTCTTCGTGGTTGGCCTCGCGGTCGGCGTCAACTTTCTTGGAGACATCACTTGCCGCCATCAGCGTCTGCCATTCCTTCAAGCCTTGGATTTCGGCAGCTATATCCCAGTCAAGGCCGGCCTTGGCCAGGGCCACCACGCTCATTACGTAGTGCAGGTAGATATCTGCCATGGTCAGTTTGACGCCGGCCATGTACGGGTCAAAGGTCCCGATGCGATTCAGCGCGCCGACACCGCGGCTCACAACGCTACGAACTTCCTCTTCCAGTGCAGCGGGCACGGCCTTCTTGGCGAACACAAAGGGGATCAGCCGACGGCACGGTAATTCCAGGTAGAGCTCGCTTATTCGCATCATTTGCCGTACCTGGGCGCGGGTTGTGCTATCGGCGGGGTACAGTGGCTTTTCCGGATAGGTCTCTTCCAGGTAGTCACAGCACACGCTGGATTCGGACAGGTTGACGCCACCCTCGGTAGTCAGCGCGGGAATTTTCCCAGCCGGACTCAATGCCAGGTACTCGTCGTTGCCACCGTACTGGGTGTCTTCCGCAAAGGGAATGTTCTTGTACAACAGAACGTGTTTGACGATGTTGTAATAGTTGCTGTATGAAAAACCGTGCAATGTGATCAAAGCGTATGCTCCTGTGCCAGCCTGGCGGCGCCTGCTGTGTTTGCGGTTTGCTCTAAATTAAAGGTGCCAGATTTTTCCGTAGAATAAAACTGACACTATTCTTAACGTTTCTAAAGCTGAATTCACCAGCGGCTACTTTGGGTCAGTAGCCGCCATCCACAGGCTGCGTACGCGACCGTCTGCTATGCGATGCGAACCAGCCGTCCGAGACAGCTTTTTTTGAGTAACGCGGCCTGAATGTCTGCACCACCGAAGACCGGCCGTGCGACCTACTCATTAAATCAAAAATATGGAGAGCAAGAGTCGGCCAATTGCAGCCGTTCAAATCCGCAAGTGCAGTGCATTGTTATACCGCTTGGCGACGGAAACGCCCAATCATTGGTCAAATTCATGTCTCACCCTGCAAGATTAAAGGTCTCACGCAGTCCTTCTATGACCATCTGCGTTCCAATTGCGGCGAGGATCAGTCCCATCATACGAGTTACTACCCCCAATGCGCTTGCTCCCAGGTAGCCAACGAGCTTCCCGCCGAAGATAAAGAAAAAATACGTGATTACACACAGAGCCGCGAATACGGAGATGGTCGCCAGCATGGCGGCAACGCCGCCGCCTGCTGAAAAGTTCATCGCGGTTGCGATAGTACCCGGGCCGGCGAGCAATGGCGTTCCCAAGGGAGAAACTGCAACACTGAGCGCTGCGTCCCGCGAGTTTTGCTTGTCCTCTTCACTCGGGTGTTGAACGCTCGATTGATTGCCTTGCAGCATATGAAGGCCAATAAAGAAAACGATTATCCCGCCGGTAATCCGAAATGCAGGCAGAGTGAGCCCAAACACATCAAAGATCACTTTCCCAGCTAAAGAGAATATCGCAACGATAGCAAACGCGATTATCAGCGATCTTAGTGCCACGCTCCTGGTTGTCTGTTCATCATCGCCACTCGTGAGGCTAAGGAAAACCGGGACGCCAGCAATGGGGTTCATTATGGCGAAGAACGCCATAAATACAGTAACTGCGTGTATCAGTGTTGCATCCATATTTCTACCAATCCTTGGCTGTCGAGTCTGGGTATTACTATAGTTATGGTGCGAAAGTGGAGAATAACATTGTAGTTCGAGTGATATGTTGCGACCGGTGGCTTTGAGTCACCAGAAGCCAATTCTATAAGCTACTGGCGACTGTTTCGGTTCGGCCATATACGCAGCCACAGAATGCGGGAAGCCTCAAGACGCCGAGAATTCTCCCGCCTGCGGCGGTCAAGAAAAGTTAAAACATAGTGCGGGTGTTAACTAATTGACTTTTTCGCGATGATCGCGCGCATTTGACTCTCGGGAGCTGAGATGATCAGCAGTAACGCTAACACCGCGGAAATCACCGATACGGTCTTCGCGCAGCGAGTCATGCCTAAAAAAGAGAGGTAAGAGTTCATAGTCGTAATCGCTTGTGGCTCACAGATTCGCTTTTCTACATTACCGCGGTAACGTCTCCGGCCCAAGGCACAGAACACTCGTCGGCGCGGACACGTTCCGGCCAGGATGAGCGCAGAGGTCAGCGGCTTACGTACTTCGACTCCGCCGGCTGGTCGCGGTCGCTTGATAACTATCTCTTTGGTGTTCCTGGACCGATGAAAAACCAAACTATCAAGCCAACAACTGGAAACACCGCCACGGCCAGGACCCAGATAAGTTTGTTTGTCGAGTCGGCGGAACTACCAATTATTTTCACAGCAGCGTAGACCAACAGCACCAGATGAATCAGTGGCAAGAACATCAGACTTTCCATCGCGTTTTCCTCGTTTTCATTTTTTTCTCTGGTTGAATTCATGAAACTGGTGCCGCCGGCGCGTAACCCACCTGCAACGCTGAATATTGACCGACACAAATCGGTCAATGGCCGCCAGCGCTCATCGTGCCACATGACGGGTCTCTTTCCGGCTGCTTGCCAGTCAGTCACGCGGATGTTTGTGACCGCTGCTATGACTTCCGCGCGATGGCCGCCGTAAATACGACGTCAGTCGAACTGTTAAGTGCCGTCTCGGCCGAGTCCTGCAGTACGCTGATAACAAACCCTACAGCCACGACCTGCATGGCAATGTCGTTCGAGATGCCGAACAGGCCGCAACTGAGCGGTATCAAAAGAAGCGACCCCCCGGCGACGCCGGAGGCACCGCAGGCGGACAGGGCGGCCACCACGCTGAGCAGCAACGCCGTCGGCAAGTCCACCTGGATACCGAGCGTATGGGTTGCGGCCAGGGTCAGTACCGTTATCGTGATCGCCGCACCGCCCATGTTGATGGTGGCGCCAAGCGGAATCGATACGGCGTAGGTGTCCTTCTCAAGATCAAGTCGTTCACAAAGAGCCAGGTTGACCGGAATATTGGCCGCCGAACTGCGGGTGAAGAAAGCCGTAACGCCACTCTCTCGCAGCGCGGTCAAGACAATCGGGTACGGATTTCTTCGCGTCTTGACCCAGACGATCAGCGGATTGACGAACAGCGCCATGATCAACATGCTGCCGAGCAGTACAGACAGTATTCGCGCGTACCCGCCGAGAACCGAGAGACCGGACTCCGCCAGGTTACCCGCGACCAGCCCGAAAATACCGATCGGCGCCAGCCGGATAACGAGGCGCACGATGTGGGTCACCGCATCGGCTGAATCGGCCAGCATGCGTTTAGTCGGTTCAGCCGCGTGATGCAAAAAGACACCGAGCAAGACTCCCCAGACCAGGATACCGATAAAGTTGCCGCTGAGAATGGCGTTCACGGGGTTGTCGACCAGCTTCTGCAGCAGCCCGCCAAGAACTTCGGCGATGCCCTGCGGCGCGCTGGCGCTGACCTCCGTTACCTGCAACGCCAGCGTCGTCGGAAACAGCGTACTCATCGTAACGGCCAGCAATGCGGCGGCAACGGTGCCAACCAGGTACAAAACGAGAATCGGCCGAAGCTGCGAGGTGTGGCTCGCACGGCGATTCGCTATCGCCGAGGCCACCAGCACAAGCACCAGTATCGGCGCGACCGCTTTCAAGGCCTGGACGAACAGCGTGCCCAGCAACATGACGGCCGCTCCGGCCTGCGGTGAAACCAGCGACAGGACGATGCCTGCCACGATACCGATGCCGATCTGCAACACGAGGCTGCCAGTCATTATGCGATTGATCAGTGTGGTTGCCATCAGCGCGCTTCTCTTTTTCTTGATGCGGCTAGAGTACCAGAGACCGGCTTAGCGTTTGACGGTCACTGACTTGACCTGCGCGAATAGCCGATCGCCTTTCTTCAGGTCAAGACGAGCGACGGAACGTCGGGTCACCTTCGCCAGCAGATAATCACGGCCGACCCGGAGGCGTATCAGGGCGGACGCCCCTTTCGATTGCTGGATTTCCTCTACCTCGGCCGCGATAACATTCAAAATCGTGGTGCTCTCGGGCTTTGCGCGGCACAGGCTGACGTCGTGCGCCGCAATACGCAGGCGCACGCTGTGCACCG
The DNA here is from genome assembly GCA_963807845.1 of uncultured Gammaproteobacteria bacterium. Taxonomy (GTDB): domain Bacteria; phylum Pseudomonadota; class Gammaproteobacteria; order Steroidobacterales; family Woeseiaceae; genus UBA1847. Next base: position 63,188 of record CAWEDS010000005.1, read on the forward strand.
TCATGTCATAGCGACCGGGAACCCAAAGTTCGCCGCCGGAAAAGTCGAACTGCGTCAGATCGTATTCTTCATCATAGCCCTGCGGCTGTGCCTCGATAACGGCGCCTGCGTCGGCTCCTGACAACATCGGCAAGTCGACGCGCGCCAGTGTCTCGTGCAACTCGCCGCTGGCGACGATACGACCATGCTCTATTAGCAACAGGTGATCGCAGAGCCGACTCACCTCGTCGATGCTGTGACTGACATAGATCATCGGTACCGACCAGTCATCGTGGAGCCGGTCGAGGTAGGGCAACAACTCTTCTTTGCGTCGCCGGTCGAGCGAGGCCAGCGGCTCATCCATCAGCACGAGTCGCGGCGCACGCAGCAGCACGGACGCGATCGCAACTCTTTGGGCCTCACCGCCGGACAGTCCCCGCGGCCTGCGATCAAGCAGGTCGCCGAGCCCCAGCATTTCGACAACCTGGTTCTGGTCAACCGGCGACTTTGCAGCACGGCGCTTGCCGTACTCGATATTGCCGCGCACATCGAGATGCGGGAACAGCTGCGGGTCCTGGAACACGTAGCCGATGTCGCGCTTGTGAACCGGCCGCACGTCAGTCGATGAACCCGCCTCGAGTCCGGCGATACAACGCAGCAACGTCGTCTTGCCGGAACCGGACTCGCCAAACAGGCCGGTGATTCCCACTGCAGGGATAGCGACGTCTACATCCAGGGCAAAGTCGCTGCGCCGCAGCGCGTGCTGCAGCCTGATCGTTGGCTGGCCGCCCCGCTCCGTCACCGCAGGCCCCAGCGCTTGTTAACGAGGAACATGCCGAACAGCACAACGAAGGCAAAGGCGATCAGCAGCAGTGACATCTGGTGCGCCGCCGCGTAGTTCAGTGTCTCGACATGGTCATAAATAGCGATCGACACGACCCGCGTTTCACCCGGAATGTTGCCGCCGACCATCAACACCACGCCGAACTCACCGAGCGTATGCGCGAAACTCAAGACTGCCGCAGCCGATGAAACCCCGAACCGACAGGGGCACCGCAACAGAAAAGAACGCATCGAGCCGCGATGCGCCCTGGGTCCACGCGAACTCGAGCGTCTGTTGCGGCAGGGACTCGAAAGCGTTCTGCAGCGGCTGCACGGCGAACGGCAGGCTGTAGACACAGGATGCGATGACCAGCCCGGTAAAGGAGAACGTCAGTGCGCTACCGGTCAGCTCGACCCACCAGCTACCGATAGCGCCGTTCGGACCCAGCAGGATCAGCAGGTAAAAACCGAGGACTGTCGGCGGCAGGACGATAGGCATTGCAACGATCGCCTGTGCAACCGGCTTGATGCGCGATGCGGTCCGCGACAGCCACCAGGCGATCGGTGTACCGATAAGAATCAGCACCACGGTCGTCACCAGGGCGAGCTGTGCCGACAGCAGCAGCGGCGCGAAGCGTGGCATGCCCGTCAGCGCATCCATCAGTCGTTTACCGTGTAGCCGTGTCGCCAAATAATTCCCTGCGCCTCGGCAGTCGCCAGGAATTCGAAAAAACGTCGCGCGGCGTCGTTGCCGCTGGCCCGCTCAAGCAGCACGGCCTGTTGTCGCAACGGCGCGTGTACGGCCTCCGGAACAGGCCAGGTGCAGGTTGCTGCCGGCAGGCCGGGATGTGTGGTCTGTGAGCGCGCAATCAGTCCGAGTGTCGCATTACCGCTCGCAACGAATTGCAGTGTCTGCGAAATGTTTTCCCCGAACACCGCGCGCTGCGATACCGACGCCCAAAGGCCGGCGGCGAGCAGGAACTCCCGCGCCGCTGCGCCGTACGGGGCGGTGTCCGGATTGGCGAGCGCCAGCCGATCGTAGTCGCCACTCTCCAACGCCGGGCGACAGCTTTCACCCTGGTAGCGCTTGTCACGAGACCATAAGACCAGGCTGCCGGTCGCGTAGGTGATGCGATGACCCGGCGCACTGAGCCCGGAGTGTTCGAGCAGCCGCGGGCGCTCGCTGTCGGCGGCTAGAAAAACGTCGAAAGGTGCACCGTTGACGATCTGCGCATACAGCTTGCCGGTCGATCCGGGAATGAGGCGTACCGGCACGCCGGTGGCGGCGCTAAAGGCCGCGGACACGGCCGCCGCCGTGCTCGCAAAGTTGCTGGCGACGGCAACGGTGACGCTGTCCTCGCCGAACAGCGGACCACTGAGAAAAAGGATTGAGGCAAGGAGGACGCGCAGCCGCCCTGGAAACGAGCGCACGCTCTAGGTCACGAGCTGCTGCTTTCTTTTGCCGGCGGAAACGATGCAACAGTGGTTCTGTATAGCCGTTCGGCTGCTTGCAGCCGTCGAACACCAGTGCACAGGCAGCTTGAAAAGCGATGCTTGAGTCGAAGTCGTCACTCATGCGTTCGTATGATGCATCACCTTCATTCTGCCTGTCGACGATTTTCGCCATGCGCCTGAACGTCTCCTGCACCTGGGCTTCGCTCGTCACGTTGTGCAGCAACCAGTTTGCAATATGCTGGCTCGATATCCTCAATGTCGCGCGATCTTCCATCAGGCCGACATCGTTGATATCCGGCACCTTGGAGCAGCCGACGCCCTGGTCGATCCAGCGCACGACGTAGCCGAGGATGCCCTGGGCGTTGTTGTCGAGCTCGGCCTGGATCTCCGCCGCCGACAGCGGGCCCGGATCGCCAAGCGGTGGCGTCAGGATGTCATCGAGGCTCGCGAGCGTCCTTTCGGCCAGGGTCTTTTGCCGAGCCCGCACATTCACTGCGTGATAATGCATGGCGTGCAGGGTTGCCGCGGTCGGTGACGGTACCCACGCGCAGTTGGCGCCGGCCTCCGGATGGGCCTGCTTCGTTTCCATCATCTGCAGCATCTCGTCAGGCTTTGGCCACATACCTTTACCGATCTGTGCTTTGCCCGGCAGGCCGCAGCGGATGCCGATATCGACGTTCCAGTCTTCGTAGGCAGTAATCCAGGGCTCGAGCTTGATCGCTTCTTTTCGCAGCACCGCACCAGCCTGCATGCTGGTATGAATTTCGTCACCCGTGCGATCGAGAAAACCGGTATTGATAAATACCACCCGTTTTTTCACGGCGCGAATGCACTCAGCCAGGTTTACCGTCGTGCGGCGCTCCTCATCCATCACACCGACCTTGATCGTATTGGGCTGCAGCTCGAACATTTTTTCGACTCGGCCAAACAGCGTATCGGTGAATGCGGCCTCGTCCGGGCCGTGCATTTTCGGCTTGACGATATAGATACTGCCGGTACGGCTGTTCGGCTGCAGGCCTTCGCGGCGACGATCCGTCATCGCGCACGCCGTGGTCATGACGGCATCGAGCAGGCCCTCGAAAACCTCATCGCCGTTGCCGTCGAGAATTGCATCGGTTTTCATCAGGTGACCGACGTTTCGGACCAGCATCAGGCTGCGGCCGGACAGCGCCAGTTGGCCGCCATCCGCTGCCGTGTAAGTGCGGTCGGGATTCGGCTGACGCGTCAGCGCCTTGCCCGCCTTTTCGAACGTCGCCTGCAGCGTGGACTGCATCAGCCCGAGCCAGTTGCGGTACACCAGCACCTTGTCCTCGGCATCGACAGCCGCAACGGAGTCCTCGCAATCCTGGATCGTGGTGATCGCGCTTTCAAGAACAACGTCTGCGACATCTGCCGTTGCGTCCCGGCCGATCGGGTGAGCGGCGTTCACCTGGATCTCGATATGCAGGCCGTTGTTCCGAAACAGGTAGGCGGATTGTTGTTCGTGCGTCGAATAACCGGCGAATTGCCGCGGGTCCGTAAGCTTCGTTGTTTCACCGTTTGCGAGGGAGGCAACGAAAGCCGTACCGTGTTCGTTCCGGTCGAGGCCGTACTGATTCACGTCGGCGTGGCTCACATTTTCAAGCGGAATGGCACGGTCAAGAAACTCCGTGGCATAACGAATGACCGCGGCACCGCGCGCGGGGTTGTAAGCACCTGCTCGTTCCTGGCCGTTTTCTTCACTGATTACATCGGTGCCGTACAGTGCGTCGTACAGGCTGCCCCAGCGGGCGTTCGCGGCGTTGATGGCGAAGCGCGCGTTGCTGACAGGCACTACGAGCTGCGGCCCTGCGATCCTGGCGATCTCGGCATCCACATCGGCCGTTTCGATCGCGAAGGGCTTACCGGCCGGCACGAGATAGTTGATCTCTTTCAGAAAGGCTACGTACTCGTCGTGCTGCCAGTCTGTGCCCTGTCGAGCGGTATGCCAGGCGTCGATTTTTTCCTGCATCTCGTCGCGGATGGCCAGCAATTCACGATTGCGCGGCGTCGAGATCCGTAACGATAGCTTCGAGCCCGCTCCAGAAAACATCGGGTTTGAAACCGATGGCCGGCAGGAGCTCGCGCTCGACGAAGTCAAAAAAGTCGGACGCTATGCTGAGCGTGCCATAAGGTGTGTCGATCGGATTTCATAGTGTCAACCGCTGCGAGCCCGGTGCTATTAGCGCTGCTGGGCTCGCAGCTGTCAATACTGGCTAGGCGACGAATTGCTCTTCTTCGGTGCTGCCGTCGAGTGCGGTCGTCGATGACAGGCCATCCATGATGGTGTTCTGCACCGCGTCGAAGTAGCCGGCGCCCACGAAGGACTGGTGTTTGGCCGCGCGGAAACCGTGTTTCTCGTCAGCAAACTCCTGCTCCTGCAGCTTCGAGTAGGCATACATGCCCTCTTCCTTGTAGGCACGACAGAGATTGAACATGCTGGAATTCAGCGCATGCCAGCCGGCGAGCGTGATGAACTGGAACTTGTAGCCCATCTTGCCGAGTTCTTCGCGGAACACCTTCATCGTCGCATCGTCGAGGTTGGCCTTCCAGTTGAACGATGGCGAACAGTTGTACGACAACAGTTGATCCGGGAACTGGGCGTGAATCGCGTCGGCGAAACGTTTGGCCTGCTCAAGATCGGGCTTCGACGTTTCGCACCAGATGAGGTCGGCGTACGGCGCATACGCGAGGCCGCGAGCGATCGCCTGATCCATGCCAGGCGTGGTCCGGTAGAAGCCTTCCGGCGTGCGTTCGCCCGTGATGAACGCATGATCACGCTCATCGGAGTCCGACGTAATCAGGTTGGCCGCATCGGCATCGGTCCGCGCCAGCAGCACGGTTGGGACGCCGCTGACATCGGCCGCGAGACGTGCCGCATTGAGTTTCCCGATCGCTTCGTGCGTCGGTACCAGGACCTTGCCACCCATGTGGCCGCATTTTTTGGCACTTGAAAGCTGGTCTTCGAAATGCACGCCGGCGGCACCGGCCTTGATCATGCTCTTCATCAGCTCGAAGGCATTCAGGTTGCCACCGAAGCCCGCCTCGGCATCAGCAATGATGGGTGGAAACCAGTCGATGCTGTCGTCGCCGTTGAGCGCGTGGATTTCGTCGGTGCGAGTCAGCGCGTTGTTGATGCGCTCGACCATCTTCGGCACGGAGTCGACCGGGTACAGGCTCTGGTCGGGATACATCTCGCCGGCGCTGTTGCCGTCACCCGCGACCTGCCAGCCGGAGCAATAGATGGCCTTCAGACCGGCCTGCACTTCCTGGATGGCCTGGTTACCGGTTAACGCACCGAGTCCGCACACCGGCTCTTCCTGCTGTAGCAGGCGCCAGAATTTCTCCGCGCCCATGCGCGCGAGCGTGTGTTCGATCTGCACGGTGCCGCGCAGTTTCACCACGTCCAGAGCACTGTAGCCCCGCGATACCCCTTTCCAGCGCGGACTGTTCGCCCAGTCCTGTTCCAGTTGCTTGATCTGTTCCTGTCGAGTCATGGCAATGTCCTTCCTGGCCGATTGGCCGGTATTTATGCGAGAAAAAACCTTGTGCGGAATTTTAATGGCAATTAGAATTAAATTTCACAAAGAAAATTTCACAGTGTTAATTTCACATGAGAGGATGCCATGAGCAGCCACCAGGGTCTGCGACGAAAAGCACACTTTCTCGGTACTAAAATCAAGAGTTTACGCAAGCGCAACAATCTCACGCTGGAAGACCTGTCGGTCCGCTGCGTGCAGGTCGATGCCGAAGCCGGCCCCTCCGTCTCCTACCTGTCGATGATCGAAAACGGCAAACGGGTCCCGTCCGAGCGTCTGCTGGAGATCATCGCCGAGATTTTCCAGAAGGAGCCGAGCTGGTTTTTCGACGAATCGCTCGACGATACCGCGATCAATGTCGCGCCGAGGGCCGCGGTCAGCGGCATGCCACTGGAGCCCGGCTTCCTGTTCTCGGAATCGCTGTTGCAGCTGGCCATTCCCGAGTTGCTCGCGCAAACCGGTACGACGGGTCGGCAATTCGCGCATTTACTGATTCGTGCCCACCAGGAGAGTAGCCAGAATCGATTTCCGGACATCGAGCGTGCGGCGGAGGCCGTCGGCAAGAAACAGTTTCCATTGCACCTCGATGACATTTACGCGATCGCCAAAGACCTCGGGCTCGTCATCAACTGGTTCGATAATCCTGCGTTCGAGGACAAGGGCGATTCCAAACAGCCGCTGCACACGCTGGTGCGCTCGTTTTTCGACGCGCCGAACAAGATTTACATTAACCGCGACCTGCAAGAAGATACGGCACGATTGAAGTTCGATCTCGCCAACCACATCGGTCATATGGTTCTGCACGGCGGTGATGGCGCGCGCGCGCCCCAGGTCTCCGGCGGTCGCGTGTCCGGCCGGCGTCACGACGATGAGTCGCTGAATATCGACGCGAAAGACATCCTGTACGCCTGGCGTGATTTTGAGTGCAGTTATTTCGCGGCAGCGCTGTTGGCCCCGAAAACGGCTTTCCGGCAATTCCTCGCGCGGCAGGCCCACGCCATCGACGCCGGCAAGAAGATCGACCTGACGACGACGCTGGTCATGCGGCGCATGCCCAGCGTGTCACCCTACAAGCATTGGCACTACTTCGATGCCTACCCGCCCGGCCACCTGCGCGCGGTGTATCGCGGCAACGGCATTCCCCTGCCCTGGGGCAACATGACGCTGGTTTCGGACCCTTGCCAGCATTGGGCCGTGTTTCGCATGCTTAATACGCAATCCGACCAGCCGTCTTCGCAGATCTCGGTATTGCGCAGCGGCGAGGACAAGCGCCTGTACTGCTGTCAGTCCATCCGCAGCCAGGACGCGGCGTCAAATACCCACGTCCTCTGCGTCGGCGTTGACCTGTCGCCGGCGCTGGTCGCCCAGAACATCGACCCAAAAGACACGATCGACATGATCGAAACGAGTTGCAACCGTGGCGGCGGGTCAGCACCGATACCGGCCGAAGCGCGAAAGCAGCTGCAAAGCATCAGCAAAATACTCAACATCGGCTGGATCGCGGAAGGCGCCGCTACTGATGCCACCATTATTTGCCAGCGTAGCTCTAACTGTCCGCGCGACAAACACTGTCTTGGCAAAGCGCCGCCAAAACTCAAACCGAAGATCGACGAAATCCGCGAGGCGGTGCTGAGTACCTAGCCGCGGCGTCTTTACTGGATTTTTCGGCACATCGTTGGTCGATGCCGTTGAAGTCGTCCGCCGCCTGCAACGACTGCACGACTGCTCACCAGCAGCGAGACTGCAGGTATTTGACCCTACTGTTACCGGTGCCAGCGAGCCCTATAATTACGCCCTGCTTTTCGTTTAAATACTGGAGATTGACAAAACAATGCTAAAACCCGATGTAAAAGCGTTTTTTGATGAGGCCACGTTCACCGTTAGCTACGTCGTCAGCGACCCGTCGACATCGCAGGCCGTCATCATCGATCCGGTTCTCGACTTCGATACCGCCTCCGGGCGTACCTCCACCGCCTCCGCCGACGCGCTGCTCGAATACGTAAAGAAAAAAAGCCTGTCCGCAGACTGGATACTCGAAACCCATGTGCACGCGGATCATCTCAGCAGCGCGCCGTACCTGAAGAAAACACTGGGTGCCAAGACGGCGATTGGCCGGGACGTCACCGCCGTGCAGTCTGTATTCAAGGGCGTGTTCAACCTGGACGACGTCGCCGAAGACGGCAGCCAGTTCGATCACCTGTTCAGTGACGGCGATACCTTCGATATTGGCGACATAGAGGCACGCGTGATTGCGACACCGGGGCACACGCCTGCGTGCGTGACTTACGTCATCGGGAGATTCGGCCTTCGTTGGCGACACCTTGTTCATGCCGGACTTCGGCACCGCCCGCACCGACTTCCCGGGAGGCAGCGCGCTGCAGCTCTACGGCTCGATCCAGAAGATACTTGCGCTTCCCGACGACACCCGCTTGTTCATGTGCCACGACTACAAGGCGCCCGGGCGCGACGTGTTTGCGTGGCAGACGACCGTTGCCGAGCAGCGCGAAAACAATATTCACATCAACGATCGTGTATCGGAGAAGGAATTTGTCGCGATGCGCGAGGCCCGTGACAAGCAGCTCGGTATGCCTAAACTGTTGCTACCGTCGATACAGGTAAACATGCGAGCCGGCAATCTGCCGGACGCCGAAAGCAACGGGGTCCGTTATCTCAAGCTACCGATCGACGCCGTGTAGCTGAGAATGTCAGCGCTTCACGGGGAGACGTGAAGCGTTGCACATTCTCGTGCAAAAGGCAGAGACAAAAAAATGGGCCGCCGGAGCGACCCATTTTTCCTCGTTTGTCGAGCGACTTATCCGGACTTGATTTTGTCCGCCCAGCTGTCAGCGATCGCTTTCGCTGCGTCCCTGCCACCGAGGCCGAACGCGAGTGCCGTTGCCACCGCAACACTACCCAGAGTGAAGCCGAAGGCCATCGTGACGATATTGTCAGCCAGGCCCATGGCTCTGAGGCCCATCGCCAGGACAAGGCCGAGTATTGCGATTCTCGCAATGTTGGCGATGCCGCTGCTGCCGTGTTCGGACAACTTATTGTAGGCAAGGGTGCTAAGGAAGTTGCCGATGATCAGGATCAGGCCACCAACCAGTATGCCGCCGCCGAACTCCAGCACCCGGGCAAACACTTCCGAGATGATATCGATGCCCAGGATGTTTACGGCCGCGGTTGCCGCTGCCACCATCGAAAAGAACATGATCGCCATACCGATCAGCCGCGTGGGCGTAAAGGATTCGTTGAACATGCCCTGTATGCCCATTTTCTGAGGCAACGCATTGATGTTCGCTCCCTCGAGAACGCTGCCAAGAATGAAGACAACGAACTTCGCCGCGAAGAATACAACCAGCAAGATGATGCCCGCACCAATGATGTTGGGAACAGCCTCCATCAGTTTCTGGATCATCGCCGACGCAGGATCGGAGATCGCCGGAATGTTGAGGACGCCAAGTGCGGAAACAGCGATCGGCAGGAGAATAATCGCGAAGATGAGGGCGCCGCCCAGCTTGGCAACCTTAATGTCTTTACTTCCCAGTCGTTCCGCGAGCTGCTGGTCAACCTTGGCGAGGCCGACTTCGGCGAGCTGGGAAACGATCTTCGCGATGATCCAGCCTGCGTAGCCGATGACACCGGCGCCAATAATGTTAGGTATCGCTCCGGTGACTTTGTTCACCAGGACCTTCAGCGGCTCCAACACGTCGGTCAGGCCGAAATGTTGCAGTACAGCGATGAGCACGAAGATGGTTAGCAGCGCCTTGACCAATGACGCAATCGGCGTTACCAGGTCCGTCACCGAACCGTCGGCGTTGGTGCGATTCAGTACCGACACCTTCGTCAGCATGCGCTTGAGAACGCCAACGAATAGCTTGACGATGAAAAGGCCGACGATAAGGATCGCCAAACCCAGCAGCGCATGACCAAACGCGCTGGAGCCGGCCGGCCCCAGAAACCCCGTTAACTTGTCCATGATATCGTTCATTGTCGTCTCGCTCCCCAAGTGTTTTTGGAATTAGAGCCCATAAGATACAGTATTACTTATGGTGCCGGGCATCAGGACCGTATGAAATTGTTAACAATTGTGTCCGGGGCTCGAGTTGATCGGCACAGGTAGCGACTATGCAAGTCTACAAGCTCTCGGAAACATGCGCTGTCGCGGCACAGATCCAGCCAGGGGACGTTGAAGTGCTACGGCAGAACGGTTATGCCACCATCGTGTGCAATCGTCCTGATGACGAGGACGTTGGGCAACCGACGGCCGCGGCCATTGCGAGTGAGTGCGAACGACACGGCGTCGCCTTTCATCATTTGCCTGTTTCCCACGGCGGCATTTCAGCGGAGATGGTTGCGCGCTTCCAAGAGATCGTTGCCGAGAGTAGCGGCGCCGTACTGGCCTACTGCCGTTCCGGACAACGCTCATCCGTGCTGTGGCAGTACAGCGGCTCGCCGTAGTCGTTTGCCGCGAATCGCGGCGGCAAGCCGCTGCTACGAAATCTTTTTACGCAACTGTTGCATGCCGCGAATCCAGCGGTCGTGGTCGCCGGCCCGGCGCTGCACGTAGGTCGCCACTTCCGGGTGCGTAAGAATAAGGAATTGCCCGGCGAGTGCCGCTTTGACAATGATGTCGGCGACGGCTTCCGGCAACATGATGCCATCCGCATCATTGCCCTTGAAGCCACCATCCATTGAGTCCGAGTCGTCTTCGATACCGATCATGCGCGTCGCAACCGCCTGCGGGCACACGACGGACACGACGATGCCGCTATCGCCGTAGTCGATCGCCAGTGACTCGGCGAAAGCGACCGCGGCATGCTTGGTGGCCGTATACGCCGAGTCGCCGATCTGGCAGAGCAGCCCTGCCGCCGATGCCACATTGACAAGGTGCCCGCCACCGCGCGCCTTCATTCGCGGCACGAGCGCTCGCGCCGCGTACACGTGTGCCATGACGTTGACCTGCCAACAGGCTTCCCAGCGATCGTCGATGGGGTGCATGCCGCCCCCGGCCGAGATGGCGCCGCTGGCGCCGTCGCCGAAGCCGACGCCTGCGTTCGACACAAACAGGTCGATGGGACCGATGTCGCGTTCGACTTCATCGATGAGGCCAGCGACAGCGCCTTCATCAGTGACATCGAGGGGCCGCGACACGCCACCGATACCCGCCGCGACCTTCGCCGCGGCCGCGCCATCGATGTCTGCCACAACGACCGTCATACCGTCTTTTGCCAATCGACGGCAAAGCGCGCGGCCGATACCGTGGCCGCCACCCGTAACGACAGCGACCTTCATTGAGTGTTCGGGCATGGGGCTTACTCCGAGGCCCGTTCGTAGACGACGTCGCCATCCATCATCGTCATGAGCACCTCTGTCTTGTGAATATCGTAGGCATCGATTTCGAACAGGTTCTGGTCGAGCAAAACAAGGTCGGCCTTTTTGCCAACCTCTATCGAGCCTATCTGGTCTTCCATGTGCATCTGGTAGGCAGCGTCGATCGTGAAGCCCCGTACCAGGCTGACCACGCTCAGTCGCTCGGTGGTTCTCGGCTGAATCGGCGCTTCTCTATTGCCCGGGTCCTGCCGTGTGTGGCCAATCTCGATTTGCACCACGGGCGAAAGGCCGAGCGTGCCGGCACCGCTCGCCGGGAAATCACTGCCGAACGACAGTCGGACACCGAGATCCTCGAGACTCTTGTAGCGCCAGAATCGCTGGAACTGGTCTGCGCTGACGAACTGCTCGCCGAAGGTGTCGTACGCAGCCCACAGCGGCGTGCTCTGGGCGATGACGTCGAGTTCCGCGAAACGTGGCAAGTCCTGATCGGTAATGACCTGGATGTGGCAAATGGCATAGCGCGTCGCGCTGTCCGGCGCTACCTTCCTGGCGGCTTCTATCGCGTTGAGCGCCTCGTGGATCGCGCGCTCGCCCAGCGCGTGGATGTGCACATCAACATTGTTACGAGCCGCAGCGACGACCATGGTGTTCATTTCTTCCTGGGTATAGACGGTCTCGCCGCTGTTGCCCGGTTCGCCCTGGTAGTCCTCGAACATCGCCGCGGTGCGCCCTTCCACCGTGCCGTCATCCATGATCTTCAGCACGTTGTAGTGATAGCGCTCGCCTTTGATCGTGCGGCCCCACTCCAGCGTCCTGTCGACGGCGCTCGCGACATCGTCCGGGCCGTCTGGCCGGTAGGAGCCCACCAGGCGCACGGTCAGATCGCCGCCCTCGTCCAGGCGCTTCAACAATTCCGCCGCCATCGACTCGTAGCCGATCAGCCCCGCATCAAAGGCGGCCGTAACGCCATAGGCGTTCATAATGTCGACGATGATACCAACGCCCTCCGTAACCACCTCTTCGGTGATCACGTCCAGTGCCTGCATGGCCTGCCCGGCCGTACCCTCCAGCAGGTAGCCGGTGGCGTCGCCGTTGGCGTCGCGTTTGTAATAACTGAACCCCGGAACCGGGTCCGGCGTGTCCTGCGTGATGTTGAGCGCCTGCAACGCTGCCGTATTCGCCCAGGCCGCGTGAAAGCCCTCGTCCATTATCAGCACCGGCTTGTCGGGCACGATGCTGTCGATGAGCTGGCGCGTCGGGCCGACCGGACCGAACGTTGTTGCGAGAAAGCCGTAGCCGAACAGTACCGGCGCGTCTTTGTTTGCTGCCGCGTAGTCCGTAATGGCGCCGACCCAGTCCTCCACACTACCGAAGGTATCGAGCGACAGCGCGGTCGCGTAGGCGCCGCCGGCTATCGGGTGCACGTGCGAATCAATGAAGCCCGGCAACAGCAGCTGCCCACCCGCATCGCGCCGCTCTGTATCGGCGCCGATGAACGCCTCGGCGCCGTCGTCATCGCCGACATAGACGATCTCGTTGCCTTTCACCGCAACGGCCTCGGCCCAGGGACGCGCGTCGTCCACGGTGTATACCCGCGCGTTCGTGAAGACGACATCCGCCGCGGTCTTGCTGCCTTGCGGCTGGCCGCAGGCAGAGAGCAGCGCACCGCAGAGCAACGCGGCAGCGATTTGCCTATTGATTTGCCTATTCAAGTCCTGACCCGTCCGCCGAGTAAATGACCCATATCTTGGTATACCCCTCTGTGTCCCAGACGCCGGTCCATTCTTTCGGGATCGTGACGGCTTCGCCTGCGTTGATGACCTGTACGTTACCGTCGCTCGACGTCAGCGTGACACCCCCTTCCAGGAAGTACATGTACTCATCGACGCCGTAGGGCTCCGTAATCTCGAAGCGCACCGCGCCCGACTTGTACATACCCGAACCAAAGCGCTTGTCACTCGACAAAAACGAAGTCACGTCGAGCGTCGTGTTGCCGTTTTCAGTGTGCTCCAGCGTGTCCGGACGATCGAATACGTTCCCGGCAATATCCGACTTCGACAATTTTGCCGGATGCACCGGCTCGTCGGCGAGCACCACCGCCACCATTCCCGCCAGCACCAGTAGACCGAGGTCCACCCGATAGATTTTTCTCATACTGTTTTCCCTCCCGCTTGCCCGGCATTGTTCTTCTAATGGGCCGGCCGTCAAGATTAGCGTTCGCGCCGCCGATATTCCACAATAGATGCCGATATCCGCAACGGGAACCCCGCAATGCCACCGCAGCGACACATGATATCCCTGGCCGTGCTTTCCCTGGCGCTCGCGTCCGCCGTGTTACACGCCGCGGGCAACGTTACAGAAGAGCGGGTGCTCGCGGAGGCCGGCAACGGCAACAACTGGTTTGTCAAAGGCGGAAATTTTCGCGGTGAGCATTTCAGCCCGCTCACGGACATCAACGACAAGACGGTAACAGACTTAGGGCTCGCGTGGTCCGGCACCCTGCCGGTTCCCGACGGCATTTCCGCAACGCCAATAGTCGTTGATGGCGTCATTTATCTTTCGGGCGCTTATTCGCTGGTTTTCGCGATCGATGCCAAAACCGGTGAGACGCTCTGGCAATACGACCCGGATGTTCGCTCCCGGCTCGCACAGGACCCCTATATGTCGTGGACCGCTCGCGTCAATCGAGGCGTCGCTGTCTGGCAGGGCAAGGTTCTGGCGACGACTGCCGACTGCCGCCTGATCGCGCTCGATGCAAAGACCGGCAAGGAATCCTGGTCGAGACAGACCTGCGATCGATCACAGGGCTATGCCATCACGGATTCGCCCTACGTTGGCGGCAACAGCGTGTTTGTCGGCAATGCCGGCTCCGAGTCCGGGGAAAAGAACCGCGGCTACATCTCCGCCTACGACGTTGCGAGCGGCAAACTCAAATGGCGTTTTTACACGGTCCCCAGTGACAAACCGGAGGAAAACACCTCCGCCGCGATGAAAATGGCGGCGAAAACCTGGTCGGGCACCGCACTCGAAGAGTTCGGCGGCGGTGGCAGCAACTGGAACGAAATGACCTACGACCCGCAGTCCGGTTTGCTGTTCTTCGGCACGGCCGGCGCCCTCCCCTACGACTTTCGCCTGCGCAGCCCCGAGGGCGGCGACAACCTGTTCCTGTCCTCCATCGTGGCGGTCAACGCCGAAACCGGGGAGTACGCCTGGCATTACCAGACGGTCCCGGAAGACAGCTGGGAGTACAACGCCACGATGAACATCGTGTTGGCGGACCTCCGAATGAATGGCAAAGAGCGACAGACCTTGCTCATTGCGCCGAAGAACGGCTTTCATTACGTCCTTGACCGACTGACGGGCGAACTCATCGCGGCCGAGAAGTACGCAAAGGTCAACTGGGCCACACACATCAACATCGAAACGGGACGACCGGTTTATGACGCCGCGGCCGCCTACTGGAAACGCCCGGATGAGACGGTTGAAGTATGGCCTAATATGTGGGGCGCACACAGCTGGAACGCCATGGCGTTCAACCCGCAGCTCAAGCTTGTTTATATTCCCGTGATCGACGTGCCCAGCGTCGTCAGCAATTACGAGGACGGTGACTACGACGATACGCTGGAGATGCGTACGGTCGTCGACGGCAAGCCCTTCGACCCCGGCAAGCTCGTCGCGTGGGACCCGGTGACGGGCAAAGCGCGCTGGTCGGTCGGCCACGAGCTGCCGTTCAACGGCGGCGTGCTGGCGACCGCAGGGAACCTCGTTTTCCAGGGCGATGCACAGGGCCGGTTTAGCGCCTATGGCGCGAGCAGTGGCAAATTACTGTGGTCGGTCAAGACAGGATCCAGCATCACCGCCTCCCCCGTCAGCTATTCTGTTGACGGCACGCAATATGTGCTGGTCCCGGTGGGCGCTGGCGGTGGCGTGCAATTTTCCTACCCTGAGATGCACGCTGGTGACGACGTAATTGGCCCGACGCAACTGATGGCCTTCGCACTCGAGGCCGATGCGCCGATGCCGGCGGTGACGGCTACACGGCCGGCGCTGCCGCCTCAGCCGCCGCTCGAGGCCAGCGACGAGCAGCTGGAACTCGGGCGGCAGATATTCAGCTGGGAATGCAAAGGCTGTCACGGCAAGCATGCCGCCGCCCGGTTTGGTGGCTCGGTGCCCGACCTTCGTTATACAACGGCTGAGACACATGCCGCCTGG
This sequence comes from uncultured Gammaproteobacteria bacterium, assembly GCA_963807845.1. Taxonomy (GTDB): domain Bacteria; phylum Pseudomonadota; class Gammaproteobacteria; order Steroidobacterales; family Woeseiaceae; genus UBA1847. The sequence continues at coordinate 78,547 of CAWEDS010000005.1, forward strand.
CACGGCATCGTCATTGGTGGCGCACGCGTGGCCAACGGCATGCCAAAATTCGAGCTCAGTATCGAAGAATCGAAAGCACTGCAGAACTACGTACTCTCGCGGTCCAGGCAGTTGCGCGAATCGAAATAGCCGATCGGGCGTACGCCCGTTTCAGAAGCGGTCGATCAGAGAATAGTAGAACATGCCGAGCACCATGCCGGGATAGCGCAGCCACGTGCCGCCCGGAAAAACGTGTGTCGGCAGGCCGGCAAACGCGTCGAAGCGCGTTGCCGTGCCGCCGACCGCCTCGGCGATAATCTTGCCGGCGAAGTTCGCCGTCGAAATGCCGTGCCCGGAGTAGCCCTGCGCAAAAAAAACGTTGGGTTTCAGGCGGCCGAGGTGCGGCAGCCGGTTGACGGTCACCGACAAGGTGCCACCCCATGCATAGTCGAGCTCGACGTCGGCAAGCTGCGGAAAGAGCTTCAACATGTAGGGCCGAACAAATTTTCCGATGTTCGGCGGAAACTCGCGCCGGTAGTTTTCACCGCCGCCAAACAGCAGGCGATGGTCTTCTGAAACGCGGAAGTAATCGACGACGAAGCGCGTATCGTGCACGCCAAAGCGACCGCTGATGAGCTCATGTGCTCGCAGCTTTCCCAACGGCTTCGTTGCAATCATGAAGTTGTTGATGGGCATGATCTTGCGGGCGACTCGTGGCTCGAGTTTGTCGAGGTAGCCGTTGCAGGCAAGCACCACGAAACTGGCTCGCACCGAACCCTCCGCCGTTTCGACAACCGCCGGATCCGCGTGCGAGTATTTCAGTACGCGCGAGCGCTCGAATATGCGAACTCCGGCGTCCCTCGCAGCTTTCGCAAGGCCGAGGGTGTAGTTCAGCGGATGCAGCGCCATTGCCCGCGAGTCGTACAAAGACCCCAGGAAACCATCGCTTGCAAGCAGCGACCTCGTTTGCTCTGCATCCAGCGATTTGCAATGCGGGTAGTCATAGCGTTCCGCCAGTGCATCGCTTAGCTCGCGCGGCCAGCCCTGGTAACGCTTCTTGTGCACACCGACCAGTTGACCGTCCTGCAGGTCACACTGGATGTCGTGTTTTTTCACACGATGACGGATTTCGTCTTTGGCAAGTTCGGCAAAGTCCCAGAACTGCCGGGATCGCTGCAACCCGAAGTGCTGCTCCATCTCCAGCACGTCTTTGCGTTGGCCGCTGCCAATCAGACCGCCGCAGCGACCGGACGCCCCGAAGCCGACACGCTCCCCCTCGAGAACGATGACGTCAAAACCCTGCTCCGCCAGGTTCAATGCTGCGGACAGACCGGTAAAACCGGCACCGATCACGCAGACGTCGGCACGCTGGGCACCGGCCAGGCGCGCGTGTTCGTGCATACCCACAGCGGTCGCTGCGTAATAGCTATCCGGGTAACCCGATGCCAGCTTGTTCTCTTTTTGCACGAAGAACCTCGATTGTCAGATGGATGACTGCGGCCGAATCGGACTGCCGTCGAAAAACCGACTCAATCGCAATGGCGCGAGATCGATGCCCGGGTCCTCGTCCGTGAGCAGGGCGGCAACTACTTTGCCGGCTCCCGGGCCAATACCGAAACCATGACCGCTGAAACCCGTCGCAAGATGAAACCCAGGCAAAGAATCGATCGCATCGATTATCGGCACTACGTCGGGTGACGACTCGATCATGCCTGCCCAGCTTTCGACAATGGGCGTCGCTGCAAGCGCGGGGAAGATGGTGTCGAGATTGCGACGAATACCGCGGAGCACGCGTTTGCTGGGCTTCGGGTTCAATACCCGTGTTGCCTCGAAGGGCGACGGCTTGTCCAGCGGCCAGGTTTTGGGCGTGCGCCATTCTTCGACGAACTCTCGGCCGACGGAAATGCGAAGAATTTTGAGCTCCTGCCTGAGTGCCGCAGTGAATTTTGGAAAGTAGCGAAATGACGAGGGCGTGACGAGGTGCTCCAGTACCGAGCCGTGCGCGATCGAATAGCCGCCATCCTGGCGCCGCCGTATTCCCAGGCGATCGTCGAAGACATTGCCGTTCAGGACGTTTTCTGCAGGGGCCGTTCGCGCAACCGTGCCACGGACTTTCAGCTGCGGCACGTCGATTCCCAGCGACCGGCAAAACAGCGAAGTCCAGGCACCGGCCGCACAAAGCACCAGCGAGGTTTTGATGGTGCCATGTTCCGTAACGACCGAGGACACGCGGCCGCCGGTCGTTTCAATGCCGCGCACGGCGCAGGCCGTCAGGATAGTCGCGCCCGAGCGTACAGCGGCACGCGCGATCGCCGGAGCCGCTTTCTGCGGTTCTGCGCGGCCGTCTGTCTCCGTGTACAGCGCGCCACTCCAGTCGATCGCGGCACCGATGATGTGCTTTTTCAACTCGGCCTTTGAGAGCAGTCGAGAGTCGATGCCGAACTCCGCCGACGTGTCGAGCCATGCGCCCAGCGCCTCGAGCTGTTTTTCGGAGTTGGCCGTGAAAAAACATCCCCCGCGCGTGAAACCGACGTCTTCACCGATCTCGTCTTTCAGTCCGCTCCAGATCCTCAGGCTTTCCTGCATCATCGGGATTTCGCGGGTATCGCGCCCCTGGATTCTCACCCAGCCCCAGTTGCGACCCGACTGCTCTCCCGCGATATGTCCCTTTTCGCAAAGTGCGACCGAGACACCTTGCTTCGCCAGAAACCACGCGGTTGAAACGCCGACGATCCCGCCGCCGATGACGACGACATCGGCACTCGCAGGCACGCGCTCTGGCGGCGCAAGCGGCGCAGTCCAGGTCGAGGCGACGGCAACGTCGGTGGTCGAACTCATGTTGGTTGCCTGCACATAGTGATTCCTATACGGTACCGCTCCGATGAAGCCGGCCATCCATTCAGTATCTGATATTCCACCGCTGATCGCGACATCCGTGGTGCGAGGCAGCGAGCAGGGCCAGAGCCACGGCGGCGTCTACCTTATCGACCCGGCCACCCAGGCTGTGCACCAGGTGCTCGACTGGAATACGGCCGATATCGACTGGACAGGGCGCGGCTGGGATCGCGGCCTCAGGGGCGTGGCGTTCTACGACGGCGAGGTCTACATCGCCGCCAGTGACGAGTTGTTCGTCTACGACACCGAGTTCAGGAAGTTGCGTTCATTTCGCAATGCATACCTCAGGCATTGCCACGAGATCTGCGAGTTCGACGGCAAGCTGTACCTGACGAGCACCGGCTTTGACAGCATCCTCGCATTCGATCTCATCGAGCAGACCTTTATCTGGGGCTTGCAGGCCGCGAAGGTCGACGGCACCTGGCAGGCGCACCGCTTCGATCCGGCCAGCGATCACGGGCCCTCCGCGCGTAATCAACTGCATATCAATAATGTTGACTGCAGTGCGGAAGGCCTTTCATTCGCCGGGCTACGCACGGGCGGCATCATCGGCCTGGGCGCTGAAGCCAAACTGCTGATGCAGGTAGAACTGCCCGAAGGCGTGCACAACGCACAACTCGTCAATGGCGGCGTGATCTTCAACGACACCGCTGCGGACTATTTGCGGTTCGTCACCCGGGAAGACGAAGAGCGGCGCTTTCGATTTCCTGCATATGCCCCGGAAGAACTCGAATACGCCGGTGTCGATGACATGAAAATAGCGCGACAGGGCTTCGGCCGTGGCTTGTGCCTGATCGATGATCGGCTCATCGGAGCCGGCTCATCGCCGTCAACCGTGTCGGTATTTGATCTCGTGACGGGGCAGACTGTTTTCTCTGTCAACTTCTCGATGGACATTCGCAACGCCATCCACGGCCTCGAAGTCTGGCCGTACGCGATGCCGACATCAGCGACGGCCTAGGAGCCGGCTCGCTCGAGTACCTCAAGGACATCGGCGACGTCGCCGCGATAAATCAGGTTTACGCCGGAAACGCCGGGAATGCCGCGCAGCGAGGCAATGGCAGCAACGCAGTCAGCAATGCCTCGATCGCGCGGATTCGCCGCGTCCAGTAATTGTTTCGGCAGGTCTCGCGGTATCACGGTATCCGGAAGTATCTCGTTCAGCCAGCGCAAGTCCTGCGCGGAGGTCAACAAAGGCACGTTCGCGATGAACGTCGCACAATGCGTTAGCTTAAGCGCAACGAGCGCCGCCGCGTAGCGCTTCAGCAGTTCAAGGTCGAGACAGGGGCGCGATTGCAGAAAGCCGGCGCCGGAATCGATTTTTTCCGCGACTCGTGCGGCCTGCCAACCCGGTTCCGGGCTGATAGCCGTAACCATCGCACCCAACAACAGGCCTGGCGGTGTTACGACGGGCGCGGTCTCACTGACCCGGGCGGCGAGCTGCAAAAGCTGCGCCGTGCGGCTGTCGAAGACGCTTTTTACACGTCCTTTTAGCGCAGCCGGCAGCTTGTTGCCTCGCTTGAGCACCAGGCTCGTCACGCCCAGCGCTGCCGCGCCCAGTATTTCCCCGTGCACTGCAATGCGGTTTCGGTCCCGGGCGCTCAGATGAATGACCGGATCAACCCCCAGCGATAAAGCGATGCTGGCGACTGCGAGTGGTGCAATATGCGGCTCCGCCTCATCATCGTCACCGACCTGTACGCCGTCAACGCGGCCTTCGAGCGCAGCGAAGGAATGACAAAGACTGTCTCGGGTGAGCAGCGCGTGCAGAGGCGGCTCGACGGTAATCACAAAGTCCTTGTTGCGTATTGCATCCCGGAAGCTTGCCATGACCGTCCCGTGCGCCAGATCGGCCAACAGTGTCGGTGTGCGGCAGGAGGTCTGTCAATGCCGCACGCGCAACAATCGCGTGCCGCACCCTCGCGGCGTCCGGTAGACTTCCACATCAGCCCATCAGGACCATCTCAGCCGTATGCCAGAAAAACTCTCACGCCGCGACATCGCCGACCTGCGTCAATTCCTCGACGCAAACGCCTATAACGCAGAGGAACTTACGCGCCGCCTCGGCAGTGCCGAACCGCCGCGGGCTGGCGCAATGCCCAGGGTCCTCCACGAAACGCGCGTATCGACGCCCGCGAATGCGCTGGCGCGCCTGTTTCTCGCCGGCGTAGCGCTTGAAGAAGACGCGCTTCGCGAAGCGTTTCCTGCCCCACTCCTCGACATGTGCCTGCACACCGGGCTTTTGCGAAAGCAAAATGAGCGGATTACAGCGACGATTGTTATCGTGCCTGTCGAAGACCTGCTATTCACGTCGGATGCCTACGACGTTCTCGGCAGCGACCAAGCCTGCGAGTTCGTCCTTCCGGCGCATACCCGTGCAGCAACTTTTTTACGGCGTATGACTTTGCGAAGGCCTGTCGACCTGACTCTCGACCTCGGCTGCGGCTGCGGCGTGCAGGCCCTGTTCGCTGCACGCCACAGCGGCAAGGTCATTGCTACCGATATCAATCCGGCCGCGCTGCGCTTTACGCGCTTCAATGCACAACTCAACAATATCGAAAACGTCGAATGCCGGCTCGGCGATCTTTTTGATCCGGTCAACGAAGAGCGCTTCGATCTTATCCTGAGCAACCCGCCGTTCGTTATCAGCCCGGAGAGCGAGTTCGTTTACCGCGACAACCCCATGGAGCTCGACGAATTCAGCCGGGAGATTGTGCGCACTGCGCCCGCACGGTTGCAAGACGGCGGCCACCTGCAAATGCTGTGCGAGTGGGTGACGATCGAGGGTCATCAATGGCGTACACGCCTCGATGAATGGCTGCAGGGCTGCGGCTGCGATGCCTGGGTATTGCGCAGCCCGCCGAAACGCCCGCCCGACTACGTGGCAATGCGCCGGTCCGACCTTGCGGGCGGCGCGCTTCGACAAAGTTCAGACTTCGGCGAATGGTTGGGCTATTTCGAGCGACACGACGTTGCCGACGTCAACGCCGGCATGATCGTGCTGCGCCGTCGTGACGGTGACAACTGGTTTCGTGCGTACAGCATCAGCGACGAGCCGGTACGCGATGCCGGCGACGAGGTGCAGTTCAGTATCGACGCCGCGGACTTTTCCGATTTATGCAAGGACGATGAAACGCTGCTTCAGGCCCGGCTGGGCATAGCGCCACAAGCGCAGCTCGAGCAGCAGTTCGATCGTCATGTCGATGGCTGGGATTCGGAAAAGGCCATTCTGCGACTGCGGGGCGAGCTTCCGATGCCGTTGGAAATCGATTTGCCGGTGCTTGCGTTCGTCAACCGTATCGATGGCAAACATACCGTCGACGAGTGCCTGCAGTCCTTTTGTGCGGTAGCCGGGGCCGATCCGGATACGCTGAGACCGCAGTTGCTGCCGGTGGTTCGATTGTTGACTGCAGTCGGCTTTCTCGTGCCTGTCGACAGCGACGCGTAAAAAAAGGCAGCCAATGGCTGCCCTTTTTTTTGCTCGAATAATGGCGCTCAATCCCAATTGTAGGAGAAGCGCACTCCGTATTCGCGCGGACGGTTGGTCGTTATTCGACGGCCGCCCCAGAAGGCATCGAAAAACTGGTCGTCCTCGTACAGCACCGCTCGCTCATCGAAAATATTGCTGGCGAACGCCTCGGCCGTCCAGGTGCCATTGCTGAGGCCCACCTTGAGATCGCTGATGCTGTAGGACGGCTGTATGTAGGTACCGCGCGCCTGCACCAGCGGCTCCGGCGTGAAGTCCTCGAGCTGGTTGCGCGACTCATCCTGCCACGAGGTCTGGCCACGAACATACATTTGACCCAAGGTCACCGGCCACGTGTACTGCACGAATGCGTTGGCTTTCCACTCCGGCACATTGGGCAATCTCGATCCCTTGGGAACAACGACGTCCAGATCGCTTACGGTAAAGGCCGCAGAGGTCTTCGCATCGACCCAGCCGAGTGACGCACCAATGTCGAGTCCATCTGACGGTGCCGCGCGCACTTCGAGCTCGACGCCGGTCTGCTCCGCGTCGCCGACGTTCGCAACCATGACCTGGAAGGGTTGATCGCAGAAATCAACTTCAGCTATCTCGCCGGGCTCGCAGCGTTTGAAACTCGGGTCGACCGCCTCGATCTGGTAGTTGTCCCACTGGCCGAAGTACGCCGTGGCATTGACTTGCAAGCGGTTATCCAGCCAACGGGACTTCAAACCGAATTCGAAATTCTTAAGCAGGTCGGGATCATACGACACCGGGAAAATAGTGATGGGTGTCCGGTTGCGATTCGCGCCGCCCGCGCGCCAGCCTTCCGAATACAGTGCGTACAGCAGCTTTTCGTCGTCAAACTTGTAGGTAAACGTCACCTTGGGCACGACGTCCTGGTTGCCACCGGTTGGCGACACTGAATCCGGGTAAAAGTCGGACACAGATAAAGGCCTTGTCGACCAGGTAGGTCCGCTTCATTTCCTGGTCGAAATAACGCAGGCCGACTTCGGCGGAAAACTCATCCGAGAAATCGTAGTTGAGGTTGGTAAAGACCGCCCACTGGTCCCATTCGGTGCTGTCGGCCGAGCGCCACCACGCCGGTGGGCCACCCGAGGCATCGTAACCCGCAATGCCGGTCCAGTAGTAGGTAAAACTCAGCGTGTTCTCGAAGTCCGGCGTCAGCGACAGGAAGTTCCAGTCTTCGGTCTTTTCCTCGTAGAACGCGCCAATAATAAAGCGGTAATTGTCGCCGCTCTTGGTCAGGCGAAACTCCTGCGTGAAGCGCGTGTTCTCCTGGTCGTTGGTGCTGAAGCCGATCGTGTCCTGGTCGTAAAATGTTTCTCCCGACCAGCAGTAGCCCGCGAACTGCGCATAAACGCAAAAATTGTAGTTGAAGTACGCCGAATACACGGTGCGCTCATCGACATAGAAGGATTCGCGCTCGAAGTAGCCGGTATTCGAAACGAGATCGAACGAGCCGATGCGGCCCTCGACCGTCAACGATAGCTGCTGCCATTTGTCGTCACGCTTGTCTTTGAAGAACTTGACGGTTTTCAGGTCGCCTACGGTCGGGTCGTAGGTGTTCTGGCCTTTCGATTCCGTTTTCTGGTAGAGATAAGCGGCGGTTGCCGACCAGTTGTCGTTGACGAACCACTTCGCCGAAATACGTCCGCCGTTGACATCGACATCGTTGAAATCGTCCTCGACAACGCTGGCATTGCTTATCGTGCCTTGCTGCGGCGACACACCGAGGACGTTGTCGATATAACCGCCATCGCTGGCCGAAAAACCGACCAGGCGCAACGCAAACTTGTCGTCCATCAGCGGCAGGTTGACCATGCCGCTGACGTCATAACTCTCTGCGGAATCGGAGCCGGTGCGCAGCATGAAGTCGACGTTCGCCTCAAACTCGGTCGGGTTGGGCTTGTTGGTAATGAAGCGCAGCGTTCCGGACTGCGAGCTGTCCCCGTAAAGCGTGCCCTGCGGGCCTGCCAGTGCTTCGACGCGCTGCATGTCGACCAGCCGCGGCTCGGGATTGACGGCGAACTGCGTCAAGGGTTGTTCGTCGAGGTAGACGGCCGCCGACGAGGCTGCGATGAATGCGCCCGGGTTGTCCGAGACGCCGCGGAAGATGATCTTGTTTGCACCGGCAGTCGAACCGACTGACGATACGTTCGGCAGGAAGCGCACGACGTCCTCGAGGTTCACGAGGCCCTGGCGTTTCATGTCGGCGCCGGTCAGCGCCTGGATGCTGGCCGGAACGCTCTGCATGCTCTCGTCCCGCTTGCGCGCGGAGACGATAATTTCCTCTATACCGCCGACCTTGTCTTTGGCATCCTGCGCCTCCGCGTCCGTCGCGTGACCGCTTACGGCCATCGATACGGCAACCGCAAGGGTGCTCTTGGCAGGAATTCCGTTTTGCTTCAGGTTCTTGTTTGCAGGCATAGGGTGCTCCCGTTAACGTCTGCTTAATGCGATGTCGGTCGCCTGGGCTCCAGGCTGGCCAGGCTGTTTTGTCGTTTTTTTACCACAACGGTAGCCGAATACGGCTGCCCACGAACCCGCTTTAAAGAATTACGCTTTTCGAGTTTACTATCATTGTTTGTTAGCACACAACAACTGTCGCGCTGCTGAAATCTGTTATTTTGCCGGCATCAGCGGCGATCGGACCAGGCTCATCCCATGGATATTGACACGCCCCTTCGTACGCTTGGCCCCGTCGATGTAGAACCCCTACAGACCGCGATTCTCGCACTTGACGAGGCAGCCTGGATCGCAAACCAGCAGCGGCAAATCGATTACGACGTGCACCGCCAGACGCAGTCGATCGTACTGGTGTTTTGCGACGGGCCGGGGAAAGACCTCGTGGTCAGCAAACAGGAAGGCTGGGAACTGCTCGCTGACGTGGCGGTTCCGCTTATGCATGGCTTGATCGAGCACGGTTACCCTGCTGGTGGCACAATCATTCGGGCCATGGCCGCAAAACTCCTGGCCGGCGGTCGAATTAACCCGCATTTCGACAGCCACCCGACGTTTCGACACAGTCACCGCATTCACGTGCCAATCACGACCAACAACCGGGTGCGCTTCATGATCGACGGTCGGCCCTATCGCATGCAGGTGGGTCAGGCCTACGAAATCAACAATCAGAAAACGCACAGCGTCATCAACAGCGCGGCCGAGGACCGCATTACGTTTATTTTCGACTACCTGCCACCCGATCGAATCGGTGCGTTGAGTCGCGACTTCGAGACCGCCAGCGCGGTTTAAAGGGACATTCTGTGAAAGGGACATTCTGCATTTATCGCGGCGTTTCGTACGAAACGCCGGAATAAATGCAGAATGTCCCTAACCCAACGATCGAGGCCGCCAGTCTTCCGGCAGTTCGCGCAACAGGGGCTCAAGAATTTCGATGAGTGGCTCAAGCTGTTGCTTCGTAATTGCGCCAGCGGTGCAGGGAGCTTTCGATAAATAGGTGTACGCACCTGCTCCGAACTCGCTGTTTTGACAGCACGATCCGATTCGAAGAACCTGAGGCAGGCGTCGTCCCAGGGCAGGTCGCAGTAGTCGAGCAGCCGGCGAACCTGGCCTTCGAGATCCTGCACAACGTCCTCGTACTGCAGCCTGAATACCTTGCCGGGCAATACCTCATGCCAGTGCCGCATGAGTCGGTCGTACTCGAGATAAAACTCGCCTAATTCGAACAGGTCGTAGGTAAACGGCTGGCCACGCGCAAACAGCTGCTTGTAACTACCGAGACAACTGTCGAGCGGATGACGGCGCGCGTCGATGATGCTGGCATTTGGCAGAATCAGCTGCAGCAAACCGACGTGCGCAAAGTTGTTCGGCATTTTGTCCGTGAAGCGCGGCGTACCGAGATCTACGATGCCGCTCGGTACGCTGCAGGTAGTCGCTGCCAAGTTCGTCGAGATCGCTTGCGCTCGAGTTCCGCCACCACTGCCGGATATTTTTTTCGATCCGTACGTTCAACACCTGTTGAGCGCGCAACACGCCCGAGGTCCGGCAGTTCGTGCGTGCCCTCGACATCCGGGTGGCTGGCCGAGTATCTGCTCGATCAGTGTCGATCCGGAACGCGGCAGGCCGACGATAAAGATTGGCGCGTTACTCGGGTTGCCGCTACCCGAGTGCCGGTCGAACAGCTCGCGGTTGAACGTGCGATAAACTGGTCATGCGAGTCCGCTGTTTGTACCGGATCGTAGGTTTCGCGCTGCCGGCGGTTTTCATTACCATCGCGATAATAGTCGAACGCCCGTGCGTAGTCGCCCGCGTCTTCGTACGCTTTGCCGAGCGCGAACTGGAAGTTGGCGCGCTGTTCGTCGGCGAGCCGTTCGTCGGTCAGCTCGGCTTCCATGGCCGCCACGTCCTCCGGCTCGAATCGAAAGGTCTTCAGGTTGGCAAGACTCCACCACGCCTCGCCGTTCCAGGAGTTGTGTTGCACGCACTCTCTGTAGGCGGCGATCCCTTCCTCGACACGACCTATCGTCTTCAGGACGTGGCCAAGTCCCGCCAACGCGACGGCGTGGGTCTTGTCGCAGTTCCAGCGCCTTTTGAAAGTGCTCGATGGCCTCTTCGTGACGCCCGGCCATGCCGTTCGTCGTACCGATCGCTGCATACGGATTGGGACGATGCGGCTCGCAGCCGCGACTCGCGCGCTCGAACGCCTGTCAGCGCGTCGTCGGTTCGATCCTGCTCCTGGCACGCCAGCCCGAGGTCCATCCAGCACTGGAAGAAATCCGGGCGCAATTTCCAGCGCGCGCTCGAGCAGCACCTCTGCGTCGCTCCACTGCTTGGCGCGCATCGCAATGCCGGCCAGCAGGCGCAGCGCATCGACGTTGGCGGGATCGCGCGTCAGCACGTCGCGATAGATACGCTCCGCCTCGCGTCATGTTGCCCATGCGTTGCAACTGCAGTCCTCGCACCAGATCTTCCTTGTGCGGCGTCAACTTGAATGACTCCTCGAACTGCTGCGAGGCCTCGTCATCGCGGCCGAGACCATCGAGGACCTTGCCTTTCTTGAAGCGCACGGAGGCGCTGCCGGGCTCGAGTTCCGAGGCCCGTCTAGCGCCTCGAGGGCGTCGGGGAGGCGACCCTGCATGATCAGCGCGTCGGCCAGCGTCTCGATTGCGCGCGTGAAGTTCGGGTACATGCGCACCGCGCGCGACAGCGTGTGCTCGGCTTCCTTCGCGCGATTCTGCTTGAGCATCGCGGCGCCCAGCAGGCACAGCAGGTTGGCGTCACGCGGGAACGCCATCAGCGCCTGACGGCAGATACGTTCCGCCATTGGCGCGTCGCCGGCGCGCAGGAAGGTCATCGCGCGCTCGAACGACGTCTTTGGTGTATCGAGTTCGTGTTGCTGCACGTGCTCGCCTGTCGTAGCGAAAGTAGGCGGCCAAGTGTGACGCCTTAGGCCTGCCCCGCCAAGCCCCGTCGCGGCCCGGGCATTAATCCGGGTCGATGCGACCCCGCACGTAGTTGCGGATATCGAGACTCAGATCTTCCATCGGCCCGTAGTAGCCCGACTCGAACACCCGGGATCGCATGCCGCGCTGCACGCTTTCGCAGATCTCCCAGTCCTGCTTGTTGACCAGGTCCCAGAAATCGACGGCGTCCAGCGGATCAAACCAGGGTGTTGCCATCTCGTCCGGGTGGAACAGGAATTCACAGACAATGTCCGTCCGGTCGGCCGAGCGCGGCCACAGCGTAAACGACGCCGCATGGTCCATCGACAGGCTCAGCATCAGGTTAGGATAAACGAGCTCGCCCTTGTGGCGGACTTTTTCGTCGTCGTTGAGGTCAGGAAACGGCGCCCGATTGGTCGTTCCGGACAGCGTAAACGTGTTCGTTCCTTCTTTTTGCGGAATGCCGCGTTCCCAGTCGAGATCGCTGCCGCCGCCGACGCGAAACGCCGGCACGATCTTGCAGAGTTCCGGATGCACGCCGGCACAGTGATAACACTCGTTGTAATTTTCGAGGATGACTTTCCAGTTAGACGCGACCGAGTAGTCGATTCGGTGCCCAACCCGCAGCTGCTCCATGCGGGTATCGGGAAACACGACCAGGCACTGTCGCCGAGCATGGTGAGTAACGGCTGTTCTCCCGCGACGACGCGGACGAACACGTAACCGCCCCAGCGGTCGACGTCGACCTGGTGCAGTCCCAGGCAGGACTTGTCGATAGTGATATGCGGCGTGCTGTGCAGCTCGCCGTCCAGGCGATAGTTCCACGAGTGGTACGGACAACGGATGCCGGCTTTAAATACCCCGCATTGTTCACCGCCTGTTGCCGAGCTCACAAGTTCGGCACCGCGGTGCCGGCAAACGTTATTGAAGCCGCGCAATACGCCCTGCTCGTCACAGACCAGCAGGATGCTCTCACCCAGTATGTTGACCAGGCGATAATCGCCCTTGCCCTCCAGGCCTTCGAGGCGGCCTGCGCAAAACCATTCGCGGTGAAAAATCGCGTCCCGCTCGCGCACGAAAAACGCCGGATCGAGGTACTGCTCTCCCGGCAGCGTGGCTTCGAGTTGTTGGATGTCTGTAGGCGTCATATGCTGGTGTCCGTCACATTCAACCGCGGGCAACGCCAACTTGCAATAACTCATCATGCGATACGACGTCATTATTATCGGTGCCGGGCATAACGGCCTCACGGCTGCTGCCTACCTGGCGCGGGCAGGAAAAAAAGTACTCGTGCTGGAACGTCGCAATGTCGTCGGCGGCTGCGCGGTAACCGAGGAGGTAGACGCTGAGCTCGCGCCGGGCTGCCGCGTATCGACGGCTTCCTATATTGCCAGCATGCTTCGACCAACGATCATCAAGGACCTCAAGCTTGCGTCCTATGGCCTCAGCATGGTGGCCTGCGATCCGGGCGTACAGGCGGCACTCGAAGATGGCGACGTGGTCGCCTGGTGGTCGGACGAGACCAAGATGCGCGCGGAACTCGCGCGAATTGCGCCACATGACGTAGACGCGTTTTTCGAGACCGAGCGGGAACTGAAGCGCCTCGCGGCCTACCTGCAGCCGTTTTTCCTCGAGCCGCCTCCAGACGTTCACGCCACCGGCCTCGCCAAACTGTCCGAGCTGTGGCGCACCTACCGTCGGTTTCGCGGCGTAAGCGGCGATGACATCAGCGGCTTGATGCGCTTTCTGACCGGCTCGTTGGGTGAGTTCCTGGATCGGCGCTTCGAATCCGACAAACTGAAACGCCTGGTTCTTGCCAACAGCCTGTACGGCAAACACGGCGGCCCCTACCAGCCGGGCACGGCGATGGGCCTGTTATTCCACCTTCTTAGCGGCGGGGAAGCTGAACAGCAGGCCTGGCAGGGGCATGTGCTTGGCGGCATGGGCGCCATTACGGAGGCAATGCGCCGGGCCTATGAGGAACTCGGCGTCGAAATCCGGACAAATGCCGCCGTGCAGCAGGTCAATATCGCGAACAACGACAACAAGCGGCGTGACACTGGAGTCGGGTGAATCCATCGACGCGCCGCTGGTGGTCTCCAATGCCGATCCAAAGCATACGTTTCTGAAGCTCGTCGATAGCGGCGCACTGCCCGCTGCTTTCCGGCGTGACATCGAGAACATTCGCATGAACGGCCCGGCCGGCAAGGTGAATTACGTTTTGTCAGAAGAGCCGCAGGTGAACGGCATGCCGCGAGATCGGACAAGAGCACAGCGCTCGCTGTTTACGCTCATCCCGACGCTCGCCGAGGCCGAGGCAAACTACGCGGCATCCCAGCGCGGTGAGCTGCCGGAGCGCCTGTGGGTCGACTGCGTGCTGGCATCCAACGTCGACGACAGCCTCGCACCGCCGGACCGGCACATGCTGACCTGTTTCGTGCAGTACCTCCCTTACAAACCCGCGAACGGCGGTTGGGACGAGCAGCGCGAGGTTCTCGGTGACCGGGTGACCGACCTGATCGGCCAGTTCGCCCCCAACGTGCCCGACTCGGTTATTGCCCGCAAGGTCTTCACCCCGCTCGACCTTGAACAGACCTTCGGCATCACCGAGGGCAATATTTTTCACGGCGACATTTCACTCGAGCAACTATTCTTCATGCGCCCGCTGCCGCGCTGGGCCAACTACAAAACCCCCATTGCCGGCCTGTACCTGTGCGGCGCCGGCACGCACCCGGGTGGCGGCGTTACCGCTGCACCCGGCTACAATGCGGCACACACGATCTTGCGAGAAACCTAGAGCGCGTCACCGTTGACGTTGACCGCGTTAAGCTGATGATCGTCGGCCGCTTCACCCGGCGCGGGAATCCACGGCGCGAGGCACTGCCGGTCCTCGACGCACGGGTCGGTCAGCGTTGCCAGGAAAGCGACGATCTGGTTTCGTTCGCCATTGTTCAGGTTGGCATTGGGAAGCGCTGCCGGATCGTTTTGACGACGCTCCGTGTCAACCTTGGAGAGCGCGGCGTTTGAATTCTGCCGCGCTGTCGGATACAGCGCCTCGCAGTTCTGCACGCCCTGGAACTGTGGCAGTGCACACCAGCCGCCGTCATCGAAGAAGTCGTCTACTGCGTTGCCGGGATTGTCGTAGTGGCGCACTACCTGCTGCAGCGTCACGTAGGCGCCGGTATGCATAAAGGGGCCCGTAACCGATACGTTTAAAAGAGACGGCGTCCGAAAGCGGAAACGGTCAGCACTGTTGCCGCTGATATTCTCACGCCCGAAGTCGTTGTCGTTCGGGTTGCCCTTGCCCGGACCGAACTGCGGAGCACCAATCGCGTGATGCTGCTGGTCGCTCAGCAGGTCTCCGGAGTGACACTCAACACAGCCCGCACCGTCGCGATCGACCGGCGTGTAAAAGAGAATGGCGCCGCGCTTTGCCTCGTCGCTGATCGCGGTGTTGTCTCCCTGCACGTAGTCGCGCCACGGGTTGGCGACGAAAACCTGCGAGCGCTCGAACGCGCCGAGCGCCGTAACGATATTGTCGAAGGTGATCAGGCTTGCCGCATCTTCCGCGCTCACGAACGCGGTCTGGAATTCCTCGAGCCAGCGACTCTCGGCGAGTTCGCCGGCGCCGGACCCGTAGTTGCCCAGCCGCCCGGCCAGGTGCGCCCGCAGGACGGCGTTCGACGCGCCGGCTTCAAGTGCGCCGCGCATTTCATCGGTGGAGGTCACCGGGAAACGGGCCTGCGCCACCGCAAGATTGGCACCCGCCTCGTTGTCGATGACGTTGCTGCCGGAGTCGGGCGTGCTGATGCCGGATGCCGCACCATTCGCGCCCGCCTCCTTGCCCAGGCTTTCCACGCGGGAATCCCAAAAGAGTCCTGCATCCCAGAGCGCCAGGTTGAAGGTGGTCGGCGCGTTCCTCGGCACGTTGGGTACGCCCGTGACATCACCACGACCGGGGCCCAGCAGATCCGGATCGATCGCGCCAATGCCGAATGACAGCGACAATGCATCGGCGCCGCCGAGCACCGGGTGGTGGCAGCTCACGCAGGCGCTGTCGAAATCGCCGCCGAGCGCTTTTGTATAGAAGAGCTTCTTGCCGAGTTGCACCATCGGATCGGTGATTGCGGGAATCGTGCGTCCCGTGCTGGGGTCACCGCTCAGGTTGTTGTCGGCAATCAGCGCACGCAGCTGATCGTCAAGAGGAGAGTTCTGCACTGGCGGGCCATTGTCCAGTGTTGGCACCGGCTCGGCCCCGTTGTCCTCGTCATCGCCGCAGCCAGAAAGCGCATACGCGATGAGAATAAGTCCATAGAGTGTTTTGCGGTCCATGATCATCCTTTTTCGTGTTCCGGGAACCACATTAACGTTTCGATGCGAAAGCCGCCGACACCCAAAAAAGGAGAAAATATGGAGAAAATGTGCAGACTGTTCGCTGGCGCGCGTCGCGCTGCCTCGACTGGAACACGATTCGCACGACGCACGGGTCGCTCCTATTGACATGGCAAAGTCAATGAGCCAGGCCACGTGCCGACTGACTGACTGCTATGCTGTTTGCATGCGAACGCATGTCTATTTCGATCTCGACGGAACGCTAACCGATCCTTTTGAAGGCATCACCCGGTGCATTCTTTATGCACTCGATGAACTGGGCTTTCCGCATCCGGACAACGACTACCTGCTGAGCTGCATCGGACCACCCTTGTACGACACCTTTCCAGAAATGGTGGGTGACGAGTTGACGCTGCAAGGCGATCGATCTGTATCGCGAACGCTTCAACGACGTAGGCTGGCAGGAGAATTTGCTCTACGACGGCATCCTCGAGGCACTCGATACGCCATCCGCACAGCCGGCCACCAGTTGTTCGTCGCCACCAGCAAGCCGCACGTGCAGGCGAAACGCATTGTCGAGCATTTTGGCATGGGGCAGTTCTTCGAAACGGTTTACGGCTGCGAACTCGATGGCACGCGCTCCAACAAGGTCGATTTGCTCGCGTATGCCATTGCCGAGAACCCGGACGCGACGGCAAGAATCATGGTCGGCGACCGCAAACATGACCTGATCGGCGCGCTCGCCAATGGCATGCAGCCGATCGGCGTCGCCTACGGCTATGGATCGGTCGAAGAACTGCAGGCTGCCGGCGCCGTCGCGATTGCCGATGCGCCCGCAGGACTGCCGGCCGTCAGTTGGAGAGCCGACGTGATTGAAACTCGAGACTCGCCCGGCTCACCTCTCGTCCGGCTGTGGTCACGATTGCCGATAATCATTCGCGCGATTGCTCGTCGGCTTTCTTCGTCTTCGCGATCGCGGGCTCCGCTCGTGGACTTTGGTCCTGATGTTTGTGCCGCCACCCTGGTCCGTCCCGGTGATGATCGTCGTCCTCGCCCTTGTACTGGCGGTACTTTCGGGGCGACGGGTGGCCGGAATCGACAAAGGCTTTCCGACGACGGTGTATCCGCAGAACCACGGCTCCCGACGAATGTCTGGGCGTGGAGCCTGTTCGCCGCGCTTGCTCGGGGCATTGTTGCTGCAGGCAATCCTGGTCTTCACATTCCGGATCGTAGAGTTTCCCCGCGAAGCGTGGCGCCTGCCCTATGACTTCTCCGCGCTGCCGACCTGGCAGGTCTGGTCAATTCTCGTTCTCGCCGCATTCGTCGCGGCGATCACAGAGGAGGTGGGCTTTCGCGGCTACATGCAGGTGCCACTCGAGAAGCGGTATGGACCGGTAGCTGCTATCGGCATCGTATCCATCGTCTTCATGGTCGCCCACCTGAATCAGGCCTGGGCCGGCGGCATTCTGATCATCCTGATCGTCGTCAGTGTCATTTGGGGTGTGCTCGCACGCGTGTCGGACTCCCTGATACCCGGTATTGTCAGCCATGGTCTGGCGGACGTCGTTAACTTCTCCTATTGGTGGACCGACATCGCCGGATCGTTCGACAAACGTCCCATTAGCGAAACGGGCGTCGATGCCCACTTCATTGCGTCGAGCGCAGCCGTCCTGTTACTTTGTCCGCATCTGTTTATCGTGGCGGCCCGACAGACTCGCAACTGCGTCAAACACCGGGCGTAATGAACTAGGCCGCGCACCCGGCAGTTTTCCGGCAGAAAGTGAGGACATTCTTAAATAAGTGTGTTAACGCATTAACACGTTAAATTAAGAATGTCCCCTTGTTGCCTGTTGCTAGGAGGATGTCAGCTTCAGGCCGACAATGCCGGCGATGATCAGTGCGATGCACAGCAAGCGCAGCAGCTGCGCCGATTCGGCGAACAGGATGATGCCAAGAATAGCGGTGCCGGCAGCGCCGATCCCGGTCCACACGGCGTAACCGGTGCCAAGCGGTATGGTCTTCAGGGCCTGCGCCAGGAAGTACAGGCTCAGCCCCATCGCCCACAGTGTGACAAGGCTTGGCATGAGTTTCGAAAAACCGTCGGTGTACTTCAAACCCACCGCCCAGACGATTTCAAAGAGTCCGGCTATCCCCAGGCTCAACCATGGACTGATCACGCGCGATTCTCCAGAAGTTGCCGGGCCATCGCGCGAATATGCGCCGGACCCATGCGGCAACAGCCTCCCACGAGCGAGGCACCGGCGGCAACCCAGTCAGCGGCTGCGGCCGCACAATCCAGCGGTGACGTGGTACCGGTCCAGGAATTATCCGTCGCGTCGTACGTCTCCCCGGAGTTCGGGTAAGCGAGGATCGCTTTGTCCGGCAGGACCTGCCGGATTTTCCGGACTAACGACGGCACATACTGCGGTGCGGTGCAGTTGACACCCACCGCCAGCACGGTCGGATGACCGCGAAACAGCGCTGCGACGTCCTCGAGCGGCGTTCCATCGCTGATGTGGCCCGCATCCCGGCAGGAAAAACTGATCCAGGCAGGCGTCGCGCACGCGCGCAAGAGATCGGCGAGGACTTCTGCCTCCGCCAGCGACGGAATCGTCTCCAGCGCCAGCACATCGGCATCGCTGTCGTCGAAAAGTCCCAGCCGGTCGGCATGAAACGTCTTCAGCGCATCGACACCAACGTCATAGTTGCCCGTGTATTCCGAACCATCGTGCAACGCGGCGCCGTAGGGCCCGATGCTGGCGGCGATCAGCGGCGCTCGTTCACACGCCGGATTGTCGGCAAGGAATGCATCGCGCGCATGTCTCGCGAGGTCGACCGATAGCAGCATCCGTTGGTCGGCCTCCTCGGCCGACAGCCCGAGGGTCGCGAATCCCCGGCGGGTTGCCTGGTAGCTTGCTGTCGCAATGCATTGGGCGCCGGCGTCGAGATAGGCGCGGCTGGCATCGACAATGGCCTCTGGATTGCTGATGAGCAGGCCCGCAGACCAGAGCAAGTTGCCGATATCACAGCCCTGAGATTCCAGCTGTGTTGCCAGGCCGCCGTCCAGAATGACGGGCCTGCCGGTCGCAATCGCCACTGCAAACGCGGTTTTCCTGGCTGCTGCGCATCGATCTCTCAGGCGGCCCGCGAAACGGGGCCACTCCGAACCCGGCGTGCCCCGCTGCCGGCGTCGGTTAACAGGAATTTGGCGGTTCCACGCAGCATGCCGCAAAGCTTACTTCACAACCCTACTGAACGCTTGCTACTGTAGCGGCTGCCACTCGGAGAATCTCCATGCCCAGGTTCGTCGGCCTACTGCTTGCCATCGCGCTGCTCGCTGCGTGCCAACCGGATCGGCAGACCGAAGCGCCGCCGACAGGGACGATTGTCGCCGTTCGTTGCGGCACGCTTATCGACGGGCTCGCCGACGAGCCGCTCGGTGCACGTCTGGTTCTTATCACCGGCGAACGCATTACCGCGGTGCTGCCGGCCGACGCAGAGCCGCCTGTCACCGCCAAGATTGTCGACCTGCGGGAATACACCTGCCTGCCGGGTTTGATCGACACGCATACGCATATCGCATTGCTGGCAGACGACTCCAGTGACATGACCATCTATTATCGCCGGCCAATGTCAGAAACGCTGGCGATAACAGAACGCAACGCCCGCATCACACTGCACGCCGGTTTCACGACGGTGCGCAACGTCGGCGACTACTTCCCGACCGCGATTACAACGGTGCGCGACAGGATTCGCGCGGGAGAGATTCCGGGACCGCGCATTCAAACGGCAGGCCCCTACCTGACCATTCCCGGTGGCGGTGGCGACCTCGTCGTCCCCGGCCATGACGACAGTGAAATCCCGGCCGGCTAGCCGCCTCGGCGTCGCACGCGGCGCGGATGACTTTCGCGTCAAGACACAGACCGTGATCGACAGCGGCGCGGACCTGGTCAAGATCATTGCATCGGGCGCCGTCTTCGCGTTCGGCGGTGTACCCGGTGAACCGGAAATGACGCCGGAGGAGATCGCAGCCGTCGTCGAGGTCGCGCACGCCGCCGGCGTCAAGGTGACGGCGCATGCGCATGGCGCCCAGTCGATCAAGGACGCCATCCTGGCCGGCGTCGATTCTATCGAACATGCCTCGCTCGCAGACGACGAGGCAATCGCACTGGCTGCCGAACGCGGCATCGCGTTCTCGATGGATGTCTACAACGGCACCTACACGGAAGAAGTCGGTGACGAGCTGGGCTACCCGGAAGAATTCATGCAGAAGAACGAGGAGACGACGGAAGCACAGCGCCTCGTGTTCGAGAAAGCCTACAAGGCGGGCGTACCGATACTTTACGGGACCGATGCCGGCGTCTCGCCGCATGGCGTACAATGGCGCGGCAGTTTGAAGTCATGGTGCGTCGCGGCATGGCACCGATGGATGCCATCAAGAGCGCGACCTCACTGGCCGCCACTCACATGGAGCTGGCCGACGATGTCGGCGCTATCACGGCCGGCCGCTACGGCGACCTGGTCGCGGTGCGTGGTAACCCGCTGCTCGATATCACCTTGTTGCAGGATGTCGATGTCGTCATCAAAGGCGGCACGGTCGTCAAGAAAGCCACTGCCGCAGCAGCCGAAATTTGCGGACACGGTTTATCACACCGGCAAGATCTATACCGTGAATGCGGAAAAACCGTGGGCGCAGGCGGTGGCTATTCGCAATGGCAAGATTGCGTTTGTCGGCACGGATGATGCCGTGCGCAGCCACATCGGTCCGGACACCGTGGTGCACGACCTGCGCAGTCACCTGATGCTGCCGGCTTTTCAGGACGCGCATATTCATCCTGTTTACGGCGCGCTCGAGGTCCTGGCTTGCGACCTCAGCGAGCAGGCCGACGTGGCCGGTTATCGCGTAAAAATCGCGGAATGCGCGGCACAGGATCCGGACAAAGAGTGGCTCACCGGTGGCGCCTGGTCGATGGCCGCGTTCGGGCCGGGTGCGCGCGCCAGCAAACTCATCCTCGACGAACTGGTACCGGACCGCCCGACCTATCTCAGGTCAGCCGACGGGCATACGGGCTGGGCGAACAGCCGCGCGCTCGAGATCGCGGGTATCACCAGGAACACGCCGGACCCGGCGGACGGCATCATCGACCGCGACCCGGACACCGGCGACATTGTCGGCAGCCTGCAGGAAGGCGCGATGAAACTGGTCGAAGCACACGTGCCGCCCCCCGACCTGGCTACCCGCATCGCCGCATTGAAGTATGCGCGCGATATGCTGCACGCCTATGGCATAACCTCGGTGCAGGACGCCTATGCGCACGAGGAAGATCTCGAGACCTATGAAGCCCTGGACCGCGCCGGCGAACTCCAGCTGCGGGTCGTGGCCGCCCTGCTGTGGGACAACGCGGAGACCGAGGAGCAGATCCCGACGCTGCTCGAGCGTCGTAAAAAATACCTGAAAGGCAATGTTCGTCCGACAAGCGTGAAAATTTTCGTTGACGGCGTGATGGAAAATTACACGGCCGTCATGCTGGAGCCGTACCTTGTCCCGGACGGCACCCGCGGCATCCCGATGATCGATCCTGAATTCATGAAAGAGGCGGTAAGCCTGCTCGATGCCGAAGGTTTCCAGGTGCATTTTCACTCGCTTGGCGATGGCGCGGTGCGTTATGCGCTGGACGCCGTGGAGACGGCGCTCGATCGCAACGGCAACTCGGATCGCCGTCACCACCTGTCGCATCTGCAGGTGATACAGCCGGACGATATTCCGAGATTTCACCAACTTACGGCCGTTGCAAACTTCCAGCCGGCGTGGGCCTACGCCGATGAATATGTTGTTGACCTGACGCTACCGTTCATCGAAAGCAGCGTGGCCCGATGGATGTACCCGATCAAGTCGGTTATCGATGCCGGCGGCCGGGTCGCTTTCGGCAGTGACTGGAACGTCTCCACAGCCAATCCGATGCTGCAAATCGAAACGGCTATCACGCGTGTCGATCCCGTTGCGCATGACACCGAGGTAATGAATCCTGAACAGCGCATTACGCTTGAGCAGGCGATCAGGGCGTTCACGATCAACGCCGCTTTCGTCAATCACCAGGACGACAGCACCGGATCAATCGAAAAAGGCAAACTGGCCGACCTGATCGTGATCGACCGCAACCTTTTCGAGATCGAGCCTGCCGAAATTTCGGACGCCAACGTTTTGCTCACACTGTTTGCAGGCGAGCCGGTTTACGGCGAACTGAAAAATCCCTAGGCGTGCGGCGCCGCCAGAGAATGGCGCGCATTGTCAGGGGCTCAAACGAGCCCTAGAACGACGTCTAACTTTGCCAATAGTGAGAGCTTGCGATGTATATTCCGGAGGGTTTCACGACAGTAACGCCGTACATTTTCGCGAAGGACGCGGAGGCGTTCGCTACTTTCCTGAAGCAGGCGTTCGATGCGCAGGAAATAAATCGCACGATGCGCCCAGACGGCTTGATCGGGAACCTGCATTATGAGCGTCGGCACATCGATGCTCATGATCAGCGAGGCGAGCGAAAGCTATCCGCCGACGCCGTCCTCCTATTACATTTACGTCGCAGACGCCGATGCCTCCATGGAACGTGCGATCGCGGCCGGCGGTGAAGTGAGATGGACGTTGCCGATAGGGACTACGGTGATCGGCAAGGCGGAATCAGAGATCCTTTTGGCAATATCTGGTGGGTATCGCAACGACTCGTCGACGAGCCCTATCACAGCTGAGCCGCGGTGCGAAGGTTCGCGGCCGTCGAGCGAGGCCCCGCTTCACACTATCTCTAATAGACTACCGGCGAGGACGTGCTCGGGCTAGTCGTCCGAACGAACCAGCCAGCGCGGCTGCTCGTAGAGTTCGATCGTGACGTCATCGCCCGCAAAGATTTCGCCCGGGACTTCAACCACTCCAACAATGCCTCTTAGCAGCCGCGCGGCGTTCGAAAACGCGGTCGTCGTCAGCACTTCGCCCGTGTTGGTCCGCTGGGACTCCGCGAGGCGCGTACCCATATCGAGACACGGCGGGTTGTATTCTTCGACGCACAGTTCCGCCCCCGATGGAAACTTCAGCAGGGTGCCTTTCGGCAACCGTGACAGCTCTTTGACGCCGTCAATACACAGGTTTGCACCCACCAGCGAGGCAAGCAGCGGTCGCGTGAGATCCATCGCGGTCGATATCTCGCGCAACTCCTCTGCCGATACGGCAGACCACTGTCGCTCATTGCGTCGCACCGTTCCTCTCGGCTGTTTGTCGCCCGCCCAGGTAGTTCGCGAAAAAGAACGATGCCCGTCCCCAACGACGCCATCGAGTTCGAACACGATGGACTGCTGCTGAGGCTTGGTCTTGTCTTCATTGCAGCCCGCGTGAACGGACAGTACTTTCCCTGTCATTGTTTTCATTTTGGAGCTTCGCGACGAGGGTACGTTGTCAATCTGCGTCAAGGACCAATCGCTGTCAACTCTCCGTCGAGTTCAGCCCAGATCTCCAGGACCCAATCGCGGATCTGCAACGACTCCTGCCAGCGATCCGACAACTCATCCTGATTGGCATCGGTTATGGCATACGGTGGCGGGCCCAGTTCGCAAAGAAAAATAAGCGTCGCGTCCGCATCGTTTCTTTGCCGCCACAGACGCATGCCCTCTTTCCACCAGCCCTTGAAAATTTCTACCCACTGCCGGTGCTGCCGAAAGTCGATCTGGATCTGGACCTGCTCACGATTCGCAATGCGCCCCTGGAAACAGTCTGACCGGGCGAGCACCGTGCGGATGAACTGCTGATCGCGATCGGGCACCGGTGCGCGCAGTTCACGATCCACAACGATATGCGAAAGGTCCGCGCAGAGACGCATTTCCGGTAAAAGTTCTATTAGCTGCAACGTGAAAAACAGGTCATTGAGCAGGCTGTCGCGGTGCGTTTCGAACAGCAGCGGTATTCGTCGGGCCTCGGCCTCGCCGATCCATTGCCGGACGACGCCAACCGCGTCTTCCGGCCTGAGCGGCATCACGCCGCTGATTACGTTGACGATGCGCGCATCCATTCCGGCGGCGAAGTCCAGCAAGGGCTGCATGTCGTCGGGTCGGCCGGGAAATGCGTTGACCATGCAGCCGAGACCGTGTTTCTTAAAAAGCGACCGTCTTGCCAGGTTCTGCGGAATTTCTTCAACCGAAGGATCGAGGCACATGCCGTCGAAACCCGCCTCCGCGACCAGGGCGAAGGCGGCCTCATCGGTTCGCTCGGCCGTCCGCGGATGACGCAGCTGCATGCCCCAGAGAGACTGGTAGATCTCAAGTTTCTGCATTGTCACGCTCCCGGCGGTCGCGTCCAATGACCAGCGCATCGACGGCTTTGGCACCCGCCTCCGATACGATGACCGGATTGACATCGGCCTCATCGACGACGTCGCCAAGTGCATGTGCCATGACGGAAAACCGAGCAGCAAACGTGCAAAAAGCGTCGATATCTACTGCCGCATTGCCGCGGACACCGTCGAGCAGCGGGCGAAACTGCATGCGGTCCACGCAGCGTCGTGCGTGTGCCGCGTCGAACGGCGGCAACGCGAACTGCACATCCCCGGCGGTTTCCGCCAGCACGCCGCCGAAACCCAGCAGCACGACCGGGCCGAACTGCGGGTCACGCTTGATGCCGAGAATCATTTCGACACCGCCGGGCGCCATTGGCGCGACCAATACGTCCGCGCCAAGCCGATTGCTGAGTATCGGGTACATCTGTCGAAGCTGTTGTGCATCTTCAATACCGAGAATCACGCCGCCGAGATCGGACTTGTGGAGCAAGCCCTGCCTGGCCGATTTCAGCGCAACCGGGAAGCCGACCCGCGCGGCAGCAGCCAGGACTTCAGCCTCGCTGCTTGCGCTTTCAGGCATGGATGCGTCCAGCCCGAAGTCGCTCAGCATGGATAGCGAGTCCGACTCCGACAACGTCCGGCCGCCCGCCAGCCGCCCCTGCCATTGTTGCACGATTGCGGCATCCGGCGCTGCGGGTTCTGTCCTGTCGCGCAGCAGGAAATCGCGATACGCGAACAGCGCGTGAACGCCGCTAAGAAACTGGCCGACGCCGTCGAGCACAGGAAAACCTGCGTGCGTGCTCGCAACAACGGCGTCATCACAACCGGTACCCTGGCGCGCCGACACCAGCGCCACCGGTTTGCCGGATTCAGAACGCGCACGCTGCATGTAGTTGAGGTAACTCGGGTAAATGGACCCGCCCGGCGCTCGATCATGGACGACCGCGCCGAGCGCGGCGTTTGCATCCTGCATCATCAGCGACAGGCTGCGCGTCATGACCTCCCCTGCGTCGGGTCCGCCACGACTCCAGGCATCCAGCGGGTTGACCGCCGGCAATTCCGCCGGCAGCACGGCTTCGAGCTCACTGACCGTTGCTGCGGACAGCTCGGCTAACGGCACCTTTGCGTCGTGGGCGAGATCGACGAGTAGCTGTCGTTCACCGCCGGAATCGTGCAGCGTTACCAGTTCGCCGGCGCCAATCGGGTGCAGCTCGGCAAACATGATCAGCATTGTCGTGAACTCGTCCTGGTCACGCGCACGCTGCACCCCGAAGCGATCAAACAAGGCCTCGTAGGTCGCGTCAACGCCGGCCATTGCGCCCGAATGCGACACCGTCAGTTGCGCCGACGTCTCGGTGCGTCCGACTTTTAAGGCCACGACGGGAACGCGTCGCTGCTCGGCTTTCAGCAGCGCGGCATAGAAGCCCGCGGGGTTTCTTGCGGTCTCGACAAACAGGCCGACAGCGCGCGTTTCCGGAAGGTCAAGCGCAAAGTCGAGGTACTCATCCATGGTGACGCCGAGTTCGTTGCCGGTCGACACCGCGAGATTGATTCGCAGGCGCTGCTCGCAGTCGATAATGCCGGACATCCCGGAGCCCGAATGGCTGATCAGCGTCACGTTACCGGGCGCGTCGTGCGGCGCGCTGTCGAAGCCGCAGGCCCATACGTGATCCCGAACGTTGTAGAAGCCCATGCCGTTCGCGCCACAGACCAGCATACCCGCGGCCGTGATTTTTTCCCGGATGCGCTCGCGAAGCACGGGCTCGGCATCGTTGTCGATAACGAGCGGTGACTGGATAACCGCCGCCGGAATGCGAGCGGCGATCGCGTCGTCGAGTGCCGCCTCGATGTTGGCATCACCGACCGCGAATATCACCAGCTCCGGGTCATCCGGAACTTTTGACAGTGACGTGTAACACGGCATGTCAGCGAGCGACGGGTAGTTTGGATTGACCGGATAGACCTGGCCCTTGTAGCCACCGAGCGCGAGGTTCTTGAGAGCCCACTCGCCCATGCTGTCCGGGCGACTCGACGCACCGATGATCGCAACCGATCGCGGCCGCAGGAGTGGGTCAAGCCGATGCTTCATCGCGCTGTCTGCCGACTGCGACTAATACGGCCCGGGCGGTGTCGCGCCCCGACGCGGCGGGAACCAGAACGGCTTGTCGACTACCGTTGCTTTCGCCATCTTGCGGTTCCAGTGCATCTCACGCTGGTAGTAGATTTCCACCCACACGGTGTCGCCGGGCTTGCCGTGCGGTGTGCGCACTGTGCCCATCGCGATGTTCTGCTTGCACACCGGCGACCAGGCGGCCGATGTGATAAAGCCGATATTCCCACGCCGGGCTTTTGCATCGCTGAAGATGTAGGAGCTGTGTGCCGGCTTGTTACCCTCAATATCGAGCTTCACGAGCCGCCAGGTAGACCCGTTGCGCTTCTCATCGGCCAGCGCGCGGCGGCCGTTGAAGTTGGGTTTCTTGAAGTCGACGAGCCAGTCGAGGCCAAGCTCCAGCGGTGAACGGGAACGACCTGTGCGCACGGTTTCATCGGCAGGCAGGAACTCCATGTAGGCCGCAAGGAAGCCGGCCTCGATACGCGCCAGCTCAAGCGCGTGGGTGCCGATTGCACGAATGCCGTGCAGCTTGCCCGCATCGAACAGCGCGTCCCAGAGTGCCTCCGCCTTGTCGGGTTCGATCCACAGCTCGTAACCCAGATCCGCGGTAAACCCGGTGCGCGACACCATCAGTTCGCTACCCTGGAAGTCGAAGTGCGTCAGCCCGAAGGGTTTCAGCTCCTCAAGACCTTCGAGCCCCATGTTCTTTAACACGCTGAACGACGTCGGACCCTGCACCGCCAGCGCGGCGACGTCTTCGGTCTCATGCGTAATGGTCACGTCGAAACCGATCGACGATGCCATCAGCCAGGCAAAGTGCCGCTCCTGCGAGCACAGACGGTACTCGCCCTCGCGAAGATGAAAGATCGTGCCATCGTCAATGACCTGGCCGTGATCGTCACACCAGACAGCATAGGCAACGCGACCCGGCCTGATTTTCGCCATGTCACGAGTAACGAGGCGATTCAGGTAGTCAAGCGCGTCCGGCCCGGTAATCCGGTACTTCGTCATCGGCGTCAGGTCGAAAACGGCGGTTGCGTTGCGAATAGCAAAGTACTCGATGTCTTCACAGAACAGCGAGTCGGCACTCGAGTAGCCTTTCCACTGGTGCCATTCATTGACCGTGTCGAGCTCGGCCAGCCGGGAATAGAACGGCGTCTTCAGGCGCCCCTGGTGAACCGCTTGCTGCTTCATGCCGCCTGCTCCTTGCGGAGAATCGTTTTCGCCGCATTGCGTCCGGCGGCACCGCTCACGCCACCACCCGGGTGTGTGCCCGCACCGCACAGATACAGGCCGTCCAGCGGCATGCGGTACTGTGCCGCGCTGCTGACGGGCCTGACGAACAGGAACTGGTCGAGGGTGAGTTCGGCATGGTGCCAGTGGCCGCCGGTTATGTGGAATTCACTCTCGATATCCGCCGGCGTCAACAACTCGCTGGCGTTGATGCGTTGCTCGATGTCGGGCGCATACTTCGCGAGTGTTGCGAGGATAACTTTCAGGAAGCTCTCCTTCGCCGCCTTGTCCCAACCGCCCTTTAGCGCATACGGGGCGTATTGAACCACCGCCGACAGCACGTGTTTGCCGGTCGGCGCGAGCGAGGTGTCGCGAAAGCTCGGGAACGTCAGCTCGATCACGGGATGCGGCGACGTCTCGCCGTACTTGGCCGGATTGAATGCGCGCTCTACGTAATGCTCGTCCGGTGCGATGACAATGCGTTCGCCAAATTCTTTTTTCGACAGGCCGGCGATCGCCGGCAAGCCATCAAGACCCAGGTGCAGCTTGGCGGCATTGCCGCGCGCGCGCAGGTGGTTGATGCGCTGCGCGAAACCGGTCTCGACGTGCCGTGCCCCGACCAGTTCCAGGACGGTGCGCTTCGGGTCGGCGTTCGAGACGACCATGTAAGTATCAAAACGCTGCCCGTCGTCGGTCTCCACGCCGGTCACGCGACCGTTTTCAACAACGATTTGACGCACCGGCATGCCGGTCCGAATCGTCGCGCCCGCATGACGCGCAGCCGCAGCCAGCTCATCGCTGACGACGCCCATACCGCCTTTCGGTACGGCCGTGCGACCATGGTCGCCGGCGAGCCGGTACAGGTAGGTCATGATCGTGTTCGGCGATCGCGGGCCAAGGTGGGTACCGAGCACGGCGTCAAGGCTTATCGCCCCTTTCAGGAGCGGGCTTTCAAAACGCTCGTCGAGTTCATCGAAAATGTTCATGCCGATGAGCCGCAGGAACTCGCGCATGTCGGCTTTGCCCAGGCGCCGTATGTCGAAGCCGAGCTGCCCGAGTGTCACCAGGTCCTTGACGTCTTTTGTGCCGAGGCGCGGCGGTGCCTTGTTCAGGTATTTGCCCAGCAAATCGGCGAATCGCGTCATACGTCTGCGGAATTCCCGGAAGCTTGCGACGTCTTTCTCGCCGACACCCTCAACCAGGTCATCCGACAATCGCACGTGTCGGCCGTCCTCGCCGAGCGCGATGGTGGTCATGTTTTTACTGGCCAGCTGCGGTGAAAGCTTGAGTTCTTTTCGAACCTCCGGCTGCAGCTGGTAGAGCAGATGGGCACAGGCGGACACCGAGTAGCCGTCGGCAAACTCGCGCGTCACCGCGGCGCCGCCCACCTGCTCGTTGGCCTCCAGCACCAGTACGCTTTTTGCCCGCTTTGGCGAGCAGCGCGGCACACACCAGGCCGTTGTGCCCGGCTCCCACTACGATTGCGTCGAATCGGTCAGCCATTGTCAGTCATCGCCAAAAGTCTCCGGGACGGTGCTCGGCCGTTTCAGGTCGAGCAGTATTTCTCGCGCCGCATTGGCGCCGGGTGCGGCCATGACGCCGCCGCCCGGGTGCGTGCTCGAACCGCACATGTACAGGCCCGCAACCGGGCTGCGGTACTGCGCGTAGCCGGGCACCGGGCGGTTGAACAGCAGCTGGTCCATCGTCAGCTCGCCGTGAAAGATATTGCCCTCGGTAATGCCGATTTCGTGCTCGATGTCCTCGGGCGTGCGTACCTCGACGTGCAGGATCAGGTCCTTGAAGTCCGGGCTGTAGTTGCCGATCTGGTCGATGACGGTCTTGGCGAACGCGTCCTTCTCCTCGCTCGGTCCACGCCGGCCCTCGACCTGGTGCGGACAGTACTGCACGAAACAGCTCATGAAGTGCTTGCCGGGCGGCGCCATCGTCGGGTCGTTCAGCGTCGGGATCAGCATGTCGACGTACGGATCTTTTGACCACGTACCGTCTTTCCAGTCGTCGTACGCTCTTTCCATGCGTTCCATCGAATCAATGAAGTGCATATCACTGTGGTAGCAGCGAACTGCCCGGCGGCAGTGCCGGAAACGTCGGCAATCCATCCAGCGCGATGTTCAGTTTTCCGGAGGAGCCGCGGATCTTGAAGTTCTCGATACGTGTTCGAAACTCGGCGGGCAGGTCACCCTCGTCCATGCAGGTCAGGAAGGTGCGCTTGACGTCCATGGCGGAGACGACGATGTCGGCCTCGATTTCGTCGCCGTTTTCAAGCGCGACGCCTGTGACCTTGCCGTTCTTTACCACGATCTTGTCGACGCCGGCCTCGGTGCGCAGCTCACCACCCGCCGCCTGGAACGCACCGGCGATGGAATTTGACACCGCCCCCATGCCGCCGCGGGCAAAGCCCCAGGAACCCACGTTACCGTCGACCTCGCCCATGTAATGGTGCAGCAACACGTAGGCCGTGCCGGGAGAATGAATGCCGAGCGCGGTGCCGATGATGCCGCTGCCCGAGAAAGACGCCTTGATGACGTCAGTCTCGAAATACTCGTCCAGGTATTCGGCGACACTCATCGTCCAGAAGCGGATCGTCTCGTACATGCGATCCTCGCCCATCTCCAGGAACTTGCCGCCGATGCGAATGAGCTCCTTGATGTCACGCGGCTTGAAAGAGGTCGGATCGGGCGCCGTGCTCAGCAGGAAATCGCGGATGAAACGGCATTGCCGCATGGTGTCGGCCGAGTAGGACTTGTACGCATCGGCATCGTGCCGCGAGAAGCGCGCCATTTCGCGATAGGCGACCTCTTCATCCTGGTAGGACCCATAGTAGTCGCCGTTTTCCATGAAGGTCACCGAGCCACCATAGGGCGTCACCTGCAGGCCGTGCTTGTGCAGTTCGAGTGAGCGGTAGATCTCGGGCCGCAACAGGCTGCAAACGTAGGAACAGTTCGAGTACCAGAAGTCTTTGTACAGGTTGCGGCTGACCGCCGCGCCGCCGATGTAGTCGTTCTTCTCGACACAAACGACATCGAGGCCGGATCTTGGCGAGGAAGGCAGCGGTGGTCAGGCCGTTGTGTCCGGCTCCGACGACAATCGCGTCATATTTCTTCATGTGCGGGAGCTCGTCGTCCTGGATTCTTTTTCGAGTTTTGTCAGCGTAATGTCTACCGCCCGCTCGACTTTGTCCAGCGTTTCGTCGAGGCATCCCACATTGTGAGATTCGCACAGGAACCAGGGTTCGCGCGAGTCCGGTTCGACCAGTATGCCCTGTTCGTGCAGCTCGGGCGCCAGCGCGTCATAGAACGCATAGTCCGAATTTATCCACTCGCGATAATTGCTCGGCGGCTGCTCCGCAAAGAACAATCCCATCAGTGAGGGATGCCCGGTAAAGCTGTGCGCGATGCCGCGTTTCGTCAGGATGCGGCCCAGTCCTTGCTGCAGATTTTCGCCGTAACGGCGGATGTCATCGAGCGCGCTGGTCTCATCCAGGATTTCCAGTGTCTTTGCCGCCGCGGCGAG
This sequence comes from uncultured Gammaproteobacteria bacterium, assembly GCA_963807845.1. Taxonomy (GTDB): domain Bacteria; phylum Pseudomonadota; class Gammaproteobacteria; order Steroidobacterales; family Woeseiaceae; genus UBA1847. The sequence goes on from CAWEDS010000005.1 coordinate 109,834, forward strand.
CGATACGGAATGGCCCGTAAACGTGCCGCCGTGAACAACGCCATCACCGACGTGGCGCATGATGTCTTCACGGCCGGCCACGACCGAAATCGGGTAACCGTTGGCGATGGCTTTCGCGAACGTGCACAGGTCGGCCTTGATACCGAACAGTTCCTGCACGCCGCCTTTCGCAACGCGGAATCCGGTCTTGACCTCGTCGACGATCAGGAGCACGCCGTAGCGATCACAGATTTCGCGGACGTCTTTCATGTACTGCGCGCGGGCACTGATAGCACAGCAGTTTCCCATGATCGGTTCGATGAGGAATGCGCCGATCTGGTCGTGCTTTTTTTTCATCAGGTCTTCGAGCGCGTTGGCGTCGTTTAGTGGCACCGGGTGAAACAGGCGCTTCGTTATCGCTGGAACGCCGTCACCGTAGGGCAACAGCTCGGGCTTGCCGTCGGCCGGCACCCAGTCTTCGACCTCCGAGTACCACATGACTTCGCTGAAGACGCCGTGGTAGCCGCCTTCCATGACGACGTGCCCGTCCTTGCCGGTAAAAGAACGCGCGATGCGCAAGGCGGCCATGACGGCTTCGGTACCGGAATTGGAAAACCGCACCAGCTCCGCGGCCGGCACCATTTTGCTGATGCGGCAGGCAACGTCGTATTCAAGCTCAGTCGACAGCGCGAAAACGCCACCCACGTCCATGCCCTTTCTCGCGGCCTCGTCCACGCGCGCGTCGGCGTAGCCGAGAATGATCGGCCCGTAGGCGAGGCGGTAGTCGATGTATTCGTTGTCGTCGATATCCCAGACGCGCGCACCTTTGCCGCGCTTGACGTAGATGGTTCCCTCGTCGCCCCAGTAGCGGAAATTCGACGACACGCCGAGCGGCAGTTTCTGGTTTGCTTTCCTGAAGTGTTGATTCGAACGGGCCAGGCTGCGCATGCGCGCCCCCAAAAAATGAATGAGTATTCATTCATATTATGGCATGATCAGCGGATGGTGGCTACCGTCAAAAACGCCAAAAGGACCGCGCGGCGCGAGCAGCGCCGCCAGCAACTCATTGATGCGACCATGAAATGTATCGCAAGGCGCGGTATGAGCAGTACCACCCTTGGCGATGTCGCCAGCGAGGCCGGGCTTTCGCAGGGTATTGTGAACCTGCACTTCGAGAGCAAGGACAACCTGCTGACCGAGACGCTCCGCTATCTCGCGGACGAGTACAAGGCGCAGTTCACGAAGACCTTCGAGAAATCGGGTCCCGGCCCGGCCGGGAAGTTGCTGGCGCTGATGCAACTCGACCTGCGCCCGTCAATTTGCGATCGCCGCAAGGTCGCCGTGTGGTTCGCGTTTTGGGGCGAGGTGCAGTCGCGCCCCACCTACCGAAAGATCTGTGACGAGCGCGACCAGTATTACGACGACACCATCGAGCGCCTCGCCGGCGAGATCATCGCCGAAGGCGGCTATGACGGGGTGAGCGCCGACGCGGTTGCCACTGCCCTCACGTCCATGACCAACGGACTCTGGCTGTCGTGCCTTATCAGCCCGTCGACCTTTGACCGGCGAAAAGCGATGACCGCCGTTCTCGAATACCTGTCGAGCGTATTTCCGAACCACTTCCCGCAGTGAGATAGCAATGCACATAGATTTAAGCGAAGACGCACTTGCCTGGCAGAAAATCGCCCGCGACTATGCGGACAATTACCTGCAACCGCATGAGGTGGAAGCCGAGCTTAACGACGGCGTGCTGCCCGAGGCGATCACGCAACGCAACAAGAAGCGCGCGATCGAACTTGGCTTCACCGCTATCGACGTTCCGAAAAGCCACGGCGGGCTGCAACTGGCGATGGAGTCACAGGTGGCGATCTGGGAACAACTCGGCCGCGTGACCAATGCGTTGTCGTGGTGCTTCCCGGAAGCGCAATCCTGGATGTTCGATGCGTGCACCGACGAACAGCTCGAGAAATACATCCTGCCGATGATGCGCGGTGAGCATAAAGACTGCTATGCCATTACCGAGGCCGGCCCCGGGTCTGACGTGGCCAGTCTCGAGGCCACGGCCACTCGTGACGGCGATGAGTATGTGCTCAACGGTGAGAAGTGGTACGTCACCAGCGGCAACCTGGCGAGCTTTTTCTGGTTCCAGGCGCGCCTGCCCGACGAGGACGACGAAGCCCTGTTCCTCGTTGACCAGAACACCGCGGGGATCGAAATAACCGCAAACCCCAGGTTCAGCCACACCTACGCATCCCACCATCCCACCTACCTGTTCACCAACGTTCGCGTGCCGGCAGCGCAGCGCGTCGGCAAACCCGGCGACGGCATGGCCTTTACGCATAGCTGGTTTCGTCATGAACGCCTGATGATCGGTGCACGCAGCTGCGGCGCCGCGGCGCGCCTGATCGAGGAAGCGATGGCGTTTGCCAACGAGCGCATGGTCGACGGCGCACCGCTCAGTGAGAAGCAGGCGATCCAGTTCATGCTGGCCGACAGCGTGACCGAACTGTACGCGTCACGCCTGATGACGTATGAGGCGGCACGCGCGGCCGACCGCGGCGACGATCTTAAAGCCCAGCACAGCCGTTGCTCGATGGTGAAGCTGTACGTCTCCGAGATGGCGAACCGTGTGGCGGATCGCGCGGTGCAGATTTTCGGCGGCCGCGGCTACATGCGCGAAAACGTTGCCGAGCGTTTCTTCCGCGAACTGCGCGTTGACCGCATCTGGGAGGGTACAAGCGAGATACAACGGCTTATAATCGCCCGATCCTTGCTAAAACGTGGACTGGACGGAATGTGACTGAGAGAGCGACCTTTCGCGCGACCCTGTTCTCAGCCCTTCTCCTGCTTGTCGCCTGCTCGGGCGATCCCAATACCGCCGCTGGCGGCTCTGACGTCGTCAATATCTACAACTGGGCGGATTACGTCGCGCCCGACACGCTCAAAAACTTCGAAACCGAATACGGCATCAAGGTTAACTACGACATCTACGACTCCTCCGAGGTCGTCGACGTAAAATTGCTGGCGGGCAACAGCGGCTACGATATCGTCGTTCACAGCAACCAGTTCTCTTCACGACTCGCGCCGATCGGCATCTTCACAAAACTCGACAAGACAAAGTTCACCAACATCGACAACCTGGACCCGGAGGTCATGGCAAGCATCGGCGTCTACAAGGAAGTCGAGGACTACCAGCTGCCCTACCACTGGGGCACCACGGGATACGCCTGGAACGTCGATATGGTCCGCGAGCGCCTGCCGGATCACCCGATGGACAGCGCGGATGTGCTGTTCGACCCGGCCGTTGTTTCGAAACTGGCCGACTGCGGCGTCAGCCTGCTCGACGGCTCGACCGACCTGTTTCCCATGGTGCTCGCCTATCTCGGCCGCGACCCCAGCGCGGTCGACGATGAGAGTCTCGCGGCCGCCGAGGCACAGCTGAAGCTGGTGCGGCCGTATATCCGCTATTTCAGCAACCAGAAGATGATTTCCGACCTGCCCAACAAGGAGGTGTGTGTCGCGATGAGCTGGTCGGGCGACTTCGCCCAGGCGGCGACGCGCGCCGCGGAGGCCGGCGTCGACATCGAGCTGCGCTACACCGTGCCGAAGGAAGGCTCCGGCCTCTGGGTCGACGGCCTGTACATTCCGAGCGACGCACCGCACAAAGACAACGCCTATCTTTTTCTCGACTACCTGTTGCGCGCGAAGGTCGCCGCCGATATCGCGAACACCGTTTACTACGCCAACGCGAACGGCGCGTCCTGGAAACTGATGAAACCGGAGATCGTCAACAACCCGTCGATCTTTCCCGACGAGGACACCTGGAAGCGCCTCTACCCGATCCTGTCGCCGGACCCGAAGCGCGAACGCCCGCGCACCCGTGCCTTTGCACGCGTGAAAAGCGGCCTGTGAAAGACTTCATCCGCATCCGCGGGATCAGCAAGCACTTCGGTGACTTTGCCGCCGTGGACAATGTCGACCTCGACATCGCGAAGGGAGAACTGTTTTCCATCCTCGGCGGCTCGGGCTGCGGCAAGACCACGTTGCTCCGGATGCTGGCCGGGTTCGAGATGCCGACCAGTGGCAGCATCGAGATCGACGGTGTCGATATCACACAGCAGCCTCCCTATGAGCGGCCCGTCAACATGATGTTCCAGTCCTACGCGATCTTCCCGCACATGTCGGTGGAGAAAAACGTCGCCTACGGTCTGCAAAAAGACGGTGTCGCCAGGAACGACATCGAGAAACGCGTGGACGATGCGCTGCAACTGGTGCAGCTCGGGGAGTTTCGCAAGCGCAAACCCGACCAGCTGTCCGGCGGCCAGCGCCAGCGTGTCGCGCTGGCCCGCGCGCTGATAAAGCGGCCGAAAGTATTGTTGCTCGACGAGCCGCTCGCGGCGCTCGACAAGAAACTGCGGGAGCGCACACAGTTCGAGCTGATGAACATCCAGGACGAGCTGGGCATCACCTTTGTCGTCGTCACTCACGACCAGGAAGAAGCCATGACCTTGTCAACGCGCATCGCGGTGATGAACAAAGGGCGCTTCCTGCAGATCGGCACGCCGCTGGAGATTTACGAGTACCCGCGAAGCCGATTTGTCGCGGACTTTATCGGCACGATCAATACCTTCGAGGGCATTGTCCGACAGATCGATGACGACGCTATCGACATCCAATCCGAGGAAGCCGGCACGACGCTTTCTGCACTGGGTCAACACGACGTCGAGCTTGGCCAGAAAATCTGCGTTGCCATTCGCCCGGAGAAGATCTTCGTCGGCAAGCATGAACCGGATAATACGGAAGACGCCCGGATACGGGGCGTGGTGCACGATCTCGGTTATCTCGGCAACCTGTCGCTGTACCGGATAAAACTGGCCAATGACAAGATCGTTCTCGTCAGCTCCCAGAACAGGCGCCGGGCGGCAACCCGTTTCCTCGAATGGGAAGACGAGGTCTGGATTTCCTGGCGGCCGCGCAGCGTCGTCGTGTTGCCGGACTGAATGGTGCCTTACAGCAACACAATGAACAGGGATCAACTTTGGAAACGCGTCGCTGTTGCGACGCCGTATCTGTGGCTGCTGGTGTTTTTCCTGGCGCCATTCGCCATCATTCTGAAGATCAGCCTCGCCGATCCGGTGATTGCACAGCCACCGTTTACACCGACCTTCGATGCAGAGGGCGCCCTGTCGATTTCGGCGGACAACTTCCGCTTTTTACTCACCGACAAGCTGTACGCCATCACTTACCTGCGCTCGCTCATCATGGCCGCCGGCGCGACGCTGCTTTGCCTCGCACTGGGCTTTCCGATGGCCTATGGCATCGCCCGGTCGGCACCAGCCACGCGCAGCCTCCTGCTGTTGCTGATCGTGCTGCCGTTCTGGATATCGTTCCTGCTTCGGGTGTATGCGTGGATGGGCCTCATGAACAACTATGGCGTCATCAACAACACGCTCATGTGGCTTGGCCTCATCGACCAGCCGATCCAGTTGATGTACACAGACTTCGCGATATTTGTTGGCCTGACCTACTCCTACCTGCCGTTCATGATCCTGCCTTTGTACGCGACGCTCGAGCGCATGGACCTCGATCTCGTGGAAGCGGCAGAGGACCTCGGCGCATCCCGAACCCGCGCGTTCTGGGATATCACCTGGCCGCTGGCGAAGCCCGGCATCATCGCCGGTTGCCTGCTGGTGTTCATTCCGGCGATGGGCGAGTACGTCATCCCGTATCTCCTTGGCGGCTCCGAGTCGCTGCTGATTGGCCGGGTTTTGTTCGACGAGTTTTTTGTCAACCGCGACTGGCCGCTCGCCTCGGCCGTGGCGATCGTTCTCCTGCTGTTGCTTGTCGTGCCGATTGTGCTCCTGCAACGCTACCAGACGCGCGACGAGGAAGGTGCTGCATGAAGCAGCAATCCCGCTTCATCCTCTCGGTACTCGCCTTCGGTTACGCGTTTCTTTACATACCGCTGGTATTCGTTGTCATCTATTCCTTCAATGACTCCAGGATCGCGACGATCTGGGGCGGCTTCTCGACGCGCTGGTATGGCGAACTGCTGCGGAACGACCAGGTGCTCGACGCGGCGCTGCTGAGCCTGCGCATTGCGCTGACCTCCGCCACGATTGCGACAGTGCTCGGGACGATGGCCGGACTGGTGCTGGCACGCTTCGGTCGTTTCAAGGGGCGGACGCTGTTCTCCGGCATGATCTCCTCGCCCATGGTTATGCCGGAAGTCATCACCGGACTGTCGTTGTTGCTGCTGTTCGTGACGCTGCAACAGCTCACCGGATGGCCCGGCCAGCGCGGATTCACGACGATCACGATCGCCCACACCACCTTTTCAATGGCCTACGTGGCCGTCATCGTGCAGTCGAGGCTGCTGTCCATGGACGAGTCACTGGAGGAGGCAGCAATGGACCTCGGCGGCAAGCCCCTGCGCGTCGTCTTCGATATCACTGTCCCGCTGATCGCACCGGCAATGATTGCCGGCTGGCTGCTGGCTTTCACGCTGTCGCTCGACGATCTTGTTATCGCCAGTTTTGTTTCCGGGCCGGGCAGCAGTACGCTGCCCATGGTGATCTTCTCGAAAGTAAAACTGGGCGTATCGCCGGATATCAATGCGCTCGCCACGCTGATTATCGCCGCCGTCAGCCTGGGCGTGCTCGTTGCGTGGATAGCGCTGCGCCGTTCGCGGAGCTGACCGTGTGATTTCTGAGAGACCGGCAGCGGCGATAGGGGTCCACTTGCGGCGGTTCAACTGCTAGGATTCGTGGCGGCGGCAAGCGCCGAAAAGAACGGCAGGGCCGAGGTCTTGCCGATACAAGTCTGAACGTTTTGCGATAAGGAGCAAAAAATGCTGAGATTTCTGTGGGTATTCTTGCTTCTGGGTATGGGTGCATGTGTTATGGCGGATGAACCGGCGCGGACGGTTACAGTAAATGGTACGGGCTTTGCGGAGGTCGAGCCCGACCGCGCAACGCTGCACATGTCCATCGTCGCGCGGGAGCCGACGCTCGCGACCGCGCAAAAAGTCGCCGCGGATGTGACCAACAAGGTGCTCAAACTGACGGACCGCATGGACATCGATCGCGATCGCGTGGATACGACCCGCGCCTCGGTACGACCCGACTATCGCTGGAACCGCGAGAAAGAGGAACAGGAACTGCGTGGCTATATTGCCGAGCGCCAGATAACGATCGACATCGAGGACCTGGAAAAACTGGGCGCGATGATCGAGGGAGCGGTCAACGCCGGTGTTAACCAGGTGTCCCCGCCGCAGCTCGACAGCAGCAAGCGCAAGGAAACCTACCGTCAAGCCCTGGCCGCCGCGGCCGAGGACGCAAAGGCTAACGCATCGCAGCTCGCCGCATCGCTGGGTGCCGGTCTCGGTGAGGTTTTAAGCATTCATGCCGGATCCGACCTGTCGCCACCGCCTGTGCCACGAGCGGCCGCCATGAAATCGATGGCCGTCCAGTCTGACGCGGCTGAGAGTTACAACGCGGCGGACCTGGAATTCGATGCGACCATCACCGTCGTTTTTCAACTGACGGACTAAGCGCGGACACAAGCCAGGAGCGAAGCAAAGCGCTCGGGGCAAGATCTACTTGCCCGTCGTTAGCGTTCTTGCGACACGTTGATCACGACATGTCCGGTCTTTTCCCCGGTTTCGACGTAGCGGTGAGCTTCGACGATTTGTTCGATGGCGTATTGCCTGTCAATCACAGTCCTGACCTTGCCTGCCTCGACCAGCTCTTTCAGAAAAACCAGGTCTTCGGTCCTGTATCCGGTCAGCGCCGCAATAACCTTCCTACCGCTCGTAGCCGAGGTCCACAAGCCTCGAAAAAAACCTGAGAATCGGGGGTTGCCGAGTATGTAGCGACCCTGTTTATTGAGGGACCTGACGCTCGCCGCGTAAGGACTTTTGCCCACCACGTCGATAATAACGTCGTAGGATTTGCCCGCCTTTGTGAAGTCTTCCTGCGTGTAGTCGATGACATGGTGGGCGCCAATGTCACGCAACATGGCCAGTTTTTCCGTACTGTCGACGGCGGTCACCTCGGCGCCGTATGTCCTCGCGATCTGCACAGCGAACGTACCGATGCTGCCCGCCGCGCCATTGACAAGAACCTTGTCTCCATCACCGACCTTGCCTTTCCGGACAAAGTGCAGCGCATTAAGACCGCCAACGGGCACGGTTGCGGCCTCCTCGAAGCTCATATTGTCGGGCTTGCCGGTCATCACGTTCTTGTCACTTACGCAGAGGTACTCTGCGTGAGCGCCAAATTTCTCGGCCGGACCAAACACCGGGTCGCCCTTTTTGAATTCTGTAACGCCTGCGCCCACCGCCTCGACGACGCCAGCGAACTCCTGGCCGGGAATTTGCACCTGTTTGCGCGGCTTTGTCAGACCAAACATCAGCCGCAGTGGAAGCCAGAAGGAGACCGGGAAATCGCAGCCCCGCATCTCGCAGTCCCCGGCAAAAACGGTTGCCGCGATGACCCGGACCAATACCTCATTGCTTCCAGGCACCGGCCTGTCGACCGCCTGGAGACGCAGCACCTCCGGCGGCCCGTATCTCGGCCATATAACCGCTTTCATCAAACGTTATCGGTGCTGGTCGATGAGGATCTGGTTGCCATCGGGATCTGTGAGCATCAGGCTTGCCGACCCGGTCGTGGTCTCGTCAGCTTCGCTGTCGAATTCGACGCCCTGGTCTTTGAGCTGCCGCTGTATCGCCCGCACATCGGTGAACGTGTCGAGGTCTTTGCCACCCTGATCCCAACCCGGATTGAACGTCAGGATGTTGCCCTTGAACATGCCCTGGAAAAGACCGATGACATGGTCACGGTTGCGCAGCACCACCCAGTTTTGCCCGGGGTCACCGCCGAAGGGTTCGAAACCGAGCTTCGCGTAAAAGTCCGTTGATGCCGCAAGATCCTTGACGGCGAGGCTGACTGAAAATGCACCCAACTCCATACTTACTCCCCTTTTTCCGGCAGGCCACCAGGCGCCACCTGGCGACGGTTGTCACAGAGGTCGCTGTAGTTCCTGCAGGATCCATTCAATGTAGATGCGCTCGGCGCGCTCCATTCCCGAAAACGGCCCCGGCTGGTAGTACTTCGAGTGCACGCCCCTGGAATTATTGACGATGATCTCCTTGTCCGACTGCGTCGTTACGTCCCACAACCAGGTGAGCTTGTTGACGTCATAATCCGCGCCCTCTTTCGCATCGCCTCGAACCAGCCAGTAAATCGCGCAGTTTGATGAGTCCTGCGTAATTGGCGTGAACACGTAGGCGACCACGTGATCGCTGTAGGCCAACAGGAAAGAAAACGGGCCGAACGAAAAGTCCGATGCGCCGCCGTCATAGTCAGTAAAGTCCCCGAGCAGCGGCGCGACGGGGCCGCCGTCCTTGCTGCCCGTTTTGTACTTGTCGAACAGTGCCGTGCGGCTGTATCCGTAACCCATCTCACCGGGCCGCGCGGCCGTATCGATGTAGTCGAAATAAAGGTCCTTGACGCCACAAGACGCCATCTTCGACTGCATGGTCCCCTGCACTCGTTCGCGCTTGTCCCTGTCCAGCATGAGCGTGTGCATGCGCGCGTATTCCGGGTGGGCCGTTGCGCAGTGATAACACTCCTGGTAGTTCTCGACGGACAACTTCCAGTTCGCGGGTATCTCGTAACTTTTTTGTGCCGCAACTTTTAGATTTTCAAAACCGAACATGGCCATGGGCTCGGCGAGATCCCGCTTCGCCCCGGCAAGAGACGGCGGCGTGTCGGTAAAGCAAACGAAGATCAGCCCGTGAATAACGTCGACCGAAACCGGATTCAGGCTGTGAGCTGACTTGTCAAAGTCCTCCGGCATATTGCGCGCCGCTGTCAGCTTGCCATCGATGTCATACATCCAGCCGTGATAGGGGCAGGTGAACTTGTCAACGTGCCCGGCTGACTGCAGGCAAACGAGCGAACCGCGGTGGCGACAGACATTGGCAAAAGCGTTCAGCTCGCCATCACTGCCACGCACGATAATGGCGGACTCGCCCGCAACGTTCAGGACTTTGAAATCACCGGGCTCCGGTAGCTGCGAAACGTGCCCGGCAAAAATCCAGTTGCGATAAATGATGCGCTCGAGCTCCAACGCGTAGATAGCGGGATCCGTATAAAAACGCTGGTCCAGCGAGTAGCCCGGTTTCTGGCTGGCGACCAGTTCTGCGATTGATTTATCGCGCTGTTCGAGTACGGCACTCATGGCGTGTTCCACACTGTGAAATATGGGTAGCGGCAGCATTTGACGATATCACAGTCACCCCTTGCGGGCGGATACGGGAAGATTGCGGATACGGAGCAGCGAGTCTGTCTTCGGCCGGCTTGCCGATTACTCGTCAGGGGCCGGGCTTGTCAACGTCCGCAAGAAATGCCGCGAGCTGCTGCAGTTGCCGGGAACTGAGTCCCAGCGGCTCGGCCTCGTTGTGGCCGATCATTGCCTCCGGTGCTTCGTTGTAGTGCACGAGCACGTCTTCGATGGTCGCGATCTGTCCTTTGTGCATGTAAGGCGCCGTTACCGCCACGTTGCGAAGCGACGGGGTTCGAACGGCGCCGACAAGCTCGGGGCCCGTGCGGACGTAGGCGAGTTCCGGACATCGCCGTTCGACATCGTCGCTGTAATCACCGAGGCAGTTGAACAGCTCGCCCTGCACTTCCCGCAAGCCGTCTGCGCGCCCGCGGTCCGGCAATTCCCCCGCGGCGCTGATGACACCGGTGTTGTGAAACTCGTTGTTCGTCAACAGCGATCCGTTGTGACAGCGCGTGCACTGCGCTTCGCCGATAAAAAGGCGCAGCCCCCGGACTTCATCGTTGCTGAACAAGTCCTCCTGCATTTGCCTGTCCGCGTTGACGACGGCGGCGACATAGTGGTCGAACCGCGAGGCCGTCGGCAGCAGGGTGCGCTCGAACGCGGCGATCGCCTTGCCTACATTGGCGAACGCCCGGTTTACAGCTACCTTGTCGTCCTCGCGCATCGCCGACCACGCCGCATCCCAATGACGTCCACGCGCGGCGCCGTCAATTTGCGGAAAACGGTCGGTGTCATCCAGTTCCGGCAAAGGCCCGAACAGCGACCGGTACTGTTCCCGATACGCCGGGTCGCGGGCAACGACCCTTAAGATCTGCAGGCGATTGCCGGCCTGTTCGTTCGGGTCTTCAAGCGGCGATAACGCTTGTGACCACTGGCTGTCGCGGCGACCGTCCCAGTACAGCCACGGGCTGAACGCCGTACCGATAACACTGGGGGTATTGCGCATCGACGTGCCGATGGCCTGCCCCTTCTGCAAACCGTCAGTAAACTGGCGAATGGGCTGGTGGCAAGTCGCGCAGGCAATGCCACCGTTGGCACTCAGGCGCGGATCGAAGAACAACTGTTGCCCGAACCGGGCGGCCGCTGGATGATCGGCAACGGCATTGCTTGGGTCCGGCGGCAGGGGCGGCAGGCTGCTCGAGCGCCAGCGACCGGAGCACGGCGACCTCGGCGTCACTCCACGCCGGCAGCCGACTATCCCGCACCTGCCAAACCAAAAACAGCACCAGGCCCGCCGCGAACGCGCCGCCCAGCTTCCAGTACATCGACCTCACAAAGACAGCGGGATAACGACGACCGACGATGTTTCGTCGGTAACGACGGTGACGGTAATTTCCCAGCGCCCCTGCATGTGGAAACGCATGCCCTCGAGCCGGTAGTCACCGCCCCCGAGCGCCTCTGTCACTTTCGGGCGCGTGGGCAAGCCGTGATTGTGATCTGGCATGCCGCCGACAACCTCGATCCTGGCATTGTCCACCGGCTCGCCCTCTATTGTTTCCACGTGAAGTATCCAGGAGTGAATCTGGTTGATCACCGGCGGGCCGGCGGGCGTCGTGTAGGTGACGCGCAGCGCGCTCGTATCGGCCAGCACACTGCTGACAGGCAGGATAAGCAGGGCACCAATCACGAAGAGCGCGGCCGGCGCGCGTTTGCCGCCCAACCAACGGCCGAGGCGACCACTCATAAACAGGAATTGCAGCTGCAGCAGCACCAGGACGGCGATGAAGTACGGCCAGTAGCCGATACCGGTAAAGCCGACCTCAAACGGGAACACCGCGGCATACACCTGGCCGGAGTCCCGCTCTGTCGCCGAGACGATGCCGATAAACTCCCCCTCCTCAGAAAAGTCGTGGATCACGGTGAACACGTCAGGATCGGTGGCGGCCGCCTGATGAAAGACGGTGACGCTGTCGAGATCGGCCAACTGGATGACGTCCTCCATGCGCGCAAACCGGCCCTTACCCGTGACATCGCGGATGATCCGGAAGTCGATCGGCATGTCGCGCAGCGCATCGTGCTGGTACTCCATGACGAATACGCTTTCGGATGCGGCCGGCAGGTCCTCGCAGAACTGTTTGTGGCCGCTCACGCGCGGCTGGTAGACCTTGAAATGCGCACGCAGAAAGTCGACTTTGATGACACACAGATCGTCCTCCTGCACAACGCCGCCGTGGGCATTGACAGCACCCGCAAAGAACAAGGCTGCGATGCCGGCAAGAAACAGCGGGATGGCCATCCTTTGTAGAATCATTGGTGTATTCTAACCGCACGCCAGGCACCATCACAGCCGCCCTGCCAGGGCACGCAAGCTTATGAACCTAGTACTCAGCATTGCCGCCTTGTTGCTCGGCCCGCTTATCTACGCATACGGGCGGCAAAACCGCGTGGCCCGACAGGTCCTCGACGGCTTCATCTTCATAACGATCGCCGGCATCATCTGTGTCCACATCATCCCGGATGCGCTCCTGATAGGTGGCGCCTGGGGCGTGTTCTTCCTGGCACTGGGTATCGCGTTCCCTGTCGTACTGGAACGCGGTTTTCACAGCGCCTTTCACGAGGCGCACGTGGCGGTGCTCGTGATCGCCGCACTGGGCCTCATTATCCATGCCGTCATCGACGGCATCGCCCTGCTACCCGCACAAGGCGGCGACCTCGCCCACGCCGTCATATTGCACAGGCTGCCGGTCGGCATGGCGATCTGGTGGTCGCTGCGACCCAACCTGGGGCGTTTCCGTCGCGATTGCCGCTTTCGCGGCGATCAGTATCGCAACCGCGATTGCCTACGTCCTGGGTGGCCCGATCGTTGAACTCGCCGAGGCGCAAAGCATCGCCTGCGTGCAGGCCTTCGTCTCCGGTTCGCTGATTCATATTGTTGCGTTTGGCATCACGCATGATCACGGCGGGCACATAGAGCCGGTCGCACAATCACAGGACTGGAGCTACCGCGTCGGGATTCTGCTCGGCTTGTTCCTCGTCTTTACCGCGCCGGAACTGAGCGGGCTCTGACCGCGACCGCGAGCGGCCCGTTGTCGTTCAGGGAAGCTCGGCCGTGCCGACGAAGCGGCTGCGATGGTAGATCAGCGGTTCGGCGTCACGTTCCTCGAAACGATGCACACGCCCGACCAGTATCTTGTGATCGCCGCCGGGATAGACGTGCTCGGTCTTGCACTCGAAGCACGCGGCGAAGTCCGGCAGTACCGGTACGCCGTCAATGCCCGCGCTGCAATCGAGGCCGACAAATTTGTTGTGCCCTCGCTGCGCAAAGCGATCACACAGGTCTTGCTGGTTTGCGGCCAGGATATGCACGGCAAAGGTCTCGGCGGCGGCAAAAACGTCGTAACTAAACGATTCTTTACCGACACTCCACAAAATCAGCGGCGGGGTAAGTGACACCGAATTAAAACTGCTGACGGTGATGCCAACCTTTTCACCCGCCTTATCCAGCGTCGTAACAACCGCCACGCCGGTCGCAAAGTTGCTGAGTGCGCTGCGAAACGTCGCCGGGTCTGTTTCTGGTGTGTCTGCCAAAGCAGTGGCCTTTCCTGTTTGATGTTGGGCGCCGATGCCGTGCTAACGGGTGCGTCACACGCCGCGCGGTGACCTTCGGGACGATCCGGTCGAGACCGGACAATACAGGGAAACAGCGCCTGCTGGAAACACAGGATCGATCAGCGACGACTGCCGCTACCGCCCACGACATGCCACCGGGCAAGAAACGATGCGGTCGCCGGGCTCAGTCGCCTCGCCCCGTGTGGGTGTCAAAGAATTCGAACAGGAGTCGAGATCCCCAAACGTCCTGGCCCGGATCGGGCGCAATGCACAGCGCCTGTTCCGGCATGCTTTCCGCCTGCAGCGCCGTCACGCAGTAGCCGTTGCTGCCGCGAGACGCCTCCGTGCCGGGCCAGCGGTGACCACCGTCGGGCCAGAGGCAGTCGATCGATTCGTGGTCGGTACCCGCGCAGGCAACGGTGCATTGCACCGGGACATTCGCCAAGCGCCGCCGAGGTCCAGGCTGTTTTCTTTGCTGCGCACGCCGCACCGTCATTCCAAAGCTCTGCTATGGCGGCCGTACTGGCATACAAGTAGCCTTCGTGGCTGACGCGACCGTCGGCCGGCACGACCTCGTCCTTGCCGCCGTTGATCTGCAGTAACGGCAATGCGTCTGTCGGCGTGCATTCGAAACCCGGTTCGACGCGGCCGCTGACCAGCGCCACCGCCGCGATTAGCTCCGAGGCTTCGCACGCGATGCGGTTCGCCATCATCGCGCCGTTGCTGAACCCGGAAACGTACACCCGTTTTTCGTCGACCTGCAGGTCCGCCACGATTCGTTCTAGCAGTTTTTTCAGAAAGCCGACGTCATCGTGACACGATGCCCAGCCGCACTCGCCGCAGCTACCGCATTCCGGCGGACACGGATAGGACACGGCATCGGGCGTGCATATCGGTCCGGCGGGACCCTTGTCGAAGCCGTCGGAGATGTGGTTCCACGAACTGACCTCCCAGCGCTCTTCTGGTGCGCCGTCCGCCATGAACCAGGTGGACTGCGGGTAGACCATGACGTAGCCGTACGCTTCTGCGTAGCGATTCAGCCCGTTGGTCACTTCGGCTTCTGTGCCGGTAGCGCTGCCACCGTAGCCGTGCATGAAGACGGCGACCGGCAGTTCCGTTTCACCGTAGCTTGACGGCAAGAACACGAAGTACTCGCGCTCGAGCCCGTCATGGTCGAGCGTAAAGCGCTGCATGGGTGCCACGCCAGTGTTCTCATGGCCACCACAGCCGGCTATTGTGAGGGCCAATAGTGCTGAGAGCGCAACAATGCCGATCGCAAGGTGTTTCATCGAGAGGCAAATCACGTGTTAAGACGACGCTCATAATAATAGAGCACATTGATGCGCGGAATGCCTTTTTCTTTGCTTCTGCCTGAGGCGATTGCTACGAGATCGATAGCGTACTGAGTCGCTGCCGTGCTTGTTACCGTGTGCGAACAACAACAGTCCGACTCGCTGTCTGGCGACACAGCGCAGCGAAGCACAGCCAAATGGTTTTCTTCATCTAACCGTTCGCACCAGTTCACTCCGCGGAGGGCATCTTCGCAAGGGGGGGACAGACCATCGATTACTCTTTAGCGTGCAGCACCAAGATCCTTGGACCGGCGATTTTCAACGCTTAGAGTCCCGATTTGATACCGAAAACGAAATCTAAGCCTCTGAAATGGGCCTTTTGAGAGATTTGTCGCTGCTATGGAAGTCTATTCGATGGTCCGACCCTGGCTGTTAGCCCGCCGGGCTTCGGAGGTGCAATCCAGGCCGCGTCAATATATCTTGACACTGTCTAGATATGGCGGCACAGTCTCAGATTCGTTGATCAGGGATAACTGCAACGATCCAATGCCATCCAAAACCAACTATCACCACGGTGATCTGCGGCGAGCGCTGCTGGCGGCGGCCGAGGAGGAACTGTCGGAAAAGGGGGTCGAAACCTTCTCTTTGCGCTGCGTGGCCAAACGCGCCGGCGTTAGTCACGGCGCGCCCGCCCATCATTTCGGTGACGCACAGGGGCTTCTAACAGAACTGGCAGCGTCGGGCTATCAACGGTTTATCGAGACCCAGGAACAATTTCAGCGAAACGCAAGTAAGGAGCCGAAGGCCCAATTGTCCGCAGCAGGACTCGGATATATCGATTTCGCCAAGCAGAATCCCGCCCTGTTCCGACTGATGTTTTCATCTGAGCGTCCCGACAGATCGGCGCCCGTATTGGCAGAGTACGCCGACGCGGCCTTCAAGAAACTCGTCGATGACCTTCGACACATATCAGGGACTGATCCATATTCGGATCGATCGGCGATGACCGACGTCATGGCAGCCTGGGCCATCGCACACGGGCTCGCCGATCTGATGATTGCGGGACGCTGGGAGAGGATACCGTTTCTCGCCGCCATTACACCCACTCAAAGAGACGCCGTGTTTTCGGACATCATTCTGCGCGCGTGCAAGAACGAATCCTAAGAGCTGAGCGAAAAGATATGGGCCAGAGCAACGATGTCAATGCACGCAAAGCGGCCTGGCGGGCAATAGGACTGTTCTTGATTTTGACCCTTGCGCTGACCTCGGTATTTGGTGGGCTGATGGCGTATCAGGGCAGCACACCGACGCTCTTGGTGACCGGTGTGATGTGGTCGCCGGGGCTCGCCGCCATTTTCGCGTGCCTCATTTTGAAACGGTCAATTGCCAGCCTGCCGTGGCGCTGGGGACAGTGGAAATGGAACTGGTACGCCTGGGCGTTACCCATCGTCTACGGCCTGATCATTTATCTCCCTATCTGGATATTCGGCCTGGGCGGAAGTCGGTTTGGTAACAGCGAGACGCTGGCAGATTGGTCGAACCAGCTCCTTGGGGGCAACGAACCTAAGCTGATTGCAGCCATCGTGTTTGGGATCATGCTGGCCACAGTTGGCATGGTTGGCGCGGCATCGCGCGCCCTCGGAGAGGAAATCGGTTGGCGCGGATTCATGATATGGGAAATGCGGAAGGTCTTGCCGTTCTGGGCGATTGGGCTTTTGTCCGGAATCATTTGGGCTATGTGGCACTGGCCAGCGATCCTGTTTACAGATTACAACGCCGGGGAAGGCAATTTCGTCTTGCAAATGTTCATTTTCACGATGGCAATCGTGCCGCAGGGTATCGTCTACGCGTACTTTGCCTTTGGATCCAAGAGCTTGTGGCCGGCCGTTATTCTACATGCGAGCCATAATCTTTTTATTCAGAGAATATTTACGCCTCTGACTATCCGCGGCGAGGATACTCATTTCTACATAGATGAGTTCGGCATCATAATGCCGATAGTTGGGTGCGTAATGGCGCTCTATTTTTATTATCGAGCCAAAAAGGACGGAATTGCATGATGCGTATTCGATACCCGACCTTCCCGGGGACCCGGGGGGGGGGACAGACCATTGATTACTCTTTGGAACGCAGCACCAAAATCCTTAGACCGGCGATTTTCAACGCTTAGAGTCCCGTTTTGATACAGAAAACGAAATCTAAGCCACTATCGCATTAAGGTAGTCATAGGTCTAAATCCTCATTTTTGGATCAAAATCGAATTGTACGCCTAGGAAATGGGCCTTTTAAGAGATTTGTCACTGCTATGGAAGTCTATTCGATGGTCTGACCCTGGCTGCCCTGGCTGTGCTCGTTACGAGGCAGCCGCTTCTTGGTATCCTTTGCAAAATTTTCGGGGGAGACACGTGAAAAAAGCACCCGTCGCGCTAGCGGCCTTATTCTTATTTCTGGGCGCCTGCGGCCAGGACAACGAGGACGCGGGTGCGAGCCCGTACGACAGCCGCTATGCGGCCATGCCGTCAACGGCAACCATCATCACTGGCGCCACCGTACTCACGGGCACGGGAGAGCGCATCGACAATGCCGACGTATTGATTCGTGACGGCAAGATCGCCGGCATCGGCACGGGATTGCGGGCCAGCGGTGCCGAGGTTGTGGAGGCAGAGGGCTTTTGGGTCACGCCCGGCATTATCGACGTGCACTCTCATCTCGGCGTGTATCCCTCGCCGGGCACCGCGTCGCACTCGGACGGCAACGAGGCGACCGCGCCCGTTACCGCGGAGGTGTGGGTAGAGCACAGCGTCTGGCCGCAGGACCCCGGCTTCGTGACCGCGCTGGCCGGCGGCGTCACCTCCCTGCAGATACTGCCCGGCTCGGCCAACCTGATTGGCGGGCGCGGCGTTACGCTGAAAAACGTGCCCGGACGGAACGTCATGGACATGAAGTTCCCCGGCGCGCCGCATTCCCTGAAGATGGCCTGCGGTGAAAACCCGAAGCGCGTCTACGGCAGCCGTAACCAGTCGCCGGCCACGCGCATGGCCAACGTCGCCGGCTATCGCGCCGCCTGGATCGCAGCCGCCGACTATCGGGACAAACTGGCGGCCGCCGACAACGGCAAGGGCGAAGCGCCGGCTCGCGACCTGAAACTGGAGACCCTGGTCGGCGTTCTGAACGGCGAGATCCTGGTACACAACCACTGCTATCGCGCCGATGAAATGTCGATCATGCTCGATATCGCCAAGGAGTTCGGCTACAAGATCACCGCCTTCCATCACGCCGTCGAGGCCTACAAGATTGCCGACCTGCTCGCCGAAGCAGATACCTGTGCGGCCATGTGGGCGGACTGGTGGGGCTTCAAGATGGAGGCCTACGACGGCATTCGCGAAAACGCCGCGATCGTCGACCGGGCGAATGCCTGCGCGATCATCCATTCCGACGATGAACTGGGCATCCAGATCCTCAACCAGGAAACGGCCAAGGTGATGGGCGCGGCGGCGAAGGTGGGCGTTGAGATTGCACCCGAACAGGCGATTCGCTGGATCACGCAGAACGCGGCCAAGGCGCTCGGCATCGACGCGGTCACCGGCACGCTCGAGGCCGGCAAGATGGCAGACGTCGTTGTCTGGAACGGCAATCCGTTCAGCGTGTACACGCGCGCGGAGCGGGTTTACATCGACGGCGCGCTCGCCTACGAAAAAGGCAATGACGCCGTCAACCCGATGACCGACTTCACGCTCGGCACGGCGGCGTCGGCCGGAGGTGCACAATGAGAATCTTAACAACGCTGTTAGTGCTCGCACTCTGTGTACCCGCCGTTGCAGAGACGACGGCGATCGTCGGTGGCAAGGTGCATACCGTCGGACCGCTCGGCACCATCGATAACGCGACGATCATCATCGAGAACGGCCGCATTCGCTCTGTCGGCACTTCACTGAGCGTTCCAGGCGGTGCGACGGTCATCGATGCCAGCGGCAAGATCATTACGCCAGGGCTGTTTGCGCCGACCGGGCAGATGGGCCTCGTCGAAGTGGGTTTTTCAGCAGGGCCGATCGACAGCCAGCAACGCGGCGAGCAGTACACCGCGAGCTTTGACGTCGCGGATGCGTACAATCGTCGCTCTACCCTGATACCGATCAACCGCATCGAGGGCGTGACGCGCGCCGCTATCGTGCCGTCGCCGGCCAGTCCGAACGACAGCTTCGAGGCCGGCCACATCCTGTCCGGCCTGGCCGCGATTGTGAACCTCGGCGATGACAACGTGCTGGATCGTCGCGGCGCAGCAATGGTCGTTACCCTCGGCGAGCGCGGCAGCACATTTTCCGGCGGTACGCGTACCGGTGCCTGGCTCATATTGCGTAACGCGCTGGACGAAGCCGCCGACTACCGGGAAAACAAGGTAGACGTCGCGCGCGGCATGCGTCGCGAGTACCAGCACAGCATTAACGACCTCGATGCATTGCAAAGCGTTATCGACGGCGACACGCCGCTACTGGTGGGCGTTGACCGTGCCAGCGACATCGAGACCCTTATCAGACTTAGCAAGGAATACGGCTTCAGGGCGATCATCGTCGGCGGCACCGAGGCGTGGATGGTCGCGGACGCGGTTGCGGCCGCTAAAATCCCGGTCATCCTCGCGCCACTGGCGAACCTGCCCGGCAATTTCGACCGCATCAATGCCCGCAGCGGCGCTGCCACGCTGCTCGTCAAGGCTGGCGTGAAAGTGGCGTTCACGGAGGCACGCAGCGAAACCCACAACGCGCGCAACATGACGCAGACGGCCGGCAACGCCGTCGGCGATGGCCTCGCCTGGGATGCCGCGCTGCGCGCCATTACGCTCACGCCTGCAGAGATCTACGGCGTCGCCGACACCGTGGGCAGCATCGAGGCCGGCAAGGCCGCGGACATCGTTATCTGGCCGGCCGATCCGCTGGAAGTCACGAGCTACCCGGACCAGGTGTTAATCAACGGTGTGGACATGCCGATGGTTAGTCGGCAAACCTTGCTGCGCGATCGCTACCTGCAGTCAGGCTCGGAGAAGCCGCCGGTTTATCGGGACTGATAATCGTAGGACGGTGCCGCTCATTCGGTCTCAAGATCGACGAGACCACGGCGAATAGCAAACTTCACCAGTCCAGGGATGTTTCTGATTTGCAGGCGGTCCATCAGCTGCGACCGGTGTGTCTCGACCGTCTTGGCACTTACGCTGAGTCGCGCTGCGATTTCTTTTGTGCTGCAGCCCTCTGATATCAGCTTGAGGATTTCCCGTTGCCGATCGGTAAGCAGATCGAGCGGGTCCGTGTTGTTCGCCGATGCGCGCAACAACTCAACAACCGAGCCTGCAACGGCGGGGTGCAGAAACGTCGCGCCTTTGCTCACGGCCTGGACAGCAACCAGCAAATCTTCCGCGGAGGCATTTTTGTGAACGTAGCCCGAAGCGCCTGCCCGCAAGGCGGCAACAACGTGCTCCTGGCTTGTGTGCATGCTCAGCACAAGACACTTCAACCCCGGTACTTTTTTTTGCGCCTTCTTGATCAGGGAAACGCCATCCATATCTGGCATCGCCAAATCGGTCAACAGCATCTCGACGTCGAGTTTATCCAAAACGTCCAGCGCGTCACGCCCGTTACTCGACTCCCCGACGACTTCTATACTCGTTGCCATCCCTTCCAGCATGCGCCGGATCCCCGCACGAACGAGTGAATGATCGTCAACAATGAAAATACGCACCGGCTATGCCCTCGAGGAAACGTCGCACCGGACATCTCCAATGACCCAGACTATGCCACAAATGTGAAAGCGCGATGTCGGGTATTCCCACCCCTAGATTCAGTGATTTCCCTATACAGGACGACCGCCGATTGGGCGAAAATTACCCTATGAAAAGCGCATTTGGCGTCAAGGCGAGGTATCGAGGTTTGGAGTCACGTTCGGGACATCAAGATCTGATTATTGTGAACAACGAGAAGTGCGTCCGCGACTACCTCGCTACCGTCTGTCGTCGTTTGGGATTTAATGTTGCAACGGCCTCAAGTCCAGGCATGTTCGTGACGAAACTTGTGGCGCACCCGCCTGACGTAATCATCGTCGATGTCGATCTATCGGAAGCCGACTTGATGTCGGTGCTTAAAGCAGCGGGCGACGAGTGCGGCGATGCCAAGATCGTCCTGATCAGCGGAGATGACGATCGAACCTTGAGCCGGGCAAGAGACATTGTGGAGTTGCTTGGTCTTACCGTAACAGGTGCGTTAAAGAAGCCGGTCCTGATCGATACACTGCGCACCATTCTCAGCAAGACCGCGAAGACAGCAACGCCGACGCAGGTAGACGAGCTACACGTCGCGTTGAAGAAGGGCGAAATACGGCCCGCGTACCAGGCGAAAGCGGTTCGGGGCGCGGATGGGAGCTGGAACCTCTCCGAGGTCGAAGCGCTCGCGCGCTGGCATCGGACTGGCGGTGCTGACCGCTTTTCCGAGCCAGTTCATTCAGGTCGCCGAAGAAAGCGGCCTGCTCGGCACGCTCACCTGGACGCTGCTCAGGCAAGTCGCGTCGCAAATGCGTGACTGGGACAATCGAGGCCACGCGATTACGACGTCCATAAACCTTCCACCGTCGCTGCTTACCGAGCCCGCCTTTCCCGCGGCGCTTGAGAAACTGATGCGAAAGCAAGGGCTCGACAATTCAAAACTCACGCTGGAGCTTGCGGAAACATCGGCAATGCAAAACCCCGGCCTGACCATAGGCGTTCTCGAAAAGCTTCGTAACATGGGATTCGGGTTGTCGATCGACGATTTCGGGGCCGGTTACTCGTCTATAGAGCAGCTCCATCGCCTGCCTTTTACCGAACTGAAGATCGACCGCTACCTTGTTCGTGAGCTCGGCTATCAACCGGATGCATCGAGGATAGTTAAAGCAATTGTCATGCTGGGGCAGCAACTGGACATGAGCGTGTGTGCCGAAGGAGTCGAATCGCCGAAAGTCCTGGATCATCTTCTGGACATCGGCTGCGACAAATTGCAGGGCTACTTTATTGCGCGCCCAGGGCCGGCCGAAAGAAGTTGAGGCACAGATCCGACGATTTCACCGATCCGGATTTGCACCAGAGGAATTTCTCGCCACGGCAAAGCGCACCAGTCGGACGCTGCCTATCCTTTGCCACTGAAGAATAGTCGTGGTCCGTTGGCCTTGATGGCAACGGACGCAGGAATAGTCGTGCTAACTCGGGTCACCGCTTTCAATTTCCTCACCGGCCCGAGGCTCTCTGGTTACAATGTCCAGCTTTGACCGGGCGCTTCTCGTTGCCCGGTCGGTTGAATCATGGATGACACGAGTGAAACCACAATGAGTGTCGGAATTCGGCGGCAGGTTGAGATCGGCGGCGCCATGCTGGCCGCACTGATCGGTTTTGGCGCACTGGTCATCGCCTATCTCTTGCTGTTACCTGAAGCGCTCCAGCTGGCTTTCGACTACTACGTCGCCGAACCTGTTCTGCTGACCGTTCTGCTAATGCTGTATCTCGACGCATCGCGCAGGTCCGATACCGAGAACAGAAAATGGTTCTGGCGCTTAATCAGCGCCAGCTTTGGCTTTTGGCTCGCCTCTGCGGCCGTGGCCCTGGCTTTTCGCGACGATACATCAACGTCTCTCACGCTCCTCAAAGACCTGCTTTACCTCGGCCATTTCTGTCTTGTTGCCGTTGCAGTGGAGTTGCGGCTGGATAAAGGCGATGGACAGCGCAGGGCGAAGCAGCATGCCGCGGCCGCGTTCGGCAGCCTGTTGATGTTTGTGGCGATTTTCGTTTATTTCGGGATCGCTCCGCTGGCGAATTCGAACGGTCCTTACGCCATGCCGTATGGACTTGCATGCAGCCTTCGATGCGTACCTGGCATTGCGATTCCTGATGGCCGTCTTGCAGACAGATAATGCGTCCTGGCGTTTCCTGTTCGGCGGTTTCGCGACGGTATTTTCACTCATCGTCGTGGCCGACCTGCTCGCGATGGCTTTTGGCTGGGGTCTTGTCGAGTACGCCGCCGGAAGGCCGCTCAATATACTTTGGTATGCCTGGTATCCGGTTGCCTTTCTGCTGAGTGGAACGAGATTGACTGCCTCCATAGAGGAACCGGGCGACGATCCCGTCGACAGGCTGACCATTGCGTCACGCGCGCTGCTGTTGTTCGGGTTGTCGCTGCCATTTTTGCACGTAACCGGGTATGCGACCGGCCTGTTGGACATCGATACGCGCCAAACCCGTGACTTTGTTGTAGGAACCTGGATTGTCGTTATAACCCTCCTGTTGGTCGTGCTGTACTTTCTGTTTCGAAGCAGCGTGAAGAAGCTCGACAAGCTGCGGAATCAGGCTGCAGCACGCGCCCAGCGGGTCGAGGAGCAACTCGATCGCGAGCTCCGTATTCGCTCTTTGGGAAGACTGTCTGCCGGCCTCGCACATGACTTCGGCAACACCCTGACCGCCATAACGCTGCACGCCGACCTGATCCGCGACAAGCTGGCACGCGATCGTTCGGTTACAGACGAACTAGACGGACTTGACGAAGGCATCAGCTATGCGCGTAGCCTGATTGACAAACTTGCCCAGTTTGGCAATTCAGGAGAGCGCATAGTGACCGGAAACCTCGACCTCAACTACGAAGTCCGCAACACGGTCGAAATCATCCAGCATTCGTTGAACCACCGCGTACGACTCGTTCTTCAGGAGCACGAATCAAACATTGTCGTCCGTGCCGATCGACCGATGATCCACCAGGTTGTTTCGAACTACGTGTACAACGCTCTCGATGCAGTGAGCAATGACGGCGACATCGAGGTATCGATCGATTTCGCCGAGGGCTTCAGATACTGCGCCTCATGCGGCGAGCACTTCTCTGGCCGCTATGCTCGTCTGGCGGTGCGTGACTCCGGCCCGGGTATCGACGAGACCCTCGCCGACCGGATTTTTGAGCCGCTTGTATCGTCGAAACCGGTTGGCGTCGGCAGCGGCCTCGGTCTCTCGACTGTCCATGGCGTAATGCACAGCATCGGCGGACATGTCGGAGTGGCGCAGGAAACGGGCAACGGAACCTGTTTTTTCGCCTATTTTCCGATCGCTGCTTGAAGCGGTCAGACGTTGAGCTCGGGTCGCGATGTCAACAGAACCCCGTCCTTTAGCCACAGCACCCGGTCGGCGGCCTGCAGCATTTGATCACTGTGGGTAATGACGATTCGGGTCGCTTTCAGCCGGGAGATCGCGTCGATGACACGCTTCTCGGAGCGGGCATCGAGCCCGCTGGTTGCCTCGTCCAAGAGCAGCAGCCGGGGCTGGCGATAAAACGCCCGCGCAAGCAGGATGCGCTGGGTCTCCCCTTTCGACAGCGCCGCGCCGAGATCGCATACCCGCGTTTCATACGCCATGGGCAGTGCCTGGATCTCGGCGTCTATTGACGCCTGTTCAGCCGCCTGTCGCACTCGCACGAGATCAATCGTGCGATCGAAAACGGCGATATTTTCAGCGAGTGAACCCTTCAGGAGGCGATCCTCCTGGGAGACGACCGCCATCTCCCGTCGCAGCGCCTGCCTTGGCCAATCCGTCACCGCCACCCCGCCGAGGAGTATCTCCCCGCCGGACAGCGGCTCGGCCTCGGCGATTAGTCGCAACAACGTGCTTTTGCCGGCACCGGAAACCCCTGCGACGGCAACGAAGCTGTTCTCGGCTATGCGGCAATTACAATCCTTGAGAATCCAGCGTTCCGTTGGCGAATGGGAAAACCACGCGTTCCTGATGTGCAGGTCGTAGCGCATACACTCTACCTGCCGCTGGTGGTCACCAGCCGGTTCTTCCTCGTTAAAAATGATGTCCGCCAGCCGGTTGAGCGGCACCGCCAGCAGCTTGAACTCGACGACACGATCAACGATGCCGCCGGCACGGACAATGAACATGCCGAGGTAGGCGACGAAGGCGGATACCATGCCGATACTCATTTGTCCGCCGAGGACACTCTTTGCGAGCACGTAGATACTGGCGATGCGCAGCCCCTGAAACAGCGCTTGTCGCAGCGCGCCATCCAGTATCGCCAGGTTGCCGACCCGGATTTTGTCGTTGATACCGACCGCAAACAGGTTGCGCCACTCCGACTGGCGTGCCGCCTCGCCGTTGGCCATTTTCACCGTCTGCACGGCACGCAAGGTCTCAAGGAAATGGGTCTCCACCGCGGACTCCGACAATGCAATGTCGTTCGACAGCCTCAGGCTGATGTGAAGAATCGACGCACGCCACAAACACCATGCACCGGTAACCGCAATGGCGAGCAAGGTGAGCCGGGGCTCATAGAGAATCATCAGCGACGTAATCAGCACGATAAACAGCAGGTCGACGATCAGCGCCGGGGCGGAATTGACGATAAAAGCCTGCACCCGTCGCAACGACTGTATGCGATGCTGGATATCGCCGAGGTCGCGATCGCGAAAATAGCGAAGCGGTAACCGCAGTAGCCTGTGCAGCACGCGCGCTGTCGTGTCGAAAACCGACACCTGGCTGACGTACTGAAACGTCAACTGGCGCAGGACGTTTGCCGTCACCTGCAGCAACATCAACACCGTAAAACCAGCAGCCAGCATGTTGAGCAAGGAGAGGTCGCCTTTACCGACCACCTGGTCGATGACGACCTGCAGGTAGAACGGCGAGGCAAGTAGCAGCGCTTCGCAGATGAGCGCGAGCCCCAGGCCTGCCGCGAGTTTTTGGCGGAGGTCCGTGTCGAGGGAAACAAGGCCGCCCAGCTTTAGCCTGGCCGGCTGCCGTGCCTTCTGAAACTCAGGCCCTCGGGTCACTTCCACGGCGACCCCGGTAAACGCGTCCAGAACTTCGTCATAGGTATCACGAACCACGCCCCGCGCCGGGTCATGAAGAATGACGCATTTGCGCGTAGCCGATTTCAATACGACGAAATGATTGAATCGCCAGTGCAGCAGGCAGGGCGTTCTGAGCTTCTGCAGTTCGGCAACGCGGCAGCTTACGGCCCGCGTTGAAAGCCGCAGCGACTCACAGGTCGCGGCGATGTTTTGCAGCGTAGCGCCCTGCAGTGACTGGGGATGGCGCCGCCGCAGCTCGATCAGGTCGATGCCGGCGCCGAGGTATGACGCGATCATGGCGATGCAGGTCAGGCCGCATTCGCTCGCTGTCGCCTGCCGTATCAGCGGCAGGCGTGGGGCCGCGCTCATGCTGAGATACGGAATTTGGCGACCCGACGCTGTCACCTGCGCCTCGTCGTCGCGACGCAGGCGCAGCGGCTCGAGCAACCATTCCGCCAGGGTCCGCTGTTCGAGCACGATCTCGGCCGCGAGCAGCATGCCGGGCCGAAGCGGCGCATCGGCCGTATCGATGACTACCGAGTCGGACAGCAGCTCGATTTTGACTTTGAACGTTGCCTCACGCGGGAAAAAACGTCCGGGGTACCTCCGAGGGCATCAGTACAAAATCCGAAACACTCTCGACGTGACCGGCGAACGTGCCAAATTTTTGCCGGGGGAATGCGTCATAGCTCAGTCGCACTGGCTGCCCGGGCTTGATGAATCCGACGGCGCTTGACGGAACAAAGACCTCGGCGACCATTTCGAGGTCCAGGGGCAGTACCGTTGCCAGCAGCTGGTTTGGCAGGATCGCGCTGCCTTCGTGCACTTCGACGGAGGCCAGCTTCCCGGAGATGGGCGATTTCAGCACAACGTGGCGCGCAGACCGCTGCTCGGTCATCTGCTGTTGCAGGCGAGAGCGTTCGGAGTTCAGGTTCGATATCGAGCGCGCGGCTTCGACAGGGAGGCTTCGGGCTCTCGCCATCAAGCGCTCACGCTCCCGGTCAAGTGCAAACAGTTCCTGCTGCAAACGGCTTAAGCCCTGGCTCAAGCTCGACCTGCTCATCACGCTCGCCTGCGAGCTCCCGGTCTGAAATCGCGCCTCGCTTGCGCCGCTACGCTGAGCAGCGTTAGCCGGCGCGAGGCGGCATCCAGTCGATTACGCTGCCCGGCTATCTGACGAACCAGGACCTTCTGCTGCCTGGCGAGACCGCCCAACTCTGTGTCAATCGACTCTCCTGCAATGGTCGTCTCGGTCTGCAAAAGCTCAACGCGCCGGGTGATCGCGGCAATCTGTTTGTCGAGCTCGAGAATCACTTCGTCGATCGAACTGCGGCCGTCTCTGAGAAAACGTTCTCGAGACAGATAAATAATCGGCTCGCCCGCCTGCACCACGTCACCTGCGTTCGTCGCGATGCTGTCGACGACTGCAGCGGTAGGGTGCGTAATCCTGGCGACACCGTCGCGCGCCACCAGCCAGCCACGCACGGACTCCTTGCGAGAGTACTCGGCGGTACAGAGAAACAGCGCAACAAGCATCGCGAACACGATGACCAGGGATGTCAGCCACCGCCACGGACGTGGCATTACGCGAGATCGGCCGGCCAAAAGGCCGTGCCGACAATGCGCTGATTGCCTGCCTGCGAAAAATCGATTCTTCAGAGCTTGCCGCCATGCCCCCTATTCGTAGAGCAGCGGGCCCGCGTCTGCAAAGACAATTAGCGCGCTAAAGGCCGAGAAATCGCAAGCCTGCTATTCTCGCGGCAGGATGAAAACCGACGTCATCATTGTCGGCGGCGGCGCCGCCGGTCTCCTGTGCGCAATAACCGCGGCCAATCGCGGCCGCACGGTCGTTGTGCTCGAAGGCTCTAACAGGATCGGCAAGAAGATACTCATGTCCGGTGGCGGCCGCTGCAATTTCACCAACCTCAATTGTGAGCCGTCGCGCTTTATCTCCGCGAACCCGCCGTTTTGCATATCGGCGTTGAGTCGCTACACGCAGTGGGACTTTATTGCGCTGGTCGAGAAGCACGGCATCGCCTACCACGAAAAAACCCTCGGGCAGCTGTTTTGCGACGGTTCGTCGAAAGAGATCGTGGCGATGCTGCAGAGCGAGTGCGATAGCGCGGGCGTCAGGATCGTGACGCACTGCGACATCGGTGCTGTCCGTTTCGACGACGGCTTCAAAGTGACGTCCAACACGGGTGATTTTCAGTCCGACTCGCTGGTCGTCGCCTCCGGTGGCCTGTCCATCCCGAAGATGGGCGCATCGGACTTCGGTTATCAGCTGGCAAGGCAGTTTGGCCACACCGTTCTCGACACCCGGGCGGCACTCGTGCCGTTCACGCTGGCCGGCGCGCTGCACGAGATGACGGGCCGGCTGTCAGGCGTCAGCATCCCCCGCCACGGTGCGTTGCAACGGCATGAGCTTCAGCGAAGACATCCTGTTTACGCATCGCGGTCTCAGCGGTCCCGCGATGCTGCAGGCCTCGAGCTACTGGTCGCCGGGCGACGCGATAGAGATCGACCTGCTTCCCGGCACGGACGCCGCCGACCTGCTGCTCGATGCCAAGCGCTCGCAGCCAAAAGCGCTGCTGCGCACGGTGCTGGCCGGCGCCCTGCCGCGCGCGCTCGTCAATGAGCTGCAGGCCCTACTCTGGCCGGAGGTTGCGGAGACACCGCTGGCGGAGATCGCCGACGAGCGGCTGGCGCGACTGGCCGGATGAACTCGAGTCACTGGACGCTGAAACCCGGCGGCACCGAGGGCTACCGCACCGCCGAGGTCACGCTCGGCGGCGTCGATACCACCGAGCTGTCGTCGAAAACCATGGAATCGGCGCGCCAGCCGGGGCTGTATTTCATCGGCGAGGTCGTCGATGTCACCGGGCATCTCGGCGGCTTCAACTTCCAGTGGGCCTGGTCGTCCGGCTGGGCAGCCGGCCTGGTCGCCTGAGGCAAGCTGCTAACCTTTTTCAGTAACGAAGCATCCAAGCTTCAATGGTGGCGGTAATGAATATCGGCGGGGTGCCGACGCAAGCGGATTTTCACGAGGCGATAGCAGCGCGCTCGGATCGCTGGTATTCCGCTTGCCTCAAGATCACCCGCAACCCCGATCTCGCGGCCGACGCCGTCCAGGACGCGCTTCTCAACGCCTGGAACAAGCGTCACCAGTTCCAGAGCACGGCAAGGCTCGATACCTGGATCCACAGTATCGCGGTCAATGCGGCACTCGGCCTGTTACGCAAGAGCAAGCCGGGCGTCTTCGAGCCCCTGGTAGGCGACGTGGAAAGTACGGCGCCACCGCCCGAGCGCGCCTGGGAGGAGCACGAGCTGGAAAGCAACCTCGCGCGTGCGTTGGGTGAGCTCACAGAGGCCGAACGCGTTTGCTTCGTTCTCAAGCACCTGGAGCAGTGGCGGGGGAAGGAGATCGCCGCCGAACTGGACCTTAATGAAGGACAGGTCAAGCAAGCCGTATTTCGCGCGGTTAAGAAACTGCGCATCAGCATGCAAGGCATGAAGAGAGCACACGATGGATAAGGAACTGGAGAAACTGGTCGCCGCCCATGAAGCGGACGTTCACGCCGCACCGTCACACCGTGTTCAGCAATGGCACAACGCAATAGACGAAGCGGCAGCCCTGGAACGAGGCCGAACAGCCGCACCTCGGGCGGGCTGGCACCCGACATCGTTCTTCTGGGGAGCGGCGGTCACCGCCGCTCTGGCGATCGGCATCGGCATCGGCTTCTTTGTCTCCGGCGAAAACGGCCCTGGATCCGACAGACCCCACTCCGCTGATTGCCAGCACGACGTCACAGGCGAGTGCCGCCCCAGCCGCATTTACTCGCGGCCTGCAGGTGCATCTCAGAGACAGTCGTCAGCAAATTACGAGTCTCAGCGACGGCACGGACCGATCACGCCTGGTTCTGCAAATCATCGGGCAGAATCGCATGTTCGAAATGGCGGCGGAGCAAAATAACTCACCGAAACTTGCACGGGTACTACGCGCCTTCGAACCCATACTGCTTCGGCTTGCTGCAAACGATATCGCGCCCGAAGACGCCGCGGCCCTGCGCGCGCAGCTCGCGTTCGAGCTCAACGTAATGCTAACCAAGCTGGCAACTGAATCATCAGATAGGTCAGAAACCACCTGATTGAAGGATGCAAACATGAACATACTCGCTAAACTTTTTCTGATCTCCTTGAGCCTGCTGCTAACGACGACGAGCCTGGCGCAGTCCAGGGGCAACAATGACGGCGATGAACTCAAGGTTGCGGCACTGGAGGCATTGATGACCGCGCCGGCCAAACGGGCGATGCCTATCGTCAGCAAGGTGCTCGCCGGTGATCACAGCGACGAGGTGAAGGAACGCGCGCTGTTCATATTGAGTCAGCTCGATGACCCGGAGGCGCAGGCAACGCTGCTGCGCTTTGCCCGTGAGGAGCGTGGTGAATTGCAGGCAGAAGCCATTCGCATGATCGGTATTGGCGGTGACAAGGAAGCGCTCGAAAACCTCGGCGCAATCTACAAAGCCGGTGACCGCGACACGCGAGATGCCGTACTCGAAGCCTACCTGATCGCAGGCGACAAGCGTGCCGTCTACGAGATCGCCGCCACCGCCGATAACGAGGACGACTTCGAAGAAGCGGTCGACATACTCGGTGCGATGGGTGCGCGTGAAGAACTGCGTGAGCTGCGAAGCCGTGCCGGCGTCTCGGATACGCTCATCGATGCCTACGCCGTGTCGGGGGACTTTGATACGCTGCGCGAGCTGGCAGAGGACAGCAGCGATGTCGAACTGCAGAAGCAGGCCATCGAATCGCTGGGCATCATCGGCGGCGAGCAGGTCGATGCGACGTTGGTGGAAATCTACCAGGGCGCTGCCAGCGACAGCGTCCGCGAAGCAGCCCTGGACGGCATGCTGATCTCTGGATATGACGCGGGCGTTTTGCAACTGTACCGCGCATCCGACAATGCGGCCGAGAAGAAGGA
Source organism: uncultured Gammaproteobacteria bacterium (assembly GCA_963807845.1). Classification (GTDB taxonomy): domain Bacteria; phylum Pseudomonadota; class Gammaproteobacteria; order Steroidobacterales; family Woeseiaceae; genus UBA1847. The sequence goes on from CAWEDS010000005.1 coordinate 140,830, forward strand.
ACTGCTGCAGCGCCTTGTCATGATGGGCAGCGACGACGTCTGGAACGTAATCGATGCCGCGCTGGACGGGGGCCTCTAATGCGAACGGCCGGACTCGTCACGACCGTGCTGCTGGCCGCCGCGCTCGTGTACAGCGAATCGAGCGGCGCGGAAATGGTGCTTGCCGATGTCGAAGGCTGGCATACCTGGCAGACGGCTGAAGCGGACGCCGTGACGGAAATGTGTTGCTTTACATGGCAGCGCGGCGAGCCTGAGAAATCCGGGTGCAACCTGGATGATCGTCACGTCAGTTTCGGGCACCGGCGCGATTGTTCCGTGGCAACCGGCCCGGTGCAGTTCTACGTACGGATCAAAAATGGCAGTCCCACTGACATCAGGACGATCAGCGCGGCCTGCCCGGTGACCGCCGCGTCGGCCATCAAGGACCACGGCGTCGTCCCGGCAAAGGACAACCTCGCGTGGTTTCGTAACGTGATCGAGGACCGCGGGCTCGCTAAAGACGTCAGGGAAGAGGCATTGTTCGGGCTCGTGCAGTCCGGATCCGACGAGGCCTTCAGGTACATTGATCGCCTGTTATCCCGGCGCCAGGCAACCCGACAGCCTCATAGCGCGGCCGGGCATATACCCGAATCGAATACCGGCATAAGTAAATCATCTGGCCAAAGCATTGCTGCACGGCGCCCGCCCAGTAGACTTGGTCGTCCTATGAACGCCCGCGTTGAAGAACTTTACCGTAACGACGAGCAGGTCTTTGACAGCATCATCGACCTGATCCCGAACCCGGAAAACCCCACGCCCATGCTGCGCCTGGGTGAGCGCTGCAATCCGCATGCAGGATTCGAGCTCCTGATGAAGCTCGAGGGCATGAATCCCTTCGGTTCCATCAAGGATCGCACCGCGCACTTCATGCTGCAGGGCCTGCAGCTTAAAGAAGGCCAGTCGCTGGCGGAACCGTCGGCCGGCAACACCGGCATTGCGCTGGCGGCGATGGCCAACGCACGCAATATTCCGATCGAGATCGCGCTGCCGGAAGGCGCTCCCGAAGAAAAGAAAGCCATGCTGCGTTTTCTCGGTGCCGAGGTGATCGAAGTCGACGATGAGCTCTGCCCGATTTTTCCGTCCGAGGGCGCCCGCGGCGTGGTCAAAAGCATGGTCGAGAGCGCGGCATTTGACGGCAAGTATGTCAGTCCCAACCAGTACGAAAGCGAACTGAACGTTGCCGCCCACTACCATACCACCGGTCCGGAAATCTGGCGGCAGACCGGCGGCAAGCTCGACTATTTTTTTGCCAGTATCGGTACCGGTGGCACCATCACGGGTGTCGGGCGCTACCTGAAGGAAAGGAACCCGGCGATCAAGATCATCGGCGTCGAACCGGCCAGCCGCCATCATCGCCTGTCGGGCCTGAAGCGGATCACCGGCCTTCCGGACGAGTACTTTCCGAAAATTCTCGACCGGGACCTGCTCGATGACCTCATCTCTGTCAGCGACGAAGACGCGTTCCGGGCGGGTATCAAGGTGGCACGCACCGACGGTGCAATGGTCGGACCGACGACCGGTGCCGTGCTGCACGCGGCGATCGAGTTCGGTGCGAACAACACCGGCAGGGCCGTACTCATTTCGACGGACAGCGCCGCCAAGTACATTTCCGCCTACGCCGAGTTTCTCGACGACTGAAACGCCAGACGAAACGCGTACGCGGCGATCGCAAAGCACATGAGCGCCCCGATGCCGAAGACCCAGCGGCCGAGCGTGGTGTTGGCCGCCCCAGAAAGAATGGGCAGCCCGCCCGAAAAACCCTCCGCAGGACCGAGTAAGGCAATCCAGGCACCATTGATCCCGAACAGCAGGCAAATTACGCCCGCGAGAAGATCGTTGGCGCGCGATTGATTCCCGAGGACAACCATCATGCCGGCTATCAGGACGATGCCGCCGCACAGTGCGAGAATCCACATCGGCGCGTGCAGGCTCGTCGCCGCCACCGGTATCCAGCCCAGCGCGATAAAGATCGGTAATAGTCCCAGTGCTATGCATGGCAGGCCGACAAACCATCGGGTGTGCCTCGACCGTCGCATCCCTAGCCAGCTCTCCGGTTGATCGGCATCGGCGCGGTATGAAACGGAGGCTGCAAGGCGGTCAACGCAGCAAGCGCGCGGACAGCCGCCCGATCGGCGAACGCAACACCGGCATGAGGTAGCGATACAGCCGCCCGGAAACGTAAACCGCACGGCCCTTTTCCAGCGCGGCGAGACCTTCCCGCACGACGACGTCGGCGTCATACCAGATAAATGACGGCAACGAGCGCTTCATCCGTGAGAGTTTCTCAGAGGCGTGGAAATCCGTGTGCGTAAATCCCGGGCACAGCGCGCAGACCTTGATGCCATCGACGTTGAGCGCGGCCGACAGTTCTCGCGAAAATGCGATGAGATAGGCCTTGGTCGGCCCGTAGTTGTAATCACCCGGCGTCCCGACCAGGCCCGCCACGGAAGCCACGTTCAGGATGCGTCCGAAACGGCGCTCCCGCATCGCCGGAACGAACCGGTGGCACATCGCAACCACCGACGTCATCATGAGTTCGATGTAAGCCTCTGCGACGGGCCACTCATTTTCCTCGAGCAGGTCGGGTGCCGCAGAGCCCGCGTTATTAACCAGGTAGTCAACCTCGATGCCCCGCTGCTGGAGTTCTTCATACAGTTCTGCCGGCGCCGCTGGATCCGACAGGTCTTTGCCGATGACATCAACCTGGATACTGTGCGTGCGCGCGAGTTCTTCGGCGAGCGCCTGCATCGGTGCCACTCGCCGTGCCACCAGTATGAGGTCTTTGCCTTTGGCGGCGAGCTGCTCGGAAAATTCGCGGCCGAGGCCTGCGGATGCGCCCGTGATCAGCGCGCGTGGGTTCGTCATGACGACTCCGGACTCACACAGCCGCCTGATCGCAGGCGCTCACATCGCCACCACGATTTCTGCAAACTCTTCAACCTTGTCCCAGTCAGTGAACTCGATCGTCAGGCTCGGGTCCGTCGGTCCCTTGGTTATCCACATGATCAAGCGAATCATGTGTTTGTCCAGAAAGCCCAGGCTCGGATAGTCGATCCTGCCGGCAAACACGGCGAGCCGCTGCGGCTGCCAGTCAATTTGCTTCAGGAATTTGATCAGGTAGGGGTTGGTTTCGGGTTGATTTTTCTCCGGCTTTCTGGCGACAACGTTCACTGAAAAGAACGCGTTCGGGTGCTTTTCGAGCGTCGCCTGGTTGCGTTTGATAAATTCCGTGACAATCGGCTGGTGTTTGCCGTAACGGATACTGGCCCCGATGACCACCTTGTCGAAGGTATCGCTGTGCAAATCCGGCGAGTCCTTGATATTGAGCAACTGTACGCTGCTGCCGTGCGTCTCGACAGTCTGCTTGATGCGTTTGCAGATCTCGACGGTATGACCGTCCGTGGTCGAATAAAGAACCAGTATTCTCGCCATAAATTGCTTCTTCTTGGTAAGGCTGTTAATGCCTGCTTCGTGGAAGCATAGGTGATATCCATAAGTGCTTCTGTCCGTAAAATACCCTACTAATGACGGCAGGAGAACTACATGGCCGGCCACATTGATATTCAGCGGATAGATGAGCAGCTGACACAGATTTGCCGGCGCGCTACGGACCTTGCGTCTCAATACGCCGCGGAACTCGACGCGGTTCACCCCGAATTCCGCGACAGCGCCAGTAACCTGGTGCACTACCTCGCGCTGCGGCAGTCCGACATCTCCGATCTCCAGGAAGACCTGCTGGGTTTGGGCCTGTCGTCACTGGGCCGGGCCGAGCGCAACGTCATGGGCCTCATCTCGGCTGTGCGCGCGACGCTGAAAACACTGGGTGGCGACGGTGCCGTTGACTTCCCCTCCAACAGCGCGTCCCTGGAGCTCCGAAACCCGAAGGCCGAGGCACATAAAGCGGCCATTCTCGGCCCGCACCCGGACGGCCGCGACGTTGCCATCATGGTCACCTTGCCGACAGAAGCCGGACACAACCGGCCGCTGGTAGCCGGGATGATTGCCGCGGGAATGAACGTCGCGCGAATCAATTGTGCCCATGACGACGCGGTCACCTGGCAGGCCATGATCGACAACGTGCGGGCCGCCAGTAACGAGGCGCAAACCGACTGCCGGATATTGATGGATCTGGCCGGGCCTAAGCTTCGCACCGGCGCGCTGCGCCCGGGACCGCGCGTATTGCACCTTCGCCCGCGACGGGATTTATTGGGCAATGTCATGGCGCCACGGCGCATTCGCTTCATGCCGGATGGCCGGTTGCAGCAGGGCACCAAGGCTGCGGTGGTTCCGGTATCGAGCGAGTGTATCGAGCGTGCCGAACCCGGTGACCGCATCAAGTTCAAGGATGCGCGCGGGAAGAAACGCTACCTTACGGTCGTTAGCAAGGACCACAAGGGCCTGGTGCTCGAGACCTTAAAGGGTGCCTACCTGGTCACTGGAACGAAACTACGGCTCACGCGCCAGGGCGCGGGCAGGACGTGGATCTATCGCGTCGGCGAGTTGCCGGCGATCGAACAGCCTATCCTGTTGCGCATCGGTGAAACGCTGATTCTTCACAAAAACGCTGTACCCGGAGAACCCGCCAAAGAAGACGCTGACGGTTGCATAAGCTCTCATGCACACATTGCCTGCCAGCAGCCGGAAGTCTTCGCGTTCGTCACCACCGGTGACCCCGTGTCGCTGAACGACGGCAAAATTTCCGGGCTTGTGCGCTCTGCAAGTGCCGATGAACTGCACATTGAAATCACGAAAGCCAAGCCGACGGGCAGTAATCTGCGCGGCAACTGCGGCATCAATTTCCCGGCCAGCGACGTGCAGCTTCCGGGTCTTACCGCTGCTGACCGGCAAAATTTGGGTTTTGTCGCAGACAATGCGGATGCGGTGAGTCTTTCCTTTGTGCGGGAACCCGACGACATCCTGATGCTGCAGGATGCGCTGCGGCAATTTCCGCAGGCCCACATCGGTGTGGTCACAAAAATAGAGACCAACCGGGGTGTGCAGAACCTGCCGCGCCTCATGCTGGCGGCAATGCGCAGTTACCCGGCAGCCATCATGATCGCGCGCGGTGACCTCGCCATCGAATGCGGTTGGGAACGGCTGGCCGAGCTGCAGGAAGAGATATTGTGGTTCTGCGAAGCGGCGCGCCTGCCGGTGATCTGGGCAACGCAGGTACTGGAGCAGAAGACCAAGAAGGGCCAGCCGTCGCGCGCGGAAATAAGTGATGCGGCAATGTCACAGCGCGCCGATTGCGTGATGCTGAACAAGGGCCCGTATATCCTCGCGGCCATTCGCATGCTTGACGATATTTTGCGTCGCATGCAGCCGCATCAATTCAAGAAAACGTCGCGAATGACAAAGCTCAGCATCTCCGATTAACCCGAATCGCCGGGCCGCAAAACGAAGAGCCCCTCGGCCGAGGGGCTCCCGTCCTAACGTCCTGACCGTCGGCTAGAACTTCCAGCCAACCGTCAGGCTGTAGACCAGCGGGTCGATCTCAACTTCCTCCAGCGCTGCGCCGTCAAGCTCCGCGTCTGTGTTGATGTCGATCCAGCGGACACTGAAATTGACGAACATCGTGTCCGACACGTCGTAGTCGGCACCGAGTTGCGCCGCAAGACCGAACGAATCATCCAGCTTCAGGCTGGTGCCTGCCAGCGGGCCTTCTGTATCTTCGTCAAAGAACAGCGTGTAATTGACGCCCGCACCTACATACGGCTTGAACGCGCTGGCGGTATCGAAGTGATATTGCAGGCTGAAGGTCGGCGGCAGGTGCTTTACTTCACCCACCTTGGTGCCGTCGGTCGCCAGCTTGACGTCATGAGAGAACGGCGTTGCCGCAAGAACTTCGAGGCCGACGTTCGGTGTGAAAAAATAGGTACCGTTGAATACCAGGGCCGTGCCACTGTCGACTTTCGCGATAGCGCCATTGCTGGATTTCGGGTCAACATTGCCCACGCCGACGCGCAGCAGCCAATCGCCTTTCTCATACGCGTTGGCGACAGAACTAAAGACAATGACAGCAGCCGTCAGCGACAGCAGCAGCGTTCGTCGTAAGGTTTTCATAGTGGTTTCTCCAGTACGCGCTATCCACCGACGGCAAATGCCGCTCGGCCACGTGCATACTGCTCTCACCGGCGGCCGAATCGGATGCGCGCGACTACCTAAGGAGTTTCGGTTTTTACGGTCTGGTTGTTCGCCTGCGAGGTGCCTGGAATCGTTGCCCGCGGTCGGCTATTCCCGAATACCCGCGAACTCCTTTTCCTGTAATTTCGCATTCGCGGCCGCCAGCCTTGCGACCGGAACCCGCGGGCCGGAGCACGAAACGTAGTCGAGGCCGACATGATGGCAGAAGCGAATTGACGCCGGATGGCCACCCTGCTCGCCGCAGATGCCTATCTTGAGGTCCGGGCGTTGTTGCCGGCCGCGGTAGACGGCCATATCGATCAGCTGGCCGACACCCTGGATATCGAGCACCTCGAACGGGTTGTCCTGCAGGATGCCGAAGTCGTTGTACATCGGCAGGAACTTGTTCTCCGCATCTTCGCGCGAGAACGAGAACACGGCCTGCGTCAGGTCGTTGGTGCCGAACGAGAAGAACTCGGCACTCGTCGCCAGGTGCGTGGCCCGGGTGCAGGCGCGCACGGTTTCGATCATCGTGCCGAACTTGAACTTCAGCTCCTTGCCGAACTCTTTCTCGAGCTGGGCCGTGAGCTGGTCAACGGTGCGCCGCACATGCGCAAGCTCCTGCGTGGTGATGACCTGCGGCACCATGATTTCGGGCAGCACGTCGATGCCGTCTTTGGCGCATTCCATCGCCGCTTCGAGTATCGCCTGGATCTGCATTGCGTAAATTTCCGGGTAGGCAATGCCCAGCCGCACGCCGCGATGACCCAGCATCGGATTGATTTCCTGAAGCTCGCGCACCTTCTTCAGCATGCGCTCCTTCTTTGACAGCGCGTCGTTGACGAACTCTTCGCTGAGCTCGCTCAGTGCCTCGGGCAGCTCCGGAAGCTTCGGCAACGCGGCCAGTGCCGTTTGCCGCCCCCTGACGACATCCCGGTAAAGACGCAGGGTCTCGATTTGCTCCAGCAACTGGTGTTCGGTCGGCAGGAACTCGTGCATCGGCGGGTCCAGCAGCCGCACGGTGACCGGATCCGGCGCCATAACAGCGAACAGGTCGACGAAATCCGCACGCTGGATCGGCAGCAGTCGGTCCAGCGCGGCGACCCGGTCTTCTTTGGTGTCCGCCAGGATCATGTCGATAACGATCGGCAGGCGATCTCTGGCATTGAACATGCGCTCCGTGCGACACAGGCCAATGCCCATCGCGCCGTATTCACGCGCCTTCTTCGCCGCGTCGGGCGTGTCGGCGTTGGCCATCACTTTCAGGCGGGCGGTCTCGTCGGCCCAGCCGAGCAAGGTTTCCAGGTCGTCGGAGAAATGCGGTGGAATGGTCGGTATGGCACCGAGGTAGACCATCCCGGTACCGCCGTCGAGCGTGATGACGTCGCCTTCGTGCAGCACGTGGTCACCAACGTGCGCCAGGCGCAAGCTGACGTCGACAACGATGCCCTCGGCGCCGGCAACGCAGGGCTTGCCCATGCCGCGCGCGACGACGGCCGCGTGCGACGTCTTGCCGCCGCGACTGGTGAGAATGCCCTCCGCGGCAAAGAAACCGTGAATATCCTCGGGGCGGGTTTCCTCCCGCACCAGGATGACCTTTTCGCCGGCTTTGCCGAGCTTCTCGGCCAGGTCGGCGTCGAACACGCACTTGCCGGAGGCGGCTCCCGGCGACGCCGGCAGGCCCAGCGCGATGGGCTCGGCGCTGCTGTCCGGATCGAGGCTGGGGTGCAGCAGTTGCTCCAGCAGTTCGGGGTCGATTCGCAGCAGTGCCTGTTCCCTGGAGATCAGGTCTTCTCCGAACATGTCGACCGACGTCTTGACCATGGCGGCCGCGTTCATCTTGCCGTTGCGCGTCTGCAGACAGTACAGCGTGCCCTTCTCGATCGTGAACTCGTAGTCCTGCACTTCCTGGTAGTGCGATTCGAGCTTGTTGCGCAGCTCGACCAGCTGCGCGTACTGCTCCGGCATCTCCGTTTCCATTTGCTGCAGCGGCTTGGGCGTGCGGATGCCGGCGACGACGTCTTCGCCCTGGGCGTTGGTCAGGTACTCGCCGAACATCTCGTTGTCGCCGGTGCCCGGATTGCGCGTGAAGCCGACGCCGGTTGCACAGTCGTCGCCCATGTTGCCGAAGACCATCGTGCAGATATTGACGGCGGTGCCGTTGGCCATGTCCGGCGTGATGTGAAACTCGCGGCGATAGTCGACCGCGCGCTTGCCCATCCAGGAACGGAACACCGACTCGACCGCGAGCTGCAGCTGCATCATCACGTCCTGCGGAAAATCCTTGCCGGTTTCGCGACGCACGACGTCGAGAAACTTCTCACTGATTTCCTTCAGATGACCGGCATCCAGGCCGACATCCGCCTTGACGCCGGCACGTTGTTTGACCTCGTCGAAGTGCTCGTCGAAATGCTCGTCGCCAATGCCCAGCGCCACCTTGCCAAACAGCTGGATAAAGCGCCGATAGGCGTCGTAGGCGAAGCGTTCGTCGCCGGTCTGCTCGATCAGGCCGTGCAGCGTGTCGTCGTTCAGCCCGAGGTTCAGAATCGTGTCCATCATGCCCGGCATCGACATCGCCGATCCGGAACGCACCGAAACCAGCAAGCGGATCGCTGCCCCGGCCGAAGGTCTTGCCGGTGGCCGCCTCGAGCTTGCCGATCTCTTCCCTGACCGACTCCATCAGGCCCGGCGGCAGCTCATTTTCCTCGAGATAGTCGAGACAGGCCTCGGTCGTAATGACGAAGCCGGGTGGCACGTTGATACCGATCTGCGTCATTTCGCAGAGGTTGGCGCCCTTGCCGCCCAGCAGTTTCTTGTCGTGGCCGTCGCCTTCAGCAAACGAGTAGACGCGTTTCTTGTTCATAATTTGAGCACCAATATCCGGGTCAGAAGCAGTTTGGACCCGCATGGTCGCCCAATGGCCGGCGGGCGGCTATTACGGCAAACCACTAAGTCGGTTCGTACCGCCGACCCGTCCGCGACGCCCCGCCCGGCGCGTTGCACCGCTCGCGTTTCTGCCATAATGATGCATGGATGATTTTGGCGCCTGGAGCGTTCTGCCGACCCTGATCGTTTTCGCCCTGGCGATCCTGACGCATCGGCCGATCGAGTCGTTGATTTGTGGCGCCCTCGCCGGCCTCATCATGATTCACGGCGGCGGCTTCATCGGCGGCTTTGCGATAACCTCCATCAACGTTATGACCGACCCCGACGTCGCCTGGGTCATCCTGGTGTGCGGCTTTATGGGCAGCCTGATCGGCATCCTCATTCGCACCGGTGCCACCGCGTCATTTACCGAACTGATGTCCGGCTATGTGCGCTCCGGCCGCGGTGCCCTGATGGCTACCTGGGGCCTCGGCATCCTGATGTTTGTCGATGACTACCTGAATTCGCTGGCCGTCGGCTCGGCCATGCGCAGCCTCACTGACAAGTACAAGATATCGCGTGAGAAACTCGCCTACGTCGTAGACTCGACGGCCGCCCCCATCAGCGTGATTATCCCGTTCTCTACCTGGGGCGTGTTTTTCTCAGGACTGATTGTCGCCAACGGCATCGCCCCCGAAGGCGAGGGCTTCGCCACCTACATCGGCGCCATACCGTACATGCTGTACGCGTGGGTCGCGGTGCTCATGGTGCCGCTCGTCATCATCGGCGTATTACCGGCCATCGGGCCGATGAAAACGGCGGAAACGCGCGCCCAGACACTGGGCCAGATGGTGCCGCCGAGCGCCGCGCATATCGAAGCCGCCAACAAATCCATCAAGGCGAACCCTGACGTCAAGCCACGTGTCGCGATGTTTATTGTACCGATGACCCTGCTGGTAGCAGCGACGCTGTATTTCGACAAGGATTTCCTGATCGGGATCTACATCACCCTGGGCGCGACCGCCCTCTACATCCTGGTCACGCGAATGTTGAGCATGAACGACACATTCGACACGATCGTCGACGGCTTCAAGATGATGATAGAGCCGTTGGGCGTCCTGGTTGCCGCGTTCATACTCAAGGACGTCAATGACGCGCTCGGCCTTGCCGAATACGTGGTCACGGCGATGCAACCGCTGCTGACGCCCGAGTCCTTGCCGGCCGTTATTTTTGTATCGATGGCCATCGTGTCGTTCATGACCGGCTCGAACTGGGGCGTGTTCGTTATCGTCCTGCCCATCGTCACGGCGCTGGCCAATAACCTGGGCGCCGACATGACGCTGGTCATCGGCGCAACGCTCTCGGCGAGCACCTTCGGCAGCCACGCGTGCTTCTACTCCGATGCGACCGTCCTGACCGCCCAGGCCTCAGGCTGCACGCCGTTTCAGCACGCGATAACGCAGATCCCGTACGCACTCATCGCCGCGGCTATCGCGGTCGCGGGCTACCTGCTCATCGCCTACCTGTAAGGTCGACGCGCCGCCTACTGCACGCTCCTGCCGGGCGTCCACGGCACGCGTGCGGCATCCAGCGCCTTTTTGAGGTCCGCATAGTCGTCGTCGATCAATGCCGACAGCTGCTGCTTCACGTCGTCGTACAAGCGCGCGTCCGATCTGCATCGATTCACGCTGCGCCGGTGTCGGCCCGTGGGCATTGCTCGCCCGGACGAAGCGCGCATGGAAGATCCGGGCATTGAGCGGCACGGCATCGAGGTCCTTGAACATGTCACGCGTCTCGTTTGCCGCCAGTCGCTCTCGTTGCACGGTCAGGCGCTGCTTGAGCGAGTTTGCCCGCTGATAAAGTGACGCGTCCGCAGTCGAGCGCAGCAACACTTCCTTGATGGCGTCGATTTCCGCAGCAATTTCATCGATCGCTTTCACGGTACCGTCGGATGCCCGGGCGAGCTCGTCAACCTGGTTTTCGAAGGCCAGTCGCTCTGCCTGCGTGTTACCCGGGAACGTCGGCTCACGAATCGAGACAACCTCGAATGCCTGCCGTTGACCGAGGTCGGTGAGCGCTCCGTCGACTCGCTTTTGCAGGGTCACGGAGAAGGTGCCGGGCACAACCAGCGCGCCGCTGCCAGCGTCGTCATCTTCGCCTTCTTCCTGGGGCTCCCAGGCTTCGAGCGCCGGATACCGCAGGTCCCACGTGACTCGATGAAACCCGGCTTCCACAGGTCCTTCAATCTGGCGCACGACTGCGCCCTCGGCATTCTTCACCGTAAACACGACGGCCGGCGCATCTTCCCGCTGCTCAGCCAGGATGGTATCCCAGGCAGCAAACGTCACGTTTTCGTTATTTTTCTCGCGCTCTTTTTCCGCTTCGCGGCGCGCTTCCTGGCGGCTTTGGAGAGTCTCGGGAAGGTAGTAGGTAAAGGTGGCGCCGAACTCGGGGTTGGGCGCGACAAAGTAGCCGTCTCCCTGGCTGCCAACGCAGCCGGCCTCACTACAGCCCAGCGGCCGCCTGGGAACGTACCAGTGCGCCTTGCGCACCGGGAACAGCACGGTATCGTTCTTCAGCATGTTCGCGCTCACATCGCGCAGCGGTGAGTAGTCATCCAGAACGTAGAAACTCCGACCGAAGGTCGCGCCGACGAGATCGTTTTCGCGCGTCTGGATGACCAGGTCCCGGAACGGAATGTTGGGCACGCCGCCTTTGAGCTTGGTCCATTCGCCACCGCCGTTGACGGTGAAAAACACGCCGAACTCGGTGCCGAGGAACATCAGGCCCGGCTTTTCGTGGTCCTGCACGATGCGCCACAGGACGTGCCGCTCGGGCAGGTTGCCGGCAATACTCTTCCAGCTCTTGCCACGATTCTCGCTTTTCAGAACATAGGGCGAAAAATCGCCGCTCTTGTGATCGTCGACCACGACATAGACGGTATCGGGATCGTGCAGGTCCGCCTTGATGTCATTGACGAAGAAACGCGTCGGCACGCCGGGCAGCTTGTCGATGCGCCGCCAGCTCCCGCCGTTGTCCTCGCTTACCTGGATAAAGCCGTCGTCGGTGCCCGCGTAGAGCAAGCCGGCGACCAGCGGCGATTCGGACAGGGACGTGATCGTGTTGTACGACGACATCGCGTACAGGTCCCACGGCGAATCGAAGCTCCACGTGCGTCCCATCAGCGGCTGCCGCGTGCGCTCCTCGTCGCGCGTCAGGTCACCGCTGATCGCGGTCCAGGTGTCGCCGTAGTTTTCGCTTTTCCAGACGCGCTGTGTGCCGAAAAACAGGGTCGACGACTTGTGCGGACTGATCAGGATCGGCGAGTCCCAGTTGTAGCGTTCGGGCGGCTCGCCGGCCGCCGGCTGCGGACGGATGTAGACGGTTTCGCCCGTCTTGCGATCGAATCGCGCGAGGTTTCCCTGCTGCCACTGCGCGTAGACAATATCCGGGTTGTCAGGATCGACGGCCGACTGGTGGCCATCGCCAAACAGGGTGACGAACCAGTCGGAATTCTGGATGCCGACGTTGTTGAGCGTTCGCGACGGTCCGCCGTGGCTGTTGTTGTCCTGGGTGCCGCCGTACACGTTATAGAAGGGCTCGTCATAGTCGACAGCCACCTTGTAATACTGCGTGATGGGCATGTTGTTGATAAAGCGCCACGATTCGCCGAGATCATAGGATTCGTAGAGACCGCCATCGTTGCCGACCAGCAGGTAGTTTTCATCGTCCGGGTCGAACGCCATCGCGTGATGGTCCACGTGCTTGGTGTCGTGATCGAGCTTGATAAAATTCTCGCCCCCGTCTTCGGTGACGTGAAGATTCACATCCATCTGGTAAACGCGATCGAACTGATGCGGGCTCGCAAACAGCTCCTGGTAATAATGCGGGCCGGTACCGCTTGACAGGTACTCGTTCTGCTTCTCCCAGGATTCGCCACGGTCAGCGGAGCGCCAGAAGCCGCCGCTACGATTTTTAAGCTCGATCGTGGCATACAGGACGTCGGGATTTTGCGGCGAAATGGCAAGACCGGTTTTGCCGCGATTTTCCTCCGGCAATCCTTCGCTCAGCTCGCGCCAGGTTTCGCCGCCGTCTTCGGACTTGTGGATACCCGTCGCCGGGCCGCCGTCCATGAGTACCGCAACGTTACGGAATCGCTGCCAGGACACCGCGTACATGACATCCGGGTCGCGCGGATCCATATGCACCTCGGACACGCCCGTGTACTGGTCATCAATTTTCGTGTTACCGAGGCCGTCGCCGAGCACTTTGCGCCAGGTCTGGCCGCTATCGGTCGACTTGAACAGGCCGCGCTCGCCACCGCCGGACCACAGCGGACCCTGCGCGGCAACGAAGAGGGTGTCCGAGTCTCGCGGATCGATGCGAATCATGCCAATGCGCTCGGATGCCGTGAGGCCCATGTTCTCCCAGGTCTGGCCGCCGTCCCGGCTGCGATAGACGCCGTTGCCGAAGCCTACGTGGCGGCCGCTGACGTTTTCACCGGATCCAACCCAGATCGGTGTCCGGATTATTGGGGTCGATGGTCACGCTGCCGATCGAGTAGGACGCCTGGTCGTCGAAGATCGGCGTCCAGGTTGTGCCCCGGTTGCGTCGTCTTCCACACGCCACCGCTACCCACGGCAACGTACCAGGTGCTCTGGTTCCTCGGGTCGATGGCGATGTCGGCGATCCTGCCGGCCATAAACGCCGGCCCCAGGCTGCGGAATTCGAGCCCCTTGAACGTCGGTTCGTTAAATCCGGGCTCGGAATCCACCGCCTCGGCGGCAAAAATGAATGGAGATCCCAGCGCCATCACCATGGCGCAGAACGCGAGTCGCTTCATGCCTCTCCCCTTCTGGTGCTTGTGCCGGCCGCCGGGCGGCGTACCGAGTTTGTAGGTCTTCTGGCACATTCTAGCGCCCTATGGCGGCCATGGCACACCGATGTTCGCGTGATAGAGGCCCCGAACGGAGGTATGATCATCCGATAAACAGGGAATTCGTATGTTGCCGCACCAGGATATTGTCGCCGAAGTATTGCGTTTGCCCGATGGGCCGCAGATTGGTGCGTTCTTCGACTTCGATGGCACCGTGATATCGGGCTATTCGGCGTTCGCTTTCATCGAAGAGCAAATAAAGCGCGGGCACCTGTCGCCCCGCGAACTGGTTGAACTGCTAAGCGCCATGGCCAGCTTCGGCCTCGGCAACATGGGCTTCTCGGCCATGATGCTCGGCAGCGCGCAGTTTCTCCGCGGCATTCGCGAAGACAGTTATGCCGCGTTCGGCCGCGAGCTGTTCGAATCGCATATCGCTCGCCAGATTTACCCGGAGTCACGCGCCCTCGTCAACGCCCATCTCAGCAAGGGCCACACGGTGGCCATCATCTCTTCGGCAACGCCCTACCAGGTAGAGCCGGCGGCGCGCGACCTCGACATCGAACACGTGCTCTGCACGCGCCTCGAAGTTGAAAAAGGCATGTTTACCGGCGCGGTTTTGCGCCCCACCTGTTTCGGCCCGGGCAAGGTGACGGCAGCCGAGTCACTCGTGGAGCGGTTTGGGGTCGATCTCGAACAGAGTTTTTTCTACTCCGACAGCGACGACGATCTTCAGCTGCTGGAGCGGGTCGGTAATCCGCGCCCGCTGAACCCGAACAAGAAGCTGCTCGCCATTGCCGAAAATCGCGGCTGGCCGGTGCGCCGTTTCGGCAGCCGTGGCCACACGCAGGTCGCCGACGTGCTGCGCTCACTGATGGTGCCCCTGAGCTTTGTCGGCTCTTTTTTTGCAGGCCTGCCGATCTGGGCGCTGACCGGCTCGAGGCGCGATGCGCTGAATTTTTCCGTATCGGTATTCGCTGACACCGCCAGCGCCCTGATCGGCTTGAATCTGAAGATCGAGGGCGAACAGCACCTGTGGTCGCACCGTCCCGCGGTTTTCATCTTCAATCACCAGAGCAATGTTGACATGGTCATTATTGCCCGGCTGCTGCGCCGCGACATAACCGGCGTCGGCAAACGGGAAATCCGTGAGATTCCTATCGTCGGACGCGTGATGGAGGCGGCGCGGCGTGGTGTTGATCGATCGCAGGAATTCGGCCAGCGCGATCGAGGCGATGATCCCGCTGGTGGATGCCATGCGCGTCGAAGGCAAGTCGGTCTGCCTGTCGCCGGAGGGCACGCGCGCGCCGACGCCACGACTCGCAGACTTCAAGAAAGGTGCGTTCCATCTTGCGATGCAGGCTGGTGTGCCGATCGTACCGATCGTTATCCAGAATTCGATTGATGTGCAGCCCAAAGGCGACATGCTCTATCACCCCGGCACGGTCGAAGTCGAGGTGCTGCCACCGATCGATACGAGCGAGTGGTCGGCGGACACCATCGAAGAACACGTCGCGTCAGTTCGCCAACTGTACCTGCACGCGCTCGGCCAGGAGTCCGGCGCAAAAAAGACACGCCCGTCGTCAAAAGCCGTTTTGACCGATGTGTCAGCAGGTGGGGTACGTGAGTGAGTGCCAATCCATGGCCGGACAATGACAACAGCCCGTTATTGCTGATTCTCGATGCAGCACACCGTCCCGAGCAGCAACATCTCGAAAACTGGTTAGAACGCGAACGTCAAAAATCCTCGTACGCCGGTGACGTTACGCGTGTCATTCTGCCGATTGCCGATTCCCCCGAGCGTATCCTCGCGGAAACCCTGCTGCCGATCTGCGACTTGCCTGACGAAACCATCGTCGCACCGGTACGCGTCGTCTGGTTGAAGGGGCTGGACGTCAAGAGCACGACGCCCCGGTTTCGTGACCTGGTATTTGGCAATCCCCGGCGTCCGGGGCCTGTCCGCGCACGGCGCCTCTTGAAGAAGCATCCGATGCGCGCGAAATGCATCAGCGCGCGCGCCCGCGACGCTGGGGGAAATCCGGCAGCGCCTGCGACATCGGCTGGGTGCAGAACCGGCGCCCGATCAGGTCGCTGAATTTCTCGCAGGCCAGGCCGCGGTCTCGCTCGATATCGCAGAGCGGCGCTTTCGCGGCAATCGCTACAAGGTGCCGCGGCGGGTTGCCAGCAACCTGCGAGCCAGCCGGGAGTTCATCTCTGCCCTCGAAGAGCTGAGTGCGCAAACCGGGCGCTCCATGGCGGATCTGCGCGCAGAGTCCGACGAGATCTTTAAAGAGCTCATTCCCGTGCCGCGGGCTTTCTGGCTGGACATGAGCTATCTCTTGAATCGGAAAATAGCCACCCTGGGCTACGAAAAAGAGATCGTCGTTGACGAAGCGAGCCTGCAGCGCGTTCGGCAGATCAGTAAACAACATCCAACGGCAATTCTTTGCACGCACAAGACGCACGTGGACTTTCCGGCGCTCAACAAGATTTTTTTCGAGCACGACTTTCCGGCACTGCATACGATGGGCGGCGTCAACATGGCGTTTGCCGGCCTCGGCTTCCTGGCGCGGCGGGCCGGCGTTATCTTCATTCGTCGCAGCTTCCAGGACGATCCGCTCTACAAGCTCGTGCTGAGGCACTACATTGCCTACCTCATGGAAAAACACTTTCCGCTGAGCTGGGCGTTCGAAGGAACGCGCTCACGGGTCGGCAAGCTGATGCCACCGAAGTACGGCATTCTCAAGTACGTCCTTGAGGCGGCCGAGTCTCATGATCAGCAAATGCTGCATATCGTGCCCGTCGCCATAAATTACGACTTGATTGGTGATGTACGCAGCTATGCGAAAGAGCAGGCGGGCATCAAGAAGCGGCCGGAAAGCCTGAGCTGGTTTATCGGCTACATGCGCAGCTTGCGAAAACCCATGGGCAAGATCTATATGGACTTCGGCGAGCCGGTGGTACTCGACGAGGTGGCCCTCGGCGAGGACTCGCTCGCCGTGTCAAAGATCGCGCTGCAGGTCGGCGTGGAAGCCAATCGCGTCACGCCGATTACGCTCGCGTCCCTCGGCACCATGGTGTTGCTCGGCTGCGCACCGCGCGCGCTGACCCGTCCTGAGCTGACGCGAGAAATTGCCCGACTGGTTTTCTGGGCCCAGGCCCGCCACATCAAGATCACGCGTGACTTCGAAATCGAACACGAGGCCGAACTGGTCACTCTGGCCAAGGTGCTGATTGATAACGGTCTTGTTACCCGCTACGACGACGGACCCGAGCCGGTCTATGCCATCGCGCCGAGAAAGCACGCTGTGGCGAGCTACTATCGCAATACGACGATTCACCATTTTGTCACCAAGGCGATTGCAGAATTGGCGTTGTCGGCAATCTCCCGCAAGGAAGCGGCGCCGCTCGAGTGTTTCTGGCACGAAGTCGCTCGCCTCCGGGACCTGTTCAAGTTTGAGTTTTTCTACGTACCGAACGTCCGAGTTTCGTGACGAGGTCGACAACGAACTGCAGCACTATGCGACAGACTGGCAGCAGCAACTGGCCGACGACGAGCGATTTCAGCGGCCGACTGCTGAGAGATTGCAGGCCGCTGGTCGCGCATGCGACGCTGTTGCAGTTCGTCGAGGCGTACTATGTCGTTGCCGATGTGGCTGCGGTGACGCCGCACGACGTGGCGCTGGACGCTGACGACTGCCTGAAGCGGTGCTTTGCGTTCGGGCGGCAGGCCTACCGACGGCGACGTATCAGTAGCGAGGCGTCGATCGGAAAATTGTTGTTTCAGAACGGCTACAAATGGATGGAGAATCGGGGGCTGGCGGCAGCCGGCGGCCCCGAAATCACAGAACAAAGAGTCGCGGCGAGCCAGGGCCTTCGCGAGCTAATGCTGCGCCTGCACAAAATTCAGGCACTTGCGCTGCCAATATGAAAACGGAGCAAATCTAATGGATCAGTTGAGCCCCCAGGACTCCCAGTTCCTGTACATCGAGTCAGACGACAACCTGACTCACGTTACGTCGATTTCGGTGTTCGACCAGACAACGGTGCCGGACGGCAGGTCGTGCGGTTCAAGGACATTCTCGCGCACGTCGAGAGCCGCCTGCATATGAGTCCGCTGTTCAAGCGGCGACTCGTGCGCGTGCCGTTTGAGCTCGATTTTCCCTACTGGGTTGACGACAAGCATTTTGACCTGGAATACCACGTACACCACGGTCGCCTGCCGGAACCGGGAGACTGGCGGCAATTCTGTATTCACATGGCGCGCTATCATTCGCGGCCCCTGGATATGAACCGGCCGCTCTGGGAGATGTACGTCGTCGAGGGTCTCGACAATGTCGACTGGCTGCCCAAAGGCAGCTATGCCATAGCCACCAAGATTCATCACGCCGCGGTCGACGGCAAGTCCATCATCGATTTTTTCGGCGCGATGTCCGATATCGACAACAAGGGCACGCCGGCAGTCCCTTTGAACATCGGCGAAACTGCGCCGCAGTCCGGAGCCCAGCCTGCTCGACATGGCCGTGCGGGCGACCTGGCACACTATTCGCTCGCCGATCGGAATGACCGACGCGATCATGCGCGCAGCGCCGAGCATCTACAATTTCGCCCAGAGCGCGCTGCGCTCGCAGAAAAAAGACAAATACCGCGTGCCCGAGACGCGCTTCAACGGCCGCGTCTCACCGCAGAAAATGTTCGAAGCCCGCAGGTTTCCGCTGGACGACCTGAAGGCTGCGCGCGCGGCCGTCCCTGGCAGCACGATCAACGATGTCATCCTGACAGTCTGTGGTGGCGCACTGCGGCGCTACCTGCAGCATCACGAAGAGCTGCCGGACGATTCGCTGGTCGCGTTCGTGCCGATCAATGCGCGGCCCGCGAGCAGCTCGGATCCCGATGCCCCGGGCAATAACATTACCGCCATGACCGCGCCAATATTCACTGACGTTGAAGATCCGCTAGAGCGGCTGGCCTGCATTCATGAGGCGACACAGCAAAGCAAAGCGGCGAAGTCCGGAATCTCCGCCCGCCTGATGACAGACCTCAGCAAACACGTGCCGGCCTCAACGCAGGTGCTTGCCAGCCGTCTGGTACTGGGGGCCGGCCTGAGAAACCGCCTGTGCAACCTGTTTATCTCGAACGTACCGGGGCCACAGGTACCGCTGTATATGAACGGCGCCCTGCCAGGTAGGAACCTTCGGCATGGCGCCATTGGCAAACGGCATGGGCCTGTTTATTGCGACGCCGAGTTACAACGGCCATGTGACGTTCAATGTCACATCCACTCGCGACATCATGCCCGATATCGATTTTTTCGCCGGCTGCCTGGAAGAATCGGTCGCGGAACTGGGCTCGAAGACCCGGCCAGCGGCGAAGAAGCGCCGGAGCAGGAAGAAGATTCGCGCCGTCAAAGGCTAGCGGTTCAGCGCAGCGCCTTGATGTCGCCACGCGCTGTTGCGAGGATTAGCTGGCGCGGCGCGACGGACGGCTACTGAGACCTTTCGTGCGGCGCTCCATTTTTGCCAGTATCTGATCGAGCTTCTTGCTGATCTTGGTCTGCACGCGAATCATCTCGATCTTCGGCCAGGTCGCCTTCTCGCCCATCTCGATAAGCTCGACGATCTCTTCGATCGATTTGTGGGCAAGCAACTTGAGCGGATTGAAAAACCGCTTGTCCGGAAGAATATTGATGTCGCCGAAGTAGTCCTGGTTAATGATACTGAGCCCGACGTTGGTGAGCCTGTTGATCGTCGGACTCCAGGACAGCGGCTTCTCCATTAACGAGGCACTGGCGTTCAGCCATTCCCGGGTCGTCCTTCCGGCGGCGAGCTTCAGGGTTGTCAGCGGGTCTCGCTTGCGCTTGATCTCGGTAACGAAAGGAAATACGTGCGGGTTAACCTGGCTGACGATGAAGTGATTGACACCGTAGATGCGTGACAGCCGCTTCACCGGCATGTCGTCGCTGATCGAACCATCGACCCAGCGACGTGACGGAAGGTACGGCTGTTTTTCGCCCTTGTCGTTCTTCGCCGCAAGCGCCACCGGCGGATAGAAGCCGGGGACAGCCGCGGAGGCCATGACGGCTTCACGAATATAGACATTGGGCGTCGTAATGGAGTTTAGTAATCGGGACGTCTGGTGTTTTTCCGCCGCCGCGATAGAAATATTCAGGTTCCGGCCCGTCTTTTCGAACGCTTCCTGGAAGGTCAGATCCGGAATCAGGCGATTGAGCGCATCCTGCACGTCTTCCGTTGAGGCCACCTCGGGTCGGAAGGCCTCGAATCGACTGAATAATCCCTGGTCACGCTCCATCTCATGCACGAGGTTTTCCGGCTGTAGCATTTTCCGCAGCACCTGGTCGCTGTGGGTACTCACGAGGCTGCCGACGATCGCACCGCCGCTACTGCCCGACAGAATGTCCGGCAGCACGCTCTCCAGCCACAGAGCCTTGGCGACGCCGATATGGAAATACAGCAACGAGCCCGCGCCGCTCATCATGAGTGCAGAGCAACCGTAGCAATGCCGCGCACGGCGGAAAAAATCCAGCCGCTCAGCCAGGGGTATACCGCGCGCCTTTGCGCTCGCGAGGAGATTCAGCGCGTCCTCGACTTCATCGACGTAATCGGTGATCAGCTTCTTGGTGCCAAATTTCGACTTGCCGTAGAGGGCGGAGCTGCCCATGCCGTCGATATTGCCGTGAAGGCCCTCGTTGAGCGCAAACAGCACGCCGGCATAGTCATTTTTGGCTTTGAGCCTGCGTAACCTTTTTAGCCGTCGGCGAATGGACGTGTAGTCGAAGTGTTTCGACTCGTCCGACGCCACCCAGCGGGCGACGCCCGACTTCTGGTCATGCGCAATCGCGGCGGCTTTCCACTCATCGTAGCTCTCGGCCGCGGCCATATCCGCTTCCAGCCGTTTCGTTTCTGAAAAAATCATGCTCGGAAACCGCACCCGCATCGCTTACTATGGATTCAGCATACACGCTAATTTTGGCCAAAAAAACGAGCAGTTCGCTTTTTTCGTATAGCCGAAAGCCCCTATTTCCTATGGCTTCGCCTGCCGGTGGTAGGGTGGCGTCCGCGGAGGTTAGCATGTCGAGGCTACTTGCGGCTGCCACGATAGCCGTGTCGTTGAGAACGCTCGCGTGGGAATGGGGGTCCAGGCAGCATCGGGCTCGAACGCGATCCAGGTTGGGCGTCGCAACGTGCGCGCTGTGCGGCCGTCGACGAATGCGAGCTGACCCCCTCGAGGACTTCGAGTTCAGGCCTAGGCGAACGTCGCGCTTCCCGACTCGCGGGAAGCCGGCCCTGTCCAGCCCGCGTTACGCAACGTCGACGTTACCAGACATTGCGCTCAATAGGTTCCGGCCCATCATGTGATGCGGAACGGTCCCTGTTATTCATTTTGAAGATCTAATGACTCTAGATTCGTTGAGCGCCATGCAGGCGCACTGCAGCTCGTTTTCGTTGTTGGCGTGGTGGGTTTCGCGCTGTTGATGTCCATCAGTCTCCGGCCGGAATCCGGTGGCCGGTCGTCGGCCGCCCCTGTGACCGACACCGTGGTTTCCGTTGTAATGCCGGTCGCGACGCCCTACAAGCCGGTTGTTGAACTGAACGGCGTAGTCCAGGCAAGGACGATTACACGCATCATCCCGCAGGTGTCGGGCCGCATTGTAAAGGTGTCATCCGTCATTTCGGCCGGGCGCCAGCATCTTAAAGGGCGACGCGCTGTTCACAATCGATCCCGCCGATTACCGGCTGGCGGTCGAGCGCACGCTCGCGGAAATCGAAGCCGCTCGGAGCGAGCTCACGCGACTGGAGGCCGAAGCCGCGGCTGAGCGCGAGATCTGGCAGGGCCAGTTTCCGGAGCGCCAGATTCCCGATCTTATCGCCCGCGTACCGCAGATAGCGGCCGTTAAAGCGCGCATCCGTAGCGGCGAAGCCGCGCGCGCGGGCGCCGAGCTGGCGCTCGATCGCACCACGGTGCGCGCGCCTTTCAATGCGCGAATTCTGGAATCCCAGCTCGACGTCGGCCAGGTCGTTAGCACCGGCGTCACTCTCGGCACGATGTTCTCTATTGAAAGTCTCGAAATCGCGGTCCCCGTGTCGTCGGAGGAGCGCAGGCTCATCGGCCCGCTGGACGCTCAGAGCGTTTCCGTTTACCTGCCCTCATCGATGGACGGGGTGTTGACGGGTACGCTCGTGCGCGCGTCAGCGTCGCTTGACGAACGCACCCGGCTCGGCACCCTTTTCGTGGCGGCCAGCAACCCGGAGCGGCTGACGCTCGGGGAATTTGTGCGCGTCGAGATTGTTGGCAAAGACTCACCGGATTCCTATCGCTTGCCGGCGGCGGCGCTCACCTCACGCGATCGGCTTTGGGTCGTCGAGAACGGCCTCTTAAGCGGACGCACTGTCGAGGTACTTGGCCGTGAAGCCGAAATGGCCGTCGTCCGGGTTTTTGACGAGGCCGATGGCGTCGTCAGCATTCCGCCGGCCAATGCGGCTGAAGGACTCGCGGTGACGGCGCGCGGCCCGGACGGACTCGCCGCCATCGATAGCAGCGGCAAGCGGCCGGAGTAAGACGGCCATGACAGGACCGCATCGGGACCACAGCCGCGGGCTCATCATGAGGTTCATCCAGAACCCGGTGGCGGCCAACCTGCTGATGGTGGTACTGCTCGTTGGCGGCGCCGTGTCGGCTTCGCGCCTGCAATCGCAGGTCTTTCCGACGATATCGCCCGGCACCGTCAAGGTCACCGTGCCGTTTCCCGGGGCAACGCCTGCCGAGGTCGAAGAAAGCATCACGCGCCGCGTCGAGGAGGCCGTGCTGGGTATCGACGGCGTGAAACGCGTGAGCTCCACGGCGTCGGAAAACGTCGGCATCATCGTCATCGAAACCAATGATTTTGCCGATCGCCAGTTGGTGAAAGACGACGTCGAGTCAGCCGTTGACCGCCTCAGCGACTTTCCGCCGGAAAACGCCGAGAAACCGGTCGTGGTTGCGCCGAAACCAACCAGCGGCGTGGTCACGCTGGCGGTCGTCGGCGATATCGGCGCGCCGGCGCTGCGGCGTGCCGCAGAACAGATCGAGCGCGACCTGCTGACACAACCCGGCGTATCCCTGGTGTCGCTGAGCGGTGACCGCGATTATGAAATCTCGATCGAGGTGAGCGAAGCGACCCTGCGCCGGTATGACCTGACGTTCGGTGATGTGGCCGACGCTGTGCGTCGCTCGTCGCTCGATCTCGCCGGCGGCTCCATCGCCTCGGACTCCGGTGAAATCCTTCTGCGGACCAACAAGAAGCGGCAGACGGGCGACAGCTTTCGAGTCGATCGTCGTACGAACGCTGCCGAACGGTTCGGTCATCACGCTCGCCGACGTCGCAGAGGTGCGCGATGGCTTCGTTCGCGAACAGCTCATCAATCTTTACAACGGCCGGCCCGCCGTGTTCGTTGACGTGCAGCGAGCGGAAGCCGAGGACGTGCTGAAAGTCAAAGCAGCGGTCGATGTGTTCCTGGCCGGCTACACCCCGCCACCGGGGATCCAGGTCGTGGAGTTTCGCGATGAGACCCGGCTGTTGCGCGAGCGAGTCAACCTGCTGCTGCGCAACGGGCTGTTTGGCTTCGCGCTGGTGTTTACCTTCCTCGTGCTGATGCTCGACCTGAAGCTCGCCGTCTGGGTCAGCGTCGGTATTGCGACCGCCTTCATGGGCGGCTTCCTGCTGTTCGGCGTGCTCGGCGTCACCATTACGATGATTTCACTGTTCGGCCTGATCATCGTGCTCGGCCTCGTGGTCGATGACGCGATAGTGATCGGCGAAAACATCGATGCCGAACGCGAGCACGGCTGGAGCGGCGAGATCGCCGCGAGTCGCGGCGCTCACGGCGTCATGGCGCCGGTGGTCGTCGGCGTATTGACGTCGGTTGCGGCCTTCGCACCACTGCTCGTGACCGGCGGCACGTTCGGCGACGTAACGCGGGCAATCCCCCTCGTGGTGATCAGTGTGTTACTGGTATCGATGCTCGAGGCGTTTTGCATTTTGCCCTCGCACCTCAGTCATGGCGGAACCTGGTCACGCGGCGCCCTGGCTAAAATTCAGTCGCGCGTTGCTGCGGGCGTCGCCCACGTTCGCGACAACGTGGTCAGCCCCGGTGTCACCTTCGCCGCTCGCTGGCGCTATGCGACGGTAGCGATTGCCGTGGCGTTCTTCATCCTGTGCCTCGAGCCTTGTGCAGAACGGCCAGGTTCGGTTCATTTTTTTCCCGCAGATCGAGGGCAACAATATCTCGGCGTCGGTGACGATGCCCGAAGGCACGCCGTTTGAACGCACAGACGCCGCGGTGCGCCGCTTGACCGCGGCGGCGGCCGAGGTCGCCGACGCTGTGCGCGAAGAAACCGGGGAGGAGCTGTTTGTCTCGGTAACCTCAACCAGTGGCGGTAACGCGGCCCGTGGCGTAGGTCCCGGCGCCGAGTCCGGGTTCAGGGCGTCGGAAAACATCGGCCAGGTCCGCATTGAGCTGACGCCATTCGGTAAACGGCGCATGCCGGCTGCCGAAATCGAACGTCGCTGGCGGACGGCGGTGGGCGACATCGAGGGTGCGGAGCGCGTTGCGCTGTCTGCCGAGTGTCACGCGCTTCGGCGACGATGTTGATTTCGAACTGGCACACCAGGACGAGCAGCAACTCATCGCTGCCGCGGAAGAGATGAAGGAGCGCCTGCGGCTGATTGAGGGCGTCAACCAGATCGAGGACAGTTTCGACCTGGGCAAGCGACAGCTGGTTTTTGAGCTGACGCCGGCGGGGAGTGCCGCTGGCCTGCGGCCGGCCGATATCGCGGTGCAGGTGCGGCAGGGATTCTTCGGCGCGGAAGTACAGCGCATACAGCGAGGCCGTGAAGAGATTCGCGTTTACGTGCGCTATCCCGAGGCGACGCGCGCCAGCCTCGAGTCGCTCGACGAATTCCGTGTGCGGCTGCCGAACGGCGATCGGGCGCCGCTGCTAACGGTGGCACGTGTCGAAGAGAGCCGCGCCTATTCGTCGATAGAGCGCATTGACGGCCGGCGAGTGGTCTCCGTCAGTGCCAACGTGGACGAAGCGGTTTCCACCCCCAACATTGCCAATGCGGCGATCCTGAATACCGTCATGCCGGAGCTTGTCGGCAAATACCCCGGCCTGCGGTGGGTGCAGGCCGGATCCAGTCGCGAGCAGAACGAAGACCTCGCCGACATCGGCAGCGCATTTATTGTTGTGCTGCTGATCATTTACGCCATGATCGCGACCCAGCTGCGTTCGTATTTGCAGCCGCTCGCCATCCTCGTTTCTATTCCACTCGGCGTCGCGGGCGCCATACTCGGGCACCTGGTGCTTGGCTTTCCGCTGTCGTTTATTTCCATTTTTGGCATCGTCGCGCTCGCGGGCGTCGCCGTGAACGCCTCGGTGGTGCTGGTCGATCTTTACAATCGCCGTCGTGCGGAAGGCCTTGAGCCGATAGCCGCCGCGGCCGCTGCCGCAGCGCGACGCTTTCGTCCCATCCTGCTCACGACCCTGACAACCGCCATGGGCCTGACACCGCTGTTGTTCGAGAAGAGCCCCCAGGCGCAGTTCCTGATACCGATGGGCGTCAGCCTGGGTTTTGGCATCGTTGTATCGGGCTTCATGGTGTTGTTCGTTACGCCCGCGGTCGCCGTGATCATGGAAGACCTGCGCGGCCTGCGACGCGGCTCGAAAAGCGTTCCGGATAGCGAAGAGGTTGCTGAAGCCGGCGCCTGATCATGCGACTCGCAGGCACCAACTGTCTGCCGAGCAGGTTTTTTTGACCACGACGATGCGCCCGTTCTCCTGTTTGCCGTGCAGAAGCCGGTAGGACACTTTTTCCGGACGTTGCGCGACCTCGCCGGATCGTGCGGCGAGCGGCGTTGAACGCCGTGAGTCGTTATTCGAAACGTGACGCCCCGGGGCGCTATGTCGACAGGAAGCGGTACACGGTTTCTGACCGGTAGGTGTCGCCGGGCCGGAGGATAGTCGACGGGAAAGCCGGTTGGTTGGGTGAGTCAGGGAAATGCTGGGTCTCAAGGCAAAATCCTGAGCGCGGACCGTACAACCGTCCGGCCTTGCCGGCGATCGTGCCATCGAGGTTGTTGCCGGTATAAAACTGCACACCGGGCTCTGTCGTCAGGACCTCCATGACGCGACCACTGCCGGGCTCTGCAACGCGTGCCGCAAGAACGAGCCCGTTGCCGCTGCGATTGATCACCCAGTTGTGGTCGAAGCCGCCGCCGTAGTGCAGCTGTTCATCATCGCAGTCGATACGGTCACCGATCCTCGTTGGCCTCTGCAGGTCCATTGGCGTACCGCCGACGTAGCACAGCTCGCCGGTCGGTATCATCCGGCTATTCACTGGTGTGAAAAAATCGGCATTGCAGCTCGACCACGTGGTCCAGTATCGTCTCCGTCCCGGCGGCGGCGAGATTGAAATACGAATGGTTGCTCAGGTTGACGATCGTCGTCTTCGTGCTGGTCGCCCGGTAACGAATCGACAACTGATCGCTGTCGCCCAGCGTGTAGTCAACCTGGACCGACAGTTCGCCGGGATAACCCTCGTCCCCATCCGGGCTGCGGTGTGACAGACAGAGCGACTGCTCGCCTGTACCCGCCGCCTCGACCTGCCACAAGACCTTGTCGAAACCATGGCCTGCCGCCATGCAGATGGTCGCCGTTTTTCCCCGGCGTCAACGGGTAGACGGTACCGTCGATAGTGGCACGGCTGTTCGCAATGCGGTTGGCGTAGCGGCCTATCAGCGCACCGAAATACGGATGTGCGTCCGAGATAATCGTCCGCCGAATCAAAGCCCAGCACGATATCGGCATAGTCGCCGTTACGATCCGCCGCCGTGAGCTTCTGAATGATTCCGCCGTAGGGTGAGACATCGACTTGCATGCCATTTTCGTTGCGGAGCGTGTGCAGCGCGATAGCGGATGCGTCGAAGCTCATGATCGACGTCGAGGCGGCGCGGCACTCAACGGATCGCGCCCTGCAAGGGTTCTTCGCCGGATTTTCAGCCGCAGGTAGGCCGCTTCGACGACATCCACGCCATACTTCCGTTCCAGCGCCCGGATCGCGAAATGCCCGCGCGCCATGTCCTGAAAATGCGATATGAAGACGGTATTGACCAGTCCGCCACCCAGGGCGCCGATTACCGGGATCGTTTGTGCCATTGCTTTCTGCGTCACCACGATGCCGAAACGACCGGCCAGTGCCGAGATGAGACGGACCAGCACCGGTGCGCTCGCGCTGCCCATGCCGTGCGACGCGACGTACTGCAGCGCGTCGGTAACGGCCTTGCTCGAGTGCCACGCGCACGCCGTAGTAGCTTGTTTCCGCCGCATCGTCCTGGTCAGACGCACGGCTTCCCATCGCAAACACCTGCATGCAGTTCATCAGCGTCTCGGGATCCTGCGGCGACTCCCCTTCTGCACGCGCAATATCGGCAATGGAGCGAAACATGATGCCGGTCGTCAAAGGCAGCTCAACGATCAATGTCTCGAGGCCGAAAAAACCGGCAACGGCGCCGGTCGTCATCGCAGCAGCGGTGTGCAAACGCGGACTGGCGGGCTTTAGCTGATTGTCCTTGATGCTGCGCATCGAGTTCTGTAACACCAGCTCGATCGCCTTGTGCGTGGATTTGCTGACCACCTCCACAATGACATCGGGCGCCCGCTTGCCGAGTTCCCTGGCAACCGCCTCCACCGGCATACCGACCGCGGAACCGAGGCGTATGGCAAGCGACGGATTCTCGAGCTTCGCGTAGGCGTTTTCGAGCGTGACGAGGTCGCTTTGCGTCAGTGCCATGAGCCTGTCATCGATAGGTGATAGCGAAGCTCATTATGGCTGCAAGCAAAATTTTTGCCAAAAAAAACACCCGGGGGTTCCCCCCCGGGTGCAATGAACCGCAAAGAACGGTTCAGGGGATTGCTTGACTCAACAGTCCTTACGGTGCCGGGCACGGTGTCAGCGACGAGTAGTCGATGACAAAGGCCAGCGGCAGCGTGCCTTCGCTGCCATCGGTCGCCGGGTCGCGAGCAATGACGTTCAGGACAGCGCCACCGGCCGAGAAGTCCAGGCCATCCAGGGTGATGGCGGCGGTCTTCGTGCCGGCAGGCGTGACGACGGCGTCGTAGACGTCGTTGGCTACCGAAAGCTGCGTCGTATCAGCGCCGAACGGTACATCGGCGAACGTCGGTTCAACCGTTGCGATGTCGGTGCCGGCAGGAACGAGGTACAGGTCAACCGGACCGGTGCTCGGCGCGCCGTGCGTGATACGCAGCTTCGTTTCCGTCACTACGCTGCGACGATCGTCGATCTGCGCCAGTGCCGTAATCATCGGGTCACCCATCGACAGGAAGCCGGTTACGATTCCAGTGGCTTCGGTGCTCTGCTCCACCTGCAGCGGGAAGGATACCGGTACCACGTCGTTGTCGGCATTGGCTGCGATGTTGATCGTGTAGTCGCCGGGGGCAGGAACCGATGCGAGTTCGCAGGCTGCCGGGAAGGAGATATTGCGACTCAGCGCAATTGCTTCGTTCTCGGGCGTGCCGTTCACATCAGCAAGGATATCGACAGCAGGAGCATCCGGTGACAGGTGTGCAGCGACGACGGAAGCCGGCGTGTCCTTGTCCTTGATGATTGCGGCGGCAGTGCCGTCAAGCGCGACGAGTTCGACCAGGTTGGCGCCCGGGCCGGTGTTTTCGATCGCTACCAGCATCAGGTCCGCGCCCGCAGCAAGTGAAATCTCGCCGGAGTCGAAAACGACGGTGCCCGGGGTGCCAGCCGGCGTTACGCGGATCTGGTAATCACCAGCCGTCACTTCCAATTGCGGCGTGAATTCGCCGGGTGCGATCGGTGTCCCTGCGCCGTTGACAGGTGCACTGCCGGCGAGGTCCGCATCAAGAGCGGTGACGTAAACGTCCACGGCCGGTGCGTTGGGGGCACCATGAACGACCTGGGCACGGAACGATCCGCTCGTGATCGGGCTGTCGGACGGATTGACGATGGCCAGTGGCGCGATATTGGCGACATTGCCGAACGCAATCACGGTCGCTTCGGTGTTGTAGTCGAGATCGACCGGGGCGCTGATTACAACCGCATCATCGCCGGGCAGAATCGCTTCGACCTCGACCGTGTTTTCTTCGAGTACGGGCAAAAAGCCGGAACCCTGACCGTAGTCAACGGCAGCGAGAGCCTCGGCGCCATTTACGATGATGTTGACGGCAGGTGCGTCGGGGGACGCGTGCAGCGCGCGAACGGTCGGTGTCGCTTCGCATTCGAGATATTCGGTCGCCGTCACTTCGCTGGCGTCGAGGACGTCGTTGCGATTGGTGTCGAGACCGCTGTCGAGAGCGAGGCCACCGCCGAGGCAGACGGCATCGCCTTTGGGAACGTCGCGAGTGGCGACGAGTGAGTTAAAGCCGTTGGCTCCGTCGCTACCGTTGCTGCCGTTGGTACCGTTGGTGCCGTCGTCGCCTTCGCAGGCGGAAACGAGCGCCGCGGCAACGAGCAGGCCGGCTACGTGCATGTGCTTTTTCATTGTTCTGTCTCCATCGGGGTTTTGAGTTCAGCGGTGAGGATAAAGAGCCGCAGACTGGAGTTCGCCCCGTTCCGGTAACAGAATGTTTCAAAACGTAACGCCGGAGTTATCGTCGTGCGGATGTGCACGGATAGACCGCTCACGCACGGAAAATGCCCGCGGCGGCCGGTATGAGCTAGCTTCTCAGGCGGACCCGGTACCGTCGGCCTTTGATCGGCCGGCCGGAAAGGTGCTGCAAGGCCTGTCGCGCCAGTTTTTTCCTGACGGCCACGTAGCTCATGGTATCCAAAACGTCGATAGAACCGATCGCTTCACCGGGCACGACGCCATCAGAGGTGAGCGCTCCCAGCAGATCCCCGGGCCGCAACTTGTTTTTCTTACCGGCACCGATCTGCAGTGTCGTCATTGCCGGTGCCTTCAGCGAGCCGCCCTCCCGGTTGCCGGGAATCTCGATGCACTGCAGGCTGCCCTCGGGCAACACCGATTCGATCTCCCGCAGGCGCCGCAACTCGCGTTCCTCGACGAGACTCACGGCGACGCCTTGCTCGCCGGCGCGTGCCGTTCGACCGATGCGGTGCGTGTAGACCTCAGGCTGCGGCGGCAGCTCGTAGTTGAATACGGCATCCAGGTTCTTGACATCAAGACCGCGCGCGGCAACATCGGTCGCGACCAGCACGCTGGCACTGCGGTTCATGAACCTTACCAATACTTCTGTTCGTCGGGCCTGGTCGAGGTCTCCGTGCAGTGCGAGGGCAACGACGCCGTGTGCCTGGAGGAATTCCGCAACGGCGGCACAGTCCAGCTTGGTATTGCAGAACACGAGATTGAGTTCGCCACCCCACGATTGCAAAGCCTGCATCAGCGCTTCGCGGCGATTCTCGCGAGTCACCGCGCACCAACGCTGCACGATTCGCAGCGGCAACTCGGCTGCCGTCACGTCCACGAGAACCGGGTTTTTCTGAACCCGCTCACTCATCGCTGCAATGGCTTCCGGGTAGGTGGCGCTGAACAAGAGCGTTTGTCGCGGCGCGGGGCGAAGGCGAGGATGGCATCAAGCTCATCGGTGAATCCCATGTCGAGCATGCGGTCACCTTCGTCCAGCACCAGCGTTTGCAGACCCTGCAAATCGATGGCCTCCGTTTTTAGATGCTTCAACACACGCCCGGGCGTACCGACGATGATGTGCGGAGAACGTCGCAATGAGATCTGCTGCGGACGTGAGCGGCACGCCACCGCACAGGCTCTGCACCTTCACATTGGGGATTGATCGGGCCAGGCGACGGATTTCGCCGGCAACCTGGTCGGCGAGTTCCCGCGTCGGGCAAAGCACAAGGGCCTGGACCCGGTAGCTTGCCACGTCCAGCTTGTTGAGAAGCCCCAATCCAAAGGCGGCCGTCTTGCCGCTACCCGTCCTGGCCCGCGCCAGCACATCGGCGCCGTCGAGCAATCGCGGCAGGGTGTGCGCCTGCACCGGCGTCATCTCGTGATAGCCAATGTCCGACAGGCTGCTCAACAGCGCGGCCTTCAGGTTCAGGGAATGAAATGACGTCGGATCGGCCATAGGGAGGCGAGTATACGCGCTAGACCTGGGCCGGAGAGGCGCTATTGCCGGAAACCAGCGACCTCGAATTCCGAGAGGCAGCGCAAGGTTTTCTCTTCGCGGCGTTGGTAAATTGTGGGTCGGTCTAACAGGACACGCACGATGGGTCTACTCGATAAATTCCGAAGAAATACAGCTAGTTACAACAGTCCACAGGAGAAAAAAGCTGACTCTATGGCGGAAACCGCGCGCTACCGGGGTGTCGAGGTCGTTGCCAACAACGATACCTGCTGCCAGGCGGCAAACGCGATCGAGGGCCGGCGATTCCTCCTGAGCCAGGTCCCCATGCTGCCGCTGGCCGACTGTGACGCAGCGGACTGCCGCTGCACCTACGAACGGTTTGACGACCGTCGTATGGATGTCCGACGTGCGACAGACGTCTCTTTCGACCTCGTGGGACAGTTTCAGGAGCAGGAAAGTCGATCAGACGCCGCGCCTGGCCGGCGCGACGACGACTAGCGACCTCTTACCGGGATCCACCCAACCGGCCTGATCAGGCCGACTTTCCAGATCATGTCCACCTCGTCGTCGCATCACGGTAGAATCGGGGACTTGTTTTTCCGAACCCTGACCGTAGGGAGGCACGATGACCAGGCACGACTGTTTTTCCGCGTTTCTGCTTTGCTCCATTCTCGCTCTGTCCGCAGGCGCCTTTGCAAAGGATTCTCCGGTACCCGAACCGTTTCGGGGCTTTGATCCCGACTCTCCTTTCAAGATCAGTTACGACGATGTGACTGAGCTGCTGAACAAGACGGTCCTGAATATGGGCCGATCCGATCGAGAGAAGTCGGGTGCAACGGATGCGTCGACCGGCACGCGAATCAAGCGCAAGGTCAAGCGCTCGACTGCAGAACGAGGGCAATCGCTTCTTTTTCGAAACCTACACGAATAGCCCTGAGAACCGCCAGTTACTCAGGGACGTACAACGTAGTCTCGAGATCGTCCCCGACGAGGCGCCGCTGAAATACTTTTCGCGCGATGAGCAGCTGGCTTACTGGCTTAACCTGTACAACCTGACGATGTTGAACGAGATCGTCGAAGTGTATCCACAGCGATCACTAAAAAAACTGCTGTCGGGAAAGAAATCGATACTGTCGAAAAAACTCCTTACCGTCGCGGGCGTTCCACTCAGCCTGAATGACATTCAATACACTATTCTCAAAAACAATTACGACGGCAACCCACTGATCATTTACGGTTTGTACCAGGGCATCGTCGGCGGTCCAAATATCAGAAAGTCGGCCTACACAGGCGACAACGTTTATGACAAGCTGTATGAAAATGCCGTCGAGTTTGCCAATTCCAATCGCGGCACGGCCATAAAAGACGAAAATACGTTCAGGGTATCGAGCCTCTACAAACGCAACGAAACGTTTTTTGCGAGTTTTGAAAAAGACGTAAAGGAGCATTTGTTGAAATACGTTGAAGGTCGAGAGCTTGGCAGACTGCAGGCAGCAACCATCATAAAGCCCGATATTAACGACTGGAGCATCACCGACCTCTACGGATCGAAGAAATTGATGGGCAACAGCGCCGCGAATAATCCCGCGGCCCTGATCGGCGCGGTGCAGAACACGTCGATGGTCGACGGTGCTCCCGTCACGTCGACGATGTCTGTCGATTCGGCCAACCTGGTTTTGAAAGCCCCGCCGGTCAGTCGTTTCAGTCCAGACCTGCTGGTCCGCCTGAAAGAAATCGACCTGAAGCGCAAAGAAGCAGCGGCGCAGGGATCATCCGTTACCATCGACGATCTCGACGACGATTCGTTTGAGACCACAGAGGACGCAAAGAACGAATAAAGCCCACCATCAGTCGGCGGTTGCAATTTCGCCGCCGGTTTCCCAGAATCACAGCCTGATCAAACACGCCCGCTAGCCTGGGCCTCGGGAGTAGACATGTCTGAAGATCGCAAAGCCGTAGAAGACCGTCGGCGATTTCTGAAAATCGCGGGTGGCGCTGCCATGATCGTGCCAATCGTTGGCCTTGCCGGGTGTTCCGGTGGAAAACAAGACGTGTCGGCACCTGCCACGCCGAAAGCCGACAAAGCACCTGCAGCACCGGCCAAGGCGACGCCAGCGCAAACGCAAGCGCCCGCCGCTGCCGGAAATATGCCGCAACTGGCCGAGGACGATCCTCAGGCGAAGTCGCTGAGCTATGTCCACGAAGCGAGCACCGTCGACACCGCAAAGCAACCGCGCTACCAGTCCGGTCAGGTCTGCTCTAACTGCGCGCTGTACCAGGGCAAGGGAACGGATGAGTGGGCGGGTTGTTCGATTTTCCCCGGCAAGCTGGTGAAATCCTCAGGCTGGTGCTCAGTCTATGCGCCGAAACCGGCCTGACGCCAACCTCGGCCATCGCCTTATCTACGTGGTTCCACGGCCTTCTGCTGCAGGAGGCCGTGCGGATCACGCGTGGCAGAGGGCGCGTTTTTCATTGATCAGAACCAACAGCTCGGCAGCCGCCTCTGCGTCGCACATCGCGCGGTGATGCTGCCTGAGATCGATACCGAAGTTTTCGCAAAGTGCGGCAAGACTGTATGACGCGTAACCGGGATACAGTTTGCGCATGGCGCTGCATGTACACAGCTTGGGGTAGCGAAAGCGCCGGCCAAGTCGCTTGAATTCTCGCGCGATGAACTGGTAGTCAAACTCAACGTTGTGTGCAACGAAGATCGAATCTTTCATGAACGCCTCGAACTCATCCACAATGTCCGCGAATACGGGTGCAGCTTGCCACCATCGCCTCGGAGATACCGGTGAGGCGGGTGATGCCTGACGGGATCCTTCGCTGCGGGTTCAAGAGCGTCTGAAAGCGCTCGACAACCTCACCATTGATGACCTTGACCGCACCAAGCTCGGTAACGCGATGCTGCTCACCGCGGCCACCCGTCGTTTCGACGTCGACAACAACATAGCTCTGCTTCGGGTCGATCATCCAGCGCACACGGACAACGTCTGCGCGAAAGCCGGCCTCGCGGAGCTGCTTCTGCCGCAATAACTGGTTGCGCCTTAGCTGGTCGCCGTCGGTTTTTATCTCAACAAACCGTACTCCGTCGGTGTCAATGACCATCAGGTCCGGATAGCCATACCGCACGTCGCTGTACTCGGTGCAAAATCGCCGCAGAATTTGTCGCGTCGCGTCGCTGTCGGCTCGTTCCACGAATGCGAACAGGGCTTCAAGGATCGAACGTCGCCAGCGAAAAACGCCGTTGTTTCGGCCATACTGCTGAGCACTGGTCTTCAGAATGGTCTTTTTCAATTTGCCCGGGTCGTCCAGAAGAGCGAGTTGGCGTTCGATACGCTCGGCAAACTTTGTGTAAAAACTGCCATCAGCCAATGCGGCGGGCAGATGCCTCGAAAGGCGAATGCACCGCCGCATTTTCGTCGTCAAAGAGTTCCTTCCAGAACAGCAGGCCGAACAGGGTTCGCCATAGCAGGTTCTCTGTCCGATAGGCCTGCACGCCGTGTTCCTCGAAATACCGTATCGCCGCACGCTCCGGCGAGCCACTCAGCGCTTCATCGATCTCGATGGTGTCTGCCGCACGCAGCTCGTCTGTTCGCGTTGACGTGCGCTTCTTTTCGAACTTCCGTGCGTACAGGTCTTCTGCCATGAGCTGCTCTTCGCCGCTCTGCGGGTTGTCCATGCACGCCAGCAGGCGCCGTTCGGCCTCGTCACGCCGGTTCCCGGCAAGCAGGAGCCGTATGACGCGTTCGCGGCATGTCGCCGACTCCCCGATTTCGTGGACCTGCCGGGCAAGTTCCGCATGCCCGGCCTGCTCCAGGCGCCGGCCCAGTTCATACGCCAGCTCATCCCGACCGTTAGCGCTCGTCGAAAAGTTCGGCATCGGCCAGGTGTGCGCGTCTTTTGCAAGCTGCTCCGCTTCCTGTGGCGTTGCCGATTTGAGCTTGTGCATAAGGGATGCGAAGTAGTAGTTTTCCAACGCTTCGGCACTGTCGGTAAAACGTGGCTCGAAGGTATCGGCGGCTTCGTTGGTGCGAACCAGCCCGAGGTCTCGCAGCGTGAACTGCGATAGTCCATCCTGCACTCTGCCGAAGTACAGGAACATGAGGTACTGGATACCATCGGCGCGACGCTGCACCAGCAAGCGGTCTGATTTCAATCCTGCCATGAAGTCAGCCGGCGGACAGTTCTCGCGGGCAAAGAGTACCAGTTCATCTTTTTTCAGCGTCCTGCTCATCCCCGCAAACATCGGTCGCAAAACGTCATTGATCTCAGCCTTGGTCAGGTGCGCCAACACATCGCAGTAGTGCGCTGCAGACGGCTTGCCTACCCAGGCGTCATTGTAAAGGAGATCGAGCAGCGGAGCGATGCTTCCCAACTCCGGGTAACCGAGCTTGTTTACAGCAAATACCCGTCCCTTGCGATTGACGAGGCGAACATACAGGCACTGGGCGTTTTCTGGCAGCTTGTGAAAATCTTCGATAAGGCGAGCGTGATCCTCCAACAAGGTATGCGCGTAGTGCCGGCTTACGAAATCGAGCATTTCCATGAAATGCCCGTGATAGTAAAGCGTTGGCAAAGGCCCGCGGCGCTTCTTGGGTATCCAGTGTGTCTGGTCGTAGGGAGAGTTCGTGTTCATCACTATTGGGCTGGTGGATCAGAGTGAGATGACAGTATTTTTTCAACGTATCAAATCACGATGCATTCCGGAAGCGATCCCTGTCGGATCGGGCACGGAGCGCGGTGAAAGTCGCATTGGCCATCATGACCCATGCCAAATCGAGTATCTCTACATCGCTGCGTGGCAACATTGAGTTCACGCTACGATGCGGCGAGCGCATGACGTACGTCCAGTAAGCATCGATGACCAAACGCGAGGATGACGACAGAGTCTTTATTCGCGCTGACCGACATCACGATAGGCCGTAATCAGGCGCTACGACACGGACTGACAATTGCCTGGCAGAGCGCATCAGCAAGAACTT
The DNA here is from genome assembly GCA_963807845.1 of uncultured Gammaproteobacteria bacterium. Lineage (GTDB taxonomy): Bacteria > Pseudomonadota > Gammaproteobacteria > Steroidobacterales > Woeseiaceae > UBA1847. Next base: position 176,857 of record CAWEDS010000005.1, read on the forward strand.
TTCCGCAGAGGACCCAGCATGCCATCGAGAACCGCGCCAACGACGCCGCTGTTATTTGCGGTATTGTTACTTGCCGGCTGCGCCGGTCACCTGGTCGATCCGGAGTTCGAGCGACACAAGGCGCGCGCGGCCGCCGTAACGATCATCCGGGATGATGTCGGCGTGCCGCATATCTACGCGAAGACCGATGCGGATGCCGTTTTCGGCATGTTGTATGCGCAAAGCGAGGATGATTTCAATCGCGTAGAACGCAACTACATCTGGGCGATCGGCCGGCTTGCGGAGGTCGAAGGCGAGCAGGCAATCTATCAGCGACCTTCGGGCACGCCTGTACATGACCACTGACCAGGCGAAGGCGGCCTACGCGTCAGCGCCCGCCTGGCTGCGCTTACTGTGCGACGCCTTCGCCGACGGCGTGAATTACTATTTGTATACGCATCCCGAGGTGAAGCCTCGACTGCTGACGCGCTTCGAGCCATGGATGCCCATGTTCTTCAGCGAAGGTTCTATCGGCGGGGACATCGAGCAGATTCCGCTCGCGGGCATTGAAGCGTTCTACGGCGGTGGCACGAGTGTTGCGCAACGTCTGCCGCAGGATGCCGCGCGGCAAGCGGCGCTCGCGGAGCCAGCGGGCTCGAACGGTTTTGCCATCGCCGGCAAACTCACCCGGTCCGGCAATGCAATGTTATTGATCAATCCCCATACGACCCTGTTTTTTCGCGGCGAGTTCCATGTCGTCAGCGATGAGGGGCTCAATGCATACGGGGCGGTTACCTGGGGTCAGTTTTTCGTTTACCAGGGCTTTAACGAGCACACCGGCTGGATGCACACCTCGACCGGCGTCGACTTCCTGGACGAGTTTGTCGAGGACACCGTTGAGGAAAACGGAAGGCTGCTGTATCGCTACGGCGACGAAATGCGCCCGGTTACGGTGTCAGAGGTAACGCTGAAATATACGAATGGCGAAAGCATTTTGCATCGGACGTTTCCCGTGTACCACACACACCATGGACCGATCACACACATGATCGATGGCAAACTGGTGGCGACGAAAATCAACTGGGACCCGGTGCACGCACTCGAGCAGTCATTCATGCGTACCAAGCTGCAGAACCATGACGAGTTTCGGCAGATGATGAATATCCGCACCAACTCGTCGAATAATACGGTCTATGCGGATTCGTCCGGCAATATTGCCTACTACCACGGCAACTTCATTCCAAGGCGCGATCCCGACATTGATTTCTCGAGGCCTGTAGACGGCAGCGATCCTGCGACCGACTGGCAGGGTATACATTCCGTCGACGAGACGATAACCATCCTGAACCCACCGAACGGCTGGATCCAGAACTGCAATTCAACACCGTTCACGGCGGCCGGCGAATACAGTCCTGCGCGTCGCGATTTTCCGCTATACATGGCGCCGGACGCGGAGAACTTTCGTGGCGTTCACGCGGTAGACATTTTAAGCGGGCAATCGGACTTTACGCTGGATAGCCTGATCGACCTGGCCTACGACCCCTATCTCCCGGCTTTTGCCGCGCTCATCCCCGGACTCGTCAAAGCCTATGACGAGGCGAAGCCTGCACCGACAGCAATCGGAAGCGCCATCGAAACGCTTCGGAACTGGGATTTTCGCGTATCACCCGACTCAGCGGCAATGACGCTGGCGCATTTTTACGGCGCCCGATCTTTAGCCGAAGCAAAATTGCCGCAGGACATGAAAACAGCTTCGCGAATGGAAAAACTTGTTTACATCGGCAGCGACTCGAATTCTCTGGAGCGCCTTGAAATATTCTCGGATGTGGTTGCCAGGCTTGAGACGGACTTTGATCGTTGGGATGTACCCTGGTCCGAGGTGCTTCGCTACCAGCGAATCACCGGCGATATTCAGCAGGCTTTCAGCGATGAGCAACCATCGCTGCCGGTAGGCAACATGGCGTCAAGCTACTGGGGGGCGTTGGCGGCCTTTGGCAACAGGGGCAAGCAATCAACGCGGCGTATCTATGGAACACGCGGCAACAGTTTTGTCGCAGTAGTCGAATTCGGGGATATACTACGAGCGAAATCCCTGCTTGCCGGTGGCCAGAGCGGCAACCCGGGCTCACCGCACTTCGACGACCAGGCACAGCGCTACGTGGATGGCGAGTTCAAAGACGTCGCCTTTTATCCGGACGACGTCGATCGGCGCGCCACCCGGCGCTATCACCCGGGTGAATAGTGCTCATCGCTTGCGTGCCGCCCTGCCAGCAACAGGTAGACGACAGGCACAACGAACAGGGTAAATACGGTCCCCAGGCTCATGCCGCCGACGATGACCCAGCCGATTTGATGCCTGGATTCGGCCCCGGCGCCGCCTGCAAATGCCAGCGGTATCGCGCCGAGCACCATGGCGCCTGTCGTCATTAGTATGGGCCGCAAGCGCAAGCTGGCCGAACGCAGTACCGCGTCGCGCTTCTGCATTCCGCCGGCGCGCAGCTGATTCGCGAACTCGACGATAAGAATGCCGTGCTTGGAAATCAGGCCAACGAGCGTCACCGCCCCGATCTGGGTGTAAATGTTCCACGACGCGTTCATGCCCCACCAGCCGGCGCTGTTACCCTCGTAAATAATGACGAGGCAAAGAAAGGCGCCGAACATCGCGAGCGGCACTGACACGAGGATAATCAGAGGATCGACAAAACTTTCGAACTGTGCGGACAACACCAGGTAGATGAAGGCCAGTGCCAGCAGCATCATCAGTAGCGCACTGGATGACGACTCACGAAACTCGCGAGACTGACCGTCCAGGTCATACAGGGCGTCCGGTGTCACCTCGGCTACCGCGCCCTCAAGCCAGCTTATAGCCTCACCCATCGTGTAGCCGGCCTCCAGTCCTGCCGACAGGGTCGCAGAGCGCAGCTTGTTGAAATGATTCAGCTCTTTTGCAGCAACGGTCTCGGTGACGGACGCGAGGTTCTGCAGCTGGATCATGGTGTCGTCAGCGCCACGTACGAAGATATTGCTAAGGTCGCCCGGTGTGCGTCGTGACTCGTCCTCGATCTGGACGATAACGTCGTATTGCTCCGTACCCATCTTGAAACGGGTGACGTTGCGTCCGCCCAGCATCGTCTCCAGCGTGCGACCGACGCTGTTGACGCTCGCCCCGACAGCCGCGATTTTTTCGCGATTAACATCGACCCGTAATTCCGGTTTGTTTAGTTTCAGGTCCGAGTCGGGATTGGTCAGCCGCGGGTTTTCATTCATCTTCCTGATCAGGCGCTCTACCATTTCCTCGAGTTCCTCCCAGGTGCCGGTTGTCAGCAACACAAAGCGCACCGGCTGCCCGAAATCCCGTAAACCGAGGGGTGGTGGCGTTGTGGGAAAAGCCCGGATGCCGGCGATGCTTGAAAATTGTGGAAACAAGGCACCCGCAATCTCGCCGGCACTGCGGTCGCGCTCCCGCCAGTCACTGAGACCCACGAAGGTGATCGCATTCGTGACACCGTTGAAACCTGTGAAGCTGAAGTATCTTTCCTGCTCCGGCAACTCGGCCAGTATCGCCGCCATCTGCTGCGCGTAGCGGTCAGTAAACTCTATCGTCGCGCCATCCGGCGCTAGCCCAAAGCCGATAATAATGGCCTGGTCCTCCTGCGGCGCGAGCTCTTCAGGCAACCTCAGAAACAGTAACGCCATCGCCAACAATGGCAAGGGCTCCACCTGCGACAACAATCGATCGGCGGTTCAGCAAGCCGTCGAGTGCCGCGTGATAGCCGCGATCCAGTTTGTTCAGGACGCGCTCACCAAATTCAAACAGGCGACCGTGGCTCTCGTCGCGCCGCAGAAGCTTGGAGCACATCATGGGCGATAGCGTCAGCGCCGTGAATCCCGAGACCAGCACGGCGCCCGCCAGGGTGAGCGCAAATTCGATGAAGAGCTTGCCGCTGCGACCCGTGGAAAATGCGAACGGCAGGTAGACCGCGGTGAGCGTAATGGTCATCGCGACAATTGCAAACGCAATCTCGCGACTGCCGGTCAATGCAGCCTCGACCGGTTCCATGCCGTTTTCGATATGGCGGTAGATGTTCTCGAGCATGACGATTGCGTCGTCCACGACCAGGCCGATCGCCAGCACCATGGCCAGCAGCGAAAGCGTGTTGATCGTAAAACCGAACAAATACATCAGGGCAAACGCGCCAATCAGCGACACCGGTATGGTCACGAGTGGGACCATGACCGCCCGCCAGTTCCTGAGGAACAGGAAAATAACCAGTGCCACGAGTATTGCGGCCTCGGCCACGGTGACGTAAACCTCGCGTATCGATCGATCGATGAAAGTCGTGGAGTCATAGGCTACTTCGACCTTCATACCGTCCGGCAACGAAGCTGTCAGTCGCGGCAGCAGCTCGCGCAAGGCCTTCGATATCTCGAGCGGGTTGGCAACAGCCTGCTTGACGATGCCGAGCGGTACCGCATTTTGGCCGTTGAAGCGTGCACGAAACCGCGACGTATCAGCGCCCAGTTCGACGCGCGCGACATCGCCCAGGGTTACCAGGAACTGCTCGGTCTCCTTGACGATGATCGCGGCGAATTGCTGCGGCGTTTGCAGATCTGTTTCTGCCAGTACCGTGAATTCCCGGCTGAGGCTTTCTACACGGCCGGCGGGGATCTCAATGTTCTGCGCACGCAGCGCGTTTTCGATATCGATCGGCGTCAGCTCGTACCCGGCGAGTCGATCCGGGTTCAGCCAGATGCGCATGGCATAGCGGTTGCCGTAAACCTGGGCCTCGGCGACGCCGGCGATCGTCTGCACGCGATCCTTTACCAGGCGATTTGCTATATCGGCGATCTCGATGAGATCGTGGCGATCCGACGAGAAAGCCAGGTAGATGATGGGCTGTGCATCCGCCTCCTGCTTTTGCACGATCGGCTCTTCAGCCTCTTCCGGAAGGAACTGGCGCGCCTGCGCGACGCGATCGCGCACATCGCTGGCCGCGCCGTCGGCGTCGCGATCCAGCTTGAAGCGCACCGTTACCTGGCTGCTTTCAGCGCGGCTCACGGACCGAATGTAGTCAATGCTTTCTATCCCTGACAGTGCGTCCTCGATGGGCTTGGTGATTTGTGACTCGATGACGCGCGCGTTGGCGCCCGGATAGATGGTCACCACGGTGACGATGGGCTCATCAACATTCGGAATGAGTCGTACCGAGAGTCGCTCGTAGCAAAGAAGCCCGACAAGCAGGATGACAAGGTTCATGACCGTGGCCAGAACCGGTCGCCGAATGGACAGAGCGGGTAGCTTCACCAGCGTCTCGTCTAGTTGACGACGGTGGTATCGACAGGCTGCACGCTGGCGCCGTCGTGGAGTTTCATCTGCCCGGCGACGACCACCGTATCACCGGCCGCGAGGCCGGAGAGAACCTCCACGGTCCCGGGTCGGCGCTCGCCGAGCCTGACAACGCGCTGTTGCGCCTTGCCATCTACGACGATGTAGACGGTTTTGTTCTGGCCTATCGGCCAGATGGCCTGCTCGGGAATCAGCAGTGCATCGCTTATGACGCCGAGGGACACACGAACGCGCACGAAAAGCCCGGGTCGCAGCTTGAGTTCGGTGTTCGGCAGGGAGGCCCTCACCTGCAGGTTATGCCCGCGGATATCGGATTTTGGCGACACCGCGGTGATGCGACCGACGAATACATCGTCAGGATAGGCATCGACAGTGACGTCGACGTTTTGCCCTGGCGTTACCTTTGGCAGCAGGATTTCCGGGACGCTGAAATCGACACGCAGCGGATCGAGCTTTACGACATCCACGAGTTCCTGCCCGACGGTTGCGTAGTCGCCGATATTGATTCTCCGCAAGCCGACGAAGCCGTCGAACGGCGCGCGAATAACGGTTTTCGACAGTTTGGCGCGTGAGGACAAGAGGCGCGCGACGTCGACATCGTAATTCGCTCTTGCCGCGTCGTAGTCGGTCATCGAAATCAACTGCTTGGCCTGAAGTTCCTGTGCGCGTTTGAACGCCGCCTCGCTGCGCTCTGCATTCGCACGTGCCTCGTTGGCCTCCGCTTCGAGCACGGTCGCTTCGAGCGTGTAGAGTTTTTCACCCTTCGCTATCCGCTTTCCTTCCTCGAAGTGGATGTCCAGAACCTGTCCGGGCACCTCGGCGCGGAGTGTCGCGGACGCCTCTGCGAGCAGCGTGCCAACGGCCCTTACCGAGGACTCGAGGTCGCTTGCCTGCACCTTGACGACTTCCACTGCAATCGGCCTGTCGCCATCCTGGCCGAACGCCGGCAGCGACGCGAACAGGGTCGCAAGAAACAGGAATCTTAGAGGCAGCATGGTTGTCTCATCTGTACTTTGGTTTCGGTCATGGCGGCTGGCCTAATCTTGGCTGGATATTATGCGTCATTGCTCTTTGTTTCGCTGCAGCCAGGCCACGTGCGCGGGGTCGGGCTGCGAGGGGTCTTGGGAAACGCGCGTCGTCAGGTTTCTCGATGAGATCGACGGGCATGCACGAGCCGCTCGCGAGGATCAGAGAGGCAGGCGACACGGACCTGCGCACAAGCGGGCACTTTGCTGAGGCCAGAAAATCTACTTGACGGCGTGCAGCTTGTCTGACGCCTACCGAATCACGCGCCTTTGAGCACGGATCGAACGCTCCAGAGCTCCGGGAAAAAACTCAATTTCAGCGCTTTTTCCAGGTAATCGACGCCGCTGGTACCCCCGGTGCCCATCCGGTGACCAATAATTCGTTCCACCGTTTTCATGTGACTGAAACGCCACATCTGGAATTCGTTTTCCAGGTCGACGAGCTTTTCGGCCAGCTCATAGAGCTCCCAGTTCTTGCCGGGGTCGGCGTAGACCTGGGCCCACGCCGCTTCCACCGCCGACGAGGGTTGGTACGGCAGCGACCAGTCCCGTTCGGTCTTGCTGGCCGGGATATCGAAGCCCCTGCGCGACAGCAGCTGCAGGCATAGATCGTAAAAACTCGGCGCGTGCAACACCGCCTCCAGCTGTCGATAGCGTTGCGGGTTCTTTCTGTGAACTTCGATCAGCGCCGCATTCTTGTTGCCCAGCGCATACTCGATCTCGCGATATTGAAACGACTGGAATCCCGAGCTTTGGCCGAGGCCGTCACGAAAGGCCAGGTAGTCTGCCGGCGTCATTGTCGCCAGGACGGACCAGCTCTGCCGAAGTTGCGCCTGGATGCGCGAAACGCGCGACAGCATCTTGAACGCGGCACCGAGATTGTCGTTCCCGATTTCCCGCATCGCCGCGCGTATTTCGTGCAGACAGAGTTTCATCCACAACTCGGAGGCCTGGTGGATCACCATGAACATCATTTCGTCGTGGGCATCGGTCAGCAGGTGTTGACTGTCGAGTAACTTGTCGAGCGACAGGTAGTTGCCGTAACTGATGTCCTGATCCCAGTGGATACCGTCCTGGCCCACTGCGCGCTGATCGACGACCGTCGTTTCGTTTTTCATCCGAATCCCGGCACGCTATCTGATGAGATAAAAATAGACAATCGAAAGTGCGAACGCCAATAATCCGCACACGTCAACAGCCGCGCCATACCGAAATGCATGGCGATCACACTGGTGCCGCATGCGGCGTCAGGTCAATCGTTGGAAACGATCTTTCGTACCCGTTCCTCGAGCGACCGGGCCGTATCGGCAACCCCTTTGGTCACGTCCTTGAGAACCTCGTGTTCTGCGACGAACTTGCTCATCCGCGCACGCAGATCCTGATTTTCCTGCTTTATTTTATTGAGCACCTGTTCGAAACGATCCTTTTGCAACGTCGACTCCGCGTCCGCGAACTTACGGGTGTTTCGCAAGTCTTTCGCGAGCTCCTTCTTTACGAAATCACGCATTTCCTCGAGCTGCGAACTTAACTTGTCGACGCGTTTCTCGAGACGCTTCTGGACCGCCGTCACGCCGGATACTGCGGCCGGTTTTTTCACCCGCTTCCTGGTTGTCTTTTTCACGGTCGTTTTTTTCTTACGCGCTGCTGGTGTCTTTTTCTTTGCGACTTTCTTTTTCGCGACTTTCTTTTCGCAACCTTCTTCTTTACCTTGGCGCTCTTCTTCTTCCTCGGTGCGGCGACCTTCTTCTTCGCTCGACTCGTTTTCGACCGCGCCGTTTTCTTTTTCGTTGCCGTTCGCTTTGCTGTCTTCCTGGCCACGTTACTCTCCTCAATCCGCCCGGGCCCTCCATATGAAGGCTCTTAAGCGTCCCCTATGTTAACAAAGAGCAGTGTACGGTAGCAGCTTAGTCGCAGGTGCGGTGGGGCCACATGACTCGCCCGGGCACTCGCGGTGTGCCCGCAGTGGCTATGCGGGCCCTGCAGGTCCAGGTGGAGTGCTATGGAGCCGCGGTTTTAGCGCTCACCAGGCGCCAGGCAGGGCGAACGCAACACTTCGAGCCCGAATGCTAGTCCTCGGCCGCCGGGGCATCTTTCTCGCCGTCGTCGGTCCAGACCTTTTGATCATCGCAATGGTAGACCAGGCTCGCCTTGCCGTTGTTGACGGACTCGAGGTGCACGTC
>CAWEDS010000006.1:0-143297 GCA_963807845.1 uncultured Gammaproteobacteria bacterium
GGCCTCATCGATGTAGAAGCCGAGCGTGCACGCCTTAACAAGAAGATGGCCAAAGTGAAGGTTGACCTGACACGCTCGACGGCCAAGCTCGGGAACGAAAGATTTGTGAACAATGCACCGGCCGAAGTAGTCACACTGGAGAGAGAACGAGTAGCCGATTTCGAAAAAACGATTACCCAGCTCGGCGAGCAGCTCGCCAAGCTGCAATCGCTCGACTGAGACGGCCTTTTCTGAGCGGTACATCACACTCTGGACGCTCGGGCAGTGCATAAATCGAGCGCCTGGGTAACCATAATCAGATCAACCGGGCGCCACCACAGACTACGAGGATCCAGCAATGCAGCGCGGAAGTACCCTGGAACAAGTTCACACGGGCAAAGCTCTGCAGCGCGCGACGATCGAGCAGATCCTTAAGGCGCTCGGCGGAATCATTCTTGGCAAGGACGCGCAAATCCGATTGGCGCTGGCCTGTCTGCTGGCAAAGGGCCACCTGCTCATTGAAGACCTGCCGGGTCTTGGCAAGACCATGCTTGCGCAAGGTCTTGCACGCGTGTTGGGACTGAGTTTTCAGCGCATCCAGTTTACAAGTGACCTGCTGCCGGCGGACATTGTCGGTGTATCGGTGTTTCGCCAGGATCGAAACGAGTTTGAGTTCCAGCCGGACCTGTGTTCTCGCAGCTCATTCTCGCGGACGAGGTCAATCGGGCAACGCCGAAGGCGCAAAGTGCATTGCTCGAAGCGATGGAAGAACAGCAGGTATCGGTGGACGGTACGACGCGCAGGCTAAGTGACCCATTCTTCGTCATCGCGACGCAGAACCCCGGCGACCAGATTGGTACTTTCCCGTTGCCCGAGTCGCAGCTCGACCGATTCCTGATGCGCGTGCAGCTCGGCTATCCGGACGAAAAAAGTGAACGGGAGCTGCTCGCGGGCGAGGACCGACGCAAGCTACTGAATCGCACCGAGGCCGTCACGAATCCGGAGATGCTGGTTGCGCTGCAGCACGCCGCGCAAAGTGTGCATGTGAGCGACGCGCTTATCGACTATATCCAGGCGCTGGTGCGCATACTCGCAAATCCGCTGACATCGAAATCGGCCTGTCGCCGCGCGGCGGCCAGGCCCTGGTTGCGGCCGCGAGAGCCCTGGCGTTTGTCGAGGATCATTCGGGCGCCTATCCGGATGACGTGCAGGAGGTCTTCGCCGCGATCGCCGGGCATCGCCTCAAGCCGGCCAGCGGCACCCGTTTCCGCAGCCCTGCCGAACTCTGCCAGCATGTCCTCGATTCCGTGGCCATACCTTAGCCCGCGCAGCCTGATCGGCTCGCTAAGAGCCGGCGCTGCCGGGTTGGTGGGACGCTGGGCGCGCCAGCGCCAGGGTATGGACCCGACGACGACGAGACTCCGTCCGGGCCGCGTGTACATTCTGCCGACCGGCGTCGGCATCGTGTTTGCCATCATGGTATTTGCCATGTTGCTGGGCTCGATGAACTACAACAACAACCTCTCCTTCATACTGACGTTCACCCTGATCGCTACCGGCTTCGTCGCTATGCATCAGTGCCAGCGAAACCTGGTGGGTCTCGAACTGGCCTATGCCGGAACGGAGCCAGTGTTCGCGGGCCAGACCCTGCGCTTTCGCATTGCGGTTACCAATCACGCGAAGAACACGCGCACGGGCATACGGCTCTACCGGGAAAATATGCAAAGCGAGACCCAGGATCTGCAGCCCGGCGAAAGCAAGCTGTTCATCCTGCCGATGCCCACCGAGAAGCGTGGCTGGCTTGCATTGCAGCGATTCGGCGTGCGCACGCTGTTTCCGTTTGAGCTGTTTCGCTCCTGGGCGTGGTTGCATATGGACATCAACGCGCTGGTCTACCCTTCCCCGGCGGACGATCCGCCCGAGGCGCCGCCAACCATGATGGCTCACGGCCATCGGCAACACGATGCGCGCGGCGAGGAAGATTTTGCGGGCCTTAGACGATACCAGGTCGGCGATTCGCCCCGCCATGTCGCGTGGAAGGCGTATGCGCGCAGCGGCCAGCTGCTCTCAAAGCAGTTTGCAGGCGCGGATACCAGCAGTCAGTGGTTCGATTTCAACGACATTCCCAGCTCGGATGTCGAACAAAGGCTGTCCATCCTGACGCGCTGGATAATCGACGCCGACCGCCGGCTCGAGGACTACGGACTGCGCCTGCCGGAGGCCGAATTTGAACCTGCGCACGGCGACGCGCATCGCCGCGCCTGCCTCGAGGCGCTGGCTTTATTCGGCGAGGACGCCTCATGAAGACTCCGCGCGGCACGGATGGCTCGCTGCTCACCAGTCTGCCCTGGACAATCGGCGCGCTGGCTTTTGCGACCGCACCGCACCTGCCGTACCTGCCGATCTGGATTATTGCGGCATTCGTTGCGTGCGCGGTATGGCGCTATGTCATCGAGAGGCGTCGACGCGCCCTGCCGTCTGTCTGGTTCCGCGCGTCGCTGGCGCTGGCCTGTTTCCTCGGCGTACTGGCGACCTACGCCACGATCAGCGGCGTTGGCCCTGGCTCCGCGCTGCTGGCCATAATGGCGTCGCTGAAACTGCTGGAGACCCGCCGGCGACGCGACCAGTTCGTGCTCTTGTTCATCGCAATCTTCCTCGTCATGTCGTCGTTGTTGCGAGAGCAATACCTGTGGTCTTTTCCGTACCTGATCGCCAGTATGTTGGTCATCATCACGGCATGGCTGAGGATGTCCGCCACACCGTCTGAGAGCGCGCCGCAGAGCTTTCGTACAGGCGGCCGCCTGCTACTGTATGCGGCACCACTGGCGATCGCGATGTGGGTATTTTTTCCACGCATCGCGGTACCCTTCTGGGCCGTACCCATGGATACCGGCACCGCCACATCGGGTATCAGCGACTCGATGAGTCCCGGCGACATCAGCTCGTTGTCGATGTCCAACGCCGTGGCATTTCGCGTCAAATTCGAAGGCGACGTACCCGCCCCTCGCGACCGCTACTGGCGCGGCCTTGTGCTGACGGTATTTAACGGCCGCACCTGGTCGATGAACGATCCCTACGAGGGTCCGCGCGTGCATGAGCAAGTGTCGGGTCAGGGTCAACCCGTTCGTTACGAGATCACGCTTGAAGCCACGCGCCAACCGTGGGTATTCGCGCTCGACATGCCGTGGAACTGGACCCTCGAACGAACCTTCATGGGTCCGCAGCAGCAGCTCGCGAGAGCGCAGCCTATTGACCAGCGCATCGTCTACGAGGCTGAGTCCTACCTAGACTTTGCGACCGATGTGAATTTGACCCGCTACGCGAGGTCCTGGTACCAGCGGCTGCCCGGCTCGAGCAACCCGAGAACCGAGGCACTCGCGAAATCCATGCGTAAGGCAGCCGGCTCAGACACTGCATACATCAACGCCGTCCTGCAAAAGTTTAACGAGGAGGAATACTTTTACACGCTGCAACCGCCGCCTCTCGGCAGCAACTCCGTCGATCGCTTTCTGTTCGATTCGCAGCGCGGCTTCTGCGAACACTACGCCTCTGCGTTCGCGGTACTGATGCGCGCCGCCGATGTCCCTGCGCGCATCGTACTGGGCTATCAGGGTGGAGAGATGAATCCGATGGGCGGCCATATGATCGTCCGCCAGTCCGACGCCCACGCCTGGAACGAGGTCTGGCTCGATGGGCAGGGCTGGCGTCGCGTTGACCCGACCGCCGCAGTGGCGCCCGAACGAATCGATTTCGGCGTCAGTGATGCCGCGCGCGACGGGATCGGTGCCGCCTGGGGGCTGACCGCGCCTTCGCAACTACTGCACAGGCTGACATTGACGATCGACGCGCTCGATGCAAAGTGGAATGAACTGGTACTCGGCTACGGGCCGGAGAACCAGACCCGCCTCATGCAATGGCTGGGCATTCGCGAACCGGACTGGCAAAAGATGATGTTCATTTTGATCGGTATCGTGGTGCTTTTGGTGCTGGGCATCAGCCTGTTGCTGGCATTGCGCTACCGGGCGCCGTCGCAAAGACAGGGCATCGATACTCTACGCTCGCTTCATAAAGAAGACGGGGCTGCAGCCGGCAATCGGCGAAACCGCCGAGCAATTTGCCGGACGCGTCACGGACGCGACAACTCTGCCCGCACCCGCCGTTGCCATCAGTCACCGCGCTGTATCATGCCGCCCGCTACGGGCCCAATGACCAATCGGCCATGGCACGCTTGCGGACACGCCATCAACACCATCAGGTAGTTGCATCGACCCTTTGTTCGCGAACCGCAGTCAGCAGGAACCCGCCGACAAGAAACAGCGGCATCAGGCTAAGCAGCACCCATTTCGGATCGTCGGACAAGGTGGCCGCAACAGCGACAATCCCTGGCCCCAGAACGTGAGCGAGTTTCGTCACCATGTTGTAAAAACCAAAGAATTCGCCAGGCTGCTGCGCCGGAATCAGCGACGCATACAGGGACCGACTCAAACCCTGCACACCACCCTGTACGGCGCCGATAACCATCGCCATAACGTAGAACTGCCACATCTCCTTCATGAATACCGCCCACGCCGACATGGTGATGTAAACCAGCAGCGCGAAATAGATTCCGGACTTAGGCCCGAAGCGATGCGCGACAAAGCCATAAAGCAGCGTTGCCGGAAAGCCGATGAAGTTGGTGATCAGCAAGGCCAGGACCAGGTCCTTGTCGGCAAAGCCGAGCCGCTGGCCATAGTTGACGGCCATGAATATCACCGTAAAAACGCCGCCGATATACAGCCAGTAGCCCAGCAGGAAGACCACGACGTTTCGATACTGGCCTACTTTGAGCATGGTCGCTTTCAGTTCCGCGTACGCCGCGCGAACGGCCCCACCACTCGTTACAATCGGACTGCGACGCTCCGGAACGAAAAACAAGAGCGGCACCAGGAAAATAATCCACCACGCGCCGACGGAGACAAAAGCAAAGCTGAAAACCTGCGTGGTATCGGCAAACCCGAAGGTCGCCGGTGACGACAGCATCCACAGATGCAGCGCCAGCAAAGCCGCCCCGCCCAGGTAGCCCAGCGAAAAACCCAACGCCGAGACGAAGCTGTAGTAGCGCGGCTCGCAGACATCGATAAGAAGCGAATCATAGAAAACGGTCGAACTGTAGTAGCCGAACGAGGCAATGAGATAGACCCCGAGGGCGAGCGGCCACTCACCCTTCCCCACCAGTCCCAGCGCCGCGGTCATCGTTGCGCCGATAATCGCGAGTACCAGCAGGAACCGTTTCCGATAGCCGCCGGCATCCGCGATGGTGCCGAACAGCGGTGCCGTAATGCAGACGATGGCGCTCGCGGCAAACGTAATCCAGCCGAGGCGCGCAGTGACGGCAGCGCCGTTGTCGCCGACGCTCCAGTAGTTGCCCAGAACCAGCGGAAAAAGAACGGCCAGCACGCTCAGTGCGAACGCCGAATTGGCCCAGTCGTAAAGCGCCCAGCCGATCACCCTTTTGTTAAGAACCTCGGTGCCGGGCCACAGGGACATGCGGACTAGTGCTCCCTTGTCTTCTGAAACGCAATCTCTGGCCAGCGCTCTTCGGTCAGGCTCAGGTTGACCCGGGTCGGGGCGACGTAGACGAGGTAATCGCCATGATCCCGCGCCAGGTTGTCGTGCGCTTTTTTCTCAAAGTCAGAGAGCATTTTCGGGTCATCGCATTCGACCCAACGTGCCGTTGCGACATTAATTGCCTCGAAGTGGCACTCCACGTTGTATTCGTTCCGCAGGCGATGTGACACCACGTCGAACTGCAGCGGGCCGACGGCACCGAGAATCAGGTCGTTATTCCGCATCGGTTTGAACAGCTGTGTCGCACCCTCTTCGCAAAGCTGCAGAAGGCCCTTCTGCAGTGCTTTCAGCCGTAGCGGATCCTTCAGCACGGCGCGGCGGAAGATTTCCGGCGCAAAATTCGGCACACCCGTAAATCGAAGCTGCTCACCTTGGGTGAAACTGTCGCCAATGTTGATCGTGCCGTGATTGTGAATGCCGATAATATCGCCGGCATATGCCGTCTCCGCATGCTGCCGGTCGGCCGCCATGAACGTTATTGCTTCGGGAATTTTCACCTCCTTACCGGAGCGCACGTGCAGAGCCCGGATACCTCTCTGGTACTCGCCGGAACAAATGCGCACGAAGGCGATGCGATCCCGATGACCCGGATCCATATTCGCCTGGATCTTGAAAACAAATCCGCTGAAATTTTCTTCCGTCGGTTCGACCTCGCGCTGCTCGCTTGCGTGCGCGAGCGGTGCCGGCGCGTGGCGAACGAATTCATCCAGCAGTTCCTTGACACCGAAATTTGCGATCGCTGAACCAAAAAACACCGGCGTCTGCTTTGCCGCCAGGTAATCGTCGACCGAGAACGCCGGGCACGCGCCTTTGACGAGTTCGATCTCTTCGCGAAATTCATCGACGCGATCGCCAAGCACCCCTGCCGCAGCGTCGGAGGCCAGGCCATCGATCATGCGTATTTCCGCGGCTTTCTCGCGCCCGACCCGGTCATACAGGTAGATCTTGTCCTGCAACAGGTGATAGACGCCCCGCAGCGAACGGCCCATGCCGATAGGCCAGGTGATCGGCGCACATTGAATGCCAAGGACCGACTCGATCTCGTCCAGCAGGTCGATGGGCTCGCGCCCGTCGCGATCCAGCTTGTTGATGAACGTCATGATCGGCGTGTCGCGCAGGCGGCAGACTTCCATCAGCTTGATCGTGCGCTGCTCCACGCCTTTCGCGCAATCGATCACCATGAGCGCCGAATCGACGGCGGTCAGCGTCCGGTAGGTGTCCTCCGAGAAGTCTTCATGACCCGGGGTGTCGAGCAGGTTGACGACGTACTCCCTGTAGGGAAACTGCATCACGGACGAGGTGACCGAGATACCGCGCTGCTGCTCCAGCGCCATCCAGTCCGAGGTGGCATGGCGGCTCGCCTTGCGACCTTTGACCGTACCGGCAAGCTGAATAGCGCCGCCGTACAGCAGCAGCTTTTCGGTCAGCGTCGTCTTGCCGGCGTCGGGATGCGAGATGATCGCGAACGTACGCCGCCTGCGGACCTGTTCTTCGATGATTGACATATCGGTGATTTCAGTCGATGACCAGCTTCTTGGCGAGTACCGCCGCGTCTTCGCGACCCTGGTGCGACTGGTAGTAAGCCGGTCGATTCGCCACCTGGTAGAAGCCTTTTTTTCGATACAGCGCCAGCGCCATCACGTTGGACGGCCGAACTTCAAGAAACACCTCGCGCACGGAGGCCGCCCGGGCACGAAACAGCATTTCATCGAGCAGGCGTTCGCCGTACCCCATCGAGCGCAATTCGGGGTCGACGCAAAGATTCAGAATGTGGGCCTCTCCCGCGGCAACCGAGAGGATGCCGTAACCGGCAACGCGACCTTCGCGTACAAGCACAATATTCCGGTAGCCGGCCAGCAGGCAATCGCGGAAGACGCCGTGGCTCCACGGAAACTCGTAACTGCGGCGCTCGATGTCGGAGACGGTGGAGAGATCCTCGTGACCCATGTCACGAATCGCCGCCGGCACCTCGGATACCGGCGCGATCACGCGCCGCTCTCCGCGACAAGCCGTCGCGCAAGACACAAATCGCTCCAGGCCTTGCGCTTTTGCGACGGGCTGCGCAAGAGATAGGCCGGATGGTACGTGACGATCAGTGGTATTCCGGAAAGTTCGTGTTGCGTCCCACGCATGCGAGCGACGGTCTCGTCGCTAGCCCAGCAGGTTCTGCGCGGCGATTTTTCCGACGGCGAGAATGACCTTCGGTTGCACCAGCTCGATCTGCCGTTCCAGGTAATCCCGGCAGGCAGCGGCTTCGTCCGGCTTCGGGTCCCGGTTGTTGGGCGGCCGGCACTTCAGGATATTGGCGATGAAAACGCGCTCACGCTGCTGTCCGACAGCACGCAGCATTTCATCGAGCAGCTTGCCAGCCCGGCCGACGAACGGCTCACCCCGTCGATCTTCCTCGGCTCCCGGCGCTTCGCCGATGATCATCCAGTCAGCATTCGGATCGCCGATGCCGAACACGGTCCTGGTGCGGCTCTTCGACAACGCACAGCGGGTGCAATGACTGACGCAATCACGAAGCTCGGTCCATCCCATGCCGTCGGCCGATTGCGGCTCAGGGCTTACCGATTGATCGGTATCATCGCTGTCGCTGGGTAGCCAGACATCAATACCCATGGCCTGCAAGTAGGCGCGTCGTTGATGTTCGGGTTGAATCATGGGCAAAATCGGCGTTCAGTGCCTGGGCGAAGGTCAGCACGTAGTTTGCCACGGCACACGCCGGTTTACACGATACGGCCGATATTACGAGTGCGGCACGCTGCCTATCAGGTCACTGCCGGCAAGGACGATTTGACCCGGTTTCACGACAACCTTGCCCGCAATCGGCATGTACACCTCGGCATAACGCGTCAGGCGCAGGTACGCGCAGCGATGCCCCTGACCGATGCGCTCGCCGTAGCGAACGAACGACTTTGGCACCAGCCCGAAACGGTAACCCTGGAACTGCAGCACCACGTTATCGCCTTCATCCGTCTGGACCCAGAATGCGTTGCCGGGGCAGTCCGGTCCGACGCCCTGCTCACGGGATTTCAGGTTCATCACCTTGCCTTCGACCGGACTGCGCGCCGTGTAAGTACCGAGACTGTTGACACGAATGCGCACACGATACGCCTCGCCCTGCACGACACAGCGGTCCGACTTCTCAACCTCGACTACCTCGCCATCGACCGGGCTGACAACGCCCAGCGCCGACGAGGGCACCTGCCGGCGGGGATCGCGAAACAACAGGAATAGCAGAATGAAGATCAGTAATGCCGCAACGGCGACCCAGGGACTGTAATAACGAAGCCCGAGCACACCGGCAACCGCCACTGCGACCAGTGGCAAAATACCTTCCCCGGCAACAAAAGGATTGCGTCTGCGGAATGGCATTGCCGGAGGTCCTTGAACTGGAAAGGGGCCAACCTTTACTTGCTTTCGTGGCTGCGTCAACTCTCCTGAGGCCGCTACATCGCCTGCCAGAAACGGTTAGAATGCGCTGCCGACAGATTCAAGGTCCTTTGATCCATGCGTTTTTCCCAATTCGGGCTGACCACGCTCAAGGAAGTCCCCGCCGAGGCGGAAATCGTGAGCCATCAACTCATGCTGCGCGCCGGCCTCATTCGACGCCTGGCGTCCGGGCTCTTCACGTGGATGCCTGTTGGCCTCCGCGTGCTGCGCAAAGTCGAAGCCGTCGTGCGCCAGGAGATGGACCGCGCCGGGGCACTCGAGCTGCTGATGCCCGCCGTGCAGCCAGCCGAGCTTTGGCAGGAATCGGGCCGCTGGGACCAATACGGTCCACTGCTGCTGCGGATGCAGGACCGCCATGAGCGCGAGTTCTGCTTCGGCCCAACCCACGAGGAAGTCATTACCGACATCGCGCGGCGCGAGCTACGCAGCTACAAACAGCTGCCGGTCAATTTCTACCAGATCCAGACCAAGTTTCGCGACGAGATCCGGCCACGCTTCGGCGTCATGCGATCACGTGAGTTCATCATGAAGGACGCCTATTCATTCGATATCGACCGGGCCGGACTGGAAGCGTCTTACCAGAAAATGCACGCGGCCTACACGGCGATTTTCGAACGGCTCGGCCTGACATTCAGGGTTGTCGATGCCGACAGTGGCGAAATCGGCGGCAGCCGTTCACAGGAGTTCCACGTGCTCGCGGATTCCGGCGAGGATGCGATTGCTTACTGCGACACCGACAACTATGCCTCGAACATCGAGACAGCGGCAACGTTTCCGCCAGCGACCGCGCGCCCGGCCGGCAAAGCACCGCTCGAAAAAATTGCGACGCCTGGCAGCCAAATCAATCGAGGCGCTGTGCGCGTTCCTGGACATTGCGCCAGAACAAACGCTGAAGACCCTGATCGTTGAGGGTACGGACGGGCCAGTCGCGCTCGCACTGCGCGGCGACCATGAGATCAACACGGTAAAAGCGCAAAAAATTCCCGGCGTTGCCACCCCGCTCACGATGGCAAGCCCGGAAGTCGTACGCGAGGTCAGCGGCTCTGAACCCGGTTATGCGGGTCCGATCGGGCTTTCTATCCCGATCGTCTATGACCATGCAACGGCCGCCATGAGCGACTTCGTCTGCGGTGCCAATGAGGCCGACCACCATTACACGGGTACCAACTTCGGTCGCGACCTCGAGGCTACGGAAACGGCCGATATTCGCAATGTCGTTGCCGGCGACCCGGTGCCCGGTGGCAAGGGCACCCTCAGCATCGCACGCGGTATCGAAGTCGGGCACATCTTTCAACTCGGAGACAAATACAGCGCCGCCATGAGTGCGACGGTTCAGGATGCCGATGGCAAAAACCAGGTAATGGCCATGGGCTGCTATGGCATCGGCATTACGCGCATCGTTGGCGCCGCTATCGAGCAAAATCACGACCAGAACGGCATCGTATGGCCCGGACCGCTGGCGCCTTTCGACGTGGTGCTGATCGGAATCAACCTGCAGCGCTCCGACGAGCTGCGCGAAGCGGCCGACGCACTGTACGCGGAGCTGGTCGCCTCCGGTTTCGAGGTTCTGTTCGATGACCGGGATGCGCGGCCAGGCGTCAAATTCGCCGATGCCGAACTGCTCGGCATCCCGCACCGGCTGGTGATCAGCGAACGCAGCCTGGCGGCGGGCGAACTCGAATACCGCCACCGCACTGCCTCAGAGTCGCGCAATTTGAAACGTGAACAGGCTCTCAAATTGCTAGAAGAATCCATTGTAAACTGATGATTTAAATAAATATATGTATTGGTTTATACTGCCGACATGAATGTCCTGACGCGCACCCTCTGTTTGGCCTGGCTGCTTGCCCTGGTGCCCGGCGGCGCCGTGGCCGTCGAGCAGGCGCGCGATCCGGAACTGCGCGAGGCACTTCGGCTGGCGGCCAGCCAGTCAGCGAGCTTTGACGATCGCTTTCATGCCGAGGTCTGGTTGACCGACATGTCGCGGCGCCTGGCGCGCCACGTAAAGGATCCGTCGGAGCGCATAGAACTCCTGACCCAGGTTCACCTCGAAGCCGCGCGCGTCGACCTGCCGCCGGAGCTGATCCTCGCCGTGATTGAAGTCGAGAGCAACTTCGACCGTTACGCCGTATCCGTTGCCGGTGCGCTGGGACTCATGCAGATCATGCCCTTCTGGCTAGACGAAATCGGCAGACCCGATGACAACCTGCTGCATACCGACACCAACCTTCGATACGGATGCACGATCCTGCGCTTTTACCTCGACAAGGAGAACGGCGACCTGCGCCGCGCCCTGGGTCGTTATAACGGCAGCCTGGGCAAGCGCAAGTATCCGAACAAGGTGATCGACAAACTCAGCCGGAAGTGGTTTCAGGCCTGACGCCCCTAGCGCAATCGTAAACCCGTCCAAATCCTCGAATTCCGCCGGGGTCACCTCGCAGCCTCGGACCCTGGCCAACGGCGGCCCTTGCCGCAACCAGGCGGTCAGCGCATCCAGCGCCGCGGCCGAACCGCAGGCGAGGACCTCCACATCGCCGTTCGCGCAGGTTGATCGCACGGCCGCTCAGGCCGAGCCGGCGCGCCTCGCGGCGAGTGCTGTCGCGAAACCAGACGCCCTGGACTCGGCCACGGACCCGTATTCGCCTCGCTTCTTGTGGGGCCTCTGCGGACACACTATGGGTCCTTAGGGAGACGTTTCCTGGGCCGATGGCGGCAGAGCCTCACTGGCCCGGAGCGCGTCGAGCGCTTTCATCTTCGCCTGCTTTGCGTCATACCGGGCCTCGGCATACTTGCGCGCGTTGAGCCGTTGTTCCGCGCTTTCAAGGTAGGTTTCCGCAGCACGCAAATGAAATGCCGCCTTTTCCTCGGCCCCAGCCTCAATGGCCACGGCAATCGCCTGGCGCGCATCGCTCATTTCCTGCACCGGCGGCGTTGTCTCACAGCTCGCGGCCAGCGCGACGGCGCCGATCAAGAGCACGTGCATGAGCAGTTTCAATCTGGCTGGGCGCACTTTTTTTATCTAGTTATTAGTAGCCAATCAAAGCTAGCAACAGGCGCCCTATGCCGTCAAGGCCAGCCGCTCGCGCAGACGTACCCGATTCAGCCTGCTAGAGTTCGGGAAAGGCTTGCCCAGTGCTTTCTTAAGGGGACTCATGGCGCTAACGATTTATCACAATCCTCGCTGTTCCAAATCCCGTAAAACGCTCGAGATTATTCGCGACGCGGGAGTCGAGCCGCAAATCGTGCTGTATTTGCAGAATGCGCCGGATGCAGCCGACATCCTCAATATCGCTGCAAGGCTCGGCACCCGGGTCGCTGAGCTGCTGCGACGCGGCGAATCAGCGTTCAAGGAAGCCAGAGATCTGCCCGATCTCGATGACAACGCTGCACTGGCTCGCTGGCTCGCCGCGCACCCGATAGTGCTGCAGCGGCCTATCGTCGTTGACGGCGACTCGGGCGCCGCGGTCATCGGACGGCCTCCTCTGAACGTGTTGTCGCTGCTGAGCTGATGGCCGAAATCCTGGTGCTGTATTACTCGCGCAAAGGCGCCACGGAAGCCCTGGCGCGCGAGGTGTGCCATGGCGTCGACGCCGTCCGGGGCATGTCCGCCCGGCTGCGCACGGTGCCAGCCGTATCGACTGTCAGCGAGTCAACAGAAGACGCCGTGCCGGACGCCGGTCCTCCTTACGCCACGGCATCCGATCTTGCCGAGTGTGCGGGCCTTGTCCTCGGCAGTCCCACCCGATTTGGCAACATGGCCGCACCGCTGAAATACTTTCTGGACGGTACCGTGGGTGAGTGGATTCGGGGTGCGGCTGTCGGCAAGCCCGCGGGCCTGTTTACTTCAACATCGTCTTTACACGGCGGCCAGGAAACCACGCTGCTGAGCATGGCGCTGCCGCTGCTCCATCACGGCATGCTCATCGTCGGTATTCCGTACACCGAGGACGCGTTGAGCACCACGACCAGCGGCGGCACGCCCTATGGTGCGACGCACGTCAGCTGGAATCGCGAGGCGGACGCACTAACCGACGAAGAACGCGAGCTGGCACGTGCTCTCGGAAGCCGCGTTGCGGGAATCGCCAGCCGGCTGGCGGACTGAACGGGCTAGTCGGCTTCAGTCCGCGATTTCAGCACATCGCGCACGAAAGGAATGGTCAGTCTGCGTTTGGCGCGCAGCGATTCGAGGTCCAGTTTATCGAGCAACTCGTAAAGACTCGCCATGTCGCGCCGGCTGCGCTGCAAAAGATACTGTGCCGTCTTGTCCGGAAGTTCGAGCCCGCGATGCATCGCGCGCAGCTGCAGCGCCGCAACCCGTTCCTCGTCGCCCAGCTCATGAAGATGAAACACGGGCAACTTCGACAAGCGGCTTTTTAGATCGGGCAGCGCTATCGGGCACTCACGCGGCGCCATGCTGGCCGCGACCACGAGCTGGCTGCCCGCATCGACAAGCTGATTGCACAGGCTAAACAACGCGCGCTCCCAATCCGCATTCGCCGCGACGCAGTCGATGTCGTCGACACAGACGAGCTCACGGCTCGCAAGGCCTTCCAGGATTGCCGGACCCGCCGCAGCCAACGCCGATAAAGGAACGTAGACGGAGCGGTCGCCCGCCCGATCGCAAACCGCTTGCAGGAGGTGCGTCTTGCCGCTTGCAGCGGCGCCCCAGAGCCAGCAGCCGTGCCCGTCGGCCGACTCGCTCGCTATCGCGGCAAGCGTCGCGACCAGTGATTCGTTTCCATGCGCGTAGAAACTTGAAAACACCGCATGATCGGCAAGCCGTAATGGCAGTACGAGCTGGCTCATTCGTCTTTGAGCACAACCATGGCCTCGGGGTGTTCCTTCAGGTAACGATCGAAGGCGAAGCGAACCAGGACCGATAGCACCGCCGCTGCGGGCAAGGCGAGCAGGATACCGAAAAAGCCAAACAGCTGGCCGCCGG
This sequence comes from uncultured Gammaproteobacteria bacterium, assembly GCA_963807845.1. Classification (GTDB taxonomy): domain Bacteria; phylum Pseudomonadota; class Gammaproteobacteria; order Steroidobacterales; family Woeseiaceae; genus UBA1847. Next base: position 13,985 of record CAWEDS010000006.1, read on the forward strand.
CGGCGACGGCAAAAATGATGATCACAGGATGCAGGCCGATTCGATCGCCAACCAGTTTCGGCGTCAGCACCGATCCTTCAATAAATTGCGCGAGTGCAAATGTCACCACGACGCCGACCAGTTGCCACAAAGGATTCGGCTCAAGCACAACCGTGAGACCGGCAAGGACAATGCCAAAAACGAAACCGAGGTAAGGGACAAAACTGACCAGGCCCGAGACGACGCCAATCGCGACCGCAAATTTCAGGCCGACGAGGCCCAGCCCCAGAGAATAGATCAACGCCAGCGCAAGCATCACCAGCAACTGGCCGCGCAGAAAAGCGCCAAGAACCTCGTCGGTTTCCCGTGCCAGCCGGATCACCGTGTCACGCTGGCTGGAGGGAATCAGCGCACTGATATGCGCCAGAATCGAGTCCCAGTCGCGCAACAGGTAAAACGTCAGAATGGGAATCAGGAACAGGCTCAGGACGGCCGCTGCCAGTGCGCCACCGGACTTGCTGACACCCAGCAGGATCTTGCCACTCCAGCTGCCGACCATGTCACTGTAACGCGACAGGAAAGCGCCGACGCCGACATCGTCGCCCACCTCGAGACCCAGCCAGCCGGTAAGCGTTGGCAACCAAACCTGCTCGACCCGCTTTGCTATGTCAGGCAGTGCCTCGAACAACGCGCCAATCTGCGCCTTGATCAGCGGACCGACCAGCAGAATCAGCAACGACAGCAGCAGGAAGGTGATCAGGAACACGGCAACAACGGCCAGCGTCCTCGGCAGTTTCAGCTTTTGCAGCCGATCCGCCAGCGGATCGGAGACATACGCAAGCAATGCGGCCGCAACGAACGGTGTCAGTACCGGCGCCAACAGGTAGAACAACCAACCGGTGATAGCGATGGCGACCAGCCAGTTGAGGCGTAAATCCGTTTGCATGTTCATTGACCCTCTTGGGCGCGCTTTGACCAGGACCATACATAGTCTACGCCACTGATGACAACGGTAACGAAGACGGCCGCGCCCAGCACGGTCAGTGAGATTTCATCCGGCCAGTCAAAGGCGGCACGACCGAGCACCGAAATCAGGAACAGTAGCTGCAACGCCGTATTGAGCTTGCTGATCCGGGTCGGTTCTCCGGGTACCGGCTTGACCGTGAAGTTATAGGCAATCGCGCCACTGACGATGATGACATCGCGAAGAATGACAATGACGGCCAGCCATAGGGGAATCAGCTGTATGTAGGCCAGGACGATAAAGGTGCAGGACACCAGCAGCTTGTCGGCCGCAGGATCCAACAGTGCGCCGAGGCGGGTATACCAGTTGAAACGCTTGGCGAGATAGCCGTCGACGCCGTCCGAAAACCCGGCAATGAAAAACAAACCGAGCGCCCACGTGAATTCGCCGTTGAGGATCAATAGCAGTATCGGCGCTACGAGGACGACTCGCAGTAACGAAATAGCGTTGGGCAACCAGCTGAGTGACATTCGCAGAAAACTCAGCGGCCGTAGAAAAACTCGAGTTCGCTGGCAGTCCCTGGCCCGCCTGGACCCGGCACGCGCTCCTGTTCGATCAGACCGTTGAAGAGCAATGCGCGCCGCAGTCGATCGGCCCCTCCCCGCACCTCAACGCGATAACTTATGCGGTCACCGCTTACACCGGTCGTTACGACGCTCTCGATGAGACTCACACCCGCAAGTAGTTTTTGTAATGATCCGTAGGCCTCCAGGGTCGCCACGCCGGAGACCGCTAACGCGACGGTGCTCGCGGGCGCGTCGCCGCCGACCGCAAACTCGGATGCGAGCAGGTCCGCTACCTGGCCCACGACCGTCTCGGGCGAGCCGTTCCAGCTTCGATCAACGCCGTTAAAAAAGTAACTCCAGTTTTCGCGGCGACCGGACGACGCGCGTATTCGGCCTATCAGGATCGAGTCGGTATCGTAGCGCTGTGACGCTTTGATGATCCGGTCATCGAAGCCTCCCCAGATGTCGCTGAACGTTACGCCTTGCAGGTCCACGGTATCGAGCAGCGGGAAAACCAGCGGCAATCCACGCTGTTCTGCAATTTCCAGAACGCGTTGCCGGAGCCGCTTGTTGCGATCGATCGAGCGCGATGCCTGCTCGGAACGATCACGATCGTCCGCGGCGATGATCTCGCGGTTTCCCTGCCCCCAGTCAACTGCCAGCCACACGAGCGTCAACGGCCGCTCTGCACCCCATACGGACTGCCCGGCCCCGCGCAGCGTCTGCTCAATCGCCTCGCCATCGAACGAAACCCACAGCGTGTCATTCGCACCGCTCCGAAACTGCATGACGTAGCTGGCCGGTTCCCCGAACAGCTCGGCGATGGCGGCCGGGTTGCGGCTCAAGCCCGACCCGGATACGCGCAACAAGACCTTCCGAAGCGCCCGCTCATAGGCGTCTTTGCGCGGATCTTCTGCCTCGTTGTTAACCGCAACGTCAGCCGTATAAAGCGTTGCCACCTCGACGGCTGCAGCGGTAGATGCAAGTCCGGCCGTCAACAGCAAGGCTGTCAGCACAAATGGCCGCGTAACGGCGCTACGGATTGATCGGTTTTTTCGCAAGGCTGGTTTTCCCATGGTTAACGACGCACTATTATATCGCCCTCGCAGCGATTACCACGCCAAAATGACGAACAAAGCTCTGACTTACAAGGACGCCGGTGTCGATATCGACGCCGGCAACGAACTGGTCGAACGCATCAAGCCGCTGATCCGGCGCACAACTGCGACCGGAGGTGCTCGCCGGCCTGGGTGGCTTTGGCGGTCTTTTCGCCCTGCCGCCCGGTCGCTACAAAGAGCCCGTACTGGTCTCCGGCACCGACGGCGTCGGCACCAAGCTGCTGTTGGCAAAACAGCTCGAGCGCCATGACACCATCGGCATCGATCTCGTGGCCATGTGTGTCAACGATGTCCTGGTGCAAGGCGCTGAGCCGTTGTTTTTCCTCGACTACTTCGCCTGCGGCCGGCTCGATACCACGCCTCGCAACGGACGTCATCAGCGGCATCGCGGAAGGCTGCGCGCAGGCCGGCGCGGCGCTGATCGGCGGCGAAACCGCGGAAATGCCGGACATGTATGACGGCGGCGACTACGACCTCGCCGGCTTCACGGTCGGCGTCGTCGAGCGCGCCAACATGATCGACGGCAGCGCGATCAAAGACGGCGACGCGATGCTTGGCATCGCCTCCAGCGGCCCGCATTCAAATGGCTATTCGCTGATTCGAAAGGTCCTGGAGCGCGCTGACGAGACCACCATCGACGGTGACGCCGCGGCCGCGCGACTGCTCGTGCCGACGCGCATCTACGTAAAACCGGTTCTCGCACTGCTGGAGGCGGTTCGGGTGAGGGGCCTCGCGCATATTACCGGTGGTGGCATCACGGAAAACGTGCCGCGAGTGCTGCCGGAGGGCCTGGATGCAGAGATCGACACCTCGAGCTGGCAGCCGGGCCCGGTGTTCGACTGGCTCGCACGACTCGGCGATATCGAGACGGCCGAGATGCGGCGAACCTTTAACTGCGGCGTCGGGATGGTTGCCGTCGTGGACGAGCATGACGTCGAGCAGACCCTGGCGATACTCCGCGAGCACGGCGAGCAGGCCTGGCGTCTTGGCCGTATTGTCCCGGGGCAGCGCCAGACTCGATACATTTGATGGCAGCGCGTTGCAAAACGGCGATCCTGATCTCCGGCTCCGGCACCAACCTGCAGGCGTTCATCGATGCCGTAGCGAGCGGCACGCTCAATCTCGAACTAGCGGTCGTCGTTTCGAACAAGGCGGATGCCCCGGGCTCGAGCGCGCCCGGAACGCCGGCATCCCTGCCACCTGTATCGAGCATGGCCGATTTGCGAGCCGCGAGGCGTTCGACCAGGCGGTGGCCGAAAAACTCGACGAGTGGCAGCCCGAGCTGGTGGTGCTCGCGGGATTCATGCGTATCCTGAGCGGCGCTTTCGTCGCACGCTACAGAGGCCGCATTCTCAATATTCACCCGGCGTTGTTGCCCCTGTATCCCGGCCTGGACACGCACCAGCGTGTGCTGGATGCCGGGGACCAGTGGCATGGCAGCACCGTGCACTTTGTCACTGACGAGCTCGACGGCGGGCCGCGCATACTGCAGGGACGGCTGCCGGTGCGTGACGATGACACGGCCCTCGAGCTGGCGCGCCGCGTGCAAAGCGTCGAACACCGGATCTATCCGGAGGCGGCCGGTTGGGTAGCCGAGGGCCGCGTGGAATTTCGCGATGGTCAGACCTGGATTGATGGCCGTCACGCTCGCCTGCCGATCGTCCATACCTTTGATCTTGACGGTCAGAGGCAGTAACAAGGTCGCGAGGCCACGATCAGGCCGGCTCCGCTGCTTGGGCGCGCTGCGCCGCCGCTCCCGCACATCACGCTTTGGGTAACGTTACGCCACGCTGGCCCTGGTATTTGCCGCCCCGGTCCTTGTAGGACGTTTCGCACGCCTCGTCGGATTCCAGGAACAACATTTGCGCGACGCCCTCGTTTGCGTAAATTCTTGCCGGCAACGGCGTCGTATTCGAGAACTCGAGGGTCACGTGCCCCTCCCACTCCGGCTCCAGCGGCGTGACATTGACGATGATGCCGCAGCGTGCGTAGGTCGACTTGCCGAGGCAAATCGTCAGTACCGTACGCGGAATACGGAAAAACTCGACCGTTCGGGCGAGCACAAATGAATTCGGCGGAATCACACAAACATCGCTCTTAAGATCGACGAAGCTGGTTGCGTCGAACGCTTTCGGGTCGACGACGGCCGAGTTGATGTTGGTGAAGATCTTGAACTCGTCGGAACAGCGCACGTCGTAGCCGTAACTCGAGGTGCCATAGCAGACGATAGGCCCGCTCGCGTTTTCGCGAACCTGGCCCGGTTCGAACGGCTCGATCATGCCGTGCTCCGCGGCCATGCGGCGTATCCAGCGATCCGCCTTGATGCTCATTTTCCTGCCTCGACGACGATAGTGCCGAATTTCGAACTGTGATCGGTTTTTTGCGTGGCCTGCGCGGCCGCGATTTTCCATGCCGCCTCACGAAACGCCATCGCCGCAGGCGAGTCGGGCTCCGCGATCACCGTTGGCGTACCGGAGTCGGTTTGCTCGCGAATCCTCGCATCCAGCGGCAGCTGCCCCAGCAGCCGTACATCGAAATCGCGGCACATCGTCGCGGCGCCGCCCGCGCCGAAAATCGGCTCTTCGTGCCCGCAATGCGAACACACATGTGTGCTCATGTTCTCCAACACCCCGAGCACCGGAATCGACACTTTGCGGAACATCGCGAGACCTTTTCGGGCATCGATGGTGGCGATGTTCTGTGGCGTCGTAACGATGACGGTGCCGGATACCGGTACCTTTTGCGCCAGCGTCAACTGGATATCGCCGGTGCCCGGCGGCATGTCGACGATCAGGTAGTCGAGATCCTGCCACTGCGTCTGGTGCGTCAGCTGGTCGAGCGCCGAGGTCACCATCGGCCCACGCCAGACCATCGGCTGGTCGGGGTCGACCAGCGCGCCGATCGACATGACCTGCAATCCGTGTGCGCGAAGCGGCAACATGGTCTTGCCGTCTTCGCTGACCGGTTGTTCGCCGACGATACCCATCATGTGCGGTTGGCTCGGGCCGTAGATATCGGCATCCAGAATGCCAACCGATGCGCCCTCCCCGGACAGTGCAAGCGCGATATTGGCCGAGACCGTGGATTTGCCGACGCCGCCCTTGCCGGATGCGATGGCGATGACGTTTTTTACCGCGGGCATGGGCTTCAGGTTTTTCTGCACGGCGTGACGGATAATTCGGGTTTCCAGGTGAATCTGGACACGCCCGGCGCCGGTTTGGGCGCGGACCTCGGCGGCAATCTGTTCCGAGATCGGCCGGATGTGCGCTCTGGCAAGGGAACCCCAGCGCGATCGTCGCCTCCACGGCATCGTCGCCGATGCGTGGCTTCGAGCACCCGGCCAACATCACCCAACTTCTGCCCAACAAGCAATAACTCAATGGAATTTAGGAAGTTTCTCAAATCTGAATCTGTTGACAACGTCACAGTTCGTGCGCCTGTATTAGGTAAAATTTAGGTCCGAATACCGGCCGACGCCGGTAAAGCGGTGGCACATTGTAACGGAGGCTCGTCAGGAACCAAGCACGTTTTTGGGGCTCTTACCAAATTCACACGCAACGGCTGAGAGCCAGTAATGGCGGGCAATGTACAGGGTTCGATGTGGCATAATGCCACGTCGATAATTATGGATCACGACCGGCGCGAACGCATTGGCGGGCGTCCGGCGGCGTGTTTTGCTTGGGCAAAAGCGACAAACGAATTGGCGTTACCTAGAAAATTGTTGAAAACAGCTTTGACCGCCGGGAGGCTCCGCCCCCGGCGCGTTTCCGCGCGCCCGTACCCGGGCCTCGCCACAGAGCGACGTCGCTGCATGAGATTTTTTCGATTCATTTCGTTCGGACCAGGTGCTGACACAGCTGGTCGCCGAGAAAGACGCGGCCTCGCCGTCGGCGCAAAAGCTCGTGGCCAAACTAAAGAAAGCGGGAAATCGCGCCATCCCGAAAATCATCGATGCGCTGGCAATGACCGACAAGACACACACGATGATGCTTGTCGACATCCTGGGCGACCTGGTCAACGACAAGAACCTCAACCTGTATCGCGAAGGCCTCGCCGACGGCAACGAGCGGGTCGTTTCCGGGACGGCCTGGGCGCTTTCCAGCAGCACGGTTTATAACCCGAACAGCCTGCTGGAGTTTTTCGACGACGACGAAGTGTCGAAGGCGGCGCTGATCGAAGTTCTTCGTGTGCACAAGGACGATCTCAGCGTCCACGAATTACTCCGCAGAGCCTACGAGTGCGAATCGAAAGAAAAGGCCGCAATATTCAAAATCATCGAGGAAACCATCAGGCCCGAGATGGTCCCGGACCTGATCGCGCGCATGGGTGGCAAAGATCCCGTCATCAAGACCCACCTGATGAACCTGCTCGCCAAGTTCGACCGGCCGGAAATCAACCACGCGCTGGAAATGCAGCTCAAGGATCCCAACAAGATGGTGCGCTCTGCCGCACTATCTGCGCTGGCCACGCGCGGCGGCAAAATGAACATCGGTAAAATCGCCGAAAGCCTGACCGACCCTGACATCGAAGTGCAGAACAAGGCTGTCGATGTCCTCGTCAAGGTCAATCACCCGGATACCGTGCGTCACCTCGTGCATGCGCTCAAAGACGAATCGGAATATTCACGTCGTGCCGCAGTTGAAGTTCTGAACGAAATCGGCGACATCGATTCGGTAAAGGATTTGCTGGAAGCCATCAAAGACGATGACTGGTGGGTACGCTCGCGCGCCGGCGACGCGCTGGCCGAGATCGGTGGCCCCAAGGTCGTGGACTCGGTCGTGCAACTGATCAACGACGAGGACGAAGATATCCGGCGCACCGCTATCGAGATCCTCAACACGACGAAGGATCAGCGCGCCGTCGAACACCTGATCAAGGCAACAGACGACAAAGACTGGTGGGTACGCGAACGCGCCGTCGATGCGCTTGCCAAGATCGGCGACACGAAGGCACTGCCGAAGCTCGAAGCAATGCTCGGTCAGGACACCAAAACCGACACCGTGGTCATTCGTGCGTTGGCCAAGCTCGGCAACCACAAACACATCACCAAGATCATGCCAATGCTGCAGCGACCTGAGCGCGAGATTCAGGTCGAAGCGATCAAGGCCCTGACACACCTGGCTGATTTGTCCCATGCGGAATCGATCCGCAACATCCTCAATCGCATCAAGCAGTCGCCGGACGCGACCATCATGAACGTGGCGGACAAAGCGCTCAAGGATCTCGACGCACGCTATTCCGACACCGTTCTCGAAGAAAATGTGCGCGCAGAAAAAATCTCGGCACATACAAAAACCTTGCTGCTCGACAATGACGAACTCGATGAATTGCTGGGCGCGAAGGCGGCACAAATTGCCGAAGCAGCGAAACCCAAGGTTTCGGAAGCCGACGCAGCGATGCCGCAGATGCTCGATATTTCGACGCTCAATCCAGGCGACGTCGTAGAAGGTCGTTACAAGTACATCGAAAAAATCGGCAAGGGTGCATTCGGTACGGTGCTGCTGATGGAAGACGAGGTCGTTGACGAGCAACTCATACTGAAGTTCCTTAACCCGAACGTTTCTTCTGACGAAGAAATGATGAAACGTTTTGTCCACGAACTGCGCTACTCCCGAAAGATCACCCATCGCAACATCATCCGTATCTACGATTTCCTGAAGCTGCAGGGCTGCTATGCAATTTCGATGGAGTATTTTCCATCGCACACCCTGTCCGGCGAAATTCCCGACAGCAAGCCGATGGATATCGAAAAGGTATTGCAGTATTCGCGCGACATTGCAGCCGGCATGACGGTTGCACACCAGGCCGGCGTCATTCACCGCGACCTCAAGCCCGCCAATATCCTCGTCAATGACGGAAGGACTGCTGAAGATCGTGGACTTTGGTGTTGCCGCCGCGGCCAGTAGTGGCGATACTCAGCTGACCAAGACCGGCTATGTGATCGGTTCGCCGAAATACATGGCGCCCGAGCAGATTCTCGGCAAGAAAGTCGATGTAACGGCCGACATCTACAGTGTCGGCGTGATTATTTACGAGATGGCAACCGGCATCCCGCCCTACAGCCGCGGCGATCATATGTCGGTGATGTATCAGCACGTTCAGGGCAAGGCCAAGCAGTGCCAGGAGGTCAACCCGAAGATCCCCGATGACCTGGCAGCGCTCATCGGCAAGGCAATGTCGGTCGACAAAACCAAACGCTATCAGTCGATGGAAGAACTGACCGACGCGCTGGACAGTATTAAGACCTGAGGCCGGTTATGGCACGAATAGACGCATTCCTGAAACTGGGACTGGCCCAGGGCTGCTCCGATGTACACCTGGCGGTTGGCGTGCCGCCGATGTTGCGCATGAACGGCGATCTGATGCCGATCAAGTTTCGCGAGCTTTCGGACACCGAGCTCGAAACCTATGTCGCCGAGATCTTGACTGCGAAGCAGAAAGACCGCATGGCAGCGGGTCACGACCTCGACTTTTCGTACGTAGGTGACGAGGGCGGCCGATTCCGTGTCAACGTCTTTCGCAAGGAAACCGGAGTTGGCGCGGTATTCCGGCACATCCCCGGCGACGTTCCAAAACTCGACGAGCTCAAGGTTCCACAAATACTCAAAAAGTTCTGCGACTATCACCAGGGCATGGTGCTGGTCACGGGCTCGACCGGTACCGGTAAGTCGACGACGCTCGCGGCGATGATCGATCATCTCAATGAAACCCGCAGCCTGAACATTATCAGCCTCGAAGACCCGATCGAGTTCGTACATCCGAGCAAGAATTGCCAGGTTATCCAGCGCGAAGTCGGCACTCATGTTCGAAGCTTTGCAGACGGCGTGCGCTCCGCCATGCGCGAAGACCCCGACGTAATTCTCGTTGGCGAGCTACGCGATGCCGAGACAATCTCGATGGCCATGACCGCCGCGGAGACCGGGCATCTCGTCCTCGGCACCCTGCATACCACCGGCGCGGTCAAGACGATCGACCGCATTATCGATGCGCTGCCCGGCGAACTGCGCGAACAGACAAAGGCGTTCCTGTCGATGAGTCTCAAAGCCGTCGTCACGCAGGTACTGGTAAAGACGCCCGACGGACGCGGCCGACGCGCGGTCCTGGAGATTCTGGTGAACAACCGGGCTATCGCCAAGATGATTACGAGCGACCAGACTCACCAGATCCCGTCATTGCTGCAAACCGGCAAAGAGGCCGGCATGCAAATCATGGATCAGGCGCTGCTCGATGCCATCCATGCCAAAGAGATTGATCCGGACGATGCGATTCGCTACGCCTCGGACAAGAAAAAGTTTCAGCGCTTTGTCACCGATACCGAGATCGTTGAGGCGCTTGAAATCGGCGGCGGTTGAGACAGGAATCCATGGCTAGAATCGACACATTACCTCGAACAGGCGCTCAAGCAAAACGCCTCGGACCTGCATTTCGTCTCCGGGGATCCGGTACGCGCCCGCGTGCACGGCCACCTGAAAATCCTGCAGGAAGAACACTTGACGACGGACGCCGCCGAGATAGCGGTTTTCGAAATCATGGATGGCATCACCAAGAGAGCGTTCGATGAAGATGATGCGGCGGATTTCGCCTACGAGATTCCCGACGTATCGCGCTTTCGCGTTAACGCATTTCGTCACCTGAATGGCATTGGCGCAATTTTTCGTTCCATTCCGTCCACCGCGCTGACGCTTGGAAAATCTCAACATGCCGAGGATCATTCACGATCTTTGCAAACATACACAGGGCATGATTCTGGTGACCGGTAAGACCGGGTCGGGCAAGTCGACGACGCTGGCCGCAATGATCGACGCGATGAACAAACGCCTCAAAGGCCACATCCTCACGATCGAAGACCCGATCGAATTTGTTCACAAGGCACAGGGCTGCCTGATCAGCCAACGTGAAGTGGGCGTGCACAGCCCCAGCTTTGCCGAAGCGCTGCATTCGGCGATGCGCGAGGATCCCGACGTTATCCTGGTGGGCGAAATGCGTGACCTGGAGACTATTGGCATTGCCGTAACGGCCGCTGAGATGGGCATACTGGTGATGGGTACGCTGCACACGAATGGCGCGGCGCAGACCGTGGATCGCATCATCAACTCTTTTCCGGCCGACAAACAAAGTCACATCCGCACTATGATCTCGACATCGCTGCGCGGCGTCGTTTCCCAGCAATTGCTCCCTACCTGCGACGAACCCGGTCGGGCGGCTGCACTCGAGATCATGATCAACACGTCCGCCGTCTCGAACCTGATCCGCCAGGGCAAACTGGATCAACTCGAGACCGCCATCCAAAGTGGCGGCAATGTCGGCATGAAGACGATGGACAGCGCGCTCATGGATCTCGTGGAAGCGGGACGGGTCTCCGTCGAAGAGGCCTACCAACAGGCGAACAACAAGGCTAAATTCGAGGCCCTGAGAAACGCCGAATAAAGGTTCACCAGCCTGTGGCTGTTTTTTCGGCCGCGACCGAACGACCAAGGTCGTGATCCGGCAAACCAGCGATCCATTCCCGGGCAGCACGTGGCATAATCGCCGCGACTACCATTCTTAAGCCAACGTTCATGTCCCAGCGTAGAAAAATCCTCGTAACCAGTGCCCTGCCCTATGTCAATGGCTCGCCGCACATGGGGCATCTCGTCGAGTACCTGCAGACCGACATCTGGGTCCGATTCCAGAAGTTGCGCGGCCATGACTGCATTTACGTGTGTGCGTCAGACGCACACGGCACGCCGATCATGCTGAAGGCACGCGAGATGGGCATCACGCCGGAAGCGCTGACAGAGGGCTATTCCGCCGAATTTGCCAATGACTTCCGTGATTTCGGCGTTGAATTCGACAACTATCACACAACGCATTCAACGGAAAACGAGGCGCTGGTGAACGAGATGTTCGAGACCTTGCGTGACAAGGGCGATATCTACACGCGCACCATTGAGCAATCCTACGACGAGGCAGAGGGCATGTTCCTGCCTGATCGCTTCGTTCGCGGCACCTGCCCGCGCTGCAAGAGTGCCGATCAGTACGGCGATGCCTGCGAAGTCTGCGGCGCGACCTACACGCCCGCGGACCTTATCGACCCGGTTTCGGTACTGTCGGGGACGCGGCCCGTGAAACGCGAGTCTGAGCATTATTTTTTCAGACTTAGCCGTTACGAAAAGCAACTAAAACGCTGGATGAGCGACGCCACCCTGGACAGGAACGTTGTCGCGAAACTTGAGGAATGGTTCGATGCCGGGCTGCGCGACTGGGATATTTCACGCGACGCGCCGTATTTCGGTTTTCGCATTCCGGGTACAGAAGACAAGTATTTTTACGTCTGGCTGGACGCGCCGGTCGGCTACATGGCCAGCTTCAAGAACCTCTGCGCGCGCCGCAGTGACCTCGATTTCGACGACTACTGGCGGCCCGGTGGCGATGCCGAGGTCTACCATTTTATCGGCAAGGACATTATGTATTTCCACACCCTGTTCTGGCCGGCGGTTTTAGAGGGTGCGGGGTTTCGCACGCCAAGCAGCGTCTTTGCGCACGGCTTTCTGACCATAAATGGTCAAAAGATGTCCAAGTCACGCGGCACCTTTATCAAGGCGCGCACTTATCTCGACAACCTTGACCCGAGTTTCCTGCGCTATTACTACGCAGCAAAACTGGGCCCGACGATCGAAGACCTTGACCTTAACTTCGATGACTTCGTTGCGCGCGTCAATTCCGACCTCGTCGGCAAGCTGATCAATATTGCAAGCCGATGTGCCGGGTTTATCAGCAAGCGCTTTGACGGAAAGCTGGCGGACCGGCTGCCCGATGTCGACTTGTTTTCCGAGTTGGCCGCCGCATCCGAAGACCTCGCCGGCCACTACGAGCGTCGCGAGTACTCCAAGGCGATGCGCTCGATCATGGCCTTCGCGGACAAGGCGAATCGCTATATAGACGAGCACAAGCCCTGGGTAATGATCAAGGATGAAGAAAAGGCGGATGACGTACAGCTGGTTTGTACACAAGGTCTGAACATGTTTCGCAGCCTCATGATATATCTGTCGCCGGTGATTCCCGCGGTGGCGAATGACGCGCGCCAGTTTTTCAACGAGGACGGCTGGCGATGGCAGGATGCCGCCTCGCCGCTGCTGGGTGCATCACTCCGCAAATTCAAACCACTATTAACCCGCGTCGAGGCGGACCAGGTGGAGCGTATGGTCGAACAATCACGGGAGAGCACTCCGGTGCCGGAAACAAACCCTCAGGACAACACCATCAGTATCGACGACTTCATGAAGGTCGACCTGCGGATCGCGCGCATAGCGAAAGCGGACGCGGTCGAAGGTGCCGATAAATTGCTCGCGCTGACACTCGACCTTGGTGATTCGTCGCGGCAGGTGTTTGCCGGGATCAAGAGCGCCTACGACGCGGCGAGCCTGGTTGACCGACACGTCATCGTTGTCGCGAACCTTGCACCGCGAAAAATGCGCTTCGGCGTTTCGGAGGGCATGGTGCTGGCGGCAGGCCCGGGCGGCAAAGACATTTTCCTGCTTTCGCCTGACGACGGCGCGCAACCCGGCATGCGCGTCAAGTAGCCTGGCGCGGCAATGCGCCCATATGGCATGAGTTCCCCTACAATATCCCAATGACCGAGCTCGTCGTTGTCCTCATCAGTACCGTATTGGTCAACAATTTCGTGTTGGTGCGGTTCCTTGGCCTGTGCCCGTTCCTCGGGGTCTCACGGAATCTCGAGGCGGCCGCCGGCATGTCGCTGGCAACCGCTTTCGTCCTCACGTTGTCGTCAGCGACAGCGTATTTGCTGCATCAGTATGTTCTGGTACCACTCGAACTCGACTACCTGCGCACCATCAGCTTCATTCTTGTTATTGCGGCGAGCGTGCAATTAACGGAATTGATGGTCCGACGTATGAGCCCGCTGCTCGAACAGGTCCTCGGAATTTACATCCCGCTGATCGCGACAAACTGCGCGGTGCTCGGGGTCGCGTTGCTCAATGTGCAACAGTCAAAGGGATTCGTGCAGTCCGTGTTCTATGGTTTCGGCGCCGCTGCCGGGTTTGCACTGGTGCTGACAATGTTTGCCGCCATTCGCGAACGCCTGGAAGCCGCGGATGTTCCGGTGCCGTTTCGTGGTACCGCCATTGCCCTGATGACGGCCGGAATGATGTCGCTCGCATTCATGGGCTTCTCGGGCATGGCCCGTCCTTGATGCCGCCGAATGCTGATCGCGGTTATCACAATTTCACTCATTGCGCTCGTGGCCGGCCTGGCGCTGAGCTTGCGTGTCTCGACGACTTCCCCCGGGCGCCAGCGATCTCGTGGAGCGTGTCAATGAACTGTTGCCGCAGACACAGTGTGCCCAGTGCGGCTACCCCGGTTGCCGCCCCTATGCCGCAGCGATCGTCGAAGACGACGCCGCCATCAACCTGTGCCCGCCGGGCGGCGAGGTTACGGTGCAGCGCCTGGCCGGTTTGCTCGCCAGGGATGTCCTCCCGCTGGCCCAGCGAAGCGAACCCGCGGTTGCGGTTATCGACGAGTCCCTTTGTATCGGCTGCCTGCACTGTCGCAAAGCGTGCCCGGTCGATGCGATCGTCGGTGCGCCGCATTTCATGCACACGATCATCGAGAGCGAATGCACGGGTTGCGAACTTTGCATCGCGCCCTGCCCTGTGGACTGCATCAGCATGAGGCCGCTGTCGTGAGCGCGCCGACCTATGATCTGGGCAAGCTCCATGGCGGGCTGCGGCTGCCGGGTCACAAAGCGCCGGCGACGGCGCAGCCAATACGCGATGTACCGCTGCCTATGCAACTGGTACTGCCAATTACTCAGCACGTTGGCGACGCGGCGCAACCCGTCGTCGGCACAGGGGAGCATGTGCTGAAGGGCCAGCTGCTGGCGACTCCCGACGACACACTGGGTGCGCCGGTGCATGCCTCGTCATCCGGCACAGTCGTGGCGATCGAGCCGTGGCCGGTATCGCGACGGCTCGGCGACAACGCACCTTGCATCATCATCGAATGCGACGGCGAGGACCGTGCGATCGAGCGCGAAGACGATCATCGGGATTTCACCTCACTACAGACCGAGGCGCTTTTGCAGCGCATATTGCAGGGCGGCATTGTCGGTCTCGGTGGCGCCGTTTTCCCAACGGCACAAAAGCTCATGCAGGCGCGTACCTGCAGCATCGATTTCCTGATCCTCAATGGTGTCGAATGCGAGCCTCATATCAGTTGCGACGATATGCTGATGCGGGAACGCGCCGCCACGATTCTCGGCGGTGCGCAGATCCTGATGCACGCAATGCAGATCGAGACTTGTTACGTCGCTGTCGAGAGCGACAAGCCGGAGGCCCTGCGTAGCCTTGCCGACGCTCTCGAAGAACTGGACGACAAGCGCCTGGTACTGAAGCAGGTGCCGACCATCTACCCCTCCGGTGGCGAAGATCAGCTGGTGCAACTGGTCACCAATCGCGAAGTACCGACCGGTGGCTTGCCCACGGACGTAGGCTGCCTGGTGCAAAATGTCGGGACGGCCGCGGCCGTGCATGACTGGATCGTCAATCACGAGCCACTCATATCGCGTGTTACGACCGTCGGCGGCGATGGCATTTTGCAGCCGATGAATGTCCGGGCACGTATCGGCACCACGGTCGCCGATGTCGTGAAGTTCACGGGAGGCTACACCGATCAGGCCGATCACCTGATTATCGGCGGCCCCCTGACCGGAAAGTCCATGAGTACCGATCGCATACCGCTCGTAAAGGCCACTAACTCTATTCTGGTCGTACCGAAAACCTCGTTTCAGGGGCACGAATTACCGTGTATTCGCTGTGGCGATTGTGCCGCGGTGTGTCCGGTGCAGCTTCTGCCGCAACAGCTGTTCTGGCACGCGCGATCGGACAATGAAGCCAAATTGCGCGAGTTCGGACTGACGGATTGCATCGAATGTGGCTGCTGCGACCTGGTCTGCCCCAGCCACATTCCGTTAACCGCAAACTTCCGAATCGCGAAAGGCCGGATCAGAGAACTCGAGGACGAGAAGTCGCGGGCGGACCGGGCGCGCCGCCGTTTCGAGGCACGCAACGAACGCCTCGCCGCGGAAAAACAGCAGCGCGACGCTGAGCTGGCGCAGCAAAAGGAATCCGCGAAACAGACGGGCCCTGCTGCGATTGCGGAAATCCTGAATCGCACACAACGCCCGCGCGAGGACGACTGACGATGGAATTTGCACGCCGGGAGTCACCGTACTGGTCTGCGCGGGTCGCCGTGCCGGGGCTGATGCTCCAGGTGTTGGCTGCGCTGGTGCCCGCCGCTCTTGCACACGTGTGGTTTTTCGGGCCCGGCTTCATTTTCAATCTGCTCGTCGCGTCCCTGTTTGCCGTCGGCGGCGAGTGGCTGATGATGCGCATTCGCAATCGCCCTGCGGAGGTCGCCCTTTCCGACTACACCGCCCTGGTGACAGCGGCGCTCCTCGCGTTTGCCGTGCCGTCACTCACTCCCTGGTGGGTCACCGCCACCGGCGCGCTGTTCGCCATCGTCGTTGCAAAACACCTGTACGGCGGCGTCGGCTTCAACATCTTTAATCCCGCGATGGCCGGCTACGTGGTAATCCTGGTCGCCTTCCCGATGCATCTGAATCTGTGGATTGCACCGCGTATCGGTGATATCGATTATCAGTACCTGACCGTCTTGCAGACCCTCGCTTACACATTGACCGGCTCCTTGCCGGAGACCCTCGGTTTCGACGCCGTCAGTCGTGCGACGCCGCTCGATGTCATGAAATCCGGTCTTACCGGCATGCGCACGGTTAGCGAGATCCGGGCCAATCCGATCATGGGAGACTTCGGCGGCCGCGGTTGGGAATGGATCGGCAATTTCCTTGCAATGGGCGGATTCTGGCTGCTGATCAAGAAAATCATTCGCTGGCATATCCCGGTTGGCGTCGGTGTCGGATTGCTGCTGCCTGCGACAATCATGTACCTCGTTGATCCCGGGTCGCACCCCAGCCCCGGTTTTCATCTTTTCGCCGGCGCTGCCATCTTGTGTGCCTTCTTTATCGCGACCGATCCGGTTTCCGCCGCCACCAGCCCGAAAGGCCGCCTGGTCTATGGTTTCGGTATCGGCTTGCTCATTTACAGTATTCGCACGTGGGGCAGCTATGCAGACGGCGTCGCTTTCGCCGTGCTGCTCATGAATATGGCCGTCCCGGCAATCGACTACGTGACGAAACCGCCTATCGTTGGCCATCCAAAAAAACCGGGGCCACGCGTATGAGTGATATCGGGGTGCTCAGAAATGGCGTCACGCTTGCCGTCATCGCCGCGCTTTGCACGGCGATGGTCGCCCTGACCTATCGGCTGACTGCAGAGCGCATTGTCGAGAACGAGCAGGCCTGGCTGGAGCAGAGTCTCAAACCAGCTTTGTCCGGCTTGTTCTTCGACAGCGGCGTGACAGAATCCCGGATCATCGTCAATCCACCGCACGAGCTGCCCGGCACAGACGCGGCGATTATTTACCGGGTCTTTGCCGAGGGAGAACCTGTTGCCGCTCTGTTCGTGGTGAGCGCGCGCGATGGCTACGCGGGGCCCATCCGGATGCTCGTCGGCATTGACATGGACGGCGTCGTGACCGGCGTGCACGTCCTCGAGCATCGCGAAACGCCGGGACTGGGCGACCGCGTGGAGTCGTCGAAGTCCGACTGGGTCAAACAATTTGTCGGCCGCTCACTGCTCAACCCGGATCCGGGCGGCTGGGCGATCAAAGGTGACGGCGGGCAGTTTGATCAGTTGACCGGGGCGTCGGTGACACCGCGCGCCATCGTCAAGGCAACCAAACTGACGTTGCTGTACTTCGCGGCACATCGGGAAGAGATTTTCGCTGACAACGACGGCGAAGCTGACAGCGAGCAGGAGCAACCGTGATGGCAACGACCATCGTTGAGCGATTCAAGACCGGCCTCTGGCGTGACAACCCCGGGCTGGTGCAGTTGCTCGGCCTGTGTCCGCTGCTTGCCGTCACCTCCAGTTTTGTCAACGGCTTTGGCCTCGGCATAGCGACGCTCGCCGTGCTGATTGTGTCGAACACGCTGGTGTCGGCCACGCGCCGCTGGATTCGGGCTGAAATCCGCATCCCTATCTATGTGCTGATTATTGCGAGCCTCGTTACCTGCATTGAGCTGATTTTCAAGGCGTGGTTCCCGGCGCTCGACCGCTCGCTCGGCATTTTTATCCCGCTGATCGTAACCAATTGCGCGATCGTCGCACGCGCAGAGGTGTATGCCTCCCGTAACCCGATCGGCGCGAGCCTCGTCGATGGCCTGGTCATGGGCTCAGGGTTTGCCGCCCTGCTGATGGCCATCGGCGCGTTCCGCGAGCTGCTCGGCCAGGGTCGCCTGTTCTCCGGACTGGAGATGATCACAGGCGGTGAGCCAATTTCCGGGCTGGTCTTCACCGACGGTGGCTGGTTACTCGCGATACTGCCGCCCGGTGCGTTTTTCAGCCTGGCACTGGCTATCGCTGCCAAGAACGCGATCGACAAGCGACGACGCAACACGCGCAGCAACGCGATGCCGCGACGCGCCCGCGGCCCCTCGAGATAGCGGCGCCTTCATGAACAGGGACAAACGCACAGCCATTTTCGGCGCGTTGCGGGAGCTTATGCCATCGCCCGAAACGGAACTGAACTATCGCAATCCTTTCGAACTGTTGATCGCGGTCATCCTGTCCGCGCAGGCGACCGACGTGAGCGTCAACAAAGCGACCGCCAGGCTCTACCCGGTCGCGAATACGCCGGCGTCGATCCTGGCACTGGGCGTGGACGGGCTGAAATCGTATATACGTACCATCGGGTTGTTCAACAGCAAGGCTAAGAACATCATCAAAACCTGCCGGATGCTCATCGACGCGCATAACGGCGAGGTTCCGCGATCGCGAGAAGCACTCGAAGCGCTACCGGGTGTGGGGCGCAAGACGGCCAACGTCGTGCTTAACACCGCGTTTGGAGAGCCGACGATTGCGGTCGACACCCACATCTTCAGGGTGGCCAACCGTACCGGGCTGGCCAAGGGCAAAACGCCGCTGGAAGTAGAAAAACGCTTGCTGCGATTGACGCCCGAGGAGTTTAAGAAAGACGCGCACCACTGGCTGATCCTGCACGGACGTTACGTGTGCAAGGCAAGAAAACCGCTGTGCGGAGAGTGCCGGATTGTCGACTGGTGCGAATTCACCAGGAAGGAGCTGACGTGATCTTCAGCCAGGACCGCCAGGCGCTCAGGAAGATGTATGCCGAGGCCTGGAGAAAACATACAGGACTTCGCCCCGCCTCTCCGCTCGAGGTGCAGATAGCCGCCGTGATCGAGTGGCACCCCGAATATCATGAGGCGATCGAGAGCGACGATCTCGATCGCGATTACACGCCGGATGGCGGGAAAACCAATCCGTTCCTGCACATGGGACTGCATCTTGGCCTTCGTGAACAGCTTGCAACCGATCGCCCGGCCGGTATCGCTGCCGTTTACCGGGAACTGACCGGCAGGACAGGCGACGCTCACTCAGCCGAGCATCAAATGATCGATGCGCTCGCCGAAACCCTGTGGGAGGCGCAGACTGCCAGTCGCGAACCGGACGAGCAGCGGTACCTGACGCGGCTGCGAGATTTGATTCGGTAGAATCGGTGTAATAATCGCGGGCCTGAACAGGTCTGATCCCGTATAGCCGAAGAGAGTCCCTGATGAGCACCCAGCAGTCACAATACCCGGTCCACGGTGCCGGCCTCGGCCTGAGGCGGCCAATTGCCGACAAACTGATGGCGGCACCGCCCGCGGACGTCGACTTCATGGAGGTCGCACCGGAAAACTGGATCCAGGTTGGCGGTGCGCTCGCCAAGAAACTGCGCTTTTTCACGGAGCGATACCCGTTTTTGATTCACGGGCTGTCACTGTCAATTGGCGCACCCTCGGCGTTGAATGAAGCGCTGGTCAGGGACATCAAGGCGTTCATGGCCGAGCATGATATTCGGCTGTATTCGGAGCACTTGAGTTACTGCGGGGATGACGGACAGCTCTACGACCTGATGCCGATTCCCTTCACGGAAGAAGCCGTCAGCTATGTCGCAGCGCGGGTTCGGCGTGTACAGGACATTCTCGAGCAGCGCATCGCGCTTGAGAACGTCTCGTTTTATGCACCCCTGGACTCGTCAATGAGTGAACAGGAGTTCCTGCTTGCCGTCCTCACCGAGTCAGACTGCGACCTGATGCTCGATATCAACAATATCGTTGTCAACAGCATCAACCACCACTACGACGCAAGCCGCTTTCTGCAGGCGATGCCAGCCGAGCGCATCCGCTATTTCCACCTGGCGGGGCATCACGTTGAGGCGCCAGACCTGCGAATCGATACGCACGGTACACCGGTCGACAGCCAAGCCTGGCAACTTCTCGAGGAGGCATACGCGCGGTTTGGCCCGGTCCCGACGCTGCTGGAACGCGACTTTAATTTCCCGCCCATGGACGAGCTGCTCGACGAAGTTCGCCGCATCAAGCAGCTTCAGGTCGCCAGCGAAGCGCAGCAGTCAGCCAGTGCCTGAGCGACCCGACTTCCAGGACAAACAGTACGCTTTCGCCGCGCACCTGCGCGATCCGGAGCATGTCGACGCGCCACCGGGTATCGAAAATCGACGAATGGCGATTTATCGACATCTGTTTTTCAGCAACCTCTACAATTTACTTGGCACGATGTTCCCCGTCTTGCGAAAAATACACAGTGACGCGAAGTGGCGGCAACTGATTCGCCAGTTCATGCAGAAGCACCAGGCCGAGACGCCCTACTTTCTGCAGCTACCAAGAGAATTCCTCGCGCTTCTTGCAACAGGAATACGAGCAGGCTTCGGACGACTTCCCTTTCCTGCTTGAACTGGCCCATTACGAATACGCAGAGCTCGCGCTGGCGGTATCGACCCGTGAGAACGAACTCGACGGCATCGACCCGGACGGCGACCTGCTCGCGGCGACCCCGGTAAAATCCGCGCTGGCCGAAGCGTACGCGTACCATTTCCCGGTGCATCGCATAGCGCCGGATTTCCTGCCAACGGAGCCCGCCACAGCGGCCGTGTACCTTGCCCTGTATCGCGGCAGCGACGACAAGGTGCATTTCCTCGAATTGAATGCCGTGACGGCTGCGCTGTTCGACGCCATCGAAACCAATCCGGACGGCAAGAACGGAGAAGCGCTGCTGCGCAACCTGGCTGCAACGATTCACTACCACGATGTCGACGCATTGATTGGCCACGGCGCCACGGCACTCGAGGAAATGCGACAACTCGAAATAGTAACCGGCACCCGCAGTAACGATCCGAGGATCTGAAGTTGAACTCATTGAGCAGTCTCTACAAACAAATCGTCGGCATTCTCGACAGCAGCGGCGACTGGTTCGCGTTGCTGCCCATTCGCCTGCTCATGGCCTATGAGTTCGGACAGGCCGGCTTGATGAAATTCAATGGCAACAACTGGTTTGCCAACGTGCAGGATAATTTCCCGTTTCCGTTTAGTGTCATTCCTGTCGAAATCAGCTGGTTCCTGGCCACATGGACGGAGATTCTCGGCGCCGCCGGCCTCGCGCTCGGATTGTTCACACGCTTTTGGGCACTGTCCTTGATCATCGTAACGGTCGTCGCGATCTCTGGCGTTCACTGGCCCGACGATTGGAGCAGCCTCGCCGAGCTGTGGAAAGGCTACGCCATATCGGACAAGGGTTTCGGAAACTATCGTATTCCTCTGCTGTTCCTCGCCATGCTGCTTCCACTGGTATTCACGGGCGCTGGAAAAATTAGCCTCGACCGATTGCTGGCCGGCAAGTTCTCCTAGCGGCCACCGCATCGCGACACACCGCGGCAAAGGCACAGGGAACTCCGGTGCTTTTATAGGGCTGCAGACCGAAGTACGCAGGTTCAACGCACGCCGCCTGCCGATGCCGCTCGATATCGATCTGCTAGTATCGGGCGATGACATTAACGCCATCAGGCAGGCTCCGCCGGGACGTCGGATTCTTCGGCGCATCGTTCCTGGTTCTGAACTCGATGATTGGTGCGGGCATTTTCGCCTTGCCAGGAAAAGTCGCCGCCAATGCCGGCCTTCTCAGCCCCTGGTTGTTCCTGGTGGTCGGCGTGCTGTTTTTGTCTGTCGTACTCGTGTTTGCCGAGCTTTCAAGTTATTACGACAGAACCGGCGGTCCCGTACTGTACGCGACCGAGGCCTTCGGGCCGTTGGCAGGATTCAGCACGGGCTGGGTGATCTACCTCGCCCGAATGACCGCGTTTGCGGCCAACGCCACCGTCATGGCCACCTACCTTGCCGCGCTTTGGGATGTGTTCGCTGGCGAACTCGCACGAGCCGCCATCATCAGCGCTGTGACGATCGGATTGACGTGGGCCAATGTGCTGGGTATTCGCGACGGCGTGCGCACCATGGGCGTCCTGACCGTGCTGAAGGTAACGCCGCTGGTACTGCTCGTGCTGCTGGGTTTCCAGCACGTCACCGGCAGCACGCTGATTCCCGCTGCACCCTTCCTTATCGACGAACTCGGTGGCACGACGCTGCTGTTGATCTACGCCTATGTCGGCTTCGAAACCGTGGCCGTTACGGCTGGCGAAACCTCGCGGCCGCGCTCTACCCTGCCGAAAGCCCTCGTGGGTACCGTTATCGGTACCGGGCTGCTTTACTTCGTCATTGTACTGGTCTTTATGTCGGTGATCACGGCCGACCAGTACGCCGACGCCACGCTGGTTGACGTGGGCCGGATACTGGCAGGACCGGCCGGGGCTATTGCCATCACGCTGGCGGCAGTATTTTCCATCGGCGGCAATCTTGCCAGCTCCATGATCGCCGCGCCGCGCCTTATTTTTTCGCTGGCCGAGAACCGTTTGTTGCCCGGATGGTTCGCACACGTCCACGACAAGTACAGAAC
Source organism: uncultured Gammaproteobacteria bacterium (assembly GCA_963807845.1). GTDB lineage: Bacteria > Pseudomonadota > Gammaproteobacteria > Steroidobacterales > Woeseiaceae > UBA1847. The sequence continues at coordinate 36,555 of CAWEDS010000006.1, forward strand.
GCCGGATCGCTGCATTTTGGTCATGGGCGGCATGGCACTGACACTCGCGCTGACGGGATCCTTCGTAAAACTGGCCATAGCCAGCTCGGTGGCACGGCTGCTGGGTTACATTATTTGTATCGCTTCCCTGCCGGCGATACGTCGCAAAGCCGACGCCGTAGTCAGCGCGAAGGCGTTTCGATTAAAAGGCGGTTACGCGATCCCGGCCGTTGGCCTCGCGATTTGTGTCTGGCTGTTAATGCAGTCGAAGGCGGAATCGTGGATCGCGGTCTCGATACTGATCGCGATTGGCGTTTTCCTCTATTGGCTCGAAAAACGTACGGTGCTGAGTAACGCAGCCGACCGCTAGCGTCGCTTGGGCATGTAGAGATCGGTAAGCGTTCCCTCAAATGCCTCTGCCGCCATTGCGACCGTTTCCGACAAGGTCGGATGCGGGTGGATCGTCAGGCTGATGTCGGCTGCATCGGCGCCCATTTCGACGGCCAGGCCGATCTCCGCGACCAGGTCGCCGGCATTCGGGCCGACGACGGCGCCACCGAGAACCCGCCGGGTGTTCTTGTCGAATAACAGCTTGGTAAAGCCTTCGGACCGACCCAGCGCCAGCGCCCGGCCACTGGCCGCCCATGGGAATTGCGCTTTCTCATACTCGATACCGGCCGCTTTTGCCTCCAGTTCGGTAACACCCACCCAGGCGATCTCGGGATCGGTATAGGCGACAGAGGGAATCGAGCGCGCGTCAAAGTAACTTTTCTCGCCGGCGGCGACTTCCGCCGCGACTTTCGCTTCGTGCGTCGCCTTGTGCGCCAGCATCGGACCGCCGGCAAGATCGCCTATCGCGAAAATATGCGGCACGTTGGTTCGCATTTGTTTGTCTACGGCGATTATGCCGCGAGCGTCAACATTCACGCCGGCCTTTTCGGCATTGAGCGTACCGCCGTTGGCTTTACGGCCGATGGACACCAGGACACGATCGTAAACACCGGTTTCCGGCGCCTTGTCGCCTTCGAAACTGACTTCGATGCCGGCATCGGTGGCTCGCATACCGGTCACCTTGGTGGACACCATGATCGACTCGTAGCGACCCCTGACAATTTTAAGGAACGGCCGCAGCAGGTCCGGGTCTGTCCCCGGCATGAGTGAGTCGGTCAACTCGACGACGCTAACGGCCGTACCCAGCGCGGCGTAAACACAGGCCATCTCAAGGCCGATGATGCCGCCGCCGACGACCAGCAGTCGCTGCGGCAGCGGCGCGAGTTCAAGTGCGCCCGTGGAGTCGACGATCCGCGGATCGTCAGGCAGACCTGGCAACATTGCCGGCTGCGATCCTGCCGCGATGATGCATTGCTCAAAATCAATGGTCTCACCGTTATCCAGCCGCAGACGATTGGCGGCCTCGAATCGCGCAACACCGTGAATCACACGGACCTTACGCTGCTTTGCCATGCTCGAGAGGCCACCGGTCAGCTGTCCGATAACCTCATTCTTCCAGTCACGAAGTTGCCCGGCATCGATCCGTGGTTCACCAAAGTGGACGCCGTGACTCGCCATCGCTTTCGCGTCGTCGATGACTTTGGCTGCATGCAGCAGTGCCTTCGACGGGATGCATCCGACGTTCAGGCATACGCCCCCCAGTGTCGGGTAGCGCTCGATCAAAATGACATCGAGGCCAAGGTCCGCGGCGCGAAACGCCGCGGTATAGCCCCCGGGTCCGGCACCGATAACCACGAGCGCGGCCGTGTGTGTCGCGTCGCCCTCTGGATGCCGCGTGGCAACAATATCCGGCGCCGACATCGTGGACGTATCCGAAACGCTGTCACTCGATGGCGGCTCCGCCTCGCTGCCGGAAGCCGGCGCATCCGACGCTTTGCCCGGCGACTCCTCGCCAGCGACCTCAATCGTCGCGACGGCAGACCCGGTGGAGACCCGATCACCCACCTTAACGTCGACCGACACGATCCGGCCGGCCTGGCTGGCCGGAATGTCCATCGATGCCTTGTCCGTTTCGAGCGTCACAAGGGAATCTTCAATTGCGACCACGTCTCCGGGCGCAACAAGGATCTCGATGACCTCGACGTCCTCGAAGTCGCCAAGGTCAGGGACCGTTAACTGCGCTGTCACTACGGAATCGCCTGCAGCAGACTATCGACATCGGCCAGCTGCTGGCCGAGAAAGGTTGTAAAACGAACGGCCGCGGCACCGTCAACAACCCGATGGTCATAAGAGAGTGACAGCGGCAACATCAATCGTGGTTCGAATTCCGAGCCATTCCAGACTGGCTGCATCGACGAGCGCGACACGCCGAGAATCGCGACCTCGGGTGCGTTGACGATCGGCGTGAACGCCGTGCCCCCAATGCCGCCGAGACTCGAAATAGTGAACGTAGCGCCCTGCAGCTGGTTTGACTTTAATTTGCCCTCACGCGCCAGCGCCGACAGTTCGCCGAGTTCTTTGGCGATCTCGTAAACATCTTTCTTGTCCGCATCGCGAATCACCGGGACCATCAGCCCCTGCTCCGTATCAGCGGCAAAACCCAGGTGACAATATTTCTTCATCACGAGGTTTGCGCCGTCTTCCGCAAGCGAGGAATTCACCTTCGGGTACTCCTGCAGCGCGGCAATACATGCCTTCATGATGAAAGCCAGGGGCGTTAACGAAATGCCGCGCTCTTTGGCGGCCCCCTTGAGCGTTTGTCGGCGCGCCTCAAGTTCGGTGATGTCAGCCAGATCGTGTTGCGTGACGTGCGGCAGGTTAATCCAGCTCGCCTGCAATCGCGGACCCGAAATCTTCTGAATGCGGGTCAATGGCTCGGCGTACACCTCACCGAACTTCGCGAAGTCCACGCTGGGTGTTTTCGGCAGTGCGCCGCCGCCGGCACCGCCAGACTGACCGCTAAGGATCGCTTTGACAAAGGCTTTGACGTCATCGTGCAGTATGCGCCCTTTGGCGCCGCCGCCTTTTACCTGGATCAGGTTGACGCCCAGCTCACGTGCGAGCTTGCGCACCGACGGGCTCGCGTGCGCTTTGGAAAAACCAGCCTCCTCGACACGCGGCAAGCGGCCGGGCGCGGACGTCGCCGGCGCTTGTTGCGGCGCTGCTGCGGTTGGCGCAGTTGACGCGGGCGCAGTTGGCGCGGTTGGCGCAGACGCCGCTGCAGCCTCGTCTTCAGCCGACTCAACGGCATCGTCAGCGTCAATAATCGCAATGGATGCGCCCGCAGAAACCCGTTCGCCAACTTTGACCAGCACCGAGTCAATCGTTCCCGCCACGACCGCCGGCACGTCCATGGACGCTTTGTCCGTCTCCAGCGTAACAAGCGGGTCTTCGACCTCGACCTTGTAACCTGGCCCTATGTGTACCTCGATGACTTCCACGTCGTCGAAGTCGCCGAGATCGGGAACCACCAGTGTCTGCTTGCCGCCCGGTTTCCGTTGCGGCTCCGCCCCGCCGGACGCTGTCGCAGCATCACCGTCCGGCGCTGCCGCCAGCGCCGGGCGAACGACCACCGTATCGCTGACGCCAACGCCCATTGTGCCGATGACATCGCCCGAAGAAACTGAATCGCCAACGCCAACGCTCAAGGTCTCGATCACACCGCTTTCCGGCGCGGGAACGTCAAACGACGCCTTGTCCGTCTCGAGAGTAATCAGCCCGTCCTCGCGGACCACCTTGTCGCCCGGAGCCACAAGAACCTCGATGATTTCAACGTTCTCGAACTCACCCAGATCCGGTACAACTATGTCGATCGTTTTCGCCACTAGCGCTCCCGGATCAGCTACAGGGTCACCGGATCCGGACGATCCGGATCGATACCGTATTTTTCGATGGCCTGGGTAACTGTCTTCTGATCCAGCGTGCCATCGTCCGCGAGCGCCTTGAGCGCCGTCACCGCGATGAATCGACGATCTACTTCAAAATGCTCTCGCAGCTGCTTGCGCGCGTCGCTGCGCCCGTAGCCGTCCGTTCCCAGCGAGATGAAGCGCCCCGGTATCCAACGCTGCACCTGGTCAGCGACGATCTTCATGTAATCCGTTGCCGCGATATAAGGGCCCGGCCGGTTCGCAAGCGTTTGCTCGATATAGCACTTCTTTGGTTCTTCCGACGGATGCAGGTGATTCCAGCGTTCCACCTCAAGGGCGTCGCGCCGCAGTTCATTGAAGCTGGTTACCGACCAGACGTCGGTGGGGACGTTAAAATCGTCGTTCAGCAACTCCGCCGCTGCGATTACTTCGCGCAGAATGGTGCCCGACCCCATCAGCTGCGCACGAATCTTTCCCTGACCGCCGACCTGCAGCAGGTACATGCCGCGCAAGATGCCGTCCTCGACGCCCGCCGGCATCGGCGGATGCACATAGTTTTCGTTCATGCAGGTGATGTAATAGAAGACGTTTTCCTGCTCGCCCATCATGCGACGCAGGCCTTCCTGGATGATGACGGCCAGCTCGTACGCATAGGTCGGATCGTAGGACACGCAGTTCGGGACTGTCGACGCATTGACAAGGCTGTGACCGTCCTGGTGCTGCAGTCCCTCGCCGGCCAGGGTCGTGCGCCCCGCTGTGCCGCCAATCAGGAAGCCACGTGATTGCAGGTCGCCGCCTGCCCAGATGAAGTCACCGATGCGCTGGAAGCCAAACATCGAATAGTAGATATAGAACGGCACCATCGGCATGTCGTGATTCGAGTACGACGTGCCCGCCGCCAGCCACGAACAAAACGCGCCGGCCTCGTTGATGCCCTCCTCGAGGATCTGGCCCTTTTTGTCTTCGCGGTAGTACATCAGTTCGCCGGCATCCTGCGGTTCATAGAGCTGGCCTTTGGATGCGTAAATACCGACCTGGCGAAACAGCCCCTCCATGCCAAAGGTGCGGGCCTCGTCCGGAACGATCGGAACAATGTGCTTGCCGATCTGCTTGTCGCGCAGCAGCGCCGTGAGAATGCGCACGAAGGCCATCGTCGTGGATGCTTCACGCTCGCCGGTACCCTCCGTTTGCGTTCGAAACGCCTCAAGCGGCGGCACCGGAAGGGATGTCGATTTCGCGCGGCGCTTGGGCAGGAAACCGCCAAGCGTATGCCGCCGCTCCTGCATGTACTCGAACTCCGCGCTGTCGGGGGCCGGCTTGCAGTAGGGTACGTTGTCGATATCCTTGTCGGAAACCGGAATATTGAAACGATCGCGAAACTTCTTGAGCTCCTCCAGCCCCAGTTTCTTTTGCTGGTGCGCAATATTCTGGCCCTCGCCAGCCGAGCCCATGCCGAAACCTTTGACCGTCTTCGCCAGGATAATCGTCGGCGTGCCTTTGTGCTGCGTCGCCGCGTCGTAGGCCGCATAGACCTTCCGTGGATCGTGGCCGCCGCGGTTCAGGCGCCAGATTTCCTCGTCGGACATGTTGGCCACCATTTCCGCGGTTTCCGGGTGCTTGCCGAAGAAAGTATCGCGCACGTACTTGCCGTCCATCGACTTGATCTTCTGGTACTCGCCGTCGACGGTCTCTTCCATGATCTGGCGCAGTTTGCCCGACTGGTCTTTGGCCAGCAGCGGGTCCCACTTGGAGCCCCAGACGACCTTGACGACGTTCCAGCCGGCACCGCCAAACGCGGCTTCCAGTTCCTGGATGATCTTGCCGTTGCCGCGCACCGGGCCGTCGAGCCGCTGCAGGTTGCAGTTGACGACGAACACCAGGTTGTCGAGGCCCTCGCGCACCGGCATCGTGATCGCGCCCATCGACTCCGGCTCGTCCATTTCGCCGTCGCCGAGAAAACACCAGACCTTGCGGTCGCTCGCCGGGATCAGGCCGCGGTTTTCCATGTAGCGCATGAAGCGAGCCTGGTAAATGGCCATCATCGGCCCCAGCCCCATCGACACCGTCGGGAACTGCCAGAACTCCGGCATCAGCCAGGGGTGTGGATACGAGGACAGGCCGCCACCGCCAACTTCCTGGCGGAAGCGGTTCAGGTCCGCATCGTCGAGGCGGCCCTCGAGATAGGCACGCGCATAGATGCCCGGCGCCGAGTGCCCCTGCATGAAGATCAGGTCGCCGCCGTGTTTCTCGCCGGCGGCGCGCCAGAAATGATTGAAGCCGACTTCGTACAGCGTCGCAGACGAGGCATAGCTGGAGATGTGTCCGCCGTATTCCGTGCTCTTGCGATTCGCCTGCACCACCATCGCCATCGCGTTCCAGCGAATGTAGGCCTCGATGCGGCGTTCCAGCGAACGGTCGCCCGGATACTCCGGCTGACGGGCCGTCGAGATCGTGTTCAGGTAGGCGGTATTCGGCGTGTACGGCAGATAGGCGCCGGATCGACGCGCAAAGTCGATCATCTGGTTCAGCAGGAAATGCGCCCGCTCCGGCCCGTGTGCGCCGAGCACCGAATCGATCGATTCCAGCCATTCCGTGGTTTCGATCGGATCAATGTCATCGAAAGGATTAAAACTGCTCATAAATCTGTCCACCGGGCGTTTGCCAGGACATCCCCGGCGTGTCGCGTGAATTACATGAAGCGTCCTGCTAGGATCACCGCTCCGTTGCACCGGACCGTGCCAATCTTCGTTGCGGCCGACATCTTCAGGGTTTGAGCAGTAAGGGTCAAGCTCATAACGGAGAATAGAATCTATGAAAATTAGTTGCCCATGAAACTCATGATATTCGTATTTTTCAGTCGCTTGGGCGCGTGTACGGCAAGTCTCTGGACACCGTCGATCAGTTACTCCTGATACTACCGGAAAAACCGACGATCGCCGATTTTCGCAAGCTCCCGGAGGGCAGCAAACTGCAGGCTGTACTCAGAAAGCACGCGCCAGGCGCTACGCCGGCCTTTACGACTCGTCTCAACAACAAGAAGCAGACGCTGGTCGTCGCCGGCACGATCCGCGCCAATGCCGATGCCTTTCAGCAGCTGACGCTCGGCCGCAAACTGGTTGCGGCAACGACCCGCCAAAAAGCCGGCAGCGTCGGCATTGGCCGTCGGCTTCGATGCGGATGCAGAAGGCGTGCTTGTCGAGAACGTGCTCGCCGCGGCGCTCGCGGCCGGCTTCACGCTGCCCGCCTACAAGAGCCAGCCGACGCCCGCGAAGATACGCAGCATCCGTCTGCTCGGGCTGTCCTCAAAGCTCGACACCAGCCGCATCGAAGCCGAGGCGAAGGGCAATAATCTCGCCCGCTGGCTGACCAGCCAGCCACCGAACCTGCTCGATGCCGCTGAATACACGCAGCCAGGTACGCAGTCTTGCAAAGCATTACGGCTGGAATTTCAAGCGCTTTGCCAGCAAGGACCTTCAGGCGCTCAACGCCGGCGCTTTTCTTGCCGTCGCACAGGGTAATGACGATGACAGCGCCGGCATCGTACGGCTGCGTTATCGCCCGGCGGCAAAACAAGCGCATGCCGATCTCAGCCTCGTGGGCAAGGGCATCATTTTCGATACCGGTGGTACCAACCTGAAGCCTTTCCAGTCCATGCTCGACATGCACGGCGACATGCAGGGCAGCGCCGTGGCGCTCGGGACGCTGCTCGCGATCTCGGAACTCAAGCTGCCGATCGCCGTCGACTGCTGGCTGGCGCTGACCGAAAACCGCATCGGCCCGAAGGCCTACAAGTCTCAGGATGTCGTTACCGCCGCCAACGGCAAGACCATACAGACCATCCACACCGACGCGGAAGGTCGCATGGTGCTCGCCGATACGCTGGTGCTGGCGAGCCGTGAACAACCCGGCATCATCTTCGACTACGCCACGCTGACCGGATCCTGCGTCAATGCGATCACGCCACGATACTCAGGCGTGTTTACCAATCGTCCGGATCTGCACCCCCGACTGAAAGGTACCGGCCGCCATTGCGGCGAACGCGTCTGGCCGTTCCCGATCGGCAAGGAGTTCCTGGACGACCTGAAGAGCGATACGGCCGACCTCCTGCAATGTTCGCCGAAAGGCTCGGGAGACCATATTCTTGCGGCCAGTTTTCTGAACGAATTCGTTGAGAAAGAGACTCCCTGGGTGCACATGGACCTCAGTGCCGGCCACAATGACGCCGGTCTCGGTCACATCGGGTCCCGGTTTACCGGGTTCGGTGTGCGCTACACGATGAGCGTCATCCTCGACGATGATCTGTACAGGGACAACGACAATGCGGCCTCTTGAACTCGCAGCACACATGCGTCAGCGCGGGGCGCCGCCAGGTGAACGATGACATTCGAATGGCGAACCGCTTTCGCGGTTTTCTGCCCGTCGTGGTCGACGTGGAGACCGGCGGCTTCAACTCGAAAACCGATGCCCTGCTTGAGATCGCGGTGGTGTTCTTGCACCTGAATTCGGAGGGCTTGCTCGAACGCCGCGAGACCATTCGCTACCACGTCAAACCCTTCGAGGGCGCCAACCTCGAAGCCGCCTCGCTTGCTGTGAACGGCATCGATCCGGATCATCCACTGCGCCCTGCCATCGATGAACGCGACGCGTTGCAGCGCGTCTTTCGTGAAGTGCGCCGATCGATTCGGGAACAGCGCTGCAGCCGGGCTGTGCTGGTCGGCCATAACGCACATTTCGATCTCGGCTTTCTCAACGAGGCCATCGACCGTTCGTCGATCAAACGCAATCCGTTTCATCCCTTCAGCTGTTTCGACACGGCAACGCTTTGCGGGGTGGCATTTGGCCAGACGGTCCTGGCGCGTGCCGCGGTTGCGGCCGGCATGGCATGGGACGAGACCCAGGCACACTCGGCATCTTATGACGCCGAGGTTACCGCGGACCTCTTTTGCGAGGCCACTAATCGCTATCGGGACATCTTCGAGGCATCATTCAGAAACGCGCCGCCCCAGTCGTAGGGTAGTCGCGCGCGCTTAAGCGGCGTCACCTTCGAGCAGCTTCTGCAATTCGCCTGACTGGTACATCTCGATGACGATGTCGCAACCGCCGATCAACTCGCCCTTGACATAGAGCTGCGGGAAAGTTGGCCAGTTCGAATATTCCTTCAGGCCCTCCCGAACCTCGGGATCCTCGAAAATATTGACGAAGGCATACGGTTTGCCGACAGCGTTCAGTGCCGCGACGGTCTGGCCGGAAAAACCGCATTGCGGAAAATCAGGGGTACCCTTCATGTATAGCAGCACGTCGTGTGATCGCAGCTGGTCTTCAATTTTGGTTTTTACATCCACGTTGTTTTCCTACCTCCTCTGCAACAGCCCCTTTATATCGGGTTGCCGTCATCGAATTCAATGGGTACTCAGGCGAGCGCTAGTCGCTATCAGCCTTCACCACGATATGGTTATTGACCGCTTTGACGCCGCCAGTTCCCTTCGCAATGGACTCGGCCTGGTCGCGTGCGACGAAACTGTCGACGGCTCCGGACAGGACAACGGTACCCTCCCATGTTCGTACGCCAATGTCGAACACACTAACGATCGGATCGCGGCCGTACTGGCTCTTGATCCGGGTCGTTATCGCCGAGTCCGCGGCCACAACCGCCGGTGACCGGTCATGCTTGCCGGCCTGGTTGCCTCCCACCATCATCGCGGTGCAGGCGCCCAGCAGTAATAGGACATCAGGACGGTTAACGTGCGCATTGCGGTCCTCCGCTCGAAAACCCGGATTGTAACCTCAACAGCGGGGCAGACGAGCCGCCAGTTCATCGATGACCGCCCATTGCTCCGCCTCGCTCATGAGCGCCCAGCCGGAGATCTGCTTGAGCGTTCGCCCGCAGCCAAGACACACCTGGTCCTCGTCGAGCGTGCAGATGAGCACACAGGGTGATAACGGCCGCTCATCGCGGTCTTGTTCCGTGGCTTGCGGCCTTTCTTCTATAATCTTATTAATCAATGCTTTACTGAACCTTTATAAAATTTCTCTTAAATGCTGGCCGGTTGCGTGAAACGCAAATGACTCTCTTTTCGCATCCGCAATCCCTATAATACCGGCAGCCTGTTGTCTTGGGCATTCCCGAAAAATAAAGTCCGACAACCTGACAATCAAAAAATCCTCGGAGAAGCGAACAATGAACCCCCTAAAGAGCATTGGCGGTACGATCATCGGCGGCATCGTGCTGGCGGCACTCATCGTATTTTTTCTACCTGGCGAACATGTCGTCGCCGGAGTACCGGCGAAGTCCCTCGTAATCTGGCTGCATGTTTTGTCGGGCGTGACCTGGATCGGCCTCCTCTACTACTTCAACTTCGTGCAGGTACCGGCGCTCGGGGAAGCGGCAAGCGATGAAGGCGGCCCGGGCGGCGCCGGTATCGCCAAATACGTGGCCCCGCGTGCACTGTGGTGGTTCCGCTGGGGCGCGCTCGTGACATGGCTTTCAGGCGCCGCCTTTCTCTATTTGCAGGGGATGCTACACCACGCTTTCACTCTTGGCCTGCTGGGTGACGCTCCGAACCCGTATGCAACCACGATCGGAATCGGCGCCTGGCTCGGTACCATCATGCTCTTCAATGTCTGGGCACTGATCTGGCCAAACCAGAAAAAGGTGCTTGGCATGGTGGAAGCCACCGCTGAGCAGGTGGCCAAGGCGAAAAACACCGCATTCATGGCATCGCGAACCAACACCCTGCTGTCGATCCCGATGCTAATGAGCATGATCGGACCCGGCCACGGCTGGGTCATGTAGCCACTCGCTCACTTAACCTTGCACCCAGACCCGGCGCACTAGCCGGGCTTGCTCGGAGACTCGGGTGAAACTTTCAGACGAACAGAAGCGGTCGATTGCCACGACAGTGGCGACTGCGCTCGCCGAAGACGTCGGTGGGGGCGACCTTACCGCGTCGCTGATCGACGCGGACGCGGTTGTCGGAGCGACGATCATTGCGCGGGAGGCGCTGGTGCTGGCCGGCCAACCCTGGGTAGACGAGGTGTTCGCACAACTCGACTCCGGTGTCGTTGTTGACTGGTATATCGGCGACGGACAAACCGCGGAAGCCGACGATGTCATCTGCAAACTCGTGGGGCCAGCCCGTGCCCTGCTGACCGGCGAGCGCACGGCACTGAATTTTCTTCAGACCCTGTCGTCAACGGCTACCATTACGGCCACCTTTGTTAAGGCCGTTGAAGGGACTGGCGCAAAAATTCTGGATACCCGAAAAACCCTGCCGGGACTGCGCCTGGCGCAAAAATACGCCGTCAGCTGCGGCGGTGGCCATAACCACCGCATGGGATTATTCGATGCGATTCTGATCAAGGAAAATCATATCAAGAGCGCCGGTGGAATCGCGGCGGCATTGCAACGGGCCGAGGCGCTCGGGACAGACGTGTTGATCGAGGTGGAAGTCGAAACGCACGATGAATTACTCGAAGCGCTCGATGCGGGCGCGAGCCGAATACTTCTCGACAATTTCCCGCCTGACGACATTCGGCGGGCCGTCGCGACTACGCGCGATTACGGGTACGCTGCGGCGGAACTGGAGGCATCAGGAAACGTAACACTCGCATCAGTGCGCGACATTGCGGAGTGTGGTGTCGACTTTATTTCGACAGGGGCGCTGACGAAGAATGTCGACGCCATCGACCTCTCCATGCTGTTCAGGATCGACTAGGCAACCGCTCGCGTGACGCGTTTCGGCTCTGAGACGCCGTACCCCTGCGCATAGTCAACGCCCATGCCGCGGAGCATGGTGATGATTTCTTCATTCTCGGCAAACTCTGCAATGGTACGCTTGCCCGTGAGGTGTCCAATCTCATTGATAGACCGCACCATCTCGCGATCGATCGGATCGTGCAGTATTTCTTTGACAAAACTGCCGTCGATCTTCAGGAAGTCGACTGGAAAATGCTTGAGATAACCAAAGGACGACAGGCCGGTGCCAAAGTCGTCGAGTGCGAACAGGCAGCCGAGTTCCTTGAGCGCATTGATGAAGCGATTCGCCTGCGAGTAGCTGGCGATCGCCGCCGTCTCCGTGATTTCGAAACAAATCCGGGTCGCGTCCAGGCCGCTCATCTGGAACTGGTCAACGACGAAAGGCAGGAATTTTTCGTCGCCGAGACTCTGGCCCGAGAGATTGATTGAACACAATGCCAGTCGCTCGCGTTCGTCGGCCTCCGACACCAGCCAGCGAAACGCGCTGCGGATAACCCAGCGGTCAATACTTGGCGTGATTCCGTAGCGTTCGGCCGCCTCGATAAACAGTCCGGGAGAAATGATGCCGCCGTTCTCATCGCGCATGCGCAGCAGGATTTCGTAATGTGCGCCCTCCTCTTCCGCCTGTAGAGGTTGAATCGTCTGGCGAAACAGTTCGAAGCGATTTTCTTCCAGCGCATTGTTGATGCGCGCTGCCCATTGCATTTCGCGGCGGCGGCGCATCAGGTCGATATCGTTGTCCTGGAAACTGTGAATCCTGTTGCGTCCGGCCTCCTTCGCCGCCGCACAGGCACTGTCGGCCGCCGTCAGCAATGCCGCAACGTTTTCACTGTCGGCCGTTATCGGCACCACGCCTACGCTTGCGCCAAGCCGGAAATTGCGACCTTCCCAGATAAACTTGTACTCGCCAATCGCCATGCGCAGCGTTTCAGCCGTGTTCATTGCATCGTCAAGACCGCAGCTTTCCAGCAACACGCCGAATTCGTCACCCCCGAGCCGCGCCAGCGTATCGCGCCAGCGAATCTTTGATTTTAACAATGCGCCGAGTTGCCCCAGCAGGGCGTCACCCGCGCTATGGCCGCAGGAGTCGTTCACAATCTTGAACTGGTCGAGATCGAGATACAGCAGCGCGTAAGAGGTTTCCCGGGCCTTGGCACTTTTTACGGCACGCTCTACCCGGTTTTCAAATTCGCGCCGATTGACAAGGCCCGTAAGGATGTCGTGGCTGGCGTGGTAGCTCAGGCGCCTATTGAGATCACGCGACTCGCTAACGTCATGAAACACCAGTACGCCGCCCGTGACCTGGCCTTTACCATCACGAATAGGCGACGCCGTGCTCTCGATGTATAACTCGTTGCCATCGCGTCGAATGAGCAGGGTCGGACGGACCGACTTGATCGCACGGTCTCGACGAATCGATACGGCCAGCGGGTTCTCGAGCGGTTCACAGGTCTCCTCGTGAAAGCCGCGGAATACTTCATCGATGGGCCGGCCGCTGGCATCGTCAACCCGCCACCCGGTCAGACCCTCGGCTACCGGGTTGACGTACTCGACGTTGCATTCCGCGTCCGTTGTTATCACGCCATCGCCGATCGACTGCAGCGTAATCTGTGCGCTCTCTTTTTCGCGGAACAAGGCATCTTCGTAAAGCTTGCGATCCGTAACATCGGTTTCGACGCCTAACAGGCGCAACAAGCGACCGTTCTCGTCCAGAACCGACTTCGCCCGGCTTTTCATCCAGCGCCATTCACCGCTCTGATGCTGCATCCGGTGAACGGATTCGAAGAACGTTGTCTTGCCTTCGATGTGGTCTCGCATCCGCGCCTGCACACGCGCCATATCATCAGGATGGACCAGCCGATACCAGTCCAGAACAACATCGTCGTCATCCGGATCGTAGCCCAGCATTATTTTCCATCGAGTCGACAGGTTGATTTGCTTGGACTCGCCATCGAAATCCCAGATGCCGTCATTGGCCGTCATGGCCACCAGCGAATTTCGTTCCTCGAGTTCGTTCAGTAACGCCTTGTCGTTGATGCGTTCGAGACCGGCCGCCAGTGCCGAGCCGAATAATTTCATCAACAGGTGCAGATTCGCGTCCCAGCCGCTGTCCGGGCGTTCATCGAAAATCGCCAGAAATCCGGCGATTTCGTTATTGACGGAGAAGCCCGTAATCAGCGCCGCACCAATGTGCAGTTCACTCAATCGTTCGAGCTCGTCCTTGGCTGCCCGCGGACCTTGCAGTGTGTCGGCAACCTCTATCACGCGCAGGTGAGCGAGCCGTTCGCACAACCACGGCCAGTCGGCCAGCTTCTCGCCAGCGAGCACGCCAGGACTGCACTGTGCAAAGCCATTGCAGGATGCGAGGACCGTGTCGATGCTTGCCGCCGTCATCGCTAATGAGGGCAATGCACGCGGCGTCGGTACCGGTGGCTTCGGGTATCTCGTTGATAAGGTCTTGCAGCTGCGAGCGATAATCAGCGGCATCGAGATTCTGGATGCCGACTGCGATTTTGGTTTGCAACGCATCCACGGCGCCGCGCGTTCGTTCGCCGACTCGGGGTTTGCGATGCCGGTTGCCAGAGGCCATCGAGGTATCGTTGCTTATCGCCATTTCAAGAAAATCATTCTGACACGAAGCGGAAAGAATACAAGATAAGTGGCTGTATTTCTTGCTTTCTTCGAGTACCGGAACGTTATGTCCAGCGCCCGGCAGGGCCCTTGGGTCAACCAATCCGGCGTCATCCCGTTATAGCCCTGAACGCGAACACTTGGGCCAACAGGAGACCCCCATGAAACACAACTGCCAAGACCTGCCAATATGCGCAGGCACAAGGAAGTTGTCGAGCCGCATCACGATGCTTCTGGCAAGTGTCGTATTGGCGGCCTGCGGCAGCGGTGGCGACACCACGGCGAGCCAGGCGCCCGGAGCGACGGCAAGCTGCGACCCGAATGACGCCAGCACCGCCGCTGAATGTGGCACCGTCATGGTCGCCCTCACCGATGCCGACGGCGATTTCGTCAATTACACGGTGGATGTTCTTTCCCTGAAACTCGAGGCGGCGAATGGCCGCGTGGTTGAAACCATGCCGCGCCAGACACGCATCAATTTCGCCGACTATGTCGACCTGACGGAACTCGTGACCGTCGCGACCATCCCGCCCGGAACCTACGTCGCCGGCACCATTAGCCTCGACTACACCGACGCCGAATTATTCGTCGAAGCCGATGGCGATGCCAAAGCGGCCCGAGTGACGGATGACGAAGGCGAAACGCTGACGCAGACCACGCTCAGGATCAACCTGGCGGAACGCGAGCGGCTGGTCGTCGGCAAAGGTCGCGCCGCATTCCTGCAGCTCGATTTCGACCTTGGCGCCTCGCACGCGGTCGATATCAGCCAGACACCCGCGGTTGCTGTTGCGGAACAGTTTATCGTCGCTGAAGTGGCGCCGGTCGATGAGAAAGATATCCGTGTCCGGGGACCACTGGCAGCGGTTAATGTGGACGACATGACCTATACGGTCGCTATCCGTCCCTTCCATGACCGTGACGGTGATTTTGGCCGTGTAACGGTGCACGTCACTGACGAGACTGAGTTCGAGATTGACGAATTCGTCTACGCGGGGATCGATGGCCTCAATGCACTGATCGCTGCCGGAAACGGTACCCCGACCGTGGCACACGGCACGCTCGACATCGCCGCACGCGAGTTCACGGCAGCCGCCGTGGTCGCCGGCTCGAGCGTACCCGGCATCGACCGCGATGCCGTGATCGGCAGCGTGATCAGGCGCGACGGCAACTTCCTGACCGTTCGCGGCGCGACCATTGTGCCGTTTGACCGGCGCGTTCATTTTCATGACGATGTCGTTGTTGAGGTAGGTCCTGATACCAGGGTCTTTAAAGATGGTGATCGCAACGCCGAACTGACGATCAGCGACATCTCGGTAGGCCAGCGCGTCACGATCCGTGGCACCCAGCCAACACCGACGAGCGACGCCCTGGCGCCGCAAATCCTGTTCGATGCAACGGCTGGCGTTGTGAGGATGCACGTGACGAATCTGTCCGGTGTCGTCAACACGGTAGTCCCGGGCGAGACCGATATCACGCTGCACTCGATCGACCGCCGCCGCGTGGCGATATTCGACTTCGCCGGAACCGGCCAGTCACCGGGACAGGATGCCGATCCCGAGAACTATACGATCGCAACCGGCAACCTCACCATGGCGGACTTCGCCGCGGGCAAACCGATTGTAGCGCGAGGGTTTCCGTCCGCCTTTGGCTGGGCACCACCAGACTTTGCGGGCCGGACCGTTATCGATTACACGGACGTCAGAAGTTCGCTCGGCGTCGGTTGGGGCAGAGAAGGCACCGTGGAACCCTTCAGCAGCATCTCAGCCGACGGACTGGTTCTGAATAACCAGAACCCCGACATTGACCAGCGTCACTACATCAAGCAAGGCCCGGTTCTCATCGACCTGACAACGCTCGACGCCGATACGACTATCGTGCCTCGGGAGAGCAGCCGACTTGCTTTTTATATCAAGTCGGCCGACAGCATCCGCCTGTATTCGGATTTCGCGGAATTCGCCGACGAGCTGAGCACGAGCCTAGCCGGCGGCGATGTCGCACGCTCAATGCACGCGCGCGGACGCTATGACGCCGGTGCCAATACCTTCACCGCTTACAAAATTGGCGTCTTTTTACTGGAGCCGTGATTTTCTGGAGCCGCCTGGCAGGATAAGGACTCGACCACCCCACACGCCTTGTCCATCCACTCTGACCCGCTACCGCTCGGTAGCGGGTTTTTTTGATGGCGTACGGCAGACTCAGAAGCGGTAATTGAATCCCACGGTGATCAGCGCACCGCTTTCGTCCCTGGGACCATCGTAATAACGGCCCGCCAGGCGCCAATCGAAATTGTCGCCTGCGCCAAAGTCCAATCCGAGCCCCAGCTCGACCGCGTCTTCACCAAACAGGCCGTTGTTGCCGCCTGGTTCAAGATCCGCCTTGTAAGCGGCACTTCCGGCCAACGCGAACAATTCGATACTCGCCGATACCGGCTTGATGAATCGCATTACGATGTCGATGCCACGAACTTCGATCCGGGTGTTCACCGAGTTGAAATCGTCTTCCGCCGTCCCGAGTCCGAACGTATTCAGGCCCAGCGCAAAGTGCCTGGTAAAGCGGTACTCGACCCCGAGTTGGTAGCCGAAAGCATTGGCATTGAAGGAGTCGCTGCCGTCGCGGTCTTTTACCTGGCTCACACCGATACCGGCATTCACGGCAAAGCCCCTTTTCTCCTCGGCCGAGGCGGTCTGCGCCGCCACCAGTGCCACGACGAACAGCAGCAGCAATGCAGGCACAACGTGCTTTCATTTTGCGCTCCATGGAAGTGTGGTTACGTCACCTGACAGTCGCCAGCCACCCTGCTCGGCAAGTTCACGCAATCGCCTCGCGCGATCACCTGGCTGCGGGTGAGTCGACAGGTAAGTTGTCAACACGGACGCATCATTGTGCTGGGTGTCCCATCGTTCGAACAGGCGCCAGGCCTGATTCACATGGCCATACTCGGAATGCACGATGGCGAGAGCGAACTCATCGGCGCGAGACTCCTGCTCGCGACTGAAACCACGCAGCGTCAGATCCGCCGCCTTGATACCCAGTCCCGCAACGTCGTTGCCGGTGGCAACCGAAAAGACCAGCGACAATACAAGACCGCGCCCGAGTGCCCGCAGATGATCACGATTCCTGAAGTGGCCGAGCTCGTGACCCAGCACAAAGGCGAGTTCATTCTCAGACTCGACCTGGTCCAGCAATCCTCGCGTGACGACGATCAAGCCGCCGGGCAACGCCATCGCATTCGCACCGTCTGAATCATCGATTTCGAGGCGAAACGGGTAGGTCGGATTCCGGCCATCGAGCGGCGAGGCGATCGACGAGCTGCTGCGTTTCAAGCCGTCGCTCGTCCGTCGGTGAGACGGTAATAAGATCGTCGGGAAGCCATTCTGAAAAGATCCGCGCTTCGGTGTCCTCCGGCACGAAGTACAAAACGACCTCGACCAGGAAAACCAGTGCCAGCGCGATGACGACGAAGATCGCCGCCACCCCGACAACCAGGGTGCCCGCTTCGACAAGCGGATGCTCGTCACTGATGTTGATGCCCTCACGCGGCTTTTTCGCGACGAATCTCACCTTGCGGTCAGCCAGGGCGTGACTTGAACTTGACCGCCGTCCCGAAAGCCAGCATTTCGACTCCGGCGACGCCGTTGCCATCCCGTGCCGCGTTCGCAAGGCGAGACGTCTCGAGGCGCACGTTGAAGACGCCGTCAAAACCCTGCTCCCGCGCGGCCTCAGTCATGCGCAGCAACGCTTCACGCCTGGCGCGTTCAAGCAGTGGCTCATAGGTCTTGATGCGCCCGCCGACCAGGCCTCGCAGTCCGGCGATCACGCGCTTGAAGTAGTCGAGGGAAATAACGATGCTACCCGTCACCATCGTCGAGGTCGAAACCGTCCAGTTCTCCGGCATCGTGTCAAACGATACAACAGGAAAACCGTGCAGATCGTCTTCGCGCTGGCGAATACTCCGGAAATGCTTCTTTTCGATAACGCTGCCGACGACGTAGGCGATCATGATCAACAGGAACGGCAGCCCATAGGTCAGCAACAGGTTCAGGTTCTGCAGCGTGTCTTCCATGTTATTCGACCCGCACGGCGGTGCCATAGGCGAAGAGTTCCGCGGCGCCCTGGGAAATCGAACTCGTCGCAAAGCGCACATTCACCACGGCATTCGCGCCCATCGATGCGGCCTGTTCGGTCATCCGATCGGTAGCTTCGCTACGCGAGTCCTGCAGTAGCTCGGTGTAGCCCTTTAGCTCTCCACCGACGATGTTCTTCAGGCCGGCCATGATGTCACGACCGACGTGTTTGGCACGCACGGTATTACCCGTGACTACGCCGTAAAACTCGACGATCTTGCGGCCTGGAATGCTCTCGGTGTTGCTGATTACTATCGACTGTGTGCTACCGGTTTGCATGAAGACTCCTTGACGGTTCGAGCGCGGATTCGGGCCGTGATATTAGCACTGCCGGACAGGATCGGCCGATTGCTTTAGGATAAAGCGACCAATCCGCATGGCCACGCAGGACTCACATGCTCGAAACCGCTTCGCTCGATGCGGGCCTGGTCATTGTCGCCCTCGTTGCGATATCGATGGGCGCGCTGATCAAAGGGATGACGGGTCTCGGACTCCCGCTGATCGCGGTTCCTGCCATCGCGAGCTTCACCTCCGTCGAAGAGGCGGTGATACTCATGATCATCCCGACGCTGGGTTCCAATCTCTGGCTGGTCGTGAGTCACCGGCGCTTCAGGCGCGAGTTGTCGGCTCACACAGGATTCCTGGTCGCTGGATTTCTAGGCGGTATTGCCGGCACGTTTGCACTGGCCACAGTCGATGACCGATGGCTGAAACTCATGCTTGCCGCGTGGCTCGCCGTGTATTTGCTGCAATTCGCCTTCGGCAATTTCCTGCAGCGGCTTTTCCAGGCGAAGGGTGCAGCCGCCGCGGCCCTCGGCATGACGGCCGGTGCTATCCATGGCGCCACCGGGGTATCGGCGCATGTCGTCGCACCCTACCTGAACGGCCGCAAGCTGTCGCCAGAGGCCTATGCTTTCCTTATCGCAAGCACTTTTTTGACCTTCTCTGCCGCACAAATGACGACCGCTATTTCAACCGAACTGTTCACCACGTCGCGCCTGGCACTCGGCCTGGCGGCCCTTGTGCCAACGCTGATCTTCACACGAATCGGCATTGCGTTTGCCGGGAAAATCTCCGCGGCCGGTTTTCAGCGACTGCTGGTTACCATTTTGGTGTTAATGGAGATCAAACTGCTCACGGACGTGTTTTGACGCGGTATTCGTCATCAAACGAAACTCTGCACGAGCTCCCGCATTTTCCTGCGCGTCTTTGCGTCCGGCAGGCGTCCCGTTCCGCCGCCGAGGTTATCCAAAAGATGCTTCGGATTCGCGGTTTCAGTGAGCACGCAGGTGACGGCCGGATGGGATAGCACGTACTTGATGGAGAACTGCGCCCAACTCGTGCAATCGAACGCCACCGCCCAACCGGGCAGCGACCGACCTTTGACGATCGAAAAATACCGCCCGTTGATAAACGGCCGGTTAATTGTCACGGCGACGCCCTTGTCAAGCGCCATCGGGAGTATGCGATTTTCAGCCTCGGTCTCAAGCGGCGAGAGATTTACCTGCAGAAAATCCATCGTACCCGTCTGCATGACGCGCATCATGGCGTCGTAGTACCGGGCGTTGTGACGCGCCAGCCCGATATAGCGCGCCAGCCCCTCTTCCTTCCATTGCCTGAAAACGTCCCAGTTACGTACGCCGTCTTCGGCGTAGGTGTGCAGCAGGTCGAGCGGCTTGCCGCCGCGGATGGCCCGTAATCGCTTCACACCGGCCTCGGACTCGTCGCGGCGCTCGCCGCTGAAATAGCTACCGAGGAAGGCTGCATCCTTGTGACCGAGGTTGGCCGCGGTGCTCGCGACCAGGTAGGCGCCGTCGCCACTGCAATCGACATAGCCGCCACCGGCCTCAAAAAAGGGATCCAGAAGTCGCCGCGCCGTTGCAAAATCGCCCTGCCGGAAGGCGTTCGAATTGCCGAGACCAACCACCGCCAACCGTTCATCGGTCCCTGGTATTCGCCGGGTAGCAAGCGTTTTCGGCGCGGAAACCGCCAGTGAGGGCAGCAATGCCGTCAGCCCGAGGGCACCGGATCCGCGAAGAAACGCCCGACGATCTGTCATTTTCAGCCTCCCTGGCCGCTTGAAAGCGGCCGCCTCGATTGTACTTCAGACGGGTACAGGGGCTGTTCGGGTTCCACCCTCCTGCCGCCAACGGGGGTGCCGCCTGGCCCAAAAGACCCCCGATTCGGCCATAATTGCCCACTGGCAGGGTGGTTTCGGGCCTGCCGGACTGCTCAAAAAACGTGCAAAATGCTTTGACTTGGCGGCCTACGGGGATATACTGCGGCCAGCTAGATTGATCGGCTCATTCTTGTGTATACCATTTCGAAGTTCCTTAGTAGTACCTCGTCCTGTTTTCATAAGTACAAGCATCACGTCTCGCGACCCGGTCTGACTTTCAGGCCAAATTACTTTTGTCTAAATAGGAATTAAGCATGGCTACTACCACTGGAACCGTTAAATGGTTTAACGAAGCAAAAGGCTTCGGTTTCATCGAGCAAGAATCAGGTCCTGATGTATTTGCTCATTTCAGCAACATACAGGGCGATGGATTCAAGACGCTGGCCGAAGGCCAGAAGGTCGAATTCACAGTTACGCAAGGCCAGAAAGGCCCGCAGGCTGAGAACATCGTACCGATCTAAGCTCTTAACGGTTTAGAACAAGAGGGCGAGACCTGACGGTCTCGCCCTTTTTTTGTCTGGCTATTGCCCGCCGGCATGCTCAAACTTGGCAGGCTCCTGTTTCGCCAGGTGCTCGTAGGTTTGCCAGCGTCGATCGACCGTTTCCTGCGCCATTTGCATCATACGCTCGGCTTCTTCCGGGTTGGTTTTGGTCAGCACCTTGTAGCGATTTTCGTTGTAGGCGTAGACCCGCAATGGAATCGATGGCCGGATGGAGTCGAGGACGAACGGCTTGAGGCCCGCGGCACGCAGCGCCGGGTTGTACCGAATCAGCGGCCAGTAGCCACTCGCAACCGCCAGCTGCTGTTGCTTGAGGCCGTCTTTGAGATCGTAGCCATGCGCGATGCAATGGCTGTACGCGAGGATCAATGACGGTCCGTCGTACTCCTCAGCCTCGCGCATCGCCAGCAGCGTTTGCTGCGGATTAGCGCCCATAGCGACTTGCGCCACGTAAACGTTGCCGCTGGAGATTGCCTGCAGCGCGAGATCTTTCTTACCGATACGTTTGCCGGCCGACGCGAACTTGGCCGAGGCACCCAGCGGCGTCGCCTTCGACATCTGCCCGCCGGTATTGGAGTAAACCTCGGTATCCATCACCAGGACATTCACGTTGCGGCCCGTCGCGAGCACGTGGTCGAGACCGCCCGATCCGATGTCATAGGCCCAGCCGTCGCCCCCGACCAGCCAGATACTGCGGCGCACAAGGTGATCGATAATCGACAACAACGCCTTGGCCTTTTCGCTTTCGCGCGTTCTGGTGATCTCTTGAAGCCGTTTCTTCAGGCCCGCAACGCGCTGTCGTTGCGCGCGAATCTCGCTGCCGACCCGCTGGCCGCCGTTGACCAGTTCGTGCGCAAGCTCTTCGCCGATATCGGGCGCGAGCTCGGTCGACCATTTGCTTTGCGATGGCCATGTGATGGTCAGCCGCAATGCGCATTCCCAGTCCGAATTCGGCGTTGTCCTCGAACAGAGAATTCGACCAGGCAGGACCGCTGCCCTCCGCGTTCTTTGCCCACGGTGTCGTCGGCAGGTTGCCACCGTAAATTGACGAACAGCCGGTAGCGTTTGCAACGAGCAGGCGCGGACCGAACAGCTGCGACAGCAATTTCACATAGGGCGTCTCGCCGCAGCCCGCACAAGCGCCGGCAAACTCAAACAAGGGCTGCAGGAACTGGGCACCGCGCACGGACGAGAACTCGACCGCGGCACGATCATTGAATGACAGCGTTTCAAAAAAGTCGATATTCGCCTTGCCCTGCTCGAGGACCGGGCCTTTATCAATCATGTTGATTGCGCGGATTTCCTTGTCGTCGGGGCTTTGCACCGGACAGGCGTCGACGCACAGCGTACAGCCCGTGCAGTCCTCAAGGTAAACCTGTAACGAGTAGCGAGTCTCCGGAAATCCCCGCGCACTGATCGGCGCGGAAGGAAAGCTTTCGGGAGCATCCTCGAGCAAGCTTTCGTGGTAGAACTTCGCCCGGATTACGGAATGCGGGCAAACGAACGCACAGTTACCGCACTGGATACATAAATCCGGCTCCCACTTTGGCACTGTATCTGAGACGTTGCCTTTCTCATACTGCGCCGTTGCACTCGGGTAGGTGCCATCCACAGGCATGGCACTGACCGGCAAATCGTCGCCATGGCCACGCATTATCATTGCCGTCACTTCGCGTACGAACTGCGGGGCGTCCTCGGGAACCACGTCATCAAGTGGACGGGAACTGCTTGCACTCTTTGGCACTTTGACTTCGTAGAGGTGGCCCAGCGCTGCGTCTACCGCCGCAAAGTTCTGGTCGACAACTTCCTGTCCCTTCGGCTTGTAGGTTTTCTCGATGGCTTTCTTGATCTGCGCGATCGCCTCCTCACGCGGCAGTACTCCTGACAGCGCGAAAAAGCAGGCCTGCATGACCGTATTGATGCGTTTACCCATTCCGGCATCACGTGCGACGTGACTGGCATCGATGACATGCAGGCGGATGTTGCGATCTATGATCTGCTGCTGCACTGGCTGTGGCAGGTGTTCCCAGACGTCACTCACCGCGTAAGGACTGTTCAGAAGGAACACTGCGCCCTTCGCAGCGTCCTTCAGGATCTCGATCTTGTTGACCAGGTCAAACTTGTGGCAGGCGATAAAGTTGGCCGATTGGATAAGGTACGGCGCATGAATCGGTTCGGGCCCGAAGCGCAGGTGCGATACGGTTCGCGACCCGGACTTCTTCGAGTCGTAGACAAAATATCCCTGGCAATAGAGGTCGGTATTCTCGCCAATAATCTTGATACTGTTTTTGTTGGCACCGACGGTGCCATCCGCGCCCATGCCGAAGAACAGGGCTCTGGTTGCGTTGTCTCCCTCGATCTGGAACGACGGATCGTAGTTCAGGCTGGTGTTGGTGACGTCGTCCTTGATACCGATCGTGAAATGGTTTTTCGGCTTTTTCCTTCTGCAACTCATCAAACACGGCCTTAACCATTGCCGGAGTAAACTCCTTTGATGACAAGCCATATCGACCGCCAATGACGCGCGGCATAGTCGCTTTGCTGCCATCTCCAACCGCTTCGGCCAGCGCGGTAATCACATCCTGGTACAGCGGCTCGCCACTGGCGCCGATTTCCTTGGTCCGATCCAGCACTGCTATGGACTTCGCCGAACCCGGTATTGCAGCCAACAAATCCTTGTTCGAAAACGGTCGATACAAGCGTACGTTGACCATGCCGATACGCTCTCCGGGCAGCGCATTGATCGTCTCCATCACGGTATCCGCACCGGAACCCATGAGAACAAGCACGCGTTCCGCTTCCGGATCGCCGTGGTAGTCAAACAGCTTGTAACGGCGGCCGGTCATCTCGGCAAAACGATCCATCGTCGCTTGCACAATCCCGGGCGTGGCTTCGTAGAACCGGTTAACGCTCTCCCGTCCCTGAAAATACACATCGGGGTTCTGCGCGGTGCCGCGAATAAACGGGTTATCCGGGTTAAGTGCGCGACTGCGATGCTCATGAACCAGGTCGTCGTTGATCATCGCGCGCATCTCCTCTTTGCAGAGAAGGTCGATCTTGCTGACTTCATGCGACGTCCGGAAACCATCGAAAAAATGGATAAACGGTACGCGCGCTTCAAGCGTCGCGGCATGGCTGATGAGGGCGAGATCTTGCGCAGCCTGGACTGACGAAGCCGCCAGCAGGCCAAATCCCGTGGTGCGCGCCGCCATGACATCCTGGTGGTCGCCGAAAATAGACAAGGCCTGGGCCGCCAGCGAACGGGAGGCCACATGGAATACGGCCGACGTCAGTTCACCGGCAATCTTGTACATGTTCGGCAGCATCAGCATGAGGCCCTGCGATGCCGTAAACGTGGTCGTCAGCGCACCGGTTTGCAGCGCGCCATGCGCCGTGCCCGCGGCACCGCCCTCGCTCTGCATTTCGATGATATCCGGCACATAGCCCCAAATATTTTCCTTGCGAGCCGCGGACCAGACATCCGCCTGTTCCGCCATCGGCGACGACGGCGTGATCGGGTAGATCGAACAGATCTCGCTGACGGCATACGCGACGCGGGCGACGGCTTCGTTGCCCTCGAGCGCTCTCTTCTCGCTCATGCCTGTAGCTCCATCGGCGTCCGGCTCGTCGATCATCTCGATCGCGTGGCAAGGACATTGCTCATAGCAGACGGCGCATCCCGTGCACTTGTCGAAGTCAAATTTGTAGCGCTTGCCTTTGCCGAGCTTGATGATGGCGTCCTGTGGGCAGGCGCCAAAGCAGCCGTCGCATTCGAAACAATTACCGCAGGAAAGACAACGCCTGGCTTCGAATAATGCCTCCGGCTCCGTCAGGTTTTTCAGAATCTCTTCAAAGCCTTTGCCGCGCCGCTCCAGCGGAATGCGTTCCTGCTCGACCTGCGGCGCATTCGTGCGATACCAAAGGTGCAGGCGCTCGTGGCCGATCACATCGTGTCGCGGTGCACGACGATACTTGGAATCATTGAGGTAGGCATCGATATGCCGGGCGGCATGCTTGCCGTGCCCGACAGCGATGGTCACCGAGCGCTCGCTGGGGACCATGTCACCACCGGCGAAGATGCCGGCATGTCCTGTCATCATGTTGTCGTCGACGACGACCGTGTGGTCCCACTCGAACTCGATACCCGGTACGGATTCCAGGAACCCGGTATCCGTATCCTGGCCGACAGCCAGTATCAACGAATCCGCCTCCAGCTCCTCGAACACGCCGGTGGGCTGCGGTCGGCCGCTTTCATCCAGCTCCATCACTTCGATCTTGAAGGTTGATTTGTCAATCTCCTTGATCGTCCGCAGCCAGTTGATCTTGATGCCTTCCTCGATTGCTTCGTCGGCCTCGAAGTCGTGCGCCGGCATGCTGCTGCGGTCGCGGCGGTAGATGATCATTGACTCGACACCCAGTCGTTTGGCCGTGCGCGCCGCGTCCATTGCGGTGTTGCCGCCGCCGTAAATCGCGACCCGGCGTCCAAGCTTGGGCGCTTCGCCCTCGTTCGCCTGGCTAAGGAAGCTGACGGCATCGAGAATCTTGCCCGCGTCCCGGTTCGGAATATCAATCTTCTTGCTGATGTGGGCACCGACGGCGACGAACACGGCATCGAAACCGTCGGCTTCTTTTTCGGCAAGCACATCGTCAACCCGATGATTGAGCGTAATCGTGACGCCCATGTTTTCGATGCGCCGGATCTCCGCATCGAGTTCGTCGCGCGGCATACGATACGCCGGAATACCGAAGTGGATCATGCCGCCGGCAACCGGGCCGGCTTCGCGAATCTCGACCGTGTGACCCAGGCGCACGAGGTGGTAGGCCGCCGACAGTCCACTCGGCCCGGCGCCAACGATCAGTATTTTCTTGCCGGTGCTGATTTCCGGCTTCTCGAACTGCCAGTCTTTTTCCAGCGCGAGATCGCCAAGAAAACGTTCGACCGCATGGATGCTGACAGGACTGTCTGTAAATGCCCGGTTGCAGACGGACTCGCAAGGGTGATAGCAGACGCGGCCGTGGATGGACGGCATCGGATTGTTGCTCACGAGCTCGCGCCATGCGGCTTCGTACTCGCCCGATTGTGCCAGCGCCAGCCACGCCTGGATATTCTCGCCGGCAGGGCACGCATCATTACACGGTGGCAGGATAGTCGACGTACAGGGGGCGCTGCGTGCGCAGCGCACCCGTACCTCGGGCGTGGTGCGTGAGATCCGCACGCTTTGTCAGGAATTGTGTAGTCATAATAAGAAGGCAATCATAGGGATAGCCTGACAAAGTGACATCAGGGGTATTACTGATGTTCTCTTTCGCGCGGTTCAGGTCCTGTACCGGGGAGGCGAGAGTTGCCGGCGATAACTTTGCCCCCTACAGTGAGAGGTTCATGGCACCACGACTTTGCACCTGGTTTTTCCCGCTCATTGCGGCACTGTGGGCGCTGACGGCAACATCGGGCAGCCTGGCGGGCGAACACAACGGCGGGACCTGCGTTGATTGTCATGCGGCTGAACGCGGTGGTTTCAACCCGGCCCATGCGTTTGCGGCCGCGAACTGCGTGAACTGTCATGCCGGCGATGACACGGCGCCTGCCGAGAACACATCCCACCGTGGCCTGGTTCTGTCCCCCGGCGACCTGGCCCACGCGGCGCGGAGCTGTGGCAATTGTCATGCAGACAAGGTCGCATCCGTCACAAAAAACCTGATGCATACCGGCCGAGGGATCGTTGACGTGACGCGCCGCCTGATCGATGGCAGCAGTGGTCCGGAGAATACGGTCAACTTCCAGTCGCTGGGGCACGGTGTCGCAGACTCGCTACTGCGCAAGCAGTGCGCCAGCTGCCATCTCGGCCAGCAGAAAAATCGACAGGAAAATGATGAACTGCATGCCCGCGGAGGTGGCTGCCTTGCCTGTCATGCGGGCGACGGGCCGGAGAACAGCCATCCTGCGCTGACAGCCAGGGTCTCCGATGCACGCTGCTTCGGCTGTCACTCCCGCTCCGGGCGGATATCGCTCAGCTATGCGGGCCTTGCCGAGGTTGCGGCCGCGAAAGCGCCATCGGGAGCGCCCGTGCTACGTCTGAGCGACGGCCGTTCAGTCGAGAGAAAACCCGCCGACGTGCACTACCTCGCCGGCATGAGTTGCATCGATTGTCACACGAGTGCCGGCCTCATGGGAGCCGCAGGATCGTCCCAACATCAACGCGAAGCCGTGGATATTGCATGCTCGGACTGTCACCGTGATGCCGCGGCTGACGAAGGAACCCGGGATTTTGTCACTGCAAAAAAAGGTACAGCACTCCCCCACATCGAAGTTCGCGACAATGCAGTCTGGCTGCACACCAAGGTTACCGGCCGGACACTGCTGATCCCTCTGCCCGATCCTGCCAATCACGCCGAAAATTCCGATCACAAGCGCCTCGAGTGCGCGAGTTGCCATAGTCAGTGGGCACCGCAGTGTTTCGGCTGTCACATGAACTACGATGCCGAGGGGCAGCAGTGGGATCACGTTGAGAACAGGGAAACGCCAGGCCAGTGGCGGGAGCAGCGTTCCGATATTCAGAGCGGGCTAGCCGCCCTGGGCGTCAACCAGCAAGGCCGCATTGAGCTGTTCGTTCCCGGAATGATTATGACCATCGCCCATCCGGACTGGGAAGTCGACAAGTTCGTCAGGGTGTTTGGAGCGCTTTCCCCCCATACAACGGGCGCGTCGCGAAGCTGCGAATCCTGCCATCGTTCCAGCCGGGCACTTGGACTCGGTCAGGGTGAGCTGACGCACAGTGCCGGCACGATGCATTTCACGCCCAGCCAACCACGGCTCCAGGATGGCCTGCCCGCCGACGCGTGGACCAACATGGAGCGTTCGCTCGGTGGGCTCGGGCCTGTGGAGGGCCAGCGGCCGCTATCAACAGCCGAGATGCGCGCGATCCTAAACGCGGCGATAGACTAGCGCGCGGCGCTTCGCGCTCGTTCGCCTGCTAACAACCCTCCGCTGCTGGCGGCGCCTCCAACTCCTCGAACGCCTCCGGCTCCACGAAGACCGGCGGGACAAACGGTTCGCTGCTGTCACTGTGCTGCCTGCTCGCGGAACTCGAACGTTCGCCAACAAAATAACAGCTGTACGCCCGCTGCTTCGTGACCTGCAGGCTTTCGCCGTCCAGCGCCGACGCGGAGATATCGGGGTTGAGAATTCGCGCTTGCCAGGCGTTGTAGCCGCCTGTCAACAGATTCGCGTCGAGACCCGACAACCGCAACATGACCGCCGCTTTGGCCGCGTTTTCCGAACCGTTGGAATAAACAAGTACCATTCGATCTGCTGGCAGACGCTCGAGCACATCGCTTGAAACCAGCTCTGCAATTGGAATGTTCTCCGCCCCGGCGATACTGCCCTTGTCAAAGTCCAGAGGGCTGCGCACGTCAACGAGTTTGAAATCACCGCGCCCTTCGACAAGCCAACCGGCCAATTCCTCGACCCCGACGCGATCGTTTTGTCGTGCTGCCGAATACGCCACGTCGGCAAGGGAGACGTCCGATTCGTTGGACGGACTGCATGCGGCTAGCAATACGACCAGGAGCAGCAGCAATGCCGTCGTCGGTATTTTTACAATCAACATTCTGACCTCTATTGTTGTTTACAGGCTGACTATCACTCTGCTTCGTGCAATCTTTGCAGCAATTCGGAACTGTACTGGGTTCTGTAGTCTGTCCACGTGCTCTCCTGGCCGGCATCCAGCACGACCTGTCGTAATGCGTACCCACCTATAAGTACCAACACGGGTGCAAGTATCGCCAGCGATTTGCTGACCCCCGATATTTCCAGGACTTCAAGCAGCAAAGGTATCAATAAACCGATACCGAAGAACACTATCCAGAAAGCGTAGGTGTGCGGACCTCCCATGATACTTTGCAGTGCGTCTATGTGCTGGGCTGAACCAGACGCGAGGCTGATCAAAAACAGTGCAACCAGTCCGATCTCGGCCACGATCAGTACCAGGTCTATCCCGGTAAAGAGTTCCTTCTCACTGTGCTGACGTGCAATCAGTAACACCAGCGCTGCGGCGGTGGACAGACCCGAGACCAGGAACAACACCCCGAGCACCCCGGAATTCCAGAAGGCCGGCGCTGAACGCGCTGAGCAAGATGCCCGTATAGACACCAAGCATGACGGCGAACGGAATGGCCACCAAAGCGATCTCCTTGCGGTAGCGCTCGCACCAGTCCAGAAGCAGCCGCCCGATCCCCGATCTATCGACAAACCTGGCGGGAACCGAATAGCCGCGTCGTAGAGTCGACAAGATCTGCAGGACGGATATGGGGTAGACAACGATCAGAATCCAGGCGCCCCAGGACATCGGTGACGTGATCTCGAACGACGTATAGAACCGGTACACGAACAGCTTGTGCTCGAGATCCATGAACAAGGTCGTCATACCGATTGATAATACGATGGGTGCAAGCAACGCGAGGCGCGTCGTCGTGAAGGGAGCCACTTGGTCTTTGTTCCGCACAGTCAGCAAAGCGGCAAAAATCATTATTCCGGCCGTCAGCCCCCCCAGGAACAGGTACATCGCAACTTCCCACGTCCAGATATGCAGGCCGGGATCGATCAGGGCATTGTCTCTTGCCGTAACGAGTAGTTCTTCTGCCATTCGGTCCTGGCCTCTAGATCAGGTAGTAGACATTCGGCTTGTTGCCCGTTTCCGGGCTAAGCACCTTGTAGGCGCGAGTCTTGAGTAATTGACTGACTTCGCTGTGGGGATCGTCCAGCGACCCGAAGTGCATGCAGCGCGTCGGACAGCTCGACACGCAGGCAGGATCGAGGCCCTTCTCCACCCGGTGATGGCAAAACGTGCATTTGTCGATGTAGCCATCCGGATGCATCACCAGGCGCGCATCGTACGGACAGGCGGCAATGCACGCCTTGCAGCCGGTGCACTTTTCCGGCGCGACGAGAACGATGTTGGTGTCTTTCCAGTAGATGGCTCGCGCCGGTCGGGCACATTGTCACGCAGGTTGGATTCGAGCAGTGATTGCAGCGTTCGGAGCGGAACTCCGTTGTCAGGTTCGGATAGGTTCCGCCGGTCGCCTCGACGACCCAGTCCCGTTGAGGCCTTCCGGGACCTTGTTCTCTGTCTTGCAGGCGACCACGCAGTCGCCGCAGCCGATGCAGGTTCGCGTATCGATGACCATGGCGTAGCGAGTCACGTCTTTGCTCCTTCGCCGGCTTCCTTGACGAATGTTACGAAATTACCGCGCATTCCGGTGCCACCCATGATCGGATCCACCTTGATATTCGTCATCAGCTGCGAATCGTCGGCGCCAACGCCCGCTGTCAGACGAAGTCGTTTGGACTTGTGTCCGAAACCATGTGCCATGAAAACGGAATCCGGCCCGATGCGCTCCGTCACGCGCACGCGAATCTTGTTGCTGACCGCACCCTCGCGGGGAGGCCAGTCGATATAGTCGCCGTTTGCCAGCGTATGTTCGTTGGCGACAAGCGGGTTGACCCACAACTGGTTCTCGGGTGCGAGCTCAAAAAGCAGGGGATTGTTGGTTGTCTTGCCAAACGTATGCGCCGGCATACGCCCATAATTCAGTCGGTAGAAACCGCGCGGCACCGGTTCCGGAGGCGTGTACACCGGCATCGGGTCAAATCCCTTGTCTGCGAGCTGCTGGGAGTACAGCTCGATTTTGCGGCTCGGCGTCCAGAATCGTACCTTCTGCCCCTGCCCCCTGGTACAAGGGGACGCTGGCGAGGGAAGTTCTTAACGCCGATTTTTTTCATTTCCGCCAGCGAACTGCCGACCTGTTTGAGCTGCCAGTCGAGTTTCTCGGCATAGTCGACCCACGGAAAATACGCCTGCAGACCGAGGCGTTCGCCGAGTTGCCTGGCAATCCACCACGCCGGTTTGCTGTCAAACCTGGGCTCGAAGGCCGGCATGCGCAGCGCGAGCGACGGATGTCGTTCACCCGAGTTACGAAGATCGTCGTAGCGTTCGAGATAGGTGCACTCCGGCAAGATGACGTCCGCGTAGCCGGTCATCTCTGAGGGCATCGTCTCGACGACGACCAACAGTTCGAGCGACTCGGCTGCCTCTTTGAGTTTTCCCTCGACGGCAGGAATAGTCTGCGGCAGGTTGGTCCCGTAGACGAGCCATCCCTTGAAGAACGCATCCTTGCCACAGGACGCATCGATTACGCCGTTGGTAACTCCTTGCCCGGCGAACGGCCACTTGCCTGGATAAGCGTCACTGGTCTTGTAACGTGGCTTCGGATACTCAGGCAACGGATATTCGGGCAGCTTCACTTTCTCGGGAATATAGAAACCACCCTTCCGGTTCCATGAGCCCAGCAGCGCATTCAGGATCGCGATCGCACGGCTGCGCTGCGTGTCGTCACCGTACCAGGTCGCATGTCGGCCCGGGTGAATCACGGTTGCCGGTGCGGCGCTCGCCATCTCCCTCGCAGTTTCGCGAATGACCTCCGGTCGAATGCCGGTTTCGAGGTAGACCCACTCCGGTTCATAGGCACGGACATGGGCACGTAGCTGTTCGAACCCGATAGCGTGCTGCTGGATATACGCCTTGTCGTACAGGTTCTCCTCGATGAGAACGTTCATCCAGGAAAGCAGCAGTGCCATATCCGTTCCCGGTTTGATCGGCAGCCAGTACCTGGACTTTCCGGCCGGCACGGAGAACCTGGGATCGACGGTGATGAGCGTGGCGTCCTCGTTAATGGCCTTCGCGAGCGTTTGTACCTGGCCGTTGTGCAGGTTCTCACCAATGTGTGAGCCCAGCAGGACGATGCAGCGCGAGTTGGCCATGTCCGTGCGTTCGGGAGAGCCGACCCCTTCACCAAACGTCAACTGAAATCCTACGTCGCGCGGCCCCCGGCACTGGGCGAAGGCCGGCTCCGCATGGCTGTCGGAACCGAATGCACGCAGCAAGTGCAGCAGGTGGTGGGCGCCTGCGCCATGATGCAACATTGCCAGTCGCTCAGGCCCCACACTGCTCGCGATGGATTGCATCTTGTTGGCTATGTACTCCAACGCTTCGTCCCACGAGACCGGTTGAAACGTCTGGCGGCCATCGACGGTAACGCGCATTAGCGGAGTCTTCAGTCGGTCCGGATCAAGATACGCGCCCTGCCCGCCGGTGCCACGTGTGCAAAGGCGTCCACCACTGTGGAGGTCATCGGCATTGCCCGTGATCTTCCACAGCGTACCGTCTTCCTTGTGAACCTCACCGGCACATTTCCAGAAACACATGTCACAAATAGTGGGCGACTTGCTAATAACGCCGGCACCCGGCAACGGTTTCGAGACACAGCCGCCCAGCATGAAACCAGGCGTCGCGATCGCGCCGGCACTCAACAGGCTCGAGACCTTTATGAATTCGCGCCGCTTCACGGAGTGGCTTCCGCGTGGGCGAGCGGCACGATGTAATACGGCGTATCAGTCGTGTCGTCGATGAAGGATTGACTTGGGAAGAAGGCGAAGACCAGGCCAATGGCGATCGCGATGGCCACGAGCGTGCCTTCGAGCTTCAGTATCGTCCGCTGCTGCGGGTCTTTTTCGTCTGAGGGCCACACGAGATGCTGCACCAGTCGCATGACAAGGGTGCCGCCAACGGCAATCAGGACGATACTTAAGATCATGCCTCCGAGTCCAACGCCGAGCCACTGGTCGAGGCGAAAAGTGCCGAGATAATTGCTTTCGTAAAAGGCGCCCCAGACAGGAAAAAAGTCGCCGAATACCAGGCTGCCAATCAGAAAGCCGATGACGAAAACGAACGCATCAATCTTGCCGGTGGCAATTGAAGCCATGGCGGTGCCCGGACAGTAGCCACCAACGACCATGCCGATGCCAAACAGCAGACCACCCACCACCATCGGCAGAAGGTAGGTCGGGAGCAAGTACACGAGGGTCATATCGAGAAAACCGATCAGGCTCAGACCCCAGAGTCCCAGCATTCCGGTCACGATCGCCGAGAACATCACGACGGGTACACCCACGTCCTTGAAATAGAACGCCCAGGCAATACGACGGCTGTCTGTGAAGCCGGCGTGAAACAGCGCGAACCCGAAAACGAAGCCAATCGGTACCGCGAGCCACAGGTTCGCGGCCGCGGAAATAACGCCCGTTTTCGCAAGTGGAGCCACTAGATCCATTGTTTCCTCACAAACCAGGCCGCCAACCAGCCCCCGGCGAATATGGCCATCAGGAATGCCCAGGAACCGACGGATAGTTCGGCGCCGCCGACCAACCCCTGGCCGCTGGTGCAGCCTCGCGCGAGTCGCGCCGCGAACCCTGCGATGACACCGCCGGTCAGTGCCAGAACCAGGCGATTGACAGCGGTAATACGCGGGCCGCGCAAAACTTCGACACGCAGTTCACCGCTCAACCAGGCCGCGACAAAACTGCCGGCGAGCAGCCCGACCAGCAGGAATACAACGTAGTCGTTGAGGGGGTGGGCGCCGTCGGCAAAATACTTGCCGAAATAAGCACTCTGCTCGGTCGCCACTGGGAACAGGCTGTGCTGAACCCATGCGACCAACCGGGTCATGGCGCCGCTTGCGCCGATCCCGCGGCCGGCAACAACAAATGCCAGCAACATGCTGCATCCAATGAGTATTCCCGCGGGCACCGGGGGCCAACGAGTACCGAATTTCATAAACGAATCCTTGAGCTTTACAACCAGCACTTCCGCGAAGTTCGTATATTAGTATTATCTAATTTACTACTCCGGGGCTATAAGTAGTTTTACGGCTAACAGCCGCCTCTGCGTTGCGCAGAAGATTTACTTATCGCCCGCACATCAGCGCGTCGTTAACGTGCAACGCCGGTATTGGGGACTCGCCGGTCCACTCAATGAAAACCGTCATCGAACCGTTTCGCATCAAAATGGTCGAGCCGATCAGGCTCACTACTCGCTCCGAGCGCGAGGCGCTGATCAGGAAAGCCCACTACGACCCGTTCCTCCTGCGAGCCGTAGGCGTGGTTACCGATCTGTTGACCAACTCCGGCACGAGCGCCATGTCTTCCGAAGCCGGGGCCGCCATGATGCGCGGCGACGAGTCGAACGCGGGCGCTCGCAGCTGGCACCGCTTTCGCGACACCATCAAGGACATCTTCGGCTTTGAGAAGGTAATTCCGACGCATCAGGGGCGCGCCGCCGAGTACATTCACGGCCTGAGAATCCTTGAGGCACCGAACTATTTGCGGCAGTTTACCGCCAAATTCGCGCGGATCTGACGCTACTCGTCCGCCTGCTGCGTGCCCGGTATCCGGGTAGCCTGCCAGGCAACGGCCTGCCAGACACCGCCTCGCTTCAGGAACATACCGGTATTGAAGTAGTGCAGCGCCGGTGAGCCGTCCCCGGGATCGCCGATCAGCCTGAAGGCAATGATCGCCGTGTTGCCATAGACCCGGATATCAACGTCTTCCCCTGAATAAGCGACGGGCGGTGCGTCAGTGGAATCCTCCTCGACAAAGCCCGAAAGTATCCGGGCTTTGTCTGTTCGCGTACCGTTTGACGAGGTATAGACAAGATCGTCCGCCCAGAATCTCCGATGCGCCGCCTTCTGGTCGGCGGCAGCCAGGAACTCGTGCAGCAACCTATTCAGTTCATCCACCTCAGCTGCGATTGCAGCGGGTGCCCCGCATACGCAGCCGAAAAGCAGGCAGACATGCATCAATTTGTAATAGTTTGCGAACTTCATGGACACCCCTCGCTTTTGCCGTATTCTAGTTGAACATGTCGACTTCCGGAAATCCGACAGGCGATTTAAAACACCGCTGATCAATGCATGTCTGAAACACCCGACAATTCACCCGGCCTGCTGACCCGCAGCCTCGGGATATTCGGCTACAGCCGCCGCGCGATGGAGCTGGTCTGGACGACCAGCCGGCGGCTGACGATCACTCTCGCGTTACTGACGCTGGTTGCCGGTATTCTGCCGGCGGCGATCGCCTATATCGGGCAGCTGATTGTCGACGGCGTGGTCGCTGCGCGATGGCTGACAATCCGGAGACGCGTGGCGTGCTGTCCCTGGTTGTGCTCGAGGCCGCTGTCGTCACGGCGGTGGCGGCGGCGCAGCGCGGCATTTCCGCGAGCCAGTCGCTGCTGCGCGCGCTGCTCGGTCAGCGCGTCAACGTGATGATCCTCGAAAAGGCGCTGACGCTGGAGCTCACGCATTTCGAGGACTCCGAGTTCTACGACAAGCTGACGCAGGCGCGCCGCGAAGCATCGAGTCGGCCGCTGAGCCTCGTCAACCGGACCTTCGGCCTGGTGCAGAACGCGATATCGCTGACCAGTTACGCGGTGTTGCTGGTGGCTTTCTCACCCTGGGCTGTCGTGATCCTGATCGGCGCGGGGCTGCCGTCGTTCTTCGCCGAGGCGAAGTTCTCCGGCGACGCGTTTCGCCTGTTTCGCTGGCGCTCGCCCGAGACTCGCATGCAGATGTACCTCGAGACCGTGATCGCCCGCGAGGACGGCGTCAAGGAAGTCAAGCTGTTCCAGCTCGGACCGCGTCTGCTGCAGCGCTACCGCGATATCTTCAACAAACTGTTCGTCGAGGACCGGCGCCTGACGCTGCGTCGCGACGCTGGGGCTTCGTGCTCGGCCTGCTGTCGACCGCGGCGTTTTACGGCGCCTATGCGTGGATCGTCGTCGCGACGATCGCCGGAGCAATCACGCTCGGCGCGATGACGATGTACCTGGTGCTGTTTCGGCAGGGCCAGTCTGCCGTCGCGGCGATCCTGTCGCGCATCAGCGGCATGTACGAAGACAACCTGTACCTGTCGAATCTCTACGAATACCTGGAGCAACCGGTGCCGCGCGCAGGCGCGGCAAGCGCGCTCGACGGGCCCGAACCCGGCGAGCGGGACTGGAGTTTCGAGAACGTATCGTTCACGCTACCCGGCGCGCCCCGGCAGGCTCTTGAGCAACATCAGCCTGCAGATCCGCCCCGGGCAAAGCCTCGCGCTGGTCGGCGAGAACGGCTCGGGCAAGACGACGCTGATCAAGTTGCTGACCCGACTCTACGACCCGACCGAGGGGCGCATTCTGCTCGACGGACTCGATCTGCAGGACTGGGATGTCGAGGCGCTGCGGCAACGCATCGGCGTCATTTTCCAGGACTTCGGTCGCTACCAGTTCTCGGTCGGCGAGAATATCGGCGCGGGCGATGTCCGCCACATCGACGACGCGGAACGCTGGGCAGAGGCGGCCGACGACGGGCATGGCGGCGCCGTTCATCGACGACATGCCCGAGGGCTACCAGACGCAGCTCGGCCGCTGGTTCAAGGGCGGCCGCGAGCTGTCCGGCGGCCAGTGGCAGAAGATCGCGTTGTCGCGCGCCTTCATGCGAAGCGACGCCGACATCCTGGTGCTCGACGAGCCGACCGCGGCGATGGACGCGGCCTCCGAAGCCGCGGTTTTCGAGCACTTCCGCACCGCAAGTGACGACAAGATGACCATCCTGATCTCGCACCGCTTCTCCACGGTACGCGCCGCGGACCAGATTGTCGTTATTCACGACGGCAAGATTATCGAGCGCGGCAATCACGAGAGCCTGCTGGCCGAGGACGGACAGTACGCGCATCTTTTCAGGCTGCAGGCGCGCGGCTATCAGTAATCGCGACCCAAGCCGCCGCCTAGGTAGCCGAGCCGAATAAGAACGGCCGGGCCTCCTCCGAGAGAAACGCGTTTTCGAAGTCCTGCGCAGGTATCGGCTTGCTGATGAGGTAACCCTGAATCTCGTCGCAGTCCTGGGAGCGCAGAAAGGCGACCTGTTCCGGCGTTTCGACGCCTTCTGCGATGACGGTCAAGCCAAGCTGCCGCGCCATTGCGATGATCGCCGCGCAAATGGTCGCACCATCATTGCTTTCCTCGAGGTCCATTACGAAAGAGCGATCAATTTTTAACGCATCAATCGGAAAACGCCGGAGATAGCTGAGCGATGAATAGCCGGTCCCGAAGTCATCGATTGCCAATGTGATGCCGGTATTCTTTAGATACTCGAGCGTCGCGATGGTCTTTTCGACATCGCGCATAAGAATGCTTTCCGTGAGCTCGAGTTGCAGCAGACTGGGCATTGCCCCGGCTTCAAACAAGGCCTGCATGATCGTCTTCTGCAGGTCGCTTTGATAGAACTGCTGGCTCGACACGTTCACCGCGATGCGCGTGGCGCGACCGTATTTCTGCTGCCAATCCCGCGCCTGCCGGCACGCGGTGCGCAACACCCAGTCGCCTAACGGCACGATCTGTCCGGTCTTCTCCGCCATCGGAATAAAGCTCGACGGCGGAATGTACTCACCCGCCTCGTTGCGCCATCGCACGAGTGCTTCCGCGCCCACGAGTTTTCCGCTCTTGAGGTCAAGCTTCGGCTGATAGTGCAGCTCGAGAACCTCGTTTTCGAGCGCCATGCGAAGGTCGTGTTCGAGGGCAAGTCCTTGTAACGAGCGAATTGCGAGTGTGCCGGAATAGAATCGCACGCCGTCTCGGCCGGCATCCTTCGCCTGGTACATTGCGACATCGGCATTTTTAAGCAGGTCCTCGACGTTGTCACCGTCGTCGGGGTAGATGGACACGCCGATGCTCGGGGTAACGATAAACTCATGGCCGTTGTACTGCACCGGCTTGCGCAGCTGTTCGCCAATCCTTTCGGCGATGGTCGCCAGCACGTCTCTATCATCGAATCCGCTGATGGCGCAGGCAAACTCGTCGCCCCCAAGGCGTGCAATCCCGGTTGGAAAGTCTTCACTCTTAAGATTCAGCTCCCTGCTCCGCACGGAACCGGTCAGGCGCTCGGCGATCGCGTTGAGAATGCCGTCGCCGATCGTATGTCCCAGCGTGTCATTGATGCGCTTGAAGTTGTCGAGATCGATATACAGAACAGCGACCCGGTCACCTGCTTCCGTGGCCTCGTCGATCATGCCGCTCAACTGCAATCTGAAAGCCTGCCGGTTGGGTAAACCGGTGAGGTTGTCGTAGAACGCAAGCCGCCGGATGCGCTTTTCAGCGTGTTTTCGCACGGTGATCTCGGAGACCATCGCCAGCGTTCGTCGATCCGTGTACGGCAGGAATCGCGCCTCGTAGTAGCAAAGGATTTCGCTGGCGTTGCCCAGCGTGAATTCGATTTGTGTGGATTCACCGTTGGCGGAAGCAGCAGCCCGGGCCTTGCACCAGGCGTTGGCCACCGGCTGCGGCAGGAATTCGTAAACGGAAACCTCGCCGTCGGCCGGCGGAGGTAGCGGATTTCGTAGCTTGCCCTCTATGTAGTCGGTAATTCTGTCGTCGGCATTGAGGACGACAAGGGTGTCGGGAAGTGCCTTGAGAATCAGCGAATTTTCAGTTTTCGCCTTCAGCATTGTTTGCTTGTCCTGGCTGACGCGAAGAAAATACTTCAGGCGATGACCGAAAATAGACCAGGTGACCGGGCTCACGAAAAAGTCCGTCGCGCCGGCTTCGTACGCGAGGTCAACAACCGTCACATCGTCATCGTCTGAGATCAGGACGATAGGGCGTATGCTCGCCGCCGGGCAGGCGGCGAATCGCAGCGCAGGCAGAGATAGCCGTCCTGTCCGGGCAGCGCGGTATCGAGAATCACCACTTCACCGCCATGCTCTGCGAATGCCGCGCACGCCATGGCACCATTGTCGACTGCCTCGACCTGATAACCACGCTCTTCCAGCGCCGCCTTCATCGCGTTGCGGGTCGTTGCTCGACCGTCGGCAACAATGACCAGGCCGTTGTTCGATTTAGTATCGCTCATGATCCGTCACACATGGTTGATTCCCTGTAGTTCGCGCCTGAAGTCATCATGATCGTGCCAGCTTGCCGACGAGCGACTGCACCCGCTCGTTTTGTCGATCACCGAAAACCGCCATGTTCTCGATGTCGTTGACGCTCAGTCCCAAAGGCTCGGACCAGGCCTCGAGCGACGTCCGCTGGTCTTCGGCCAACTCGGCATTCTCAACGGCTGCTACGCCTGCTGCGACGACGAGTCCCAGCCGGTCGTCACAGGGCTCTGCCGGATGCGCACGAAACTGATAGGCCGCTTGCATGGGCTTGGGCAGCGACCAGGCACGAGCGAGTTCCGCCGTCATGATCTTGTGGTCGGTTTCGATCTCGAGCTGGAACAACCCGGCCAGGCTGTCGGCCTGCCCTTCTGCGCCATGTTGCTTCAGCACCCTTCCCGTGCGCGCTGGTTCGATATGTGACAACGCCATCAGGCCGAGGTTATGGCACAGCCCGGCTGAGTAGGCGAGATCACGTTCCGCCTCGTCGGATGACTTGTCGCAGGACGCAATCTTCTTGCAGCACTCGGCCGCACTGAGCGACATTTTCCAGAATCGCCGGACATCGAACTCGGGACACTTGCCGCTGTTGAACGACTGCTGGATGGCCATGGCCAGCACGAGCGAGCGCACGGTATCGACCCCCAGCACGCGCGAGATCGCCTCGGCCATATCGTTGACGGGTTCCGCAAGCCCGAAGTAGGCGGAGTTCGCAAGCCCCAGCAATTTTGCACAGATGCCCGGATCGCCCTCCACGACCTCGGCGACGTTTTCGGCATCGATGAACTCGTCGCCAAAGCAGGTCAGGATCTTCTGCGCGGTCGCCGGTAAAGGCGGCAAGGCCATGATCGACTTGGCCAATCGCGATGAGACTGCTGTGGTTTCTGCTGCACTGCTCATACGGATCCTCTAGCTCGCGTGGGCATGGACGTCGGTCTGATCACCGAACGACTCTGCGACCTGCGGAAAACGCGGCGCAAAGACGACGGGCTTGCCGATCGCGAAGCCCTGGGCGTAGTCCGCACCCAGCTCGCGCACGGCTTGCAGGACCGCATCGTTCTCGACGAATTCGGCAATTGCCTTGATGTCCATGGTGTGGGCAATCTCGATGATTGACTTGACGAAAATCCGATCCGTCTTGTCATGCATCAGGTTGCGAATAAAGCTGCCGTCAATCTTTACGTAATCAACGGGCAGTTTCTTCAGATAGCCGTACGACGAGAGACCGCTACCAAAATCGTCCAGCGCAAACTGGCAGCCCATTTCACGGAGCGATGTCATCAGTTCGCTGGCCTCGGAAATACTGCGTATGACCGCAGTTTCGGTGATCTCGAAATTGATCGTACCGGCGGGCAGCGGCGATTTCCTTACCGCATCGATCAGGAATTCCGCAAAGCGCCTGTCGCCAACGCTGCTTCCTGACAGGTTGATCCAGTACTTGCGGTGCGCCGCTTCAAACGCGTGATGCACGAACAGCATGTTAAAGAGGCTGTTGATGACCCATTTATCCAGCTCGACACTCAAGCCATAGCGTTCCGCAGCCGGCAGAAAAGCGCCCGGCGGAATCAGTTTGCGCGTTTCCGGATCCCGCAGTCGCAGCAGGATTTCCATGCGTTCCGGCTCCTCCACGACCTGCCTGGATCGGCTTGATGGCCTGCAGGTAGATCGCAAACCGGTTTTTCTCCATCGCCTCGCGCAGCCGCTGCACCCACCGTACCTGTCCGCGATGTGCGCGCGCCGAATCCTTTTCCCCGGAGACCATGTGAACGCGATTGCGGCCGGCCTCCTTGGCGGCATAGCAGGCGGCATCGGCCAGCTGCTGCAGTTCGCTGATGTCGCCGACTTTCGGATCGATCGGCAGCCCGCCGATGCTGACGCCTATGCGGTACGTTTCTATGTCCCAGTGAAAGCGAAATTTTTCGATGCTTTCACGAATGGACTCGGCGATACGCCTGGCAACGTCGGTCGGGCACTCCCAGAGAATAATGCCAAATTCATCGCCACCAAGACGGCCGACGATATCGTTGTTGCGGACACTGTCCAGGAGAAGCTCACTGATGCTGCGCAGCAATTGATCGCCGGCGGTATGCCCGGAGGTGTCGTTTACGACCTTGAACTGATCGAGATCCATGAACATCAGGTAGCTGTTTTTTCCGGATTCGTTGCTGCTTTCCCACGCACGCTGTAAGCTGCGCTTCAAACGCGCGACGATTCAGGAGGCCGGTCAACTCGTCATAACTCGCCTGGTACTCAAGCTGCACGTTGAGCTTCAGCGACTCGGTGACATCCTGTATCTGCAGCACGCTGTAGAGAAACTCTACCGGAGTCGGAGCGCACGCTGGAGAGGTTTACGACCGCGTGCAGTTCCTTACCACCTGCGCCAATGCAGTCCAGTCGCTCATCGATGTGATCAATATCCGAGTTGATCAACTTTTCATAGCGATCGACGAAGGTTGGCCGATCCTGATCATTGACAATGTCCATGAATTTCATTGCCGGCAGGATGTCGGCTTCTGGCCAGAACATATTTCTGAGCGCCGGGTTTGCGTCGAACAATATTCCCTCCGCATCAAGAAGGCCCATACCGATAGGCGCATGCTCGAACGCGCGGCGAAAGCGAGTCTCGAGCTCCGCCCGGGCATTGACCTCGGCGCGACAGTCGCTCGTTACTTGCCAGGAGTTTCTGACGCGCCTGCTCGATGGATTGGGTGCGTTCCTCGACTTGCGCCCGCAGGGTTTCGTTTATCCACTGAATATTGCGTGTTCGATAAGCCATGAACGCGCGCAGAAGCAGCAGGAAGGCGACCAATAGCGCGATTACAAACCAGGGTTGCTGCCAGAAAAATGGCAAAACGGTGAAATGCCGCGTTGCGACTTCGCCACTCCATTGCCCACCCGGATGTCGCGCACGCACCGTGAATTCGTAGGTGCCGGGTGGAATTCGCGGGTAGCTTACGGAGCGGCTGGTTGTCGGGGTGCCCCAGTCGGTATCCACGCCGTTCAGTTTGTAGCTGTACTGCATCCCTCGCGGGTTCAGCAACGACACTGCGGCAAATTCGACGCGGACCCCGAGCTGTTTGGGCTCGATCTCCTGCTTGTCCAGAATCGGTTGCCCGCTTAGCTGCGTCTCCATGCGGACGATCGTCGGCGTTGGCACCCACGCTTTCGGCATGGCCAGCGTCGTATCCATTCGCGATGCGCCGTCGACAGTACCGACCCACAGGTAGCCTCTCGAATCGACGAACGTTGCGTGCACATTGGTTTCGAGACCGATAAAACCAGCCTGTCTGGTTGTAGTGCGCAATACCCGTAGCACCTGGCTTGAACTGGTAGAGACCCTGCTCACCGCCGACCACCACCGAGCCATCGGCGAGTGGCACGACCAGGTAGACGGTCTGGTCAGCCAGCGGCGTAATGCCGCCGTAATCCGTGAATCCGGCAGTCCTCAAAGCGATACAGGCCACCTTCCTCTGTGGCAATCCATGCGGAGTCCGGACCGGTCAGCCTGATGTGATTGAAGAGCCGTTTAGGCAGTCCGGCCGCTGCATCCAGAGAGACCCGGGAGGGCTCGCCATTGTCGGCCGCAACCAGCTTCGCCATGCTCAAGCGGCCGTCAGAGACGCCGGCCTCGCGCACCATAGATCTGCTGGTCGAAGTCCGCCACTGCTGCCTGTTGCGAGCTTGACCAGCCCGGTTTCATCGGCGCCGTACCAGACGCTGCCATCCGATGAAATATCCAGCGAATAGACGGAGGTGTCGTTCGGCGTGGGGAATCGACGTAGCGAGCCTGCCTCCGGCACATACTGGAAGACTCCCTGGTCCAGCGTCGTATACCAAACCGCGCCGTTTCCGGCCACGGCGACATCAAGGACCTTCGCATTGCCTGACTTTGCTACATGGGTTGCACGCATCTTGTCGACGTCGAACTGATACAGGCCGTTGTCCGTGATGCCTATCCACAGGATTCCATTGCCGTCGGCGACGATATCGCGAACCGTACCTTCGGGAATACCGTAGCGCTCATCAACAACGATCAGCGAGTCGTCCTTGCCGAGCATGAGAAGCTTCGATTCCGTACCGAACCAGTAACGACCGTGACGATCTTCGCTGATTGCCCACACCGTTTCCGCATCGAAACCGGTTCTCAGGCGGTAGTGCCGAAACCGTTCACCGAGAAAGCGGATCAGGCGCGAACCGCTCGAGAGCCAGAGAGAATTCTCCTTATCGATGAACATCGAGGTTACGTCATCGATGCCGGCGTATCTCCTGAGTTCACCGCTCCGGTCGCCGGCGTTCATCTCACCGCCGTCCAGCTTGAACAGTTCGTTGCTTGTCGCGATCCACACGGCTTCGTCTTTGTCCGTCTGAATACTGACGATTTCATCCGCGGCGTCGAGTTGGGCAATCGATTGGAATTCACCACTTGCCCATCGGCCGACCGCGCCGTTCTTGTCTGCAGCCCACAGCGTCCCTGCCGGGTCGGCGTGGACTTTTCTGATCGTATCCGACAGTAACCGCAGGCTGGGCTCGCCGTCATAGATCAGGCGGTACAGACCGGTTGCCGATTCAACCCACACATCCGTCCCGTGCACGGACAGATTTGTGATGCCAGTCGCTGCATCGCCAACCAGGTGTTGCACGCTAAAATTTTCGGTGCCAGCAACGATCTCAATGATCCCGACGTTGGCAACCACGGCAAACTTTCGATCGCCAACGAATTCGATATCCAGAATCGGCTTGACCTTGCCGGCGAACGGCTCAATCGTGTGCGCCACGCGAGCACCGCGAATCACGGTTATTCCGCCTCGCGCATCGCCAACCCAGATCGAGTTGCTGTCGCTGACGTGCAGCGCTGTGAGTGAGTTGTGTGGCAGGCCGTCAGCGATCGTGTACTGATCGAAGTC
Organism: uncultured Gammaproteobacteria bacterium; assembly: GCA_963807845.1. Taxonomy (GTDB): domain Bacteria; phylum Pseudomonadota; class Gammaproteobacteria; order Steroidobacterales; family Woeseiaceae; genus UBA1847. The sequence goes on from CAWEDS010000006.1 coordinate 80,240, forward strand.
CTTGCCGTCGAAGCGGTTCAGGCCGCGGGCGGTCGTGAACCAGAGATAGCCGGCATGATCCTGCTCAATGTCGACGACCTGTGACTGGGTCAAGCCATCGAGCACCGTGTAGAAGCGAAACGGTACTTCCGCCATGCCATTCGCCGACAGGACCGGCGTCACCCACAGGCACGTCAGCACCGCAGAAACAATCATACGAAAGGCAAATCGCAGCTTCACTCGGTGAACTCTCTGGAATCAATAGCTTACTAGCCTTTAATCGGCCACGGCCGGGATTTCTTTAGCTACGGCGACGTGAAGTACGCCACGATTGAGCGCTAAAGATGGCGTCGAATAAGCCGATAACCCAGTGATTTTGACTGACCAGAGGTTCCCATGCAGAAGCCCAAGTTGCCTGCGGATGAAACCGCCCGACTGAGGAGCCTGCACTCGCTGCGCATTCTCGATACGCCTGACGAAAACCGTTTCGACAGGCTCACACGCATGGCCAAGCGAATATTCGGTGTGGAGATCAGTCTTGTCAGCCTCGTCGACGCCGATCGCCAGTGGTTCAAGTCGAAGCAAGGCCTCACCGCGTGCGAGACCTCCCGCGATATCTCGTTCTGCGGCCACGCGATCCTTGAGAAGGAGGTTTTCATCGTTAGCGACGCGACGGAGGACATCCGCTTTGCCGACAACCCGCTCGTGACCGGCGGACCCGCCATACGCTTTTATGCCGGCTGCCCTATTAGGGATCCGAACGGTTTCCAGATCGGCACCCTGTGCGTCATCGATTCGGAGCCGCGCGGCATGACCGAGGACGAAATCGAAACGCTCCGGGACCTGGCTGGGATGGTTGAGGACGAGATCAGCATTTCCTCACAAATCACCATTGACGACCTGACGCAGGTGGCGAACCGCCGCGGCTTCCTGCAGATTGCAGATCACCTGCTGGCGCTTTGTCGGCGCACGAACACCGATGCTGAACTGGCGTTTTTCGACCTCGACGGTTTCAAGGCTGTCAATGACACGCATGGTCATGCAGCCGGTGACGACCTTCTGAAGCATTTCTCCGAGCTGCTCTTGAAGTGTTTTCGCTCTGCCGACGCGATCGGTCGCCTGGGCGGCGATGAATTTGTCGTGCTCCTCAGCAATTCCGGCGGCGGTTCGCGCGCGGCCTTGCAGCGCCTCGAGAATATGGCTGCAGAAGGTCAATGCGCGATTCGGAAGAAACTCGCATGGAGCGTCGGAACGATACAGTTCGATCCGGAGCGCCACGCCTCTATCGGCGACCTGTTGGCGGAAGCCGACGCCAGCATGTACGATGACAAGGCAAGGAAGAAGACCGCCAGCGGCTAACCCATCCAAAAAAACAAGGGCGCGATCAATTGTTGTTTGAACCTGGACAAATCGCCGCGCCCGTCGTTATGGCACTGACCGTGGGGCTCAGCCTGCTCGGCCTTTTTCGGCTACCGCAGCTCATCGACAAGTGCCTGTTTCGACCCTACTACTTTCTGCGGCGGCGGCAATACGCCACGATCGTTCTCAGCGGCCTCGTGCATGCTGATGTTGGTCACCTGCTTTTTAACATGTTCACTTTCTATTTTTTCGCCTTCCCGCTGGAACGATTTCTTGGCTCAGGTGTTTTCGTGGTTCTCTACCTCACAGGGCTCCTGATTAGCCACGGCTGTACTTACGTGAAACAGAGAAACAACGCCCGCTACGCCTCGCTCGGTGCCTCCGGAGCGATCTCCGCCGTGCTGTTTGCTTATATCGTCTATTTCCCGATGACAACCTTGATGATCATTCCTATCCCGGTACCGATTCCTGCCGTGCTTTTCGCGGTGGGTTATGTCGGCTACTCCTACTGGGCATCGGCACAGTCCCGCGGGCGCATCAACCACGACGCGCATCTTTGCGGTGCAATCAGCGGCGTGGCGTTCGTCGCCGCCACCGATCCCGGTGCATTCGCGGATTTGCTGAAGGCTGTGACCTGACACGCCGCGGACGCGCGTTGCATCGATTCAATTCGTAAACGAGATGCCTGAACCAGCGACCGCTCTCTGGGCCGGGCGGACCTCATACGGCCGGCAAGCTGTGCGCTACGACAAGCGCAGGCTAAAGGCGCAGTCTCGCTCCAGTTGCTTGGCAAGCTCTTGTCCTGCGGCTTCCGACATGCCCGACAATGGCGGGCGCACAGTGGCCCATCGGGCGTCACCGGTAGCCAGGGCCAGCAGTCGTTTCTGCGCCGGGATCGGGCCGTGCTCTTGAACGATCATACGGAAACGTCGCAGCCGCTCGTGTTGGGCTGCTTGCTTCGTGACGGTCGTCATTATCGAAGGTCTCGATAACCCTGGCGATAGCGCCAACATTGAGATTGGCGGTCGCGGAGATGCAGCCCGGCGCTCCCAGCGCCAGCGCCTCCATTAGCGGCAGTTCGGATCCGGGATAAACGATCAGTCCCTCGATCTCGAGAAGTGCCCGCGTCGTGTCCCAGTCACCCGAACTATCCTTGATACCGACAATTTGTTCCGGGAAATCGGTGTGCAGTCGCAGCGCGAGCGACGGGGGAATGCCGACGATCGCGATCGGCGGGATATGGTAGAGAAAGATACGCGCATCGGCGCCGATGGCGTCAACCAGTTCCGCGAAGTACGTGTACAGGCCATCCTCCGTAACCGCCTTGTAATAGAACGGCGGCAGCGTCATGACGGCCCTGCAGCCCATGTCAAGGCAGGCGCGCGACAAACGCGCCGTATCCGGCACATTCGACAAGCCGGTTCCGGGAATCAGCAACGCAGCATCAATGCCTGCATCGATCAGTGCCCGTATCGCGGCGATTCTCTCGTCGATGCCGACGGACAAGGCCTCACCCGTGGTACCGAACGGCGCGATGCCCGCGCAACCCTCCGACAACAACCATCTTGCGTGCGCCACGTACAGGTCGGTGGCGACCGACAGGTCATCGTTGAACGGCGTCAGTATCGGCGCAATGACGCCTCGAATGCTCATGCCGCGATTGTCACTCAATTTGGGCCGGATTGTCAGTTCTGCTTAATCGCTTCGTGGAAGATACGTAGTTTGATCCATCCGCAGCCGTCGTAAATTTCCCTCGGGACTAAGCCGCTGGCGTGGGGCCGTAGCTCAGCTGGGAGAGCGTCGCGTTCGCAATGCGAAGGTCGGGAGTTCGATCCTCCTCGGCTCCACCACGTGGTCAGCGATTTGCATGAAGACATAGCCAACAGATCCGTCCGGCGGGCACAGATGGGTGTAACCTTTCACATCCGTGGGGCATCTAAAGATCGTGTAACCTGTGCCCCGACGGATATCCACCGAGTCACTGAATGTCTCTTGTAGCGGAACTTCGACGCCGTAACGTGTTTCGCGTGGCGGCGGCCTACCTTGTCGTCGGCTGGCTTCTTACCGAAGTGCTGACGACCGTTCTGCCTGCGCTCGGGGCACCCGCCTGGGCCGCAAAAGCGGTTATCCTGATTTTCGCATTCGGGTTCCTTCCTACTCTGGTATTTTCATGGTTTTTTGAACTGACACCTGACGGCGTCAAGCGTGATCGGGACGTCGATCACGATGACCCCGCGCACCGCGCGAACAGCAGAAGACTGGACCACCTCGTCATCATGACCGCCGCCGTACTCATTGTTGTCGTCGGTCTGTTCAGCGCGCGACAATTATCGGAAGACGCCCGGCCGGCAGCCGCGGTGGTTAGTAGTGCGTCCGTTGCGGTGCTGCCCTTCGTCAATATGTCGAGCGACGAGGACAATGAGTATTTTTCCGACGGCCTGACCGAAACGCTGTTGCATATGCTCACTCAGATCCCGGATCTCAAGGTCGCTGCGCGCACCTCGAGTTTCGCTTTCAAGGACAAGAACATCAGCATCCGGGAGATCGCGCGCGCGTTGGACGTGGCCCATGTCCTGGAGGGCAGCGTCCAACTGGCCGGCGGTCGCGTCCGAATCACGGCGCAGCTCATTCGCGCCAGTGACGGTTTTCACGTCTGGTCTTCCAACTTTGACCGCGAATTCAATGACATCTTTGAGATGCAGGATGAGATTGCACAGAAAGTCGGTTATGCGCTCTCCGAGTCGCTTCTCGGCATCGACAACAGCAAAACGCTTGCCGGCGTAGCAACGAGCAACCCCGATGCCTATGACCTCTACATGCAGGCGCGCAAACAAAGGTCGACCTACTCCTACGGTGGCCTGACCGGGGCTGAAGATCTGCTCAAGGGCGCTTTGCTAATCGATCCTGACTTTGCCGAGGCGAAGACGGAACTCGCGATGGGCTATTTCCACCAGGTCGAAACCGGGTTGATGAATGCCCATGATGCGTACAACGAGAGTTATCGCTATAACAGCACAGGTGCTGGCTGACCGGCCACACGACGTTGTCGCGAGAGCCGCTAATATCTTCGCCTCCGCTGCACAGAAGGCCGCAGAAGGCGATACCACCGTGGTCCGGGAACTGCCGGGCGAGCTTGAGCAACTTGTCGCGCAAGCGCCGGCAGAGACGGATCCGCGCGTTCTGCTGGTTCGCGCATACCATGGTCTGCAGCAGTTTGATAAGGCAGCGCTGATGGTTGGCTGAGCTCTCGAACGAGACCCGTTTAATCCCTCCCTGCATTACGAACTCGGCATTTCATATATGAAACTCGGTCGAAGCGCAGAAGCACGAGCCGCATTGGAAAAATCCCTCGAAATCGAACCCCAGCAGCCAAATGCCTTGACGAATCTTGGCGTGCTCGACCTGCAGGCCGGCAACGGGGTGGGATTCGTTAGCCAGTTTCTGAAGTCGATAAGAGTCGATCCCCGCGACCATGAACTTCCCGGCATGCTGGCGGCGTTTCTTTATCGGCTCGCGCTGGTCGAGGAAGCCGACGATTTTCGCGGCCGGGTCCTGGCGCTTGCGCCCACCAGTAGTATCGCCTATCGCCTGGCGTTACTGCGCGCAGTGACTAATGGCGATACACAAGCCGCTGTCGCGAGTGCGCGCCGCGCGATCGAGGACAACATAGACGATCGGAACTACGCGTATACGGACGCTGTTCGTTACCTGTACGAGAAACGCGCTGCAAGCGGGCACGGTCGATGAAGAAACCGCCTGGATGAATGTCCAGGCACCTGGCATCTTCGACGTCGAGGCGGCTCTGGTCCCAAGGAAATACCGTGTTTCCCAGGGCATCGCGTTCGATGCATGGTTCCTGACGCTGTCCCCTCCGGAACTTCGACGACGCCTGGATATCCTGCTGGGCAGCGGGACTGCAGTCGGCTATGACATCAGCAACGACCCGAAGACCCATGTCAAGGTCCTGGCGTTACGCGGCGAGACTGAAAAGGCGATCAAGGTCGCTCTGCGGGACTTGTTCAGTCAGCCTGTTGCCGCAAACCTCGGCTGGCAGGTCGATTTCGAGCAGGCACAGTTCGCCGACGTGGTTGCCGATACGCGTGTACAGGCTGCGATGCAGCGCTGGGAGGATGAAGAACGCGTGTTACGAGACGACGTACGCTCGTATTTCGCCACACTGGACTCGGGGCAATAAGTCGCTACGCCGGGAATCAATGCGACGTCAGCGCAGTATGCCCCGCACTGCCCTTTTCAACGCGCCATCCTCGGGCGGCAAGCTGTAGCCGATCCGCATAGTCGGCTTCTTAAGATCGATGAGACGTGTCAGATCGATCGGTGTTGCGACCAGCACGAGATCACATTCAACCGCGTTCGCGGTGGTCTCCAGGTCGCGGATCTGGGCATCGCCATAGCCCATCGCGGGCAGCAGGTCGCCGATATCAGGGTACTGCTTATATGTTGCCAAAATCTCACCCACCGCCCAGGGCCGCGGGTCGACGACTTCGGCCGCGTGATTTTCCATCGCCGCCAGCACACCTGCGCCAAAGGGCATGCCGCCGTGCGTCGTGGTCGGGCCATCCTCTATGACCAGTACACGCTTATCGGCTATCGCCTGAGGATCCGGGACATGTAGCGGCGAACTACGGCGGAGGACAAGGGCGTCGGGATTGATTTTTCGTGCATTCGCTTCGATCGCCTTGATGTTTTCCTCTTTGGCATAATCAACCTTACCGATTAATATCAGGTCGGCGCGCTCGAAGTTTACCGTTCCGGGGAAGTAGTCGACTTCGTGGCCAGCACGATGCGGGTCCGCAACGGTGATCCACAGATCGGGCTTATAGAAGGGGGTGTCGTTATTGCCGCCGTCCCAGACGATGACGTCGGCCTCGCTTTCCGCCTGCTCGAGAATCGCGGCGTAGTCCACACCGGCATAGACGATCACGCCGTTGTCGATATGTGGCTCGTACTCCTCGCGCTCCTCAATCGTACATTCATGCCGATCGAGGTCCTCATAACTGCCAAAGCGCTGCACAGCCTGCTTCGCCAGGTCGCCGTAGGGCATCGGATGCCGGATCGCGACCGTCTTTTGGCCCAGCTCTCGCAGAATGTCCGTAATACGTCGCGAAACCTGGCTCTTGCCGCAGCCTGTGCGTACAGCCGTAATGGCGATGACGGGCTTCTTTGCAGCCAGCATCGATGCATCCACGTCGAAAAGCGAAAATGCCGCGCCGTGCGCCTCAACCTGCCGGCGTCGTTCGTCAATGTAGGCGAAGTTCACGTCAGAGTACGCAAAGATCACCTCGTCAATGCTCTCTCGCCTGAGTAGATCATCAAGGTCTTCTTCGGGGAAAATCGGGATGCCGTTCGGGTAGCGTTTTCCCGCAAGCGCCGCCGGGTAGCGACGATCATCAATGTGCGGAATCTGCGTCGCTGTAAACGCAACCACGTTGAACTCAGGGTGATCCCTGAAACAACAGTTAAACAGGTGGAAGTCCCTGCCTGCGGCTCCCATGATGAGGATTCGGCGGGTCATAACAATCTCGTTGCTTCTGCAGCACCAGAGAAATGTTACGCGATTCGGGCCGTCAGACCGATACGAGCTTTTACCTAGCTTTTTTCCAGGAGACTCTGATTAATTCTCGTCGCACACGACGAAGGGTGGTCGGGCAAGGCAAGGCGCGAGGAGCGATCTGTACTTTAGGTACACGAGTGACGAGCAACGCGGCCTTGCCCGACCACCCTTCGTCCCACGATAATGTATTGAAAAGATTAGGGTTGCGTTCATTCGGCCTGTGGCTTTGTTGCGCTCCTTGCGAGTATCGACATACGCGCGGCGGAACGCGCCGCACGCAAAGGCCGAATGAACGCAACGTGTGCGACGAGAATTAGTCAGAGTCTCCCTAGGTGAAATCCGACATACAAATTGCGGCAGAGGAGAGTAGCTTGCTGCTTGCCGGACGCTTGCGGAGCGTCTTGTGTGGGCCTCAAAAACCAAGGAGTCATCGTGACCAGTCAACCTCCCCCCAGCTTGTATTCGGGCGTAAAAATTTTGCACGATCCTGTCCGCAACAAAGGTACCGCCTACACTGACGCCGAGCGCGATGCGCTTAAATTACGGGGACTGTTGCCGCCGCGGGTGCATTCCATGGCCGAGCAGGAGCTTCGGGTCCTCGGCAACGTTCGCGCAAAACCGACCGACCTCGAACGCTACCTCTACCTGATCGCGCTGCAGGACCGTAACGAGCACCTGTTTTATCGTGTGATCATGAACAACATCGAAGAGATGATGCCGATCATCTACACGCCGACGGTCGGCAAAGCCTGCCAGGAATTCCAGCATATTTACAGAAACCCACGAGGCCTGTACGTGTCACTACAGGACAAGGGACGCGTCAGGGAAATCCTGCAAAACTGGCCACATCGGGATGCCCGCATTATCGTCGTCACTGACGGCGAGCGAATTCTCGGCCTGGGCGATCTCGGCGCGGATGGCATGGGCATCCCTATCGGCAAGCTCTCCCTGTACACGGCCTGTGCAGGCATTCATCCCACGCAGTGCATGCCGGTGATGCTGGATGTCGGTACCAACAACGAGAGCAATGTTAAACGACCCGCTGTACAACGGTCTCGAACGCCGACGCGCGCGCGGCGAAGAATACGATGCATTGTTTGCCGAATTTATCGACGCTGCCAAGGAGCAATTTCCTGGGATCCTGATCCAGATCGAAGACTTCGGCAACATGAATGCTTTCCGGCTGCTGGAGCAGTACCGTTCGGATACCTGCCTGTTTGACGACGATATCCAGGGAACCGGTGCGGTCGCAGTCGCCGGCATCATTGCAGCGATGCGCATAACCGGCGGTAAACTTTCGGATCAGAAAATACTGTTCCTGGGCGCAGGTGAGGCCGGCATAGGCATCGCCGATGTGTTCGTCGCCGCCTTGAAAGAAGAAGGCATTAGCGAAGAAGACGCCCGCAGGCATTGCTGGTTTGTCGACAGCAAGGGGTTGCTGGTTGCCGGTCGCGACAACATCGCGGCGCATAAGAAACCCTATGCCCATGAGCATGAATACATCGCCAGTCTCGCCGACGCCGTTAAAGCACTGCAGCCAACCGCGCTGCTCGGCCTGTCTGGACAGCCGTCCACGTTCACACAGGATATCGTCGAATCCATGGCAGAGGCCAATGAACGCCCCATCATTTTCGCGTTATCCAACCCGACGTCGAAAGCCGAATGCACGGCCGAGCAGGCCTACACCTGGAGCGAAGGGCGCGCGATTTTCGCGAGCGGCAGCCCGTTCGATCCCGTAAAACTCGGCAACCAGACCTTCGTGCCGGGACAGGGCAACAACGCCTACATATTCCCGGGTGTCGGACTCGGTGTCATTGTCAGTCGCTCGCGAATCGTTACCGACGAGATGTTCCTGGCGGCAGCACATTCACTGGCAAGGCAAGTGACGGACGCGGACCTCGACCGCGGGCGCGTATACCCCGCGCTCTCTCACATTCGGCAGGTATCGGCATTGATTGCCCGGGATGTCGCCACCATGGCCTACGAAAACGGCTACACCGATCGCGAAGCCCCCGACGATATTCTGGCGGACATTCACGAGCAGATGTACCAGCCTGTCTACCCGCATTACGCCTGACGGGTCGTTTGGGGACGTTTTTGATTTAACGTATTGCTTCGTTGCATCAAGAATGTCCCGAGGTCGACCAGCGCATTAGAGCGTGAGGGTCATGAAGCGACTGAACGGGTCCGGCCCGTAGTCAGCGAAGGGTCCGCAATAGTCGAAACCGAACTTCGCATACAGTCGCGCGGCCGGGACAAACGCCTCGCCGGAGCCTGTTTCGAGGCTCAAGCGTAAATAACCCCGTGCACGCGCTTCACCGATAAGGTGACTCAGTATTCCCGCCGCGACGCCGCGTCGCAAATGCGACCGGGCCGTTCGCATGGACTTGATCTCGCCATGGCGTGCATCCAGCTCTTTCAGGGCGCCGCAGCCAAGCAGCTGCCGCATCCTCCCACGCGGTCCAGAACGTGATGTTGTCGGCGCGGAGCGCCTGCACATCGAGCGCGTGTATGCTCTCAGGCGGTGAATGGCGAGCCATGCCATCCAGATGCTCCCGCAGCAAAACCTGTACGGCTGTGCCCGCCAGGTCGTCCTCAATTATTCGCATGACCCTGGATCAGCCGGAAAAGTTCGAATAATAACCAGCCCACCGATTTTTTCGCAAACTGTGAATTACGCTCGCAACACATTTATGCCCCGGATGCTTACCCGGCACGCAAGCAACACGCGGCAGTCTTCATGAATCTGGCCGCACTTTCCATAACTCCGGAACCAGTTCACACGCATTTGGCGTACCGGGAGGACGCAGGACAGTCACAAATCTGTCAGTCTCGATTGAAGAAAATGTCACGCAGGACTGATTTTTCCCATGCGCATTTCACAAGCAGGCAAAAGAACCTGCAGCACTAACCCGACCGGCAAGCGCCGAAACGGCCGCTGCCAGCAGCGCGGTTTCACCCTGATCGAGCTGATGATCGTCGTGAGCATCATCGGCATCCTGGCAGCGATCGCCGTTCCTGCCTATATGGATTACGTCGTTCGGGTGCAGGTTGCAGAAGGGGTCAAGCTCACAGGCGGGGCCAAGTCGGCGGTGGCCACCTACTTCCAGGAATACGGTGAGTTTCCTGCCGACAATACGAAAGCCGCTCTGCCGCCGGCTAAAACCATCAAGGGCGAATTCGTATCGTCGGTTTCAGTAGACGGCGCCGTCATATCGGTGCGGTTCGGCGGCGATGCCAATTACCAGATATCGGGTCAAACGATGATGTTGACGGCAACCAGTCTCACGGGCAGCCTGACCTGGAATTGCTCCAGCGGCGGTGTCATCAAGGCCAGCCACTTGCCCAAATCATGTAACTAGCACAGCAGTTGCGTGGCGGCCTCTTTTAACGAACTACGCTTCGAATGATATAGCCACCTGAGCGCTCGTCGAGTTCGAGGTCGAGCTGGCCACGGGCCTGCGCTTCTTCGAGCAGCTTGCTAAAAGAATCGAAACCGAAATAACTCTCGTCGAAGCTGGGGTCGACGCGCTTCAGCGCCTGCTTGACCATTGAACCCCATAACTTGTCCTGATCGCCGCGTTCCGCGTTCATCGCAGCGGCCACTTCGATAGCCTGGTCTATTCCTTTTTGCTTGTTGTCTTTGGGCTTGGACGCCGTCGTTTTGCGTTTCGTCTTACGGCCTTTGGCAGGCCGGGACGCTTTCTTCTGCGATTGTTTGCGAACAATGTCGTCGTAAAAAATAAACTCGTCACAATTTTTGATGAGCAGGTCGGACGTCGAATTCTTGACGCCAACACCGATTACCGTTTTGGCGTTCTCGCGCAGCTTGCTAACGAGAGGCGAGAAATCGGAATCGCCGCTGATGATAACGAACGTATTGACGTGGGATTTGGTATAGCAAAGATCCAGCGCGTCCACGACCATGCGGATATCGGCTGAATTCTTGCCGGATTGCCGCAGGTGCGGGATATCGATGAGCTCGAATGCCGCCTCGTGCATGGTTGCCTTGAATTCTCTGTATCGCCCCCAGTCGCAATAGGCCTTCTTTACGACAATGCTGCCTTTGACCAACAGGCGCTCCAGAACCCAGTTGATGTCGAACTGGGCCTGCTTCTCATCGCGGACGCCGAGTGCAATATTCTCGAAGTCGCAAAATAGCGCAAGGTTCTGGTCGGTGTCGCTCGACATAGACTGCGGCGTCTCCGCCTAGCTTTGCTTGGCTTTCGCGATGACGAGCTGGGCGCGCGCGCGTTTTCCCATGCGACGCTCATTCAGCTGTGCGACGATGACCTCCGCCGCTTGCGTGACCGTCTTGAGACTCCCTTCGCGATAGCCCTGAATCGTGTTATCACCCTGAGTAATAACGTAACTATGCCACTCTGGCGATTCCGCGTCCGGAGGCGGGTCCATTGGCGATACAGAGCTGATGACAAAATCGTGTTCAATCATGGGTGAGGACGTGGGCTTTGGCGCGAAACGCGGGGAATAAAGTAGTTATTAGCCCTTCATAACTATACAGTGATTGTCGAAAATAGCCACCGCGACGGACCATGCGCGGGCCCGGCGGCGCGTCGCGATGTGGCCGATAGCAACTAGCAAGGCAGGCGTGCGGGCCGATTAGCGGATGCACTTCTGCCGCGCTGCGGGTCGCGGCGCGGCGGAGGCAAAAGCGAGCGATCATTATTGGCCGCCTGCCGGGTGACCGCTCCCGCCCATTGCGCCCTAGCGCGATGAAATTCCCATTTCCTCGAGCAGGTGCGGAGCGTCGTAAATGGCATGCAACGACTCGATCATGATCTGTGGGTGAACCGCTACTGAACGATTCAATCTCTGCGTCAAACCAGTACGCACCCGAGATTGAATGAATATTACCGTCGAAAATCAATCCGGCCAGCCGGCCGCTGGCATCGATCACGGGACTACCGGAATTACCGCCGATAATATCGGTGGTCCCGACGAAATTGAATTTCGTATCGCCATCAAGCTCAAGGCGTGCATCATCCCAACTCCTCGGAAGGCGAAACGGCGCGTCTCCGGTGACCCGCGGAAACAGCTCGGCAACCGTTGTCCACGGACGCACGTCACGACCCTTTTCGTTCCAGCCCTCATGCGCACCGTAGCTAACACGTAACGTAAACGTCGCATCGGGATAGCTGCTGGTGCCCTCGATGGCAAACCGTGCTTTTGCAATCTTCTCGTATGCCACATCCGATGGCGCTTCCACCTCATCCTCGTAGCGTTTGCGAAGTGCCCTCGATTTCTCATCAACATGCAATGCGAGCATGATCATCGGGTCTCGTGACGCTTTAACCGCCGCCCAATTTGCATCCCACAATTCGGCGCGCACCGCGGGATCGGCAAGCGTCGTACTGGAAACGAGCTCGCTCGCCAGCGCCGAAGGCGATTTGTTGCCAAGAATGTCGTGTACCAAAGGCGAATCCGGCCCGAGGAACTCGCGCATTTTGTCGAGCGAGAAGGACAGTTGCAGAGTTTCCAGATCGTCATAAATCGGTCGATCGGCAAGCGTCAGCTGCCTGGTGCGTGGCAATGCCGCGTCCGTGTAAGGTTTTAGCCGATCCTCATTCGGTTTTTCCCGTTCCGCAGCAGCGCGGACCAGGTTGCGGGCATAGCTGAACAAACTGCCACTAAAGGCGGCACCGACCTCAACGAAATAATAATCATCACGAAATTCGAGGTAGGTCTTGTTGGCGCGTTCAATCTCATCCCAGGCCGAACCGACGTCATCCGCGAGTACGGCGTCGGCGGCGACCGCCGCACGCAGCGCCTGTTCGGCGGCGGACTTTTGCGCAAACAGTTCGTCATTGTGCAACGCATCGAGCCTCTTGCGCTGCACCTTGATGCCGTTCTCAACATTCTGCAGGGGCGCGCGTGCGATTCGATTGGCCTCATCACTACTCGTTGCGAATTGAATATAGCGCCCGCGAAGCTCTACGTTTCGAAGCAGCCAGTGAGGAATCGACGTATTTCGCAAAAACTTAAGGTCCGACACGGTCAAGAGCCGCTGAGTACTACCCGGTCGGCCGGCAACGAACATCGCCTCGCCCGGTTCCAGACCCTCCTGGCGCCATTCGAGGTAATCGGGTGTCGACGCGGGCTTGCCGTTTTCGTAAACGCGCAGCAACGCCATGTCGAGGCACCAGCGCGGAAAGTTGAAGTTGTCCGGATCGCCACCAAACGCCCCGATATCCCCTTCCGGCGCGAAAACCAGCCGCACATCGTCATAACGCCTGTATTTGTATAGCCAGTGTTGCCCGCCGTTATAGAGGTTTACTGATTCGCACTTTAAGCCCGAAGCCTCTTCGCACTCCTCCACCGCTCGCTTCAATGTCTGACGACGCGCATCCGCGGCCGCGACATTGTCCAGTTTCGCCGTCGCGTCAACGACCCGTTGAGTGATCTCCTCGGTGCCGATGAGCACGGATATCCGATCTGTCTGACAAGACAATTCGTCGCCGGCAACCGCCGCAAGAAAACCCTCGGTCTCAAGGTTTCGGTCTGACGAGGAATTCTGGGATATGCAGGACAAGGCGCAATGATGGTTGGTCAGCACCAGGCCGCTGCCGGACACAAAAGAAGCGCTGCAGCCACTGTCCATGCGCGCCACAGAGCTTTTGACTTTCTCCAGCCAGTCGCTGCCGATTTTGACCCCGTATTTGGCCTCAACTGTGGCAGCCGGAAAATTGTCTAACGTCCACATGCCTTCATCCGCAACGGATAGCAATGGAGCAGTGATGAGAATGACGATCGGCAGGAATTTTTTCATTATCTATGCGTCTCTTTTATTGGAAGCGTTGCCCGTTATGTTCGAGCCACCCGTCGACGTGTTGCGCCCGCGGGTCCTTGTGGGTCCAGTGTATAACGCCGCCGCGCTCATTCCACTCGTACTCCCCGAAAAACGACACCCGGTCGCCGGTCTCAAGGCCACGCACGCGGGGCGCCAGGTCAATATTGTGCGCTACGAGCAGCGTCTGGCCGGACCCGATCCTGACAATAAATCGCTGGTGCCGACTGCCGTCGTTGTCATCCGCTAGCTGCCGTACCACGATACCGTTACCGCTGACCTGGTAGCCGCGTCGTCGCTCGTCGATCGCCCGGGCAATCGTGGCATCCGAATCCACACCGGGCACCGGCTGATTTGTCGCTGGCAGCGACTGGTCGTAGGCGACGTAGGCGCCGGCGAGCGTCAAAAGCACCAGAATTATCTTTTTCATAGCGGCAACTCTATAGCGCATCCGCCCGTGTAACAAATGTTCACAATCCTGACTGGCGAACTTTTGTAAGGTTGTCGGCAACGAACTTTCGTCAGCAGGAGTACAGCATGAATTTTCAGGAACTGGCAACGCAGCTGGTCATGAGCAAAATCGCGGGCGCGAACAACTCAGCAGACGTGGAATCGGCGCTCGACAAACTGACTGGCAGCAACAAGAAGTTCGACCTGGGCGACCTGGTGAGCCGCTTTCAGGACTCTGGTGGTGACCTGGCCGAGCGCACCAAATCATGGCTTGGCGACGGCAGTAACGAAGCAATTTCGGCCACGCAGATCAAGGATGCCCTGGGCGCCGAAAAAGTCGACGCCTTCGCCCGACAGCTGGGTATTGACGGCGACGAAGCCGGTCACAGCCTGGCGCGAATCCTGCCAGAGCTGATCGACAAGAGCAGCCACGGCGGCAAACTCCTCGGCTCAATCGGAGAAAGCCTTGGCAACCACAAGGGCTTGTTAGCCAGCTTCGCTTCGAAGTTCCTGCGGAAATCCGCCTGAATTGCCGGCTATCCCGTGGCCTAGGCTTCACCGATATCTTCATTCCAGACTGAGGGGTGCGCGGCAATAAAGTCGCGCATCAGTTGCTCGCACCGCTCATCGTTGACGATGTCAAGTTGCACGCCGCGGGATCGAAGGTAGTCCTCAGGCCCTTTGAACGTGCGGTTTTCGCCGATGATCACCCTGGGAATCCCGTACAGAAGCACAGCACCGCTGCACATGTCACAGGGTGACAAGGTTGAGTAAAGCGTCGAATTCCGGTAGTCCATCGCGTGCAGACGCCCGGCGTTCTCCAGGCAATCCATTTCAGCGTGCAGCACGACACTGCCCTTCTGGATACGCTGATTGTGGCCCCGGGCAACGATCCGGCCATCGATCACAAGCACCGAGCCGATCGGTACGCCGCCGGCCCGCAGACTGTTGCGGGCTTCATCGATTGCAGCGGCAAGGAACTTATCCATTGCGGTGGTTCATGATGGCTGCAGTACGCGGTCGATTTGCTCCATCAATTCCGGCGTAAAGCGATCGACAAATTGCAGAGCCTGCATATTTTCCTGCACTTGTTCGACACGACTGGCACCGGTGATGACGCTACTGACGCTGGGATTTTGCAGGCACCACGCGAGCGAGAATTGGGCGAGGCTTGCGCCTATCTGCTCAGCCAGAGGTTTGAGAGCCGCGACCTTTGCCAGCCGCTTTTCGTCGGTCAGCTCATTTCGCAACCAGCCGTAGCCCTCGAGAGCGCCGCGACTGTCGTCGGGCACTCCGCTGTTGTATTTGCCAGTCAATAACCCCGATGCCAGCGGACTCCATGTTGTGGAACCGTAACCCTTGTCCCGATAGAGGCTTTC
This sequence comes from uncultured Gammaproteobacteria bacterium, assembly GCA_963807845.1. Lineage (GTDB taxonomy): Bacteria > Pseudomonadota > Gammaproteobacteria > Steroidobacterales > Woeseiaceae > UBA1847. Next base: position 95,784 of record CAWEDS010000006.1, read on the forward strand.
GTATTCCGCGCCAAAGCGGTGGCGCTGGAAAAGATTGTAGACGGGCTGCTCGACTACGGGCTTATGCAGGTGGTGTCGCTCGGCAATCTCGATGGCGCTCAAAACAGTCGACGCTTCCCATTCCGATGTCCCCCAATACAGGGCTTTGCCGCGTTCGATAATATTGTGCATGGCCCACACCGTCTCCTCGACTGGCGTGGCCGGATCGGCCCGATGACAAAACAGCAAGTCCACGTAGTCCAGGCCGAGTCGTCGCAACGAGCCGTCAATCGCCTCGATCAGGTATTTCCGATTGAGCGTGTTTTGCTCGTTCGGGCCTTCATGCAGGCCCCAGAACAGCTTCGTCGACACCAGGTAGCTACCGCGTCGCCAACCGAGCTTCTGCAGCGCCGCGCCCATGACCTCTTCGGACTTGCCGGCGGCGTAATTCTCGGCATTGTCGAAGAAATTCACACCCGCGTCGTAGGCGGCTCCCATCATTGTTACAGTCGCATCAACATCCGCCTGGGAGTGAAACGTCACCCAGGAGCCGAACGACAGCTCGCTGACCTGGATGCCAGCCTTGCCGAGGTGGCGATACTTCATGGTCTCTCCTCTGAATGACAGGGACGTTGGCGGAAGGACCGCCGGGAATGGACCCTCCCACACCGGCATTCGCGGTCTTGTCGGGCGGGATGCTGCGCAACGCCTGTGTAACATAAAGCCGCGGCCCGTATTTCTCAACTGTTACATGGGGTTACGGTCAACTCCCAGAATCCGTCCACAAGTCACTCAAGCCCCTGAATTTGCCGGGAATCCTTGGCGTATGGACATAAAAACATGAAATTTTTCAATAATTTATTGGCAAACACTCGAAGTTGCGCTAAATTTGAATTGAATCGCGCGTTTTTGTGTATAAGAATTAAACATCGCGCTTGCGGGTGACGCCGCAAACCGTACCAGGATCCAGACACCTTGGGAGCACCGGGCTCCGGGTGCCCAGATTAAAACAATAATAAACTTGGGAGTCGCTGCGTGGCACGTGCGCTAAAGAACTCTGAAATAGATCCGACCTATCTCGATTTTTTCGGGATGACGCGGCCGCCATTCTCGCAGCTGCCGGTGGCCTCACAGATTTTTCACTCCGAGCAATACTCGCTCTTGATGGCTCACCTCGCCAGTGCGACGAAGCAGGCGGACTGCCTGATGGTCATTTGCGGTGCTGACGGCTCCGGAAAGACCACGCTGCTAAACCGGTACATTACGAGCCTCAACGACGAAACCACCTTCGCGACCTTCGACGAAACCTGTCCGAACGGCACGGAATTCTACTGCGCATTCCTGCGGCAACTCGGCTTTCATGATATTTCAGGGAAGCTCCAGGAACTCAGGCGTATTACCCGCGAGTTCCTGATCCACCGCGGCAAGGCGCAGGACCCCGTCCTGCTCATCATGGACAATGCCCATCTCGTCAGTCCGACAGTGCTTGAGCAACTGCGCTGGATTGCGGAGACAAAGGTTGACGATCGACGCGTGCTCAGCGTGGTACTCGCCGGCAACTCGGATCTGCCGCGCATCATGGAGTCGCCGGCGATGAAGTCCATGAAGTTTCGCACGCACGTGGACTTCAACATTCGTGTCTATAGCAAAGAGGAAACCGAGGATTACGTGCGGCATCGATTGAGACTGGCAGGAGGCGTCGATGCAGCGAAGTTTTCCAACGAGGCCCATCCCCTGATCTACCGATTTTCCGGCGGCATCCCCAGCATCATTAACATGTTATGCAACCAGGTGCTTACCGAGGCCTGCGGACAGGAAACCCGTGTCATAACCGAGGACCTGATCCGGACTATTGCCGACAGAAACCGCCTGGTTCCGAACGTGTTCAAGCTGGAAGGCCGGGGCCGACGCAAGACCGACCCTGATTACACGCTCGAAACTGCGGATCGACAAGGCGAAGAGCGCATCACCGCGCGCTCCGCGCCTGTCAAAGCAGTGGGATCCGATCCCGGGTCGAACTCCGATGCCGCTGCGAGACTCGTCGGGCTGCAGAAGCAATTGGCAACGCTCGAGGCGAAGCTTGCCACGCTCGAAGAGGAAAAGAAGCTGGCTCAAACAGCACTCGGAGAACGCGACCGGAATATCAGTGCACTGCACGAACAGCTTGAGCAGAATGCCCGTGAAACCGCGGCGCTGTCGGCCACTGCAAAAGAAGTCGGTGAGCTAAAGGCGCAGCTGCTGGCTAAATCACAGGAAAGCGAGATCCTGTCCGGAGCCGTGCAGGAAATCGAGGACCTGCGGCGGCAGCTGTCGGCAAAAACTCACGACGTCGATGCGCTTCAGAAGGAGCAGACCGCAACAAAGCAGGAACTCAGAGCGCTTGCCAAAGCTGCCGACACCAGGGACGATTTACAGCAGCAACTGAAAGCGAAGACCAAGGAACTCAGCAAGCTGGCGAAGCAAGCCGACGAGGTTCAGGACCTTCGCAAACAGCTCGCGGAGCAAGCCAAACACGGTGAAAAACTTGTTATCGTGACCGCGGAACTCGAAGACCTTCGCGAACAACTCGAAGCAAAGAGCAAAGATTCCGCGCAGTTGTCATCCACTGCAGCTGAGATCGATGTGCTCCGAAAACAACTCGAAGCGAAAATAGGTGACATTGAAATACTGAACAGCGCGGCAATTGACAGCGCCAGTGAGATCGAGAACCTCAACCAGGCGCTTGAAGAGAAGGCCAGCGCACTTGCTGACACAGAAAAGCAAGTCAAGTCGATGATGCGGGATGTAAAGAAAGAACAAAACGCGTCCAAGAAAGCGCTGGCCAGCGTCAGCAAAGCCGAAAAGCGAATCGAGAAACTTGACGGTGCGAAAATCGAACTACGGCAAACCGTCAGTGATTTGAGCGCGGAGCTCGAGCTCGCGAAAAAAACCAACGGCAAGCTGGATACGCTCGAAAAAGAGGCGGCGGCACTTCGCGAACAAATTACGACGCAGGCTGGTGACCTTGAAGCGCGTGAGACGCGTGTGACCGAACTCGAGACTTTGTTGAAAGTAGCGCTCGATGAGTGCGAGGCGCTGCGCGATACCTCGAGTGCCCCCGAGGATCTCTTGGCCGTGGTGGCCGAGAAGGACACGCGCATTGCGATTCTTGAATCCGAACTTGCATCCTATTGTCATTTGAATACAACAACCCAGCCAGCGCTCGATGAAGAGCCGGCCGAGCCAAGCCTCGATGAGCCCGAGGAAGTCGAAGCGCTTATCGACGACGATGCTGTTGACGATTCGATTATTGCAGGCGAATTCAAGGTGGATACCGGCATTCTGGTAACCGCAATCGAGGTTTACAAGAGCGGTGAGGTCGAGCAGGTTGTAACGATTGCCGACATGCCCTCACGCATCATGATCGGCCGCGGTGACGACAGCGAATTGCATCTCGACAGCAAGTTTGTAAGCCGGCACCACGCATTACTCTTTTCGTCGCATGACGGTCTGTATATCGAGGATCTCAACAGCTTCAACGGCACGGTCGTCAATTCCAAGAAGATTGTGCGCTGTCAGTTGCAGCGCGATGATAAGGTCGTCGTGGGCGACTACCAGCTGCGCCCCCGGTAATATCCGTACCGGGTGCGGCCTGGCGCCCGAATGGCCGTCGGGTGGGTAAGTATCCGACCGCCGCGTTGCGGCGGCCGAAAAACGCCTTCTGGCGCACTTTTATCACCCGCCATGCTGCGGCGGGAAAACCCGTCACGTCACAGCCCGCGCCCGGGGTCAGTAGAAACCGAATTGAGCGCTCGCCTTAATCCGCCTAATATTGAAGCCACGTCAACGAGGAGACAGTCATGCGACGACAGCTGATAGAAGCGCTCACCTACCCCAAGTTGCTGGTGCGGGGCCTCATTGAGGACGGCAATTTCCCCCACCAAAACCTCTTTGAAGCAACTGGCGAGCGTTGTAACCACTGCGATCTCACCGGCAACTGCGGCTGGGAAAATTGTCTCCAGGACTTCAGGAACTTTGACGAAGAATCGACCGAGGACCTGAGCGTCGTCGCTTGCGCGAGGGCATCCGGCTGGTCGAAGCGCTGCACAGCGAGTTACGACACGACGAGACGACCTGCACCTGCGAGACCTGCAGCTGGATTAGAAACGCCGAACACCTGACCGAAGAATGCGAACACCACCTTCCCCATGTGGACCCCGCAGCGAGCCTGAGTACCGATTGACCGAGACTGCCGGCCTGGCCGGTCGCGAAAGTGATGACACGCGAATTCGCGATGATATGATGCGCGCTCCCCGAACTCGATGGAGCGTAACCTTGAAAGCATTATTCGCGATTGCAGCACTTATCCCTCGCAGTCCCCGCGCTGGCGGCTGCTGACAATGAAATAGACGACAAAGTCGAAGCGGCGCTGGCCGCCGAATCGCGCCCACAGGCGGATCGTGATCGGGACCGCAACCGTCGCCCGCTGGAGACCCTGAAGTTTTTCGGCCTGCAAGGACAACATGCGGGTCCTGGAACTCATCCCCGGTGGCGGTTGGTACACACGCGTATTGGCGCCGGTACTCGCGGAGAACGGCAAACTCTATGTCGCACTCGGCACCGGCCGGGTCAAAGAAGGCCTGGTCAATGAGCCCGGGTTCGGCAAGGTTACGGTGCTGGAAACCGATGATAATATTCGTCGACCCGAAGGCAGCCGCTACTACGCGCTGGACGATTTCGAGTTCGGGGTATCCGACCTCGACATGGTGCTCACCTTCCGCAATGTCCATAACTTCGATGCCGAGTCCCGAGCAAGAATGAACAGGCAAGTCTTCAAGGCCTTGAAACGCGGCGGATTGTATGGCGTCGTCGATCACACGAAGCGCCATATGGAACCGGATACCCCCGAGAACCGCCGCCGTATAGACCCGGTGTTGGTCGTTAAGGAAATGCTGGACCTCGGTTTCGAATTCGTTGACTACAGCGACCTGCACTACCGGGCCGATGACGAACTCAGGTACGAGGTGGGTCGACGATCGGTTAGCGGCAATACGGACCGGTTCACGTTTCTGTTCAGGAAACCGTGAACGGCAATTGACTGTGTAACAAGTTGTCACAGGCAGCGAAACTCGAAGAAAAATTAGGCTTATCGGTCGCGCGCTCGCCGTATAATGGGGAGATGTACTCACGTTCGCAAATTCCCGCTAGCGGTCGTCGCACTCCTCGTGCTGGCGGCCTGTTCCGAGGCACCCCCGACCGCCCAGGCTCCCGCGGCCAGTGACGTTCGGGTCATTGCCGAAGTACTGCGCTTCGAGCACCAGGTCACGCACGTGGAAGCCGTCGGCACCTCCCGGGCACGCCTGTCGGCGGAGCTGTACGCGCCAGCGTCCGGTGAGGTCGTCTCGGTGAATTTCGAACCGGGCCAGCGGGTTGCGGAGGGTGACGTCCTGGTGGAGCTCGACAGCCGCGAGGAAAAGCTCGCGGTTCGGCTTGCGGAACTGAAGCTACAGGATGCGCAGCGACTTTATGATCGCTACCAGCGCTCCGCCAACAGCGGCGCGGTGTTGCCGACAGCGCTCGATGCCGCGCGCACGGCGGCCGAGACGGCGCAGGTAGAACTTGAGCGGGCCCGCATCGCGCTCTCTGATCGGACGATAGAAGCGGTTTTCGATGGATACGTCGGCAGTACCGACGTCGACCCGGGCGATCGCGTCACTCCGAATACGCTGATCACGACGCTGGATGATCGCAGCTCGCTGTTTGTCAGCTTCGAAATCCCCGAGGCGTTTATTGGGGAACTCGTCGTCGGCGAGCGGGTACGAGCTCGAAACCTGGAATGGCAAGACGCCGCTGGTCGCCGGCGAGATCGTCGACATCGGCAGCCGCATCGATCCGCAGAACCGCACGTTCGTTGCCCGGGCTCGCGTTGACAACGAAGACGACGCGCTGCGACCTGGCATGAGCTTTCGCGTCAGTATCGATGTCAAGGGCGAGCTTTACGGTGTGGTGAGCGAAACCGGCGTGCAGTGGAGCGCGGACGGCGCCTACATCTGGTCCGTCGTGGGCGGCGCCGCCACCCGCGTGCCGGTCAGGATCGTGCAGCGCCGGCAAGGACGAGTGCTCGTTGACGGCGACATCAATGACGGCGACGTGATCGTCGTCGAGGGCACCCAGCGCATGCGCGACGGCATCGCCGTCAGCTACGACGTGCAGCAATTCGCCGGCAAGCCGGACGGTGGACCCATGTCGGAGTCCGGCATGAGCGCAGGCGACCAGCTCGTCATCCTCGACTGATACGGACGACACAATGCAAACGGCGCACAATGACTTGCCGAGTATCAGCGTCCGGCGACCGGTACTCATCCTGGTGGCCAACCTGCTCGTGGTTCTTGCCGGCATCGCCGCGTTGGTGGCGGTGGAGATCCGTGAGCTTCCGGATGTCGATCGACCGGTTGTAACCGTGCGCGCCAGCTTTCCCGGCGCTTCACCGGAAACCATGGATGCCGAAGTCGTCAGCCTGCTCGAGGGCGCAATTGCGCGTGTGTCCGGTATTCAGAATCTTCGCTCGGCGTCAGAAGAAAACAGTGGACGCATCTACGTCGAGTTTCGTCCCGGCACTGATCTCGACGATGCCGCGGCGGACGTTCGCGAGGCCGTGAGCCGCATATCCCGCCGTCTGCCCGATCGCGTCGAGCAGGTGTTGGTCGTGAAAGCCGACGATGACGCGCAAGCCGTCGTCAATCTCGCGGTGTACAGCGACACGTTGCCGATGGAATCGCTGACACGAGTGATCGAGCAGGAAGTCGTGCCGATGCTCATTTCGATCGAGGGTGTTGCCGACGTGCAGCTTTCCGGAAATCGCAAGCGGATGCTGCGCGTCGCCATCGATCCGCTCAGGCTGACGAGCTTCGGACTGTCGATCAACGACGTTACCGAAGCCCTGCTGCAGGCGCCGTTCGATGTGCCCGCAGGCAGCTTTCGATCAGGAGACCAGCAGCTGATCGTGCGCGCGGATGCGACGGTAGTCGACGCGGCCGAAGTCGCGGATATCGTTATTCGCGATTCGGTACGAATAAGCGACGTGGCCAACGTTTTCTTCGGCCCGGAAGATACCGAGTCGATGTCGCGCCTGGATGGCCGGCCGGTTCTCGGGCTGGGTGTCATCCGACAGGCGCGATCAAATACCATTGAAATATCGGCCGGCGTGAACGCCGCCGTTGAGCGAATCAACGCGCGTTTCGATGATCTGCAGCTGGTGGTCACCGACGACCAGGCGGTCTTTATCCGTAGTTCGGTGGCCCAGGTCCTCATTACGCTGGCGCTATCGATCGCGATCGTCATCGCGACGATTTGGCTGTTTGTGGGCAGTTTCCGCGCCACGCTGGTGCCGACGCTTGCGATTCCGGTCGCCTTGATCGGCACGGTCGCGGCCATCTGGCTGCTCGGCTTTTCGATCAATATCCTGACCCTGCTGGCGCTGGTGCTGGCAACAGGGCTGGTTGTCGACGACGCGATCGTCGTGCTGGAAAATATTCAGCGACAGCGCAATGAGGGTATCCGTGCACGGGCGGCCGCGGTCATTGGCACTCGCCAGGTGTTCTTCGCGGTTGTCGCGACGACCGCGGTGCTGGTTTCGGTTTTCGTGCCGATCGCGTTCCTGCCGAGCACGGCCGGCCGCTTGTTTCGCGAATTCGGTCTCGTGCTCGCCTGCGCCGTCATCATCTCGAGTTTCGTCGCGCTGTCGCTCGTGCCCGCCGCAGCGGCGCGCCTTCTGAAATCGGCAGAAGACACCCGCGTTCCGAAGCCGATTGGCGATTTCGGCCGGCTGTTTGCACGTTTTTACGGTCGTACGCTCGCCGCCTCGCTGTCGCGCCCCTGGGTGCCGGTGATCGCGGCGCTGCTGTTTGCCGCCGCCGCCAGCGTTGCGTACCAGTCACTGGATCGCGAGCTGATCCCGCCCGAGGACCGCGGCCTTGTGCGCGTATTCGCCAGCGGCCCGGACGGTGTCGGCATCAGCTACATGGACCGCCAGACCGAGACGATTGAAGGTATTCTGCAGCCTTATGTCGACCGCGGCGAGGCCACGTCGGTGTACAGCATGATCGGCATGTGGGACCCCAACCGCACCTTCATCTCCATGCCGCTCGCGGACTGGAGCGACCGCGATCGCAGTCAGCAGGAGATCATCGATGAGCTGCGGGAGCCGCTGTCCGCCATTCCCGGGGTGCGCGCGAGCGCCTGGAGCGGCAACAGCCTGAATCTGCGCGGCCGCGGCGGCGGCATCGACATCGCGCTGCTCGGCAATGACTACGACGAAATTTTCGCGGCGGCCCAGGCCTTCGCGGCAGCCATCGAAGAGCGGCTGCCGCAACTCGACTCGGCCGCGCATTTCCTTCGACCCGACCCAGCCACAGCTCTCCGTCGAAATCGACCGGCGACGCGCAGCGGACCTCGGCGTGGACCTGCCCTCGTTGGCTGCCACGCTACGCGCCATGATCGATGGCGATGAACTGATCGACCTGAATGTCGATGACGAAGCGGTGCCCATCCTGCTCGAGTCCGCCAGCGGCGAAATCAACGATCCGTCGGACCTGACGAACCTGTATGTCAGTACCAGCAACGGCGAACTTGTGCCGCTGTCGAGCGTGGTCACGCTGAAGGAGGAAGGCGTCGCCACCGAGCTGAACCGTCATGCACAGCGACGCGCATCGAAATCGACATCGAGATGTCCGACAGCTATGCGCTACAGGCTGCCGTCGACGATCTGCGTGGCCTGGCCGACGACGTACTGCCGGGCAACGTATCGCTGATCTTCCTCGGCGAGGCCGCGACGCTCGAAGAGACCTCCCGCGAGGTCGCGCTGACCTATGTCATCGCCATCCTGGTTATCTTCCTCGTGCTCGCCGCGCAGTTCGAGGGTTTTACGAGCGCGCTCGTCGTCACGCTGATCGTTCCTTTCGGTGTCGCCGCGGCAATTTTTGCCCTGCTGTTGACCGGCACGTCGCTCAACATCTACTCACAGATCGGTCTCGTACTGCTGATAGGACTGATGGCAAAGAACAGTGTGCTCGTGGTCGAGTTTGCGGACCAGCTTCGTGACAGAGGCATGAGTGTTCGCGACGCGATCGAGAAAGGCGCCGCACGACGATTGCGGCCCGTCATGATGACGCTGGTGTCGACCGTGCTCGGCGGCCTGCCGCTGATTCTCAGCAGCGGCGCCGGTGCCGAGGCACGTCACTCCATCGGCTGGGTCGTCTTCGGCGGACTCGGCATCTCCGCGCTGTTCACGCTGTACCTGACGCCGGCGCTGTACCTGCTGGTCGCGGGCTTCTCCAAAGCCCGTATGGCCGAAAGCGATCGCCTCGCCGAGGAACTCGAACACGCCGACGTGCACGGCGTGGGTTGACGGCGCGGAGCACTCGCCGGAAGTCCGAAACGGTCTGCCATTGCAGCGCAAAATTGCCCGCGCGTGCCGGGCGTCGCAGAGTACATCGATAATCAGCACTGCGCCGCCCTCTTGGCCATAACAGGCGGTACAAAACGCACCGCGATCCGCAATCACACATTGCCAGCTGCACATTTCCCGTATTTGTCGGAGTTGGGACGCGTGCTAGCGTTTGCTCCTGTGGCGACACAAGGAGCGAACCATGCGCGCAAAGAAAACTGTTGTTTACCTGGCAGGCGCGGCGGCTTGGCTGTTGTCGGGCTGCGCTACGTCGCCCGACGTGAAAACCCAACGCGAGGCGGCTGAAGCGGACATCGCGGATATCCTGAGCGCGCCACTGGACCCGGCGGAGTACGGGGAAACCAAACGCTGCCTGGCCGACCGCGAGTACCAGCGCTACCGTGCCCTTGATGATCGGCGAATTCTTTTCGAAGGACGCCGTGACACGTTGTGGATCAACACTCTGCGCTCGCGCTGCCCGGATCTCCGCTTTGGCGACGTACTCGTTGTGAGGTCCTTCTCCGCTTCGCGACTGTGCGATGCGGACCGTTTCGAAGTGGCAGACTGGTTTGCGTGGCCATGGTACCGACGTTGGCCCTGGCACTGGGGACCCGGCTGGGGTACCGGCATGACCTGCGTTCTTGGAAAATTCCAGCCCGTCACGGAAGCCCAGGTTGCCGAGATCGAGGCAATTCTCAAGGCTCGATAGAGCCCCCCCCGTTACGGCACGGCCCTACCTTGCCGGTTTCGATCCTCGAACCCGAACATGGCCCGCCGCAACCTAAAAAAAACGGCCCCCGAAGGGGCCGTTATTTGTTACTGCCGAGCTACGAGCAATCAGGGCTCATAGGTGAATCGCAGGTAGCCCACGCGTCCGGGCAGGTCGTGCGACACCGTGCTGAGACCGATAACGCCGCAGGGGAAACACACCGGCGGATCTTCGTCGAGCACGTTATTGAAGCCCAAGGAGATCGTCAGCGCGTCGTCAAGGATCGGCGGGTTATAGCTGGCGCGAAGATCGGTAAACATGGCCGAATCAAGATTGCTCCCATCATCGGTCGTCATGTCATCCGTCCAGCGGAACACCAGCGCGCCGCTCCAGCGATCCCGCATCCAGTCAACCGTCGTGTTCAGGCGCAAGTCCGGGAACGCTCGTGCGAATGTCTCGTCGGTATGCCGACCTGTCAGATCGTTAACGCTGACCGAACCGTCCGGATTGATGGTGCTTTCCTTGTACTCAGAGAGCTTGGTGGCGTTCATACGGACGTTGAACTGACCAACAGACGTCTCGGGGCTCAGGTAGTTAACCATGACGTCGAAGCCAGATGCCTCGATGGACCCGATATTCTGCAGCGTGTTGTTGACGACGTCGAGCTGTCCGGAGCTGGTTCGCGGTACGCCGGCGCACAGAATCGGGTCTGCCGTCTCGGCACAGGCATCGATCAGGTCGCCCGGGTCACGGCCCTGTACCGCGTTGTTGATCTCGAGGTTGTAGTAGTCAACGGAGAACGTCATGCCGTCCGTCCAGTCCTGGTTATCCGACCAGGATGGGCTGTAGACAATACCGACGGTGTAGTTATCAGACTCTTCGGCCTCGAGCAGCGCGTTGCCCGCCGATACCGCGGACAACTGCGGATTGGTCTGGCCCAGTCCCACCGGCACGCCAAACGACGCGCAGTTGGCCTGGATGTTCGCGGGTTGCGGCGTGTCGCGACCGCCCGCGCTTGAACCGAGGATGCCGGTGTAGTCGGCGCAGGGGTCCAGGAAAGTGAAGTCTTCGCGCGCGGCACCGCCGAACAATTCGCCGATACCCGGGGCGCGGAACCCGGTCGAGAACGACGCTCGCAGAGACAGGTCTTCAACCGGTCGCCACAGGCCACTCGCTTTGTAAGTCGACTCACTGCCGAAGGTGCTGTAATCAGAGCCGCGTGCAGCAACGTTGATCTCGGCATATTCGGCACCCGCAACGCCTGCGAGCAGCGGTATGTTGAGCTCGCCGTAGAATTCCGTGACGTCGAACGCACCCGAGGTTCGGCCGGCGGGTATGCCGGCGGTTTCGCCGCGTTCGGCGATCGGGTCAGGACGGTAGGAACCGTCGTGGTCCCGATATTCGAGGCCGGCGGCAAAGCCAAGCGTACCGGCTGACAGCTCCGCGAGATCGCCACCGATGTTGAACGACATGTTCTTTAGCGTCTGCTCACTGTAGTCACGCTGCGTGTAGGTCACGTAGTCCAGCATTTCCTGCGTGATCGAGCCATTGCCGCTGGGGCCCTGGCCGCCGAACAGGTTAAACGGTACGCAGTTCGGTACTTGCGCACACACGGCCGGATCACCGAGCGCAATCGCGAGCTTCGCCGCATTATGAGAATTGTACTTCTCCTGGAAGCCGGTGTTGTTGCCGTAGGCGCCCGTCAGGTCCCAGTAGAAATTCCGGCCATTCGCCACAAACTCTCCCTCGAGGCCCGTCGAATACATGTAGGTATTCGTCTCCTGGAAGAACAGGCGGCCGCCTGATTCCAGCGGTCGGCGACCAATGAATTCGAGGTTGCCGTTCGCAACCGAGAGGTCGAGGCCGAACGGGTTGAAAGGGTTCAGAGCGGAAATAACGATGTTGTCGTTAATACGGTTGCCGCAGCCGTTACCAAAGCACAATGGCTCCGGTGCTGCTTTCGTTTCTGACGTGCGGTGCGTGTACGACACGCGCGCGAACATCGTGATGTTGTCAGCCAGTTCGTGCCGCACGTTCGTGTAAAAGTTGGTGCGCTCGTTCGGCGTTTTCAGGAAGTTAAAGCCGGGACCGTTGTAGTTAAAGCGATCCGCGTTCGACCACGCATGCCAGTCACCGGTCGCGAGGCAATCACCCGGGACGTCCGGATCGCAGGTCGGCACGTTACCCATACCGTCGTTTAGCACGCCGTCGTTCAGTACGATCTGGTCGAAATTCTGGTTCGGGCCGAAGATCACGCGAGCCTGCGGCGTAAATGACGAACAAAACGTGCCCGGTACGTCGCAACTGGTAGCGTCCGGGTTCGGAAACGCCGAGCGACTGCGGTTGGCTGTCTCGATGCCCTTTTCTTCTTTGTAGCTTGCGCTGAATACGACGTGCGTCTTGTCGTTACCACCGCCCCATAGCGCCGCGATCTGCGATGATTCGCCGTCGCTGTCCGAAATGTAGCTGCCGGTCTGGGCGTCGACCTTGAAGCCGTCGTAATTCTGGTTGGTAATAATGTTGACGACACCGCCGATGGCGTCCGAGCCGTAGATCGCCGAGGCACCGTCCTGCAGTATCTCGATGCGATCGATAACATTGTCAGGAATCGTGTTCAGGTCGACCGCACTCGGCACGCCTGACGCCGACGCGCCGGCAACCCATCGCCTACCGTCCACCAGTATCAGCGTGCGCTTGGCGCCGACATTTCGGATCGCCAGCTGCACCGCGCCCGCGCCTATGCCGGAGCCGTCCTGCGGGAATCCGGAGTTGCCGGGGACATTGAACTGCGAGTTGATCGCGGAGCCGGTAATCGGCATTTGTTGCAGGGCGTCACCCAGATTGGTGAGACCCGAGCGATCCAGATCCTGCGTGCCGATCTCCATGATCGCGACAGCCTCGTTCAGCGGATCACGGCGAATGCGCGATCCGGTAACGACGACCTCTTCCAGGGCCTCATTGGCATCGTTACTCTGCGCGAGCGCCGTGTTTGAATGGATGGAAAAGACGGAAAACACCAGGGCCACACTAAGTCCCCTGATCATTGCGTATCGGCAGTTCATTTTCGTTCCCCTGTTTATGAAAATCAGCTGTACTAACGTTTTTTTATTGTTGCTAACGGACCACAATCTCAGTCCTTGATTTGACATATTTGGTCAACACGCAGCCCAAGTCAATGGCGAATTGTTGCAAAATAGCAACAGTGCTGCCACCGGCCGACCCGACCCCGCGCCGCGGCGGCGCTGTCGCTGTCGATCAACAGCCCGTAACCACAGGGATTTTCGAGATTTTTGGCCTTGTCACGGGGACGAAAGAAACCGGCTTTCGGCACGAGCCGCCTTGTAGTTTACAAATGAGCGTCTGGCTTCAGATTTGCCCGACCCAGACACGCGCCGCCTGTTGCGCATGCCGGGCACGATTCCCGGGCGGCCAGTTTTGTTTGGAATGTGTCGGGCCGTGCAACGCGGACTCGATGAGGATACTCGGAAACTCGGGTCCTTTTTGACAGTCCCTGCTATCAACCCGGTGACTTTCGTAGCTGGCGATCGTGTGTCGCTTGCCGTCTGGCGGCGGCATGGCAAGCATGCCGCACAAACTACGCGAGCCCTATTTCACGGCGATGATTATCTTCCCTCGCGCACGCCCGGATTCAGAATAACGTATCGCCTCGGCAACCTCGTCCAGGGGATAAATCTGATCAATCACCGGCGTCAATTCTCCCGCCTGGATAAGCTCGCCGATCAGGCGCAAGTCGTCGCGACGAAATTGCGCGATCATCATGCCCATCTCTTGCCCCACAAACGGCGACAACAAGAACGCCTTGATCGGTCCAATCAGCGGCCCGATCCAATTCCCTTTGGCCCCACCGACCAGGACCATTCGGCCGTCGGGAACCAGTACTTTGCGGTTTGCCAAAAGCGAATGATTGCCCACCATATCGACGATCAGGTCGTAACGCTCGTCACCTTCAGTGTAATCCTCTTGCTTGTAGTCGATGACGTGATCGGCACCGATCGAGCGCACCATGTCTGCATTACGGGTGCTGCACACGCCCGTCACTTCTGCACCGAAGTGCCTGGCGAGCTGCACGGCGAACGTGCCAACGCCGCCGGACGCGCCATTAATCAGGACTTTTTGACCCGGTTTTAGTTGTCCGTGGTCGCGCAGCGCTTGAAGGGCGGTGAGTCCTGCTATGGGCACCGCGGCCGCCTGTTCGAACGTAACTCCGGATGGAATCGACACCATGCCGCCAGCCTCGCGAACCGTCACATAGTCACCGAATGCCCCGGTCGCGCCGCCGAATACCGGGTCGCCAGGCTTGTAGCGCGTTACGTTACTGCCGACTGCCTCGACTATCCCAGCGAAATCCGCTCCCAAACGGGTCTCGGTCGGCGCACCAATCCCGGTACCCAGGCGCATGAAGTACGGCGAGCCTCTCATGAAATGCCAGTCATACGGGTTGACGGCAGCCGCATGAACTTTAACGAGGACCTCATCATCCGCAGGCTCCGGTTTTTCGACATCAGCCAGTTCAAGGATATCGGGCGAGCCGTAGCATCGATACACAATGGCCTTCATAAGCACCGCATCGCTGGCGACGGCCGGGGCCGGTTCGCAGTCAGAGGTGTGCCCTAAAACGAGCGCCAGTGACGCGGTGGCGATACCCAGAAACATCAGGATACCGGTGGCAATCTTGTAACGGAGCTTCATTGAATTCTCTCCCGAGGAACTGGCAAGCCGTGTTTTTTATCCAAAGAAACAGGCGGCCCGCGCGCGGGCCGCCTGTTATCCAGTCGATCTGATCAGTCGTCGCCTGCTGGCGTGGAAAGATCCTCGTCGTGCATCCAAACGGTGTAGTCCGAACTCGCGAAGCCCGAACCAAACTCGGCAAACATCGCGCCAGCCTCTTCCACGGAGCCCATCTTCTCGGCAATGAACTCGAAGAAGTTCGGCTTGTCGGGCGCCATATCTGCGTAGCTCTCGAAACTCGTGACCACCGCAATGACCGGCTCGCCCCCGATTCGATCGAGCCAAAGCCAGTTGTGGCCGGCTTCGCCCCACCCTTCGGTCTTGGCCATCTGGCTGAAGCGCTTGCGAATCTCGTCCACCTCCGGACCTGCGCCTTCTTTCCAGGTCCAGGATGTCGCCCCGTAGTAAGGACCGTCCGATCCCTCCGGCCAGTAGCTGTTCTCCCAGTCGTTCACATCAAGATAATGATGGTAGTGGTCGACGTACGGATCGACGTTCGCATTCCAGTTCGCGCTAAGACCCAGCTTGTCATCCTCCAGGCTGTAGGCATCCTGATCCGCGTAGTCAAAACAGCAGGCTCGAAATTGCACGACGTTAAGCTTGTCGCCGATCACCGGACGGAACGCCAGCCACTGGCGTGATTCGCCGGCTTTGGCCCGAAACGCCATGTGCTTCATTGCGGCCTCGGTGAACTTGGCCTGCATGCCCGGCTTCGGCACCATCATCCAGACGTCCGTCAATGGTCCGGATTCTTGCGGACCTTCGTGTTGATCCGCCAAAACGGCCGAGGGCAAAATCAACGCCGCGAATACGGCGATCCAGTGCAGTTGCTTCATGGTCTATCTCCCCTTTGTTGTACTACAACGATTATAGGGCATGGGCCGAGACTAAATTTGCCATCGCAAAAATACGCGAGCACCCGGGCGGGAGTTCGATTTCTATACGATAATCAACATCATATTTAATCTGTAACTTATTGTTAATTATGATTTAATAATCCTCGTCTCCTGCCAAAGTGTTGCTGGCTGATTTTTATCTATAGTGACGCGACCGACGAATCGTCGGCGCCAGCACGACTCCGGCCACAGACGTCCCTTTGGGATAGAATCAGTTTTCACTCAACGCCAGAGACATCATTTGGGCAGCTTCATCGACATTGCCGTGCGCTTCCTGCCGCTACTCGCCACGCTGGTCACGGTCGCGGGGTTACTCTTCGCCGCCAACTCGCTGCTGCGTCGTCGCTGGCAGCACGATCCGGGTGCGCAATTCCGCTTTCAGCTCGTTATGCTGGCGCTCACCTTTGCAAGCCTCCTTGCCGTGATCCTCGCGTTGCCTGTAGGCGACGAGATGCGCGGGCAACTTCTGCGCCTGATCGGCATACTGCTTAGTGCTGCGATCGCGCTGTCGTCGACAACGTTCATCGGCAATATCATGGCCGGCATCATGCTGAAGGTTGTCAAGAATGCGAAGCCTGGCGACTTCGTTACGGTAGCCGACCTCACCGGGCGCATTACCGAGATGGACCTCCTGCACACCGAGATCCAGACCGAGTTTCGCGATCTCGTGACCGTGCCAAACCTGTACATGATCACCCACCCCCTGCAGGTCGTGCGGACATCCGGCTCTATCATTACAGCCGAGGTATCGCTCGGCTACGACATCACCCACAGCAAGGCAGCAGAAGTGCTGTGTGATGCCGCGGCGAAAGCCGGGCTAAGCGACGGCTTTGTCCACGTCCGGGAACTCGGTGATTTTTCGGTGACTTACCGCGTGGCCGGCCTCCTGGAGGATATCAAGAGCCTGATCTCTGCGCGTTCTGCACTGCGGGTCGCGATGCTCGACGCGCTGCACCGCGCCGGTATCGAAATCGTCTCGCCCAACTTCATGAACACACGTGCCCTCAGCGCGGACGACAGGTTCATTTCACAACCGGCTAGCGAGAGCCCCGGGAAATCCCAGCCGCACGCAGAGGACGTTGTCTTTGACAAAGCGGAGGATGCGGCATCGGTCGAAAAAATTCGTACGGCTATCGCAGTGATTGACGCCGAGCTGGCGGCGCCTGCCGCTGGCACGGACGAGGTGCAGCCTGAAAAGAAAGCGGCGCTTGAAGCGGAAAAAGCGGGCCTCGTCGAGCAGCTCAAAAACGCCAGCAAGGAAATGAAAGCGAAAGAATTTGCCGAGAAGCACCAGGCGTCACCCACTTCGGACTGAGTGTCCTGCCACGATCATGACAGCAAAGCTGCCAGGGAACGCGAAACGGCAGGGCGGTGTAGGCTGCCAGATACACGTCAACGCCGACACAATGTGACATAAGTCTCCGATTTTTCTGGCATTAAACGCTATAAAGACCGTCGATTCCTTTCCAGGTGGTTCAGGCGGGATTTCAACGAGTGCCCCTGAATACCGGCATTTGCAATGATCGCGAAGTCGCCAATTCATCGCTGGACACGGCGGGCCCTCATGCTGGCGGTTGCCACGCTCAGCTCACACTCGGTCGCGGCCGCCGTGTTCTCGGTCAACAGCACGCTGGATGCTCGCGATGCCAATCCCGGCGATGGCGCGTGCGCCACCAGCAGCGGTGCCTGCTCCCTGCGCGCGGCCATCGAGGAAACCAATGCACTCACCGGCGCCGATGTGATCGATCTGCCTTCGGGAACGTACCGGATTTCGCTCGGCGATGGCGATGACGACGCCGAGCGCGGTGACTTCGATATTACCGGCGCACTCACGATCAACGGCTCCGGACAGTCATTCACCCTCATCGATGGTGACGGCGTCCGACCGCGTATTTGACGTTCACGATTCCGCAGCTCTCTGGCTGTCATCGGCGACCGTCAGAAACGGGGACATCAACAGCCAGGGTGGCGGAATTCGCAGCGAGGGCACGTTGACACTGACGAATGTCACGCTGTCCAACAATAACGGTAAGGACGGCGGTGGCGTTTCGGTACGCAAGGACAGCACGGCGACCTTCACGAACGTTACGTTCCTCGGCAATACCGCAGACAAGGGCGCCGGCCTGCATGTCGACGATAATACGAGCGTCACAATTTCCGGCTCGACGTTTCGACAGAATACCGCGTCGAAAGAAGGCGGCGGTGCGTATTTCGAGAAAGGCATCGCAACGATCTCCCTCAGCGTGTTCGAAAATAATAGCGCCGAGGATGGCGGTGGCCTGTTCGTCGATAGCGTGACGTCCTTCACGACAATCGACACGACAATTGCGGCGAACACCGCGGTGAAAGAAGGTGGCGGCCTTTACCTTGACAAGACCAATGCACGTATCTCACGTAGCACGGTATCGAACAACGGCGCTGAAGAAGGCGGCGGCCTGTTCGTCAAAGGGGGCGGCTCCTTGCTGGCGCTTGAAAATCTCACCGTCTCGGGCAATACGGCGAGCAAGCAAGGTGGCGGTATCCACAAGGACGGAAACGGAATTACGACGCTGGTGAACGTTACCGTTTATAGCAACGCCTCGCCCGTTGGCGGCGGCATCTATATCAAGAAAAAGGGCTCGCTCAGTGCCCGCAACAGCCTCATTGCCGCCAGTCCCACCGGCGCCGATTGCGACGGGGCACTGGTCTCGCAGGGAAACAACCTCGACAGTGACGGCAGCTGTGCCCTTGGACAGCCCGGCGACCTCAGCAATACGGACCCACTTGCCGGTCCACTGCAGTTAAACGGCGGTCCGACACGGACCCACGCCCTGCTGCCCTTTAGCCCCGCACGCGATGCCGGCAGCAACGCCGGTTGCCCGGGTATCGATCAACGGTCCCAGACGCGACCGCTCGATGGCAATGCCGACGGCATCGCCGTTTGCGACATCGGTGCATTCGAAGCACTGCCTGTCTACCCGGACTACAGCCTGCGAAAAACGGTTGCGACGCTATCGGACCCCTATTCGGGTGGTACCAGTCCGAAAGCCATACCCGGTGCGATCATGCGATATACGATCCGCCTGGGTAACGCGGGGCCGGGTGCCGCCGACAGCGACTCGATAGTGATCGACGAAAGAGTGCCTGCCGGGACATCGCTCGTGGTTGCGGATTTTGACGCCGCCAACGCCGGTCCCGTGGCGTTTGTCGACGGCTCACCAGACAGCGGCCTGAGCTACAGTTTCTCAGGCCTTGGCAGTACGACGGACGACATCGACTTTTCGAATGACGGCGGCACCACTTACGGCTACGTGCCGACGCCGGCCGCGGACGGCTCGGATTCCAACGTCACGCACGTGCGAGTAACCCCGACAGGCACGGCGCTGTTTACCGGGGCTGACCCGGTAGCGGAGTTCCAGCTTAAGGTTGTGGTCCGGTAGGTTGATTGCCGCTTTTGGTGGCGACGCTAACCTGGGGGCACGACTTCCAATTGTTTGTCAACGCGCTCGGGATACGGCCCCTGGTACAGCTGTCGGCCCATGGCGAGGCGCCACCAGTTCGACAGCAGCCGGCGCATTGTCTTCGAATCGACCTGTTTCGAGCGCAGCGCTCCCGACAGCCCCTTGAGAAGTTCCACCGGCATACCGTCGTCCGGCCCGCTCGTCGTATTGGTGAATCGCGAGGGCTCGAAAAAATACATATTGAATTTGTCTATTTTTTTCATATAAGGCGGTACGGATACTTCACCGCCCTTCAGCAGCCTGTTGAGTTGCGAACAAAGCGTCAGCATCGGGAACGGTGAGCCCATGTGGAAGCTGACCGAGACGGCAGGCTCATCGCCGAGGGCTATGACCTCATGCATTGCACCTGAGGGTATAAACAGGACCTGGCCCGGCTTCATCTCGAAGTCCATGGGCACGGACGTCATTCGCCCTTTGAAATCACTGTGATTGAAAACCACTTTTTGCCGATACTTTTTCGGGACCGGCCAGACCCGAACACGCTTGTGGCCGCAAACGTGCAGCAGAAAGCCGTCGAAAATATCACAATGAGCTTCGTATCGATGTTCGCCACAGCTTGTCCACAGGGTTGACCTGAGGTAACTCCCCATTGGGTGGTGTTTTGTTAGCCCCTCGGCAAACTGCGAGTTGTAGACCTGCCACGCCCAGTCCGCGTTGTCGCGAATCGTGCCGTCACCTGCGCAGTAGTCGATCAATGCCAGGTTTCCATGTACCGGTTCGGCATTCTCTATACCGTGCCTGAAGCGCTCGAAACTCGCAGGGTCCTGCGGGTCGAAGAATGTAACTTTCGAGTCCTTGTCACCAGCACGCTCGCTTCCTGCTCTGAATATCCGCCTCAACGAGGCTTGTGGCGAACATGTCCAACGCCCACGGAACGGGATCTGACGGATGCGGTATTTCGCCCGGAAAGTCGAATATCTGCGGCGCTTGGGTCAGCAGGCAATCGCTGAGTTCAGCCATGGAATTGATGCCCTCAGAAAGCTACCGGAAGTATAAGGCGAACAACGACAATGTTAAAAGCGGAAAGGGAGCCCGACATTGCGCACTTGCTCGCGCCTGTCCGGCATACGCGATATCTGGCATGCACTTCGGCGGTCACCGGGAGCGAGTGTGTTTTGGGCGGTCGTCAGTTGCTCGCTGCCGCAAACGTCAAAGTGACGCCATCGGTGCCAATCGGAAGAATTCAGGGGCGACACGTGCCAGAAGAAGTCGCGCAAGCCATCACAAGACTTTTGACATTTTGATCACAGTATTGGCGGCACCGTTGCCAGCTACCTCTGTATTGCGATCAATTTCCTTATAGCCCCTGGCCAGGTAAAACGGCTCTCCGGGAAGAGTAGAACCCAGTTCAATGGACCTGAACCCGGCGTCGCGTGCCGCCCCTTCCGCAAGGTCGAGCAAGAGCGTACCGACGCCGTGCCGAACCCATGACGGGTTCGTGTACATGGCCCGGATACGCGCAGCCTCGAGGTTCGGGTCACAAAAAGAATCGTCTCGCCCCACCGTGTGATCGCCACCGTACAGGGTTCTTCGCTTGCCCCAACCACCGCATCCAACCAGTTCTTTTTGATCATTCTGGCCCGTCTCGATAAGGAAATATGTCCCGTCCTCGATCAATGTCAAATCAACGCCCATGGTTTCCCATGCCGCCTCAATCTCCGCTGAAGAAAGATAAGGCTTCATGTTCTCGGCGATCGACGCCTGCGTCAAAGCGACGATGGCCGGAACATCGGCCGGTTTGGCCAATCGGTGGGTAAATTCGATCAATTTTCAAACTCCTTTTGCGGCCCAGGCAAAGTGAGTGCAGGAATACAGAGGATTGCATGCCAACAGGGTACGCCACGTGACATTGAAGCACTGACTCCGTTGCTAACCCATGCAGTTAATGCCCGGACCTCAGGCGTATTGCCGCACCCTGGGAGACTAGAATCCTCCACCGGTGCGAAAACCGCCACGGCCACGCCGGGCGATTTTTGGCGCGCGCGGTAACTTGAAGCCGCTACCGCGACGAGCCGTGCTGGCGCCGGGCCAGTGCCAGGTTGGCATGCGTGTCTTGATTTTCCTTCGGGCACGCGGGATACCGCCGCTGCCGAAGTCCGGCCATGCGCCCGCAACATCTCTGTAGCGCTGGTACTGTTGCAATACGTTCCATAGCGCACCGCCACGAATTGCCCCGCCAAGTACCTCCCGCATCATCGAGGTGATCAGGTCGCTTTTGTCAAACCCGGAGCGCAGGTCGTCGTAACGGTGTTGCTTGAACTTGCGGCGTACCGATTCGAGTTCCTGCACACGCCGTAAATGCTCGGCGTGCACGCTGCGATTGCGGTCGCGTTCGTCCTCCAGCGCGGTCTCCTCGTCGCGCAGGTCTCGCAGGTCCTCGACGATCGCGTCGTCTTGCGTGGTCATCGTAGCGCGCGCCAGGTGAGTCAGGTCCGCGACATCCCGCCGCCGCAGCGTCTCAGACAATATGCCCAGAGATTCAGCAATGTATGAATCATCCTCCGCCGCGTATTGACTCTGTTCGGTCTGCAGCTCACGCAGGTGTACCTCCGACTGCGCGATATGCTCATCGACCTCGTCCTGCTGCTGCTCGGCACCCGTCAGCGCGGCTTTGGCAAGGTGAACACCGCCCGCTTCTGCTGCCTGTTCTTCGAGTGCCTGCAGCGCGTCCAGCTCACTTTCCGCGTTGGCACGCTTGCGTTCGGCATGCTCCAGGAGCCGCTTGGGAATTTCCTGCAGCATCCAGTAGTTGGGTCTCGCGAGCTGATACTTGCAAAGACGCGCCACCCAGCTATCGAGCAGTCGGGCCAGCGGATTGGCGCGGTACTCCGCGGTACCGTAATGGCGATTCCATAAATACATGAACAGCGAATCCTGCTCATAGGGCTCACCCTTCTGCCGGCGGTCTTCTGCAACAACCTGCGCTTTTTCCTCAGCGCCGACAGCGATCGCGTCCGCCACTCTCGTCTTCTCGAGCTGCTCCTGGAACGCGACGTCTGACTGGAGGCTGGACTGCACCGCCGCCTCGCGTTCTGCGAGCGTCTGCGCGGCCGCATCGACCTCCTCGTGCAGGCGCTCCCGCTTTTGCTCGAGTGCATCGAGAGCCTCGGTCGACCGCGCTACCTGGTCGTGTAGCTGGCTCATCGCGTCCTGGCGACGATCCAGGATCGCTCGCACCTTGTAGTCGGCCGCATCGATCTTCTTGGCAACGTCACCCTGGCGTATGACATCAAGGCGCATCACGGCCAGCTGTTTGAGCGCCTGCGCCTGTTGTTGACGATTCGCCGCCATCGTCGCGGAATTCGCCTGCAGCGCCTTATCGAGCCGCTGCAGCTCACTTCTGGCTGACTGCAGTGTGCTGCTCAATTGATGGAGCGTTTCTCGACCGGATAACATCGCTACCAGTCCGTTATCGTCGCGCCGCTGGTCGGTATGCGGTACTCGGGATCAAGCTGGCCGACCCGTTTCACACCGACAACGTCGCCCTGGATAATGCCGTCGTCACGCTTGTCCGCGGCGACAGCCTCGAACGTCTCCTCACTAACGCGCAAGCCCCACGTCGACGACTTTTCAACCCGTCCGTCTTCCTGGTTCTTAACACGCACCGCGGCAACGCGCCCGTCCGCCATAACGGCCTCGACAATCAGGTAGTAGTTCCTCGCATCCGGATTGACATCCGGTACACGCCATACGCCGGACAGTTCATTGGGTCGGGACACGATTCGGATGTCGTAAGCGGCTTCGATATCCTGTTGCAAGGACTGCAATTGCCCCAGCAGCGCCTCGGCTTCCTGATAGTCGTCGCTGCCGAGCGCGAGTTTAGCCTGAGCCCGGAGATTGTTCGCTCTATCCGTTGCGACATCGCTAGCCGACATCGCGACGATACGCGTATGCGCCGCTTCAATATTCGCCGGCAAGACGCCCTGCGCGCGCGACTCCGGCAACTGCACCATGAAAAACCACGCGAGCCAGATTACGAGGCCGAGCGCGACAACCCCCAGGACCGGCTTTAGCCAACGGCTGCGACTAACGTAGATTCTCGCGAGCCTCGTTGCGAAGCGGTTCGCCGTCGGCGTGTAGCGAAAACGATCCTCTTCCAAGCGCATCCACGCCAGCGGCCAGCGCATCGTCGGTGACCTCGATGCCCTGCGCTTCGTAGATTTCCCGCAGGCGCGCGAGCAGGTTCCGGCGTCGGCCTTCTGCATTGAGCTCACGATCGACAATGAGATCGCGGTGACGCAGCGTATCGACAACGTCCATAGCCACCATCAGGTCTTCCAGCGGCGCCTTGTCGACGCCGGCCTCGATGGTAGATCCCATTTAGAGTCAGATGCCTGTGGGCGGAGGCAGCGTTCCGCCTTGCTGGATGAGTCGTGCCAGGCGCTGCTTGCCCTCTTCCACCGACTCCCGGATCTCCTCGGCGTTTTTCGTTGCCAGTACGCGCATTTCCTCGATGATGTCGCGACTGCGCGTCTGGAAGTTGACGACCGATTCAACCAGCTTTTTGACAGCATCGGCACGAATCGTGGGACCGTAACCTGCTCGTACGGCGGCCTCCTGGACCTTGCCGCCAATGTCCGCGAGGTCCTCGAGGCTCTTTGACACGCCCTCTTTCATTGCCTCGAGTGCCTGAGTACTCTCGTGCAGGCCGAAAAGACCGGTGAACGACGCGCTGAGCGCGGTTAATACGGTTTCGTTAGTACCGAAGAACATGATGGCCTGTTTGTAGACGCGCTCTTTCGCGCTGGTCGTCTGCAACAGTCGCGCCATGACAAACTCCGAGGTGTTGTAGCTGACGGTCAGGTTGTCGGACAGGTCCTTGGCGATCTGGTAGCGATCCTCGTCGTCCTGCAGCAGCCGCACCTTTTCGTCACGGGCAAGCTCCAGTTTCGCACGCGCGACGAGGTCGTCTCCCTCGAAACTCTCGACAGCATCTGCCGCGGTCGTCACTTCCGCTTTGGCTGCATCCCAATGGGACTCGGCCGTTTTCAGGACGTCCAGCGCCAGTATTTCAGACTCCTTGATAGCGCCGCGGAAATCCTGGTACGCGGTGAGAATGAGGTGTTCGCGCTCGATCTGGTCCCTGGAGTCACCCGCGACCTCGAGGTAGGTCTTTTTGATATCGTCAAAGCGCGAGGCGATGTCACCGCGCGTGACTTTCATCCAGACATTGCTGATGCGTTCGAACGTGTCGATCTTGCCGTCTTCGACCTGTTCAACCATGTTCTTGGCATCGTCACGAATGGAGTTGAATGACTCGGTGATATCTTCGTAGCGCTCACCGAGCTTCATCGAGCTGACCTGCTCACGAACCACCTCGTTGAACAGCGACGCCTGGCTTAAGGTCCTTGCAATGGCCGTCACCTTCGCCTCGTCGAGCTGGGTCAGGCGATTAAGTAGCGCAACGATGGGCGCCTCGTCCGACTGCTCCGGCACCAGGCCGAGGTCGCGCAGCTGATTCATGGCGCGATCGAAGTATTTCAGTACAGATTTGCTCATTATTGCTCCCGTGGTTTAGCGCTTGTTTTTCTTAGCGTGTACGTCTGTCAGCCGTCAATTATAGCGTAATCCATGCAGCCACCACATCGATATAAGCGGCGTAATGAGTGAAATGCCGAGGTGGCCCTGCTCACCCGCGATAATCGCGTACCGACCACGAAAAACGGCGGCGCTGTTAGCGCCGCCGTTGTTGGTATCGCGATCATAAACGAGCTGAAACGCTCAATTTATGACCCGACGAGGTCCTGCCGCCGTGTTTCAGCGACTGGCGTACACCGCGTCATCCGCCGACCGATCCAGGTCAAAGCGGTCAAGGGTCATCACCTTGGCCCACGCATCGACGAAGTCGCTGACGAATTTCTCCTCGCCACCGGTCTCTGCATAGACTTCCGAGATTGCCCGCAGCTCGGCGTGCGAGCCAAAGACCAGGTCAACCGGCGTTGCGGTCCACTTCATCTTGCCCGTAGCGCGATCACGACCTTCGTAAACGCCCGCTGTTTTTTCCGACTTTGTCCACCGCGTCGACATGTCAAGCAGGTTGACGAAAAAGTCGTTGCTCAACGCACCCGGCTGGTCGGTAAAGACGCCGTGCCTGGCGCCCCGGCATTCGCATCCATTGCTCGCAGGCCGCCGACCAACACGGTCATTTCCGGCGGCGTCAACGTCAGCAAGTCCGCCTTGTCGACCAGCATCTCCGCCGGCGAACGGTAGTTTGCTTCGCCAAAGTAGTTGCGGAAACCGTCTGCCGTTGGCTTCAGCGCAGCGAAAGACTCGACATCGGTCTGTGCCTGCGTGGCGTCAGTACGTCCCGGTGCGAACGGCACCCGGATGTCATGCCCGGCTTTCTTTGCGGCCTGCTCGATCGCTGCGGCACCGCCAAGAACGATCAGGTCGGCAAGCGAGACCTTCGTACCGCCAGACGCGGAAGCGTTGAAGTCTTTCTGGATACGCTCCAGTCGCTTCACCACCTTCAGCAGCTCGTCCGGATTGTTGACGTCCCAGCCCTTCTGCGGCGCGAGACGAATTCGCGCACCGTTCGCACCACCGCGCATGTCGGTGCCTCGGAAGGTCGAAGCCGACGCCCACGCCGTCCGGACGAGTTCCGGAACGCCAAGACCCGAGTCGAGAATTTCCGCTTTCAGATTCGGCAATGTCGCCTGCGTCGATCAGCTTGTGATCTACCGCCGGTACCGGGTCCTGCCACAACAACACTTCGCTCGGCACTTCCGATCCGACGTAGCGTGCGCGCGGCCCCATGTCGCGATGCGTCAGCTTGAACCAGGCTTTCGCGAACGCGAGCTCAAATTCCGCGGGGTTTTTCAGGAACCGCTCGGAGATCTTCTTGTAGCTCGGATCGAACTTCAGCGACAGGTCGGTCGTGAACATGATCGGTGCGTGACGCTTCGATTTGTCGAACGCATCCGGCACGAGATTTGATGCAGCCCCATCAGCGGGGATCCACTGGATAGCGCCCGCCGGGCTCTTGGTCTGCACCCAGTCAAACGCAAACAGGTTGCTCAGGTACTGCATGGACCAGTTCACCGGGGTTGCGGACCAGGCGCCTTCCAGGCCACTGGTGATGGTGTCACCGGCGTTGCCGCTGCCACACTTGTTGATCCAACCCATGCCCTGCTTTTCGATGCCTTCCGCCGCGGGCTCAACCCCTACACAGTCTGCCGGCTTGGCAGCGCCGTGTGCTTTGCCGAAGGTATGACCGCCAGCGATCAAGGCCACGGTCTCTTCATCGTTCATGGCCATACGTCCGAAGGTATCGCGAATGTCCTTGGCTGCGAGCAGCGGATCCGGGACGCCATTCGGGCCTTCCGGATTCACGTAGATCAAACCCATCTGTACGGCCGCCAGCGGCTTCTGCAGCTTGCGGTCGCCTTCGTAGCGCTCATCGGCGAGAAACTCGTTCTCGGGACCCCAGTAGACCATGTCGGCCTCCCAGTCATCCTCGCGACCGCCGGCAAAACCGAAGGTCTTGAATCCCATGTTTTCCATCGACACATTGCCGGTCAGTACCATCAGGTCTGCCCACGATAGCGAGCGGCCGTATTTCTGCTTGATAGGCCAGAGCAAAGCCCGGGCCTTGTCGAGGTTGGCATTGTCGGGCCAGCTGTTGAGCGGCTCGAAACGCTGCTGGCCTCCGCCGGCGCCGCCGCGGCCGTCAGCCACGCGGTAGGTCCCGGCACTGTGCCAGGCCATGCGGATAAAAAACGGACCGTAGTTGCCGTAGTCGGCCGGCCACCAGTCCTGCGAGGTCGTCAGCAGGACGTTGATGTCCTGCTTCACCGCGTCGAGGTCGAGTGCGGCAAAGGCTTTGGCATAGTTAAAATCGCCGCCCATGGGATCTGATTCGACACCGTGGTCGCGAAGCGGTTTGAGGTTCAGGTTTTCCGGCCACCAGAACTGGTTGGATTTGGGTTCACCCTGGGCGAAGACAGGCCCGGATGACAGTAGCGGCAGAGTTGCCACCGCTAATGCAGTGATTAGAGCTATCGTAGGATTGCGCATTGTGGTGTTCCTCTTGGAAAAGAGACTCGGATTAACGCGAGTATTAAAGCGCATTTTCACCATCGACATGATGGATTGTTTCGATTGTAATATTCGATAAAAACGAATGACTTTTTTTCGATACCTCGAATCGCTGAACAGCGAGCGACAGGTTTTATCCGTTTGCGCTTAGTTGACGAATGCGGGA
Organism: uncultured Gammaproteobacteria bacterium; assembly: GCA_963807845.1. Classification (GTDB taxonomy): domain Bacteria; phylum Pseudomonadota; class Gammaproteobacteria; order Steroidobacterales; family Woeseiaceae; genus UBA1847. The sequence continues at coordinate 123,244 of CAWEDS010000006.1, forward strand.
CGCGTGAATTTCGCCTGCAGCGGCACGTAACAAGGCGTTCTGCCGCCCGGAATTCAGGACACCGGCACCGTTCGGCTACGTGCCGGCAGTCAATCTTTCGGCGTCAGCTTCAGCAAGCGGCCCGCGCTGTCGCCGCAGCTCGTCTTCCAGCACCCATAGCGCACCGTCCGGACCCTCCGCTATGCTGCGAATCCGCGCGCCCATCGGATAGCGTTCCACCTCGCTGGCTTTGTTGCCGTCGAGTTTTATTCTGACGATTGCCTGCGATGACAGACCGGCTGCGAAGGCATCGCCGCGCCAACCCGGAAACAGGTCGCCGCGGTAGACCATCAGGTCGCCCGGCGAAATGACCGGGGTCCACCAGACCGCCGGCTTCACGAAATTCCGGCCGCGTGTCGTGATCCGGCATCTCACGGCCGTCATAGTGGTCGCCGTTGGAGACCACCGGATAGCCGTAGTTGCCCTTCGGCACGATGCGATTCAGCTCGTCGCCGCCCGCCGGACCCATTTCGATTTCCCAGAGCTGACCATCGAGGTCGAAGGCGATACCGAGCGGATTGCGGTGGCCGAGCGACCAGATTTCGCCGTAGACGCCCCGATCATCGAGCAAGCGGGTTTTCACTGAGGTAGTCGACGAAGGGATTGTCGTCGGGAACCGATCCATCGTCATTGAGGCGCAGGATCTTGCCGATGTTCGACTGCATGTCCTGGGCCGGCGTGAATTTCTGCCGATCCCCGGACGAGATCCACAGATAGCCGTCGTCATCGAACAGGATCCGATGGCCATAGTGGCCGTAGCCGAGCAGCTTCGGGTATTGACGCCAGATGACTTCGACGTCGGGACAGCGTGCCGCCGCGCTCGTTCAAATTCAGGACCGCCCGGGCAACGGCTGCGCCGCGCGTGTCGCCAGGCCCGGACTCGACGTAGCTCAGGTAGATAAGCTTGTTGTTTCAAAATCCGGGTGACCGCGACGTCACCAAGGCCGCCCTGGCCGCCGTAATCGACGTCGGGCAACCAGCGCAGCGGCCTGGATTTCTGCCCGTCCTGGCGTCACGATGTAGAGCGCCGCCCTTTTTCTCCGTGACGAGCATGCGGCCGTCCGGCAGAAAAGCCAGCGCCCACGGCTCGTCGAACGAGGCGATCGTTTCCACCTCGAACGGCAAGTCGGTTTGCGCCATGCGCGGACATGAAAACGAGGAGGCTCAGCGTGAAGGTTACGAGTCGATGCATGATCAAAAATCCTGTTTGTTGGTTGTTCGTTCTGTCGTCGTTGCTTGCGGACGATAGTAACGCGTCGAACCTCGCGACGCGAAAATCCGCTGCGCGTGGGCGGCGCCGCGCGGTGCCGATCAGTATCAGGTTTTGCTCAATCGCCACGCCGGCGATGGAAACGGCCGCCGTCGCTAGGCCTGGCTGGCAGGCCTCGCCTTGCTCGCGATCGCCACGGCATCGGCTGCCAGCCGGGTTACGGCCTCGTAATCACCCGACGCGATCGCCTTTGCCGGTGTCAGCCAGCTGCCGCCGCAGGCCAACACAGCCGGGACGGCCAGGTAGTCGGGCAGGTTCGCGGCGGATACGCCGCCTGTCGGCATGAAACGCATTGTCCGAAATACGCTGGACAGCGCTTTGAGTGCCGGCACGCCGCCTGCTATCGACGCCGGAAAGAACTTGACCACATCCAGTCCGAGGTTAAAGGCATGTTGCAACTCTCCAGGCGTGACAATTCCCGGATAGACGGGCACACCCCGGTCCCTGGCCACCGCTACCACGCCGTCGTCAAGCCCGGGCGAAACGATAAAGCGAGCACCCGCCTCGACGGCGGCCTCCGCCTGCGTTGCACTCAGAACGGTGCCGGCGCCCGCAACCATTTCCGGCACGTTCTCGGCGACCGCTCGCAGGCACTCGAGCGCTTTGTCTGTGCGGAACACCACCTCCGCCACTTTGAGTCCGCCGGCGGCAAGTGCCCGCGAGGTCAGCACGGCAACGTCGGGGTCATCCGCCTGCACCAATGGAACGACGGGCACGGACTCGAGCATCTTGTTGAGATCAAGGGACACTGTCTTGCTCCTGGTAGTGAATTATCGGCGGCCAGTCTGAACCTTGAATATATCAGGACATGCACGACGGAAGCCCGACGATTGTCGTTTGATGTTTGTTGCCTGGGTTCACCGGGCGCCCGCACCCCGGCGATCACGGCGTGAACCAACGCGGGACAGGCGCCGGCTGCCTTTTACCAGCCCTTGAAAAAACCGCCGTCGGCGAAATCCCACAACAGGGTCGCGTAATAGCGCGTATCCCAGGCCTGATCGGAAAGCGGCAACTCCGCGCCCAGGTTGAGCGCTACGTGGCCACCTCGGGTCAGGCCAATACGAACCTGTGGCATCGCTGTCCACTCGAGGTCGCCATTGCGTGACCGGAAGGGGTTCGTAGCAGTGACCTCGAACGCCGGAAAGACGCGCCTCGGCCAGGGCGAGTGCACATAGTGCACGATCCCTGCGAGCTCTGCCTCGCCATCGCTGGCACCCGCGAAAGGAAATTTAAACCGCAAGCTGCTCTGGAGTATCCACGCATCCGACAGCACCTTGCCGTACGCGAGATAGGTCTGCAGTTCGCCATCGCCCTCGGCCTCGACCGGGATGGCCCAAACAGCGGCCGCCGAGAGAATATGACTCTTGCTGAACGACAACGCCTGCTTGTAGCCCACTTCCGCTTCTGCCAGTTCGCTGACGTCTCCCTCGGATTCGTAAATAAGCTCAAGGATGCCCTGGCCCGCTTTGCCAAACCGTTTTTCGATCTCGAGCACATGCTTGTAGGCATCGCTGCCAGCCTGGTCTGTGAAGCGTCCCACGTACACGACCTCGTCCTCCGGAAATGCTTTCTTCGTGCGAATCGCGAGGAACAGGTTCATTTCGCCGGGCGGATACGCCGACGTATCTACGAGGGATTTGACGTAGGCCGTGACCTTTTTGATTTGCTGCTTATCCAGCGCTTCACCCTGCGCCGGCATTTGTTCTGCCAAGCCCATGGCGTAGCCACCGTGCTCGACAACCATTTCCCAGTCGCCCATCGGCTCGCGGCTGTTGAACAGCGGGTCGGAGAAATCCGCCGGCATGACCCCCAGCGCCTTCACTACAGCGCTGTTCGCATCCGGCCTGCCAGTCGCGCCGTGACAGACGGCACAGTAGCTTGTGTAGATCGCCTGCCCGGTGGCAGGGTCGGCTGCCTGTAGTTGCAACGGCAGGAAGCATCCTGCAGCGAGTATTAGCACAAGTGTTCTACGGAACTGTCGAGTATTCACTGATCGAGCCTTTAAAGCCGCTTAGGTGTGGAGAACACCATTTAGGCGTGATCGGCAAGCGGATGAATCAGTGAATGTACTTATCGACGCAAAACGACTACCGGCTGGCAATTCGGCAGTAGAGAGACTGCATTACTTGCATGCATCCGCTTTGAAACTCAGAGCGACAACAGGCGTGTCAAAGCTCGCGACGAACGACGTAGATTGGGCGGGCCTTACTTTCCATGTAGATGCGCCCGACGTATTCACCGATTACGCCGAGACTGATCAGTTGCACGCCGCCGAGGAAGAGTATGGCGGTCAATAGCGACGCGTAACCCGGCACGTCAACGCCGTATACCAGGGTCCGCACGACGATAAATCCACCATAGGTCAACGCGGTGACCGAGATGAGCAATCCCAGGTAAGTCCAGATCCGGAGTGGCGCGGTGCTGAAACTCGTAATGCCCTCAAGGCCGAGGTTCCAGAGGCGCCACCAACTGAACTTGCTGCGTCCGCTGGCACGCTCTTCTCTAACGTAATCCACGATTGCCGGTTGATAACCAACCCAACTGAACAGGCCTTTCATGAAGCGTTGCCGCTCCGGCAATTGACACACGACGTCCACAACCTCCCTGTCCAGCAGCCGAAAGTCGCCAACGTCCTCCGGTATCTCGGTTTCAGACATCAGGTTATGCAGGCGATAAAAAGTGCGGGCGGACAATCGCTTCAGAAAGGTATCGGCGCTTCGATCACTGCGTCGGGCGACCACGACCTTGTTACCCTGCTGCCACAAGGCAACCAGTTTCGGAATCAGCTCCGGGGGATCCTGCAAATCGGCGTCGATTACGATAACCGCCTCGCCGCTGGTATGGTCGAGGCCAGCCGCGATAGCCGCTTCCTTTCCGAAACGTCGCGACAGGTCGATGATGCGCATGCGCAACGGCCCCTTCTGAAGTGCGAGTAACTTCGGTAACGTATCGTCAGTGCTGCCGTCGTTGACGCAGACCAACTCGTACTCCGAAACATCAGCCCCGAGCACGCCAATCAGCCGATCGACGAATAGTTCAACGACATCACTCTCGTTGTAGCAGGGGCAGACAATCGAAATCATGGGGCGTCAACCGGCAGTTCGATAACATTATAGTGCAGGCCACCGGCCTGGTCCTCAATGTTGTAGAAACGCGCTCGCCCCTCAAGACGTTTGGCCAGCGCCTCTGACCAGGCTGGTGTGTTGATAATAATAATTCCCTTTCGCCCGAGCAGACCCTCCAGGAGCGCGAGACTGTCCTCGCTGGGACTGTCCGGCATCTGCCGCACGTCGGTCTTCGGAAGCACATATTTTACCATGCTGGGTCGCATAACGTCCGTGAGCACCAGGTCCCCGTTAGCGGGCGAAAAATACTCTTTAATGTTGCGCAGAGAATCCAGAGGGGGGCCGGTCATTGATCGATGCGGCATACCTAAGATTGCGCCCGGCTCTCTAAGATCACGCCAGCTCTCCACGATGCTGGTGTGCGTGTTAATTGAATTTACAGCGAACGCCGCCAGCGGCAAAAGAAAGGGCAATACCGCCAGGCTACTGCCGGTCCGAACGTAAAGTTGTTGATAAACACCCAGCAGCCCGATCAGCAGGAAGGGTATGGCGACACTCAGCATGCGGGGATCGAGGTCGACCACCTGCAATTGTCGGGAAATGAGCAGAAAAACCAGGTAACACGCGGCAAACAAGAACGGCACAACGATGCTCGACGCATCAAAAGACTGCGTGGCCCGCGGTGTTGAATCTGAAGATCGACGCAGCAGCCAGACGGCGGATGCGACCGTTGCCAAAACCAGCGCTGCGGCTGGCAGCCTGGGCAGGTTCAGGAATTCAAGGTACAGCCCCCAGCCCATCGTCAACGCATCCGACGGCAAGCTGGTGTCGAGCGAGCCGCGCTCGCCGCCTGACAGCGCGTCTGAAATGACAAGGTTGCGAATCAGCATTGGGGCAAGGATCGCGATATAGGCGAGGGTCGCCAAAGCCGTCGTGCGCAGCCTTTCTAGCGGGCCGCCTCGTCCATACAGGAGCAACGCCAACGCCGCCGCCGAGAAGAACGCAAGGCCAACGTAGCGGGTATAGGTTGCAAGACCCAGCAGCAGAACCATGGCGTAGAGCGTGAGGTGGCCCTGCCCCCCATTTTTCTCCAGGTGGCGCTGCAAACAAAGGTAGGCGGCCAGGCACAATGGAATGAATAGCACCTCGCTCCACGCATACATGAAGACGAGTTGTAGCGACGACGAAAGTGCAAAGGCTATCGCGACGATGATACCTGCCGTTGTCGATGCAGTGATCGATGCGATACGAAAGACCAGGAACAGGCTGACAATCAATGCGAAGACGTTGAACACCACTATCCCGCTGACAACAGAGGTGCCGGATAGCTCCGCGAGCGCCGTCACCACGGCCAGCACAGCCGGGTACAGTGGCGGCCAAATTGTCATTGATCGAACCGCAGGCCCGCTAAGCGCATAGGTATCGTTGACGATGCCCTTGCCGTCCAGGATATTGCTCGCCGTTGAAATATAGGCCAGCGAATCCATGCTCAACGCAGCACCAACCGGTGTATGGCTGGCAACGAGCACCGCTGCAGCAACGACGAAAATCAGGTACGCCAATGCGCGTTTCGTTCGCTCAGCCCGTGCAGGCATGCGAGGCTCCCCGGTCAAATATGCAAACATACCGAGTTGCGGGACCTTATAGCAACGTAATTACCGTCATTCACGATATCCGCATTCTTCTCAAACACCTGAGCGCTACCGCTGTTCGCCTGATGCGGCCAAGCGGCAGACGATCAGTAGTTGCCTGGTCGGTACTCCTGAGACACCCGCTGCTGGCCCGGGTCCGGCCGCGACAGCTTTAGCGGAGCTCAGGGTTCGTAGCGCGGCCGCTACCCAAGCTATTGCAGCCGTGCCCGAACTGTCTGTACGGAATTGGCAGGAATCTCAACCTCCGCATAGTGACCATCGATCTTGAGGGAGTACTGAATGGCTTCCTTGCTTGTATTGAGTACCTGAACACTTAACAAACCGTCGTCGTTTATTGTCGCACTCGCATGCAGCGCATCGTCGTCGAGACCAACCAGATGCTTGTCGGCCTGCACGGCCTTGTCGCCTGGCCGGATCGTACGGCTGAATTGCGCCAGCACGTAGTAGACAGGCGTGTAGTAAACCTGTCCCGTATCCGTGTCGATCATGATCGGCGCACCGCAGAAATTGCCGGCATGGTTGGGGCCACCGTCCTGGTCCAGGACCACGTTCCAGTCTATCCACCCTTCCATCCAGTGGTTGAGGCTGACAATGATGTTTCTTGCGTATCGATGCACCGGCGTATAGATCGGATGGTCCTCGTTGTTCGGTGCCCACTCGGCGGTATAGGCCCAGTCGGTTGCATTAGCGTTCCACCAGAACTCGTCATTGTTGAACCAGTTGGATTCCTTGAACCTTTCCGGGTCCCCGATACCACCCGGCGCATCTTTGCCCAGGTCGTCGATCGTGCCCTCGGTATGGATAATGGAGAACCCGGGAAACTTCTCGTGCACGCGCTCGAAAACATCCTCATGGACTTTGTAGGTACTCGAGTACCAGTGCACGGCGGCACCATAGACATAGGGTGCGGTTTCCGGGTCACCGAAGATTTCGTCTGTCCAGTGTTCGAGGCCATCGCGATTCTGGTCGTAGATCAGCACTTTGACATCGCCAAAGCTCTTGGCCCTCAGCGCCGGCGCCAGGTTTCGCTTGATGAACTCGTTCTGGGTTTTCGGCGTGAAGTGCATGCTCTCCCAGTTGCCGCTGTTGCCGTGCGGTTCGTTGACGGGCGTCAGGCCCCAGATGTCCACGCCTTCGGCGCGGTAGGCATCGAGGTACCGGACCAGATAGTCGGCATAGGTTTGAACATACTCCGGCTTGAGCATGCCGCCGGTACCCTGGTAGTTGTTTTCGGGCGCACCGGGTACATACCAATCGTCGATATCTTTCATCCATGGCGGTGCGGTCCACGCCGACGCAATGATCCGCAGCTCGCCGTCATCTTGCTGGTTCTTGATGGACATGGCCTGTTTGATCATTGGCAACAGATCGAAGGACTCGTCGCGAACGCCTGGATACTTGCTTGTTGCGAAGCCATCCTGGTCCACTGCAATGCTGAATTGCTCCAGTGAACTGTCATCTGGATCATCGGCGTAGCTGTATTTGCCCTCCACCGAAAAATCCGTCGAACCGATCGTTGTCCTCGTCAACGAGAAATTGGCGCCCTGCTCGCTGAATATCTTGTCCATGACTGCCGACCGCGCAGCCGGGTCCAGATGCGCGAGGACAAATGCCGATGATTCGGTAAATGACGATCCGATTCCGACAATCGTCTGCTTGACGATGTCCGGATCAACGACTAACCGTCGTACCACTCGGATCGCCCACTTGAAACGACACGTTTTCCTTCGTCGCCAGTTTGTCACCCGCCTCGCTGGTCACCAGTATTTCGGTCGTCGTCGTTAAGCGATTGTTAACGGCGCCGCTAGCTACATCGCGCATGCTCTTGTCCTCTCCTGCCGAGCAGGCAGCGAGTAAAACACAAAGCCCTGACGCGGTAACAGCACACAATTGCAGAAGTCGGGACATTTTTGAATCTCCGTAGGTGCGAATGTTAGCAACATGTGACTAACGGAACACGAGCCCAATAGCGTGGCGCAGCACGAGTAGGCAATCAACAGTTTTCGTCGCAACTGTCAGCGCAGTAAGCCAGGCCCAGCGCTGGACGAAAAGGCACGCAGTCGAGTAAATCTTGATCGGTGTCAGGCCCCGCCGGCGCTGCGCGAAGGATTGATCAAAACAGCCTTGAGGCGGCGTTGGTCCTGCGGGGCGCCTGAGGCTATATTTTTCAGCTAATTACCGGGGGCCCGCTGCCCGATATGCATGACAATGCAGGAAATTTCAGCGCTGGTTCACGCGGAGCTTGGTCTGGCTGTAGTCACAGTTACTTCGCCACTGGATCCGAACCATTGTTTTGCACCTTCCAGGCCGAGCATTGATTGGGCTCAACGCTTCGCTCCCTATAGTTTATTTACGTAACTCCTCGCGAACCAGGTCCGCCAATTGCTGCTGGCCAAAGCTGGGTAGCGGCCGGCCATTGACAAAGTATTCCGGCGTCGCGCTGACTTTCAGCAGTATGGCGTCCTTCTTGTCCTGTTCGATGCGCGCCAAAACGTCCATAGCATCCATGTCGACCATCAACTGCGCCATGTCCAGGCCCACACCCGCAATGGCTGGCCCGATTCTGTCGGGCTGAACAGTATGGTGCTGTGTCCACTCACGTTGTGATGCCAACAGCGCTTCCAGTGTTTGCCAGTATTTGCCTTGTTTTCGGCTGGCCTCCAGGACTCTGACCGCGTGGTCAGCGCCGGTATGGAATGCAACATGGCGAATCGAAAGACGGATCTCGCCCGGCGCCTGAGCCAGCCACTGCTTGACCATTGGATAAAACAGGGCACAGGTTTCACACGCCGGATCGAGAAACTCTACGATGTGCACCTTGGCACCCGGGTCGCCAAGGGTCGGCGAATGTTGGCTCGCAAGGGCCGCCTGGCGCGCTGTGGCCTCAACATGCAAAGACTCAGTGTTGTCTCTGCCGAACAAGAACGCCGCTGCCACGAGGCCGAGCGCCAGAACCGCGACGACGCAACAGCGACGAGTCGCGCTCGACTGATGCGGTTCTCAGTCGTTCACTCGCTTGCTTCGGGTTTTTTGGCTCATAGAGATTCTTGTCCTTTTAACTTTCGTACCGTTTACCGGCGATGGCCTTGAGATGGCAAGGGGCGAGTCAGGATAAAAACGGCCGCAGCGCCCAAGACAAAAACCTGAAAAACGATTATCCATAAGCGGTGCGCCAAACAGCCACGTGATCACCGGAGTTATCAGGATAACGAGGATCGCAATCCGTCTCTCTTTGCGGTCAATGCTGCCGTCACGGTGCCAGTTGTTAATCAATGGCCCGAAGGACTGGTGCTCTCGCAACCAGTTATCCAGCCGCACCGAGGAACGGGCGAACGCGAAGGCGGCGATCAGCAGGAACGGCGTCGTCGGCAACAACGGCAGTACGACACCGACGGCACCTACGCCGACCGACGTCAGGCCCACCAGCAACCAAAGAACTTTCACTCCGGCATCCACTCTGCCAGTTCATCACACGAGAACCGGCACCGACAAGTCCGGCAGGCATGGCACCGCAACTGCGTCAGTCCCTTTGACAATTTGCACTCCGAACAGAGTGTTAGCGATGTGTTCGGTATTATCTGCAACCCATGCCTCCGGCATAGACCCTTGTACTTTTGGCGCGCGATGTGCAGGACGCGCGAGTGCCGCGACGTACATGGCTGTATGAGAGCGGCCCCCGGAGAGATTGATCAAAACAGGCTTCGGCCCGTTTTGAGCCTGCAGGCCGCGGGGCTACGCCGCAATGTCGCCAATTTCTGCCGCACTGGGTGAACAGCCGTTCTCTTCCCGCACTTAGTCGAATTTGCGTCTCCGCGAGTCCTCAGGATGCCTGCCCCATGACTTCGGCACCGCGCATGATCATCCGCAGTTGAACGATAGCGGCCTCGATGTGCCGATCGCGGTCCTTTGCCGGCATGTTGAGCATCGCGATCCCGGTCGTGAACAGAATGGCGACCATGGAACTCGCGGCGAGTTGCGGATGCCCCAGCGGCACGCCCCTTTCTTTCCCGTCCCACACCAGGAACTCACCCAGGTCCCTGGACATCGTTATGAACAACTCACCGGCCGCTTCACGAAACGCCGATTGCCGGGACATGCTTTCCTGCATGATCATTTGCGACATGCCCTGGTTGGCGAAAATGTAGTCATAAAACGTCTCAACCGACGTGCGAATCAGCGAACGCCCACCAGACGCTTGTTCCATAACATGATGCATGAGCGTCAACAGCGTCTCGCCTTGTTGCTCGATGAGCGCAAGTCCCAGGCCTTCCATGTCATGGAAGTGACGGTAGAACGACGTCGGCGCGATACCGGCGAGCTTGGCAACCTCCCTGAGACTCAAGGTGTCGAAGCTCCGCCCTGAAGCAAGCTCAGCGGCCGCTGCGTCCATGAGTCGCTGCCGGGTTTCTGCTTTTTGCTCTTTCCTGGTGAACATCAAGAATTTTCCCTTTTGGCTCCGTGACAGGCCTGCAACTTGACCGGGCTATTGCATTCTAGCAAACAACTGGTACAGTTGTGCGTACGACTGTACTCTGAAAATAGCGAAAGCCTGCTATCGCCCGGGAGAGAAACGGTATGACGACCTACAAAGCACCGATCAGGGACATGCAGTTTGTCATGCGGGACCTGCTGAACTTCGAGAAACACTATCAGTCCCTGCCCGCCTGCGAGGAAGTCAACGGGGACCTGATCGACGCGATTCTTGGCGAGGCCAGCAAGTTCTCCGAGGAGGTCGTCGCCCCACTGAACGCCGTGGGCGACGAGGCTGGATGCGAATTGCTGGACGACGGCGAGGTCAGGACCCCTCCCGGATTCAAGGAGGCTTACCAGCAATACGTCGACGGCGGATGGCCGTCGCTGGACCAACCCTCCCGCTATGGCGGCCAGGACCTGCCGATGTCGATCGGAACGACCGTTCGCGAGATGAACGGCACGGCGAACTGGTCCTGGGCCATGTACTCCGGACTGTCCCATGGCGCTATGGAGACGATTGACGAGCACGGCTCCGAGGAACAGAAGGCCATGTTCATGGAGCCGCTGGTCAGCGGTCGCTGGACCGGCACCATGTGCCTGACCGAGGCGCATAGCGGCACGGACCTTGGCCTCTTGAAATCCAAAGCCGAGCAAGCCGCGGACGGCACCTATCGCATTACCGGATCGAAGATATTCATCTCGTCGGGCGAACACGACCTCGCCGAAAATATCGTGCATATCGTACTGGCGCGGACGCCCGGCTCACCGCCGGGTACGAAGGGTATTTCGCTGTTCATCGTGCCCAAGTTCATGCCCAACGAGGACGGCTCGATCGGCGAGCGCAACAACGTGACTTGCGGAGCCCTCGAACGCAAGATGGGTATTCACGGCAACTCGACGTGCGTGTTGAACTTCGATGGCGCGACCGGGTACCTGGTCGGGGAGGAAAACAAGGGCCTGAGCTACATGTTCACGTTCATGAACTTCGCCCGAATCGGCACCGGCTTACAGGGGCTGGCGCACTCGGAACTCGCGTTCCAGAACTCTCTCGCCTACACCCGGGACCGCCTGCAGATGCGCTCCCTTTCAGGCCCCAAAAACCCCGGCGGACCTGCGGACCCGATCATCGTGCACCCGGACGTGCGTCGCATGTTGCTGACGCAAAAAGCATTCGCCGAAGGTGGCCGCGCACTAATCTATTTCGCCAGCACCCAGGGCGACATACTGACCAAGTCCGACGACCCGGAAGCCCGCGAACTTGCCAACCACGTACTCGGCTTCCTGACGCCCATCATCAAGGCCTTCCTGACCGAGACCGGTTTCGAGAGCGCGAACCTCGGCCTGCAGTGTTTCGGCGGACATGGCTACATTAATGAGTGGGGCGTGGAACAGAATGTGCGAGACGCCAGGATCGGCATGCTCTATGAAGGCACCACGGGCATTCAGGCACTGGACCTCCTCGGGAGGAAAGTACTCGGCACGCGCGGCAAGGCGCTCGCGCCTGTAACCGGCGCCATCCTCGACTTCTGCAAACGATCCCGGAACCGCAAGGAACTCAGGCCCTACCTGAAGACACTGGTCCAGCTTACCAAGCAGTGGAAGTCATTGACCCGGACTATCGGCCTTGCCGCCATGCGCGACCGCGACGCCGTGGGCGCAGCCTCGGTCGACTACATCATGTTCTCCGGCTACGTGTTACTTGGCGTCGCCTGGGCTGCCAGTGCGCGGGCCGCGTACCGGAGGCTGGAGCAAGGCACGACGGAAGAGGCGTTTTATCGTGCGAAAATCCAGACCGCGGAATTCTATTTTGCCAAAATCCTGCCGCGAACAACCTCGCTGCTGGAAACGATGTCGACGGGCCCCGATTCGCTGATGAAGATGGACGAGAACCAGTTCATTTTCTAGCCCGCCAGCACTTCTGAACGAGAGAGGAACAAAATGATCTACTCCGGAAAGGCGATTACCGTCCAGGCAACTGACGAGGGCATCGCAGAACTCTGCTTCGACCTGCAGGATGACTCTGTCAACAAGTTCAATGCGCTGACGCTCAATGAGTTGAAAGAGGCAACTGCAGCAATCGCCGCCGATACTTCGCTCAAAGGCCTGATTGTCACCAGCGGTAAGCCCGTTTTCATCGTGGGCGCGGATATCACGGAGTTCGGCACACAATTTGGCGGCAGCGAAGACGAGATAGCCGACAAGATTCTCAGCATTAACCTCGACATCTTCAATGTCTTTGAGGATTTGCCGATGCCCACCGTGGCCGCCATCAATGGTATCGCCCTGGGTGGCGGATTTGAGATGGGGCTGGTCTGCGACTACCGGGTCATGTCGGCAACGGCGCGGGTCGGGCTACCGGAAACCAAGCTGGGCATTATTCCAGGCTATGGCGGCACCACGCGCTTGCCACGCCTGATTGGCGCCGACAACGCGATCGAATGGATTGCTTCGGGCCAGGACCAGAAGGCGGACCAGGCACTGCGTTTCGGCGCTGTTGATGCGGTCGTTGCGCCCGAGTTACTACGCGAGGCTGCCGTGTCTCTTCTGCAGCAGTGCATCGACGGCAAGCTCGACTACCAGGCGAAGCGGCGTGAAAAACAGGAACCATTGAAGCTGAATGAGATCGAGGCCACGATGGTGTTCGAAACCGCCAAAGGGTTTGTCGCCAGTAAGGCCGGACCCCACTATCCGGCGCCGATCACCGCGATCAAGGTCATGCAAAAAGCGGCAGGAATGGGTCGCGACGATGCTCTGCGCGAAGAAGCCAGGGGTATCGCTAAAATGGCCGGCACGCTGGCAGCGAAGAACCTGATCGGTCTGTTCCTCGGTGACCAGATGCTGGCAAAAAGCGGCAAGCATCTTGCGAAGAAAGCCGGAAAAGTGGAACGGGCTGCCGTGCTCGGCGCCGGAATTATGGGTGGCGGCATTGCGTACCAGTCGGCGCTGAAAGGCACGCCCATCATCATGAAGGACATCGCGCAGGCCGGCATCGACCTCGGTTTGACGGAAGCCAGCAAATTGCTGTCCAAACAGGTTGAACGTGGACGGATGTCGGTCGCCGAAATGGCCGGCGTCCTCAACAAGATCCAGCCAGCCCTGAGCTACGACGGGTTCGACAATGTCGATATAGTGATCGAGGCCGTTGTGGAGAACCCCAAGGTCAAACACGCAGTCCTGGTGGAGACCGAAGCGCAAATTCGTGATGACGCGATTCTTGCATCCAATACGTCGACCATTTCGATCACCCATCTCGCCGAACCGTTGAAGCGCCCTGAGAACTTCTGCGGCATGCATTTTTTCAACCCGGTACACAGGATGCCGCTGGTCGAAGTCATTCGCGGCGAAAAGACGGGCGAGCAAGCCGTAGCCAGGACCGTGGCCTACGCATTGGCGATGGGAAAGAAACCGATCGTCGTCAACGATTGCCCGGGGTTCCTTGTGAATCGCATCCTTACACCTTACCTCGGCGCGTTCACGGGCCTGGTAAAACGCGGCATCGATTTCACCAACATCGACCGGGTGATGGAACGATTCGGCTGGCCGATGGGGCCCGCCTACCTGTGTGACGTTGTGGGCATCGATACGGGCGTGCACGCCGGTACCGTCATGGCGGAAGGCTTCCCCGAGCGCATGAAGTATGACTTCAAGTCCTGCCAGGAAGTGATGTTCGAGAATAAGCGTTTCGGCCAGAAGAACGGTCGCGGTTACTACAAGTACGAAACCGACAAAAAAGGGCGCCCGAAGAAGCTGCTCGATGACGAAGTTGCTGCACTTCTCGCGCCGGTTATCGACGGCAATGAGACGATGAGCGATGAGATGATCGTTGATTCGATGATGATCCCCATGTGCCTTGAGGCTGTGCGTTGTCTCGAAGACGACATTGCAGCGTCTGCCACTGACGTTGACCTGTCCTTGATTTATGGAGTTGGTTTCCCGCCATTCCGGGGCGGCGCGCTGCACTACATCGACGACGTTGGTATCGATAAGTTTGTAGCCAGGGCCGACGAAATTGCGGCGGCAGCCGGGCCGCTGAAAGCACTGTACTTACCTACCGAAAAACTGCGCGAGATGGCTGCCAGTGGCAACACCTTTTTCGGAACAGCAGCGAGCGGGAGAAAATAGATGAGTCTGAATCCGAGAGACGCAGTAATCGTAGATTTTGCACGTACGCCGATGGGGCGTTCCAAGAACGGCTGTTTCCGCCACACTCGGGCGGACGACATGTCAGCGGCGTTGATAAACGGTCTGTTTGCGCGAAACCCCAAACTTGACCCTGCAGAAGTGGACGATGTGCTGTGGGGCTGCGTCATGCAGACCCTCGAACAGGGCATGAACGTTGCGCGCATGATCGCGGTAATGTCAGTCCTGCCACACGAGGTGCCCGCCCAGACGGTCAATCGCCTGTGCGGCTCTTCCATGTCGGCATTGCACAGTGCGGCGCAGGCGATCATGACCGGCAACGGCGACATGTTCGTGGTGGGTGGTGTCGAGCACCTGGGTCACATCGACATGATGCACGGCATCGACATCAACCCGGCCCTGTCGAAACACGTGGCCAAAGCGGCGGGCTCCATGGGCTTGACCGCAGAGTTGCTGGGCAAGATGCACGGCATCACCCGCGAAGCACAGGATGAGTTCTCTGCCCGTTCGCACCGACTCGCCCACGAGGCAACCGTGGAAGGAAGATTCGCCGAGGAAATCATCCCGATTGAAGGCCATGACGCCAACGGCTTCAAAGTGTTGGTGGAACACGACGAGACCATACGCCCGGACACGACGGTCGAGGGCCTCGCTCAGCTACGGCCGGTATTCGATCCGAAAAACGGCACGGTTACAGCGGGCAGTTCCTCGCAAATAACCGACGGCGCATCGTGCATGATCGTTATGGCGGCCGAACGTGCGAAGGCATTGGGTGTGAAGCCGTTGGCCCGGATTCGCGCGATGGCCGTCGCCGGGGTCGACCCGTCCATCATGGGCTATGGGCCGGTCCCCTCGACGCACAAGGCGCTGAAGCGTGCCGGGCTGAGCATGTCGGATATCGACCACGTGGAACTGAACGAGGCTTTCGCAGCACAGGCATTGCCGGTGCTGAAGGATCTGGGTCTGCTGGACGTAATGGACGAGAAGGTCAACCTCAATGGCGGTGCCATCGCGCTTGGCCATCCGTTCGGCTGCTCCGGCGCCCGCATTACCGGCACCTTGCTGAATGTCATGCGACAGAACGAAGGCACGTTGGGCGTTGCCACTATGTGTGTCGGATTGGGACAGGGCATTACCACAGTGGTTGAGTGCCTCTAACCACTTCGACAATCGACCCTATGTCAGGAATTGAAGTACAACCTTTGTCTACAGACAGAAGTCGCGATCCACTCGACGAGAAGGGCATCGCCGCTATTGGCAGAATAACGACAGTGACGTAAGCAGTTTTTTCGATTGAGTGTGCTCGGACTCAATGGGACAAATTTCATGGTACTCAAATGACCATCTGACGCGTCCAGGGCACCTGTCACTACGCCACATGGACCGCGCGCGGTTTTGCAATGCCCGCGTCATGTCTCGCAACCTGGTCACGACCACCGCGCTTCGCCGCGTAGAGTGCGTCGTCAGCTGCTTTTAGAATATCGTCAAACGTCGTCGTGGTCGGACCCGCCTCCGCAACGCCAAGGCTCAATGTCACTGGCGCCGCATCACCGCGAATCTCACTGTCAGTGTCGTGCATAGCCAGCCGAATGCGTTCCGCCACGACTGCCGCTTCGTCGGTTGTCGTATGCGGCAATAAAATGATGAATTCTTCACCGCCAAACCGGCCGACCAGGTCGGCTTCACGAACACTTTTTGTGCACACCTTCGCAATCCAGCGAAGTGTGGCATCCCCAACCATGTGCCCGTGACTGTCATTTACCTGTTTGAAATGGTCGGCATCGATAAGGATCAGCGCAAAGTGTTCACCGTAGCGTTCGAATCGATGCAGCTCCCTGTGAAGGTTTTCGAACACATGGCGCCGATTGTAAAGGCCGGTCAGCGGGTCGGTTGCTGCCAGGTCCCGAAGTCGCTGCTGAAGACAATTCCCTACATGAAGATGATGAAGCGCCATTAACGCCGTTACCCAAATCAGCACTGCGCTCATCCCACGATTAGCAAGGACAATAGAAAACTCGACGCCCGCCGGTGACAACCATATGCCGATGCCAATGAACACGCTTCCGGCCACAGCGGCAGCAATGATGAACTTCGATGAGCGAGTGAGAAGGCCGAGTAACGGCAGCACAACGTACGGCATGCCCGCAGAAACTCCGAGCGGCTGGGAAAGATCAAATTGCAGCACGACCACTGCCATCAGGGCCGCGAACAGTGTGGCCGACCTTCTTTCGAGTGGGCGAATCGCCCGCATGTGGCACCTCCCGGCAGCCAAGTGTCTGATTCGTACGATTCATTTCAGCACGATCAGGTCCAAGTACAGCCATATCATGTCGCAAAATGGCGGCTAAACATGTGATTACCTTCACGATTTGCTTGTAAGCATTGCCAGAGGTGGAAAGAAACCCGGACAAAGCAGAAGGCGGTCGTGGTGGTGACGGGTTTGCCAAAGGTATCGGTGATGTAAGCGCCTTTTGCCACCTGAACAGCCCGGGGAAGAGCCCGGGAATATTGCTAATGGACATGGAACAAACCGGTCTGAGGGAGCTTCGAGACAAGCCTGAAAAGCTGAAGAGTTACGAGTTCTAACCGGCTGACGTAAAAGGTATTCGTCAAGAGTTCTGCATGACTCACCAGCAATTCGCGACTTCCTGATGCTCTCCATTCCCACCCTGCAGAAATGGGAGCAAGGTGAGCGCGACCCGGACGGCGCGTCGCATACCCTGCTGGGTGTGATTGAGAAAGAATCTGAGGCTGTGAAACGAGCCCAGCCTTTGAAGCGTATTTTTCTATACGCCCTAGCGTTTCGCGAACGAAATTCGCGGGTGTTTCCCTGCCTTGATGGCCATCTTTACCAGGTATTCGATAGAGAAGCCGCTCACCTTCCCACCAACGATTTTACTGATTTTCGGTTGTGGCACATCAAAGTACTCCGCCGCTTTCATCTGCGTAAGTTTCTTCCGCTTAATAAACTTCTCAATCTCGACCGCGAGGTACACTCGCATTGCCAATGCAACGGACTCTTCATCGGTAAATCCGAGATCTTTAAAAACGTTACCCTTAGTAACCTTTGTTTTCATTACTAGTACTCCATTGCCAATTCTCACTTCCTGTCAAATGCCCTCAGCCGCTCCCTCGCTGTGTCTATATCGGCCTTTAGCGTCGTCCTGCTCTTCTTGATGAAACTGTGCAGAACAACCACCTTCGTACGCATTCTGATTACATACATCGTTCGATATTGACTGTTGCGATCGCGTGCGCGCAATTCACGGACGCCCGAGCCCGCGGTCTTCATCGGTTTGCAATCCTTTGGCAATTCGCCAATTTGAAGGCGGCGCAGATCGCCGCCGAGACCGATACGAACGGATTTCGGAAACATCTATAAAACCGATAGCGAATCGCCTAGCCAGACAATGTCCTTTTCATCCTTGCCCATTGTTGTGATTATATCTAATTGGGTCTATTTCTCGATGTAAGGATAGACTTTTTTAGGTATATAATTGCTGATGTAGTCGGCTAGAAGTGTTTCCCATGTCTCCGGAATACACTGTTGGGACGCTGGACAAAAATGGCGCACCCGGAGAGATTGATCAAAACAGCCGCGGGGCTGTTTTTGACCCCTCCGGGGCGCCTGCGGCGTCTAAAACGCTAGCGCGTTTTATCGAACTCCCGACCACCTGGTTCGAAGCCAGAAACGTTAGTCTCTATTTCAATAATCAATTCAGTGAGTTATAGAACTTGTCTGTCCCATAGAAGTTTGCCAGAGCCCGCGCAAGCACCTGATTCTTCACGACCTTGTGAGTTCCAGTGGGACAGATTTGATCTTGCACAAGATGCCCCATTGGGGTAGTCTTTTTCCATGGAGTTCATCGAGACGACAGGGTTCTCAAGTATCAGAGAAAACTACTTCGATGACTCGCAGTTCCAAATGCTGCAGCTCTACCTGATAGATCGGCCAGACGCAGGAGACATCATCAAAGGGTCCGGTGGAGTCAGAAAGTTGCGGTGGGGACTGCAAGGATCAGGAAAACGCGGTGGCGTCCGAGTCATCTATTACTGGATTACGAAGAACCACCAAATTTTGTTCCTGACCGCATACGCCAAGAATGAAGCGAGTGATCTATCTCGTGATGCGATCAAGGCGATGCGTGAAATTGTGAAAGACCTTTGAGTTGAGAATAGGAGACAGACATGGCGAAGCGAGATATCGGTGCTGAGATTGTCGCCGGTCTGAAGGAGTTTCGAGACAAGCCTGAAAAGCTGAAGCGTTACGAGTTCGAACCGGCTGACGTAAAAGGTATTCGTCAGAAGTTCGGCATGACCCAACAGCAATTCGCCGACTTCCTGATGATCTCCATTCGCACCCTGCAGAAGTGGGAGCAAGGTGAACGCGACCCAGATGGCGCGTCGCATACCCTGCTACGTGTGATGGAGAAAGAACCCGAGGCTGTGAAGCGAGCCCTGTACGGCTAAATGTGTAAACCATGTGTCCGGAACGCGGCTACGCTGAATGGGACAATGGGACAGCGAATCGCAAACGAAAAAGGGTCAGTCACTCGTAAGTAACTGACCCTTTTTACTTTTTTGGCGCGCCCGGAGAGATTCGAACTCCCGACCACCTGGTTCGAAGCCAGGTACTCTATCCAGCTGAGCTACGGGCGCATTGTCTGCTGAGTATCCTATCGATATTCGCCAACTGGATCACTATTTTTCAAATCCAGCTTCAGATACGAGACCAACCCTGACATGAAGCGAATCTGCCGCAAATCAGGAATCTCGCCGCCGCGCCCTACTTCGGGTCCATCCCTTTCAGGAACTTGAACAGCTCACTGTCCGTTGACAGCACGAGCGTCGTGTTTTCGCCGATGAGGGGTTTGTAGGCCTGCATGGTTCTTGTGAACTCGTAAAACTCCACCGCTTCGCGGCTCTGGTTGTAGGCCTTCGCGTAGATCTCGGTGGCTTTCGCGTCCGCGACGCCCCGTATTTCCTCGACTTCCCGATACGCTTCGGACTGGATCTTGTTCAGGTCACGTACCCGGTTGCCACGAATTCGGGCCGCCTCGCCGTTACCTTCCGAGAGGAATCGCTCGGCAATCTGCCGGCGTTCACTGATCATACGGTCGTAGATTTTCGGTCGCACGCTATCATTGTAATTGATGCGCTTGAATCGTATGTCGAGCAGCTCGATGCCAAATACCTGCACCTTCTCTGCCGCCGCCGTGAAAATTTCCTGCTCAACTTGCTGGCGGCCCTTCTGGATAGGAACCAGCGAGCCAAAGTCCGTCTCCTGTTCAGAGCCTGTCAGCAACGCGTCGCGCAACGGGATACGGTCTTTCGTCGTGCGGATTATCTCGATCAGCTCGTGCTTGGCCACAGCATTCCGCGTCTCACTAGCAATACGTCGCGCCAGCCAGTACA
>CAWEDS010000007.1:0-34794 GCA_963807845.1 uncultured Gammaproteobacteria bacterium
AGAAGAATCCGCCCCATATGGACATCGCCTTTTGAAATGCGCGTGTCCCCATTTTCGTAAGATACGATCGACACAGCGCAAGGTCTATTCTTCCAATGCAGCACAATTCGTCACCTTTGGCATACTCGGGATTGCGGTCGACGAAATATCGAATGTCTGGCTGCGCGAGATGATGCTTGATCCACTGGCGCCACACTCATCTTCAGCCTTCCATGTGGCCTATCGTGCCGTACCAGTCCGATCTCTGCTTTGTAGTCGTCACCGAATTTGTTGCGGCATATTTGATCGAGTAGTGCCTGTTGAAAGGGCGGTGTTGGCATGTCGTGACGCGGCCAGTACTCGAGAAAGTTGCGGCTGAGTAGAAGGTATGTTTTGTAGCCTTTGGTGATCAGAAACCAGTAGAAGGGTAGCTGCGGGTTTATCATATAAGAAGCGCATGGCATTCATCAACCAGGCCTTCTGTAGGGCTGTTTGACCCCAGTAGTTTGGGCTAATGATCGTGTCACCTGAAAACAGCACTGCGATCTTACGTCCCTGAACGGTCTCGGTATAGTATTGCATCGTCGAGAAACCTTCGATGCGTCTTGTATGGCATCCTGCAAGCAGAATCACGACACTTTTCTCTGCCAGATCGCGCTCGAAGTTGCTCACGTGTGACATCGGCATAATAGGTTTGAAAGACCCGCCACATTTGGTCTTCACTCCATCGCTTTCAGTGCTGAGGTGGATACTGTACGTGAGACGAGTTTGCCATCCTGACGTTCGATTCTGTCTCGTCGATCAGATCGCCTGACTTGTTTATCTGCACTGAAAGGTCTGGATATCAATTGGGCAAATACTGCATTCGTTACTTCTAAACATCTGTACTGCGCCTGATTCTGCTTCGGGAGCACCAACGTGTCGTCAGACCAACTTCTACATGGTGGGACCGAACTCCCGACCATCAAAAACGCCTTTAGAGCAAGGCAAAATGTTGCTCTAAACACATTTCGATTTTGTATAAATACAGAAAAGAATGACGCAGCTGCAAGGGAAAAAGGTTGACAGTCTGCAGGGTAGACAGTAAACAAATTTCTTTGGTCGGAGGTTTTGAATGGACCAAACTGCTGTGCCTTCGCTGCATTTCTCGTTTGCATCGCAGTCAGATGATCCTGATATTCGGATAGCTTTTGCGCGAAACCGCCATGCCTGGAGCTCTGTCAGTGACGATGCGCAGAGAACCGGACTTTTTTATCGGCGCTGGAGTGGAGGGCGATCGGAACCACACCGTGATTTGTCGGGTTCAACCCTCGAATCAGCTGGTGGGTATCGGCAATCGATCCGAACGATTTGCATTCATTAACGGACAAGTGCGCCGGATGGGCTACTTGGGTCATGTCAGAATTCGCAGAGGTTTTCGCGGGGGCAAGGGGCTTTTGCGAGGTGGTTTTCCAGATTGGGCAGATGCAAAAGTCAGCCAAGCGCCGTTTTGCATTACGACAATCATCGAAGACAACAAACCTGCGACTCGGGCGCTGGCGGGTGGCATGCCCGGGCTTCCCGAATTACTGGGAGTATTCACGATTGTCATCGTTGGCGATTCCGCTGTGGCGTCTTCGTATCGAACCTCGCTTGCCAGACATCGCGTTTCGTTGGGCTAAAAAAGATGATTTGCCAGATATCGCGGGTTGCCTCCAGCGCAATTACCAAAAGCTGCAGTTTGCGCCCTACATCACCGCAGACGAGCTTGCCAATCCCAAACACTCACCCGGTCTTAGTGCCCAGGATTTCCTGCTGGCGATCGACCGAAAGGGTAAGGTGAAAGCCTGTGTAGCTTTATGGGATCAGCAGTCCTTTAAGCAACTGGTCGTGGAAAACTATCGTGGTAACTTAAAACGCTTTCGTGGTCTGGTCAATCTGGTTGGTCCCTTGTTGGGAATTCCTCATTTGCCCGATCCCGGTTCCATGTTTCGGTTTGCTTATCTCTCCCACATGGCTGCGCCCATCGATGACAGACTCCTGTGGCTGGCTTTGATGGCCCGGGCTTGTAATGCTGCCCGTGCGCGCAAGTTCAAATACGTAAGTCTGGGAATGTCTCAATGTCATCCTCAGCTCAAATCGATCAAATTTCATTATCGACATATCGATTATCGCTCAATTCTCTACACCGTGCACTGGGGCGAAGATGCCTCTCAGGTCAAAGCGCTGGATAGTAGAATTCCACACGTTGAGATTGCGATGTTGTAGATCTGGAAGTGAATCAAGATACACAGATAGCGACAGTCGGTTTGATAAGGCAGGCCACCGCAGCACAGGCCACGAGCCTAAGCCCAGATTGTCCAACACAGAAGGAAGAAGGAATAGCTATGAAAATTACTTTTATACAGCCCGCCATGGGAAAAATGCACGGTGATTTCGTTGAGTCGTGGAAGATGGAGCCTCTGGCTATCGCTACCTTGGCCAGTCTGACACCCAGACGGCATCAGGTAGTCTTTTACGACGATCGCGTTGAAAAGATCCCATACGATGAACCAACGGATCTTGTTGCGATTTCGGTCGAGACATACACCGCACGTCGGGCCTATCAGATCGCAGCTCAGTACAAACAGCGTGGTGTGCGAGTGGTGATCGGTGGTTATCATGCTACGCTTGTGCCTGACGAGGTACAGCAGATAGCTGACTGCACGTTGATCGGCGAAGCGGAATCCACTTGGACCAACCTTCTGAACGATGCCGAGCGGGGACAACTAAAGCTGGTGTATCGCGGTAGCCGCACGAGCATGCATGGTTTGCGCCCTTTTCGTGAGATCTTTGCCGATAAAAAATACGTTCCTATCTCGCTGATCGAATCGGGTAGGGGTTGCCGTTTTGCCTGTGACTTCTGTTCGGTCACGGCCTATTACAAAAAGAGCTATCGTTATCGTCCTGCCAGAGACGTAGCCGAAGAGATCGAGCGTGCAGGTCATAAGACCATCTTTTTGGTGGATGATAACTTTACCGCTGACTTTGATCGGGCGAAAGCATTGTTGCGAGAGATCAAGCCCCTGGGCGTGCGTTGGGTTTGCCAAGCCTCGATCAAAACCGCACAAGACACTGAACTGCTCAAGCTGATGAATGAAAGCGGTTGCGCGTTGATTTTGATCGGCTTCGAGTCCTTGTGCGAGGACACGCTGCGCAAGATGAAAAAGAACTTTAACCGAGGCATGGTTCATTATGACGGCGCCCTGGATCGCCTGCGTGAGCATGGTATCAAAATCTATGCCACATTTGTGTTTGGATACGACACCGACACCCCAGATATCTACGATCGTACCCTCGAATTTGCCATGCGGCAGAAGTTCTTCGTGGCGGCCTTCAACCATATGCAGCCCTTCCCTGGCACACCGCTCTATCAGCGGCTTGAGGAGGAAGGCAGACTACTCTACCCCAAGTGGTGGCTTGAACCAGAGTACAAGTTTGGAACAGTGGCTTTCCGACCTAAAAACATGGAGCCTGAAGCATTGTTCGAACGCCTGATGCAGATGCGTAAGGAGTTCTATAGCGCCCGAGGTATCGTAGAGCGTTCGATTGACCTTCGGGCCAACGTACGCGACATGCACGCAGCTTGGTATTACTTATTGGCCAATTACACCTTGAGAAAAGAACTCCGTGACAAATGGTCAACGCCGTTGGGAGTGCCTGATGAAGAGCTGCTCCTGCCCTCGATGAAGATGGCTGTGTCTCGGGAATGAGTACTAACCCGCTTGTCTACCAATTGGTACGGCAATCCCTGAAAGGCCAGAAAAAGGCACTGAAGGCGATGTCACAAGAAAACGGCGGTGGCACCTGTTTTAGGGATGAAGATATTGCCAGAGAGTGAAATTTTTGCGGCAAAAAAAATAGCAACCAAGCACCTCGCACAAACCACGCCACAAAGAAGGTCATCAGCGCAGCTGATGGAAAACCAAAATAGATTAATATCGTGCATCATTCAATTGGTTACCTACAAGCCAAGCCAGTAAAGTTGATATTCGATTCGCCGGAGGAAAAAGCTTTGCTTATTTTTTGGCGATACCAGAAGAAAGCCTTGGGGCCCTGCTTGAACTCTGCCGAAGTGATCCGCTTTGCGCACGAAAACTTTTCATGATTCTCACCGACACTCTGATTGCCATGACGAGAGATGCCGTGGACGTTTTTTCGCCGGGAAAAGTGCAAAAGGTAGTGGAAATCAGCTCTGCCGTTTTCCGCAGACTCGACAACGAAGCTAAAAATCCCGCACATCAAGATAAACATGCTTTTGGATTGAGACCGGCACTCGTTGAACGTTGGCCATGGGCATCACAAATTCCATTATCGGCGAAAAGGCTGATATCGTGTCGGAGCGGATTGCATCTGCCCAAGGAGCATCTTTAGTCCACGACACATAACAAAAATCCATACCATGCTCGAGGGCTAGGTTATTCACTTGGCGCATCAAGTCTTGCGCCGCCTTGGCTGAATGGGCGAAAAAGTCGAAAACATGCCATCCTCTAAGCACATCACCCGCTCGTGGAATCCTTGGAAAAGGGCAACCGTCTCAATGGCCAGAGGGAAAATGCATGTCCTGCCCAGCGATAGAACGGTTGTACTCTTTCTACTTTTTCTTCTAGAATTTCTTGATTAGACCAAATCGAACAACCTGCCGCTTCGTTCAACAAGCTGAATTTATGACCTTGCATGTGACCATTCGCAAAAGGATCAGTGTAAAAACCAAAAGGGCTAAATACCCTAAGTAATGCTTGATGCACTTCCTCGGCCCCAACCATCTGGGAAGATCGGAGGACTTTGCGCCGCCTAAACACTGGCCAAATCAAACAATCATATCCCAGGCCGGACGCGACGCCGTTCTCTCGCCCCTCTCGCCAGGCCTCATCAAAGGCCTGTTTCTGTAAATCCTCGAGACGAGCGGCGGTCAGGTAGCCCTTGCCGTCGGAGCCGTCGATGGCGGGCACGTCCCAGGTAGACGTCACTTTTGCGGCCGCGTCCTCAGACATATTCTTCACCGCCACGGCCGAGATCGATTTCACCGGCATCGGCAAGACGCCTGGCCACGTCGAGGATTTCCTTTTGCGCCTGCTCGACATCGCTGAGCTTCATCGGGCCCTTCGCTTCCATGTCCTCGCGCAACAATGTCGACGCGCGTTTCGACATGTTGCCGAGAATCTTGTCACTGATGGCCGGATCACAGCCTTTCAACGCAACTACCAGGAGATCGTTTGATATTTCACGGAGCAAGGACTGAATGCCACGATCATCGACTTCGAGCAGTGTGTCGAAGACGAACATCATCTCCTGGATTCGTTCTGAGAGTTCCGCGTTCTTCTCGCGAATCTGGTCCAGCAGCGCTTCGCCGCGTTCCGGCTTGAGCGCATTGACGATACCGGCCGCGACTTTGTCGCCACCGACTTTGCGAGTGCCGCCGCGACCGGTTTCGGCAGATTTGTTGGCAATAAGGTTTTCTATTTCCGCCAGGGCGCTTTGTTGCACATCGGTCAGTCGTGCTACGCGCATGACAATGTCCGGGCGCAGGTTTTCCGGGAGGTTCTCGACAACTTCCGCGGCCTGGGCAGGCTCCAGGTAGGCGAGGACGATCGCGATAATCTGCGGATGCTCGTCCTCAACGATATCGGACACCTCCTTTGCGCTCATCCACTTGAGTGCGTCCAGCCCCTTTGCCGTGTCGCCCGTCACGATGCGATCGATGAACGCGTCAGCCTTGCTGTCGCCAAATGCATTGCCCAGCAGTTTGCGCATGTAGTTCTCGGTATCGACGCCCAGCGCCGTCTGGTCCTCGACATCCAGAATGAACGCATCGAGGATGCGATCGGCGTCGATTCGACTGACGTTCTTGAGTGCAGCCATCGCCGTGCCCAGTTTTTGCACCTCGTTGGCTTCCATGTGTTTGAGCACCTCGGCCGCTTCGCGCTCGCCCAGGGTCATCAGCAGCAACGCTGCTTTTTCGGTGCCCTTCAACGCCTCGACAGACTCAGCCATCAGCCGATACCCACTGCTTGACCAGCATCGCAACGCGTGCCGGATCGCTGCTGGTGATGTTTTGCGCCGCCGCTACTTTTTCGTTGTAGCTGGGGCCTGAAAGGGCAGCGCCGGCGAGCTGCCCGGACGCGGACACCTCGCCCGCACGGCCGAGATACTGCCCGGCAATGGCCGGGTCGCTGCCGACCACGCCGCGCAACATGGGTCGAACGATGCCGAAAGCGATCGCGAGCACCAGGATTGCGCCCAATAGCTGCTTCATCACGTCACGCAGGCCCGGGCGTTCCCAGATCGCGGGTGGTTCTGCCTCAGGCATGATCTCGGCCTCATGAAACACCTCGTTGAGAACGACGACGGAATCACCGCGATCTTCGTTGAACCCCACCGCCTCTTTTACCAGTGACGTATAGCGTTCGAGCTCGGCATCAGTCAGGGTCGATTGCGCCGCGTCGTCGGTGTCGGGCGTATCGTCGATCAGGACGGCGACCGACAGTTTGCGAATGGCACCGGCCTGCGGCCGCGTATGTCGAATGGTGCGATCGACCTCGTAATTTCTGGTACTGCTTCTCGAGGTATTTTCCGCTTCGCGCGCCGCAGCATCGGATAGCCGCCGCGTTGGTGCCCGCGGCGGCCACCTCGGGTGGCTGGTTGCTGAGAGCACCGGGGATGCCGCGCGCCAGTGAGCCGCTGCCGGTCGTCAGGTCCTCGCTGATTTGCTCGCTGCGGACAACGGCTCGCGCAGGATCGAAAGACTCGCGCGTCTCTTCGGTGTAGGTAAAGTCAATGTCAGCGACGACCTCCGCGCGCACGCGACCAGCGCCAACCAGGGGCGTCAGCAGGTCCTCGATACGCTGCTTGTACGTCTCTTCAAGGCGGCGCGAATATTTGAACTGCGTAGCGGCCTGCGCTCCGGCCTCCTGCTCGTTGCCGGAACTCAGCAGCCGACCATGCTGGTCGATCAAGGTGACGTCGCTGGCAATCAGGTTCGGCACGCTCGACGCGACCAGGTGTACGATCGCCGACGCCTGGTCGGCCTCGAGGACCCTGCCACCAAACAACTGCAGGAGTACCGAAGCACTCGCGCCCTTGTTGTCGCGAATAAACGCTGTTTGCTTGGGCAGCGCGAGATGCACTCGCGCCTCACGCACGGCACCGAGCGATGCAATAGTGCGCGCCAGCTCCGCTTCCAGTGCATGTTGATAACGCGCACTCTCCATAAACTGGCTGACACCGAAACTCGACTGCTCCTGCATCATTTCCATGCCGGCGGCGGCGCTTTGCGGCAGTCCCTGTGATGCGAGCTGCAGACGCGCGTCGTGCAGCTCCGATTCTGCGACCATGACGCCGCTGCCACTGAGTTTGTAGTCGATATCCGCTGCCTGCAGCGCCTCGGCGACCTCCGCCGCTTCGGCGGCGCTCATGTCCGCGTAGAGTAAGGTGAACTGCGGGGTCTGCGACCACAGAAAGACCGCCAGCCCGGCGGCCACGGCGCCGGCAACGCCAAATAGTGAGATCACCTGTCGAACGGCGGGTATGCGCAAGACGCCGGCGAGATTCATCTGGCTCGGTGCCGGGGCAGTTGATTCCAATGCGGTTCCAGTTTCCATGTCTTTCTGTGCGTTCCTTAGGTTAGTTCAGTGCGCCGACCATCAGACCGGCATGTTCATGATGTCCTGGTACGCAGACACCAGCTTGTTGCGAACTTCGGTGACCGCCCGGAACGACAGGCTCGCCTTCTGTGATGCGATCATCACCTCCGCGAGACTCTTGTCCGTGCTACCGGTGGCGAAACCGACTTTCAGGTCGCTGGCATGCTGTTGCGCGTCATTGACCGCATTGATGGTCGATTTCAGCATGTCGTCCGAAATCCGGCGCGCCGGGCGTCGGCCCGGTCTGTGTTGGCTGCAGGTCGCGGCCCATGGTTCGAATCTGGTTCAGCAGATCACTGGCATTGATTTCATTCATGAGCGTTCTCCTGGAATTGTGACGCCCTCTTCTCGCATGCGGGCCAGCTTGTAGCGCAGCGACCGGGGACTGATCCCCAGCGCCTCGGCCACATCACCGCGCTTGCCGCTGTGGGTTTTCATTGCGTCGATAATCAATTGATACTCCCGATTGCGGAGGCCCTCGTTAAGGTCCCCCTGCACCGCGTCGCCTGCCTCGACTTCCGGCATGGCGAGATCCGTTGCGTGAATGATGCTGCCGCTCAGCAGGATGAGCGTTCGCTGCAAAAGATTCTCCAGCTCCCGAACGTTGCCCGGCCAATCGTGTGCGAGCAGTGCCTCCTTCGCGCAGGCCGACAAGGTCACCGGCCGGCCCGCAAAGCGATCAATGGCCATCTCGGCCAGTGGCAGAATGTCGCCGCGTCGCTCCTTAAGCGCTGGTATGTGCAGTGGAAACACACTCAGCCGGTAGTAAAGGTCCTCGCGGAACTGTCCGTCGGCAACGGCCTTCTGCAGGTCGCGGTTGGTTGTCGCGAGGACACGCACGTCGAGCGGAATGACTTTTCGCCCGCCAATACGCTCAACTTCTTTTTCCTGGATAACCCGCAGCAGCTTCGCCTGCAGCCCCAGGTCCATTTCGGATATCTCATCGAGCAGCAGCGTGCCGCCCGCAGCCTGTTCAAACTTGCCGGCATGAGCACCGGTCGCACCGGTAAAGGCACCCTTCTCGTAACCGAACAAAACGGCCTCGAGCATCGTCTCCGGAATGGCCGCGCAGTTGATGGCGACGAAGGGCTGCCGGCTGCGCGGCGACTGTTCGTGAATGTAGCGCGCGAAAACCTCTTTGCCGCAGCCGCTCGGTCCGTTCAGGGTAACGGTCACCTGTGTGCTCGCCACACGGCGCGCCACCTGCAACAGCTCGGTGGTCACTACGTCGACTGCGATGAGCTGCTCGCCCTCTGACGGGGTCTTGATGTACTGACCGACGATCGCTCGAAGCTCATCG
The DNA here is from genome assembly GCA_963807845.1 of uncultured Gammaproteobacteria bacterium. Lineage (GTDB taxonomy): Bacteria > Pseudomonadota > Gammaproteobacteria > Steroidobacterales > Woeseiaceae > UBA1847. The sequence goes on from CAWEDS010000007.1 coordinate 8,941, forward strand.
GCCGCAAACGGTTTGACCAGGTAATCCGCGGCACCGTTCTGCATGACGTGTACGGCGTTTTCGATTGTCCCGTAGGCCGTCATCAAAACCGCTGGTAACGTCGGGTGCAGTTCTCGAATCTTGCCGAGCAGGGTCACACCGTCCATCGGTTCCATTTGCAGATCGCTAACGACCAGCCCGACCGGTGTGCTATCGAGTATCTCGAGCGCCGCCGCGCCGTTGCTGGCGGTCAACACGGGGAGCGAATCGGAGTTCAGCGTGTCGAACAGCGCTTCGCGAAGGTTCGCGTCGTCCTCGACGATAAGCACGGCCGGTTGCATCAGGATTCACCCCTGTCGAGATCACCGACCGGCAGGCGAATAGTGAAACTGGAGCCGAGATCGGACGTCGCCAGGAATGCGTCGCCACCGTGCGCTTCTGCGACGGCTTTAACAACAGCGAGTCCAAGCCCGGTGCCCTGCGGCCGGGTCGTAAAAAATGCGTCGAAGAGTCTTGACCGGATGTCGTCGGCAACACCCGGACCGTCATCGGTAACGCAAAGATGCACGGAGTCGTCCACACGATCCGCGTGCAGGAGAATATTGGCAGAGCCGTCACTGGCCTGGTCGGCATTGGTAACGAGATTCAGAAGCGCTCCTTTGAGCGCATCCTCATTGGCTTCAACAGCAAGCGCTTCGTCAGCCACCGCAACCCGCAGCGCTGTGCCAGCGCCGAGCTGTCCGTCGATGCTGCGTTGCACATCGTCGAAAAGCGCAGCCACATTGACGGTGTGCTGTGCGCAGTTGGCGCCGCGTGCGAAACCAAGCATGTCATGGACCATGCGTTTCAATTCGTGTAGCCCCGCGGAAATCCTGTCGGCCGCGCGGGCGCCACTGGCAGTTTCCCGGTCGAGCTGGTCGAGATACAGCATCGCCGATGCCAGCGGTGTTCGAACCTGGTGTGCGAATTCGGCGGTCATCTTGCCGATCGAGCTCAGGCGCTCGTTGCGCTGCCGCAGCTCTGACATACGGTGGCTGTCGGTAACGTCGGCGAGCAGCAATACTTCGCCGGGTTCGCTCTGGAGTCGCCGACGCGAGAGGCTTAGCCAGCGGCCATCGCGAAGCTGGATGTTGCCATCCGCGCTGCCGTCATCGTGCACCTCGCGGCGGACAACATCGGCCCACGAGCAGCCGATCAGCGGCTCGCTGAGCAACGAGCTGGCCTGGCTGTTCTGCTGGCGGATAACGCCATTGCCGTCGATGACGAGAATAGCGCCCGGCAGCGTTTCCAGCAGTTCCGAGAGGCGGCGGCCCAGCTGCTCTTTCTTGAGCAGTTCGGTCAACCGCGCGGACTGCTCACGTCGCAGCTGGCGCGAGAGCCCGTCAACCGTGTCCTGCAGATCCCGGTAAGACTCTTCGAGCAAACCGGACTGGCGGTTGAAGACCTCAAAGGCGTCGTGCAGCTGTTCCGCATGCAGAGACGATGCTGCCAAAATGATTCTCCCTTCCAAACAATCACTATCTGCGATAAGAAAATGCAAGTTGCATGCCAAACCATTTTCTTGAAGTTTTTTAGTGGCTTAGGAAAATGCTGCGTTGCGCCAGAGCGTCAATTTCCTGACGTATTTACCGCCGTGACGGATTTTCGAGGTGCCGGCGGGCGACCGTCGCGAGCTAGGAGAGGTCGTACTTGCCGAGTTTTTCGACGAGCGTCGTGCGACGCGTGTTGAGCAGACGTGCGGCTTTCGCCACCACACCATCACAGGCCTGCATCGCCTGGGTAATCAGGTCACGTTCGAGCGTCTGCAGGCATTCCTTGAGATTGGCGTTGGTAAGCTGCATGGCCTCGGCGACCTGGTTGGTCTCGGCATCGGTCGCGCTGGCCGCCTCACGATACTTTGGCGGCAGGTCATCAACGTCGATGACACCCTCCGGCTTGATAATGGCCAGGCGCTCGACGAGATTACTCAGCTCCCGAATATTTCCTGGCCACGGATAGCAGGCAAGAACCTCGACCGCCGCCTTGCTAATCCGTAGCGCGCCGGGCTGGCTGCCGGCGTGCGAGATCAACAACTCCTCGAGCAACTGCGGCAGGTCCGATACGCGCTGGAACAGCGGCGGCATCTCGATCGGAAAAACATTGAGGCGATAAAACAGGTCTTCGCGAAATTCGCGCGCTTTGACGGCAGCGGGCAGATCCTTGTGCGTTGCCGCAATAATGCGGACGTCGCAGCGTTTGCTCTTGCCACTGCCGACACGTTCGAACGTTCGCTCCTGCAGGACGCGCAGCAGCTTGACCTGCATGTCGAGACTCATGTCGCCGATTTCGTCAAGGAACAACGTGCCGCCTTCGGCCAGTTCGAAGCGTCCCGTGCGCGCGCTGATGGCGCCGGTAAAGGCGCCTTTTTCGTGACCGAACAGTTCGCTTTCAAGCAGGTCAGCGGGAATGGCACCGCAATTGATCGGCACGAACGGCTTGTCGGATCGCGCCGAGAGTTCATGAATGGTGCGAGCCACCAGTTCCTTGCCGGTCCCTGATTGTCCCGTCACCAGCACGGTGGTGTCGAAGTCCGCGACCTGCTCGATCAGGCGGCGCACGGCGCGAACCGGATGCGAGTTTCCGGTGATGCGATGCCGGCGTTCACAGCCCTGGTAGCGCTCAGCCCGGCCCAGCAGGCGCTCAAGTTGCGAGCGCTTGAGTGGCAGATCGAGCGACCAGTTGGGACCGAGTTCCAGCTCGGCGTCAGTGGAAAGGCAAAGAAACGGCAAACCGGGATGCTGTCGGCGAATTTCGCTGGCGGTCTTCACGATTTCGTCATCGCCATCGCTATCGATGATGACGGCTGCGACATGGTCGTGTTCGTTGATCGAGACACCGGACCCGGCGATGACCGGGTCATAATCAAGGTATTTGAGCCGATGGCTCAAATCGGCGGCGTGCTGAAGATTGGCATCCAATACCAGGACTTTTGCGCGGCTGTCATTGCCGGTTGTCATGCGGTCCCCACCGTGAACTGGAAAAGCGATGGAGGAAGCATAGACCGTTGATCCGGCCGTATTTGTGATTGAAGTCACAAATAAGTGCTTTTTAACGTAATTCGTACGCTTTCTTCGCGGCCTTACCTCGAGACAGGTCACTGAGCCTGCCGGACAGCGCCTGGCGCGCCGATTTCGCACCCGCAAGCACTTTGCCGACACAGCGTTGTGCTGCGAGCAATGCATGGCGTCGATCCGCCGCCGGAATCTCCATGACGGCATGCCGGAGTCGCGCGATGAGCGCCTCGACTTCGTCCCATTCAGCAGCGCCGGCGCGTGATTCGAGCTCTCCTATCACGGCGTAGACATCGAGCCCGACTGCATTCCCGTCCGTCGCCTGCGTGACTGTCGTATCCATAGGTGCTGCGCTTGGCGCCGGCAACAGCCGCCGCTAGGCCTCGTCCGCTATCGCGTCCCAGGCTTCTTTCAGTTCAGTCAGCAAGCCGGAGACTTCATCCAGTATCGTCAGCTCATCGTGCAAATTGGCTTCGAGAAGGCGACGCATCATGTAGGCATACAGCGCATCGAAGTTTTCCGACATGCGCTGGTCGGCCTTGTGGTTCAGGCTTGCCTGCAGACCTTCGATGATGTCTATCGCATCGCTAATGTTACTGCCCTTGCCCTGCACCTCGTGGCGTTCCATGTGGCCACGGGCGACGCCGATTTTTGCAAGCGCCCGCTCCATCATCAGCTGTATCAGTCGATGCGGCGAAGCGCCCTCGATGTTGCATTGCATGTCGAGTTTCTGGTACTGACGGGCCGCTGCGGTCCCCGATAATGTCATCACGTGTCTACCCTTTTATCCGTTGCTGCCAGGCGGCGTAAATCCAGGCAGATTATTGAGTTGTTGAGAAAGGAAATTACTGGTCGTTGAAAGTTGCCCGAGCAGTGAGTCCAGCGCATTGAACTGTCGCAACAGCCGCGCTTCGAGCAGGGTGAGCCGCTCGTTCAACGCGTCCGCCTGTTCGCTGAAACCGTCGATCTGGTCAGTCAGGCCTTGAGTTCGCGTCTCGACGATACCGTCGGACTTGAGATAGCCGTCCGTCAGGCCGTGAAGGCGGACGGCGAAACCGTCAGTGCTCGCGAACAGTTGGCCAAAGTCCGTAAAGTCACTCGCCAGCACATCCGACAGCGCCTGCTCATCGATTGACAGGGTGCCGTCGAGCTGCACTTCCACGCCGATATCCGTCAGCGATGAAAACGGCCCGCCAATGTCCGTTACGTTAACACTGAGCTCACGGCGAATCTGGTCGCGAATGCCGCGAACGCTGGCATCGCCTAGCAATGGTGCGGCTATGTTGGCATCGGGATCGTAATCTGTGAGCCCGTCGAAGGTCGCAACCAGCGAGTTGTAGCTTTCGACAAAGTCGGCGACAAGGTCCTGCACGGCTTCGGCATCGTTTTCGACCGTCAGTTTTTCAGTGCCACCCGAGGTGCTCTCCAGCGCCGTGATCGTCACGCCTTCGACGGCGCCCGCGAAGGAGTTGTTCTTGCTCAGGACATCGAAGCCGTCGACACGAATCAGCCCGTCTTGTGCCGCGATCGATTCGGTCAGAGCGGTCGAATTTGGCGGGTCATACTCCAGTGCGGCAAGCCCGCCATCGCCACCGCTCTGCGTCACCTTGATGCTGTTCTCGGCGCCAGTCGATTGCGCCGTCAGGATAAGGTAGCTGCCGCTGTCGGCGTTGACGATGGTGGCGGCAATGCCCGGGTTATCGGTCGATTCATTGATTGCGTCGCGGATACCCGCGAGCGTGTTGTTTTCGGAATTGATGTCGATGGTGACGCCTTCAACACCGATCTGCAGCGTTAGCTTCCCGGTACCGATCACGGCATCGGTGTCCGAGAATGCGCCCGAGGTCAGCTTTTGCGCCTGCGCAAGCTGCACGACCTCAATCGAGTAGCTGGACGGTACAGCACCAGTGTCGGCCGTAACCGTAAATTTATCTTCATTGCCGGAGACCGCCTTGCGGCTCAGGAATTTATCCAGGTCTTTCATGACATCGAGCTTGTCGCGCAGGTCCGATAGTGCCGATTTGAGGCTGCCGAACCCGGAGAGCTTGGCCTGCACTTTCGCTTCCTGCTGGCCCAACCTCGTTATCACTGGCTGCCCCTCCGCAGCGACAAGTTGCTGCACGATGCCTGATATATCCAGGCCGGATCCGATTCCGTTTGAGATGATGCTCGGCATGTCTGCAGTCAGTCCTGAATGGTTAAGAGTCGTTTGGCGTTCATTGCTTTACTTACAAGAAACATGCCAATTCGTATCAACGAAATTCCGTTTGGTCTAGACCTGCTCGTCGTAAAGCCTGAGCGCCATCGCGCCTGTTCCCGAGCGATACAAACTGGTTTTCTCAGGCGGAATCTGCCTGATTACCTCACCCGTTTCGCGATCGAGCACCTGGATGACCGATCGTCCACTATCCATATTGACTTCAAAGCGCAGATCGCGACCGATGCTGCGGCTGGCAACGTTTAGCTTTCGTGCCAGTGCATCAAGATCGGGCCGGGTACTGGCCTGTGCCGGCATTTCCTTGCCGGCTTCAGGCGCTGCCTTGCCACCCTGCGCTAGCGATTCCCTGCCGGGTTGCAACGTCCGGAACGTGCCCGTGACGCTGGAGATTTGCCGTAAGCCTTCATTAGACATGTGCGCCCTCCCCAAGCCTTGCGTCAGGCGGCCTCCATGCCGCCTGACCAAGGGGAATTGCTGGCCTTACGATTACTGCAGCAAGCTCAAAGCGAGCTGCGGCTGTGCGTTGGCCTGTGAAAGAACGGCTACGCCTGCCTGTTGCAGGATCTGCGCCTTCGTCAATGCGGCCGTTTCAGCAGCAAAGTCGGCGTCCTGGATCCGGCCGCGTGAAGCAGCGAGGTTCTCGGATACGGCCTGCAGGTTGGCGATAGTCGACTCGAAACGACTCTGGATGGCGCCGAAGCTGCTGCGCAGCGAACTTACCGCTGTCAATGCAGAGTCAATACGCTTCATCGCCGTATTCGCACCATCGACCGTCAAGACGTTAACCGACGCCAGCGCCTCGGTGCTCTTGGTAACGGTTTCGCCGTCGGCGAATCCGATGTCGGCTTCCTGGGTGCCGCCGAGCTGAATTGACTCATTGGCGCTCAAGGTAACCGTACCGTAGATCTCGGTGCCGCTCGCGACCGATGCATCGACACCGGTGCCGGTGCCGCCAGTACCTGCCGTAATGGCTTCAGTAACCTTGATATCGCGTCCGTCCAGGGTGTCAAACGTCATTACGCCGGTCGCCGCATTGACGCTGGCCTTAACGCCGGTGGTACCGGTATTCAGGTTAACTGCAGCCGCCACGTCGTTGGCCGTAATAACGGAACTCGCCGCTGTCTGAGTGAAGACAACCGTGCCGTTGATATCGAGCGAGTAGCTCTGCGACCCGCCCGTGCCGAGCGTAACGGTTGAGAACTGCGGTGTCCTCAGATACCGAGTTCTGCGCCGTCGCCGTCAGTCCGGAAACGTTCGCCGAATTGATCGCCTCGGCTTTCGCGTAGGCACTCTGGTCAGACTTGCCATTCAAACCGTCAATGCTTGCGCCTACGGAAACGACAGGCTGCGTTCCAACCTTGATCGTCAGGCCGCCCGAGCTCAGGGCAGTTCGCCGTAACGGCAGCGCCCTCTTTCTCGGCGATCTGCCCGATCTGGTTGGTACGCACGCCAGTGTTCAGCGAAACAGAAATCGTCTCACCGACGTTGGCGCCGATCTGGAAGTTTGCATTACCGAAGGAACCGTCGAGGACCTTCTGGCCGTTGAACGCTGTCTGCGAAGCGATGCGGTCGATTTCCGCAATACGCTGCTGAACTTCCGCGTCGAGTGCGGCCCGGTCAGACGACGAGTTGGTCGCGTTGGCGGACTGTACTGCGAGTTCACGAATGCGCTGCAGGTTGTTGGTCAGCTCGCCGATAGCGGACTCTGCGGTCTGCGCCAGCGAAATACCGTCGTTTGCATTTCGCACAGCCTGGTTCAGGCCGCGGATCTGCGTGGTGAAGCGCTCGGAAATTGCGAGACCTGCCGCGTCATCCTTTGCGCTGTTGATTCGCAGGCCAGTCGACAATCTTTCAAGAGACTGGTTAAGCATGCCCTGCGAACGACCCAGGTTACGTTGCGCATTAAGCGATGCAACGTTGGTGTTGATGGTCATTGCCATTGGTTTACTCCTAAGTAGAAATTACCCGGACTGCTTCTGCCGCCGGTATTTATTGCCAGGGCCGCGAAATCCTTTCTAGACCACCGTACGGAATGGTTATCGGTAACTGCCGGCTGAGCTTTAGGATTTTTTGCCGGATCGCGGCAAACGGTTGCAGAAGTCAAATGGCCGCACCGATCGGTGCCCGGAAAACTTTAGTCCAAATGCCCTGAAGTGTGATGCAGTTCAAACACTACGGGCCAGGCCTTGGAGCTCGCGGCCTACAGGTAATTGAAAAGTGACAGCGACTGCGTGCGAACGAATGACTGCTGCGCTGCCTCGAGCGTCGTAATCTCCATGCTGAGGCGCGACAAGGCCTCGGCGTAGTCGAGATCCTCGATCCCGGCGAGGGTCTCACGGAACGTCAGCTCGTAGGCACCGTTCTTGTCCACCTGGCTTTCGACAGCTGCCAGTCTCGAGCCCACCTGTATACGGACGTCGAGGATATTGCCGATTGCCTGGTCGATATTCTGTAGTCCTCTATTGATCGCATTGTTCTGCATCGCTTCTGCCGCGACACCGGGACCACCCTGCTCGACCGCCGTGGCCAGCTGATCGATCATCGAGAACACGTCCTGGTTGCGGCTGGGCGCTACCTTGAACTCGTCACCGGACTCGGGTTGTCCGTCCAGCGAGAACTCGATGCCGCGAAATGACAAGCGTATCGCCCGGCTCAAAGGTGCCGGTCGATACCACGGCTGCAGACGCATCGAGCACCTCGTAATTCTCCGGATCAATAAAGCGCACGGTGTACTCGCCCTGGTCCCAGGCGCCCGGATCGACGACGCTGCCTGCCGCGAGCACGCCACTGCCAGTGTTGGCCGCGGCCGGCGACGTCATGAAATCACCGTTGCCATTGCGGATATTGAAGAACAGCTCCGCGCCGGAATCACCGTCGGCGACCAGCCGGCCTTCGCCGATCTGGATGTATCGTTGCCCCTGGTCGCCATTGTAGGCGTACGCGCCGCCGCTGCGGGTGACCGGCGTCGTCGACTCGAGGTTGCCGGCGAACAGCTGGCTGCCGTTACCGTCTTTCTGGTTCGCAATCTGCACCAGTTGATCGAGGTACTCGCGCATTTCCACCGCGATTGCCCCGCGTGATTCGTCACTTTGCGTCGAATTGTTCGCCTGCAGGGCCAGCTCACGAACGCGCTGCAGCACGTTGTTTACCGAGCCGAGCGCGGCCTCCTCCTGGGACAGGCGGGTCGCGGCGATATTGGCATTGCGATTGAACTGGGTGAGCCGGCCGATCGACTCCCGTATCTCGATCGCTCGCGAATTCGCGATCGGATCATCCGAGGGCCGGAGGATGCGCCGACCACTCGCTATTTGTCGCTGCGTATGATCGAGCGCCGCCTGCAGGCGCTGCATCGCTGACAGCCCGGTCGCAAAAGCACTGCTGGTGGAAACTCGCATCCTTATCTCCGCGTCGCGCCGAGCAAACTGTCGAACATCGTGCTGACGACGGCCACGATCTGCGCGACGGCCTGGTAGGCCTGCTGGTATTTGATCAGGTTGGCCGCCTCTTCATCGAGGTTAACGGCCGATGTCGAGGAAACTGCAGCCTCCGCGTTCGTCAGCACGACGGCTTGTGCATCGAGATTGCCCTGGATCTGGTGCGTCATGGCGCCCACGCTGGATACGAGCCGGCTGTAGTTTTCGCTGACGCTCACCGCGCCGCCCTCGAGCAGGCCGCGCGACTGAATATCCGACATCGTGAGGCCGTTGCTGTTGTCGCCCGATGCGCCGAAATTAGGCTGCAGCGTGAACTGGTCTCCCGTCGAGGGCACGCCTGTCAGGGTGATCGAGCTGCCGTTGATCGTAATCGGGTCGCCGTCTGTGTAGGCAAAGCTGCCGGCGCCATCGATGCTGTAGGTCGTTGGGCTCGTGAACTCGATCAGCGCGCCGGTCAATAAATCCGGGTCATCGCGATCGACGACGCTCACGGCGGCTATCCCGGCATTGCCGATATTGTCTGACGATGCCTCGACGCGTGTGGGCGAGGCCATGGCGATCGCCTGCGGATCGGACACTGCACTCTGCAGCGAACCCGCTGCATCGAGGCCGGTGCGCACTAGCAGCCGGTCGCCGGCGGCTGGTACACCGCCAACGACGATATTGATGCCATCGCCGAGGAGCGGATCGTCGGCGCTGCCGCTGCCGCTCAAGGCAATGGTCTCGCCAGTGTCGGCCCGGACGAGGCTGTAGGCCGCACCGTCGAACTCAAGCACGTAGTCCGCGCCGGTCAACGCTCCCAGGTCCGCCACCGAAGCCGACGCCGTGCCGGAGCCGGTATTGGCGCCTGATGAAATCACTGTCGGCGGCGCCAGGCTGAACAGGTCACCGCCCAGGTTTCCTCGCAAATCCATGCCGGAGGCGTGTTGATCGTTCATGGCCGTGGCGAAGGCGGTTGCAGTCTGGCCGAGCGACTGGCGCGCCGGATCCAGAATGCGTGTGCGAAACTCAATTAAACCGCCCAGCGTGCCGCCGGTTGACCCGGTGTCGAGCGTTGTGTCGCCCGCGGCGCCCTGGTAAACCACGTTCAGCCGAGTCGCATCGAATTCGCTGCCTTCCACCGAAAGCTGGCGCGCGATGCCACCGGTTACAAGCGTCTGGCCCGAGCCGATAAAGACGTTTAGTGTACCGTCATCCTGGATCGTGGAATCGACGCTGACCAGCTCGGAGAGTTCCAATATGAGTTGATCGCGCGCATCCAGTAAGTCGTTCGGTTGCGCACTGCCGCTGCCGGTCAAACCGATTTTAACGTTGACCTCTGCGATCGACGTGGCGATCCGGTTGATATCGTCGACCGCGAGCCGCAAGCGGCCGCTGACCTCCCGTTCAAGTTCGTCAAGTCGATCGTCCATTGACCGGAAACGGCTCGAGACGCTTTCCGCTTCTCCCAGCAAAGCCTGTCGCGCGGAAATCGAGGACGGGTCATTGGCCACGTCCTGCAAGGAGTTGAAATACGACTGCAGGCTGGCATTCAGCCCTGTATCGGCGTCCGCGAGTAACACGTCCATCCGCCCGGCCAGGCTATCCAGCGTATTAAAACGTGCGAAACCCGTGGTGGACGTTCGCAGTTGACCGACCTGCAGGGAGTCGTAAATTCGTCGCACGTTGCTGATCTGCGTACCACCGCCCAGGTAATTGCCACCTTCACTGGCGCCCGTACGGGTCGAGAACTCGGCGACCTGCCGCGTGTAGCCGGGCGTATTCGCATTGGTGATGTTGTGACTCGTGACCTGCAGCGCGCGCTGAAATGCGAGCATGCCGGTCAAAGCGGTATTCAGAGTATTCGGCATCGTATTCCCCTGGTGTCAGCCACTGGTGTCAAAACACACGCGGCGACAGTTTTGCGGTTATCGGCTGCACCGCAGAATTCTTGAGATCGCCGATCGCGGATCGCATCGTCGGGCTTTCGAGCACTCGCGTAAGCTTGCCCGCATAGTCGGGGTCCGTGGCGTAGCCGCTGGCCTGCAGCGCTTTTGCAAAGCCCTCGACGTCGTCACCGTGTCCGGCGACATCGCTGTAACGCGGGTTTTCGGTCAGAAATCGGGTGTAGTCGTCGAACGTCGCCGCGACGTCTGCATAAGCGCGAAACTGCGCCCGCTGCGGCCGCGGCACGCCGTTGTCGAACTCGAGCGTCTGCCGCGAGACCTGCTCGCCTCGCCATCCCCCACCGGCTTTGATGCCGAAGAGGTTGAAGCTGCTGCTGCCGTCCTGGTCCGGCATCACGTGCGCGCCCCAGCCGGTCTCCAGCGCCGCCTGCGCGACGATAGCTTCCGGGGCCACCTCAAGCTGCCGTGCGGCCCGCTCGGCGTGCGGCCAGATGTCGCGGGCAAACGTCCGCGCGTCTGGCCAGGCGGGTTGCCTTTCGACCGGCGTCGCGCTCTGCAGCGGCACCCGGTTGCTGATATCGAAATCGCGATCCGGTCTCGATGCACCACTGGAATCGGCGCCGCCGAGCTGGCGAACCAGCATGTCGGCAATACCGATACCCTTGCCAGACGACATCTCCAGCGCCAGCTGCTGGTCCAGCATGCCCTGGTACATTTCCTGTTGGTCGCTGTTGCCAAAGATGGGGTCACCGAGCGATGCCTCGCGCATGTTTTTCAGCAATGACTGCAGAAACAGCGCTTCAAACTGACCCGCGACCTCGCGCAAGGCCGCCGGGTCGTTCTGATTGGCAGCCGAGCGCAGACCGGTAAACTGGCTGAAGTCGGTGATCGTTGCCGTCATGAGTCGGGTCCACGCGCCGCTAGATGACGATGAGCTCGGCGCGCAAGGCGCCAGCCTGTTTCAGCGCTTCGAGAATCGCAACCAGGTCGCCGGGCGCTGCGCCGACGCGATTTACCGCACGCACGATCTCGTCGAGGCTCGTTCCCGGTTCGAACAGGAACATGCTGGCATCCTCTTGCATGATACTCACATCGGAGTCCGGGAACCACGACCGTCTCCCCGCTGTTACTGAACGGCGCGACAGGCTGACTCACGAAGGGCGCCTCGCTGATCGTAACCACCAGCGAGCCGTGCGAAACCGCCGCGGGTGTTACACGGACGTTATCGCCAATGACGACGGTGCCGGTGCGGGAATTGACGATGACGCGAGCCTGAACTTCGCCGGGCCTGACTTCGAGGCTTTGTAAAGCCGAGACGAACGCCGTGCGTTGTGACGCGTCGACCGGGGCGCGCACCCGCACCGAGACCGCGTCGAGCGACTCGGCCATGCCGGGACCCATCGTCTGGTTGATTTCCTCAGCGAGGCGTTTGGAGGTCGTGAAATCCGGGACATGAAGGTTGAGTACGATGGCCTCACTGGTCAAAAAGTCGCTGGGCACCGCGCGTTCTACGGTCGCGCCGTTCGGAATTCTCCCGGCACTCGGAATATTGACGGTGACGCTGGAGCCATCATTGCCTGACGCGCCGAAGCCACCGACAACCAGGTTGCCCTGTGCAACGGCGTAGACATTGCCATCGGCACCCCGCATGGGTGCCATTAACAGTGCGCCGCCACGCAGGCTTTTCGCATTGCCGATCGACGACACCGTGACATCGATCGTCTGTCCCGGCTTCACGAACGGCGGCAAGTCCGCGTGCACTGTGACAGCGGCGACATTCTTAAGCTGCAAACTGACGCCAGGGGGAATGGTCACGCCAAACTGCGTCAGCATGTTAACGATGCTCTGCACCGTGAATGGCGTCTGCGTCGTCTGGTCACCCGTACCGTTAAGTCCAACGACGAGACCGTAACCAGCGAGCTGGTTGTTCCGGACACCCGCTACGCTTGCAAGATCCTTAACGCGATCTGCCATGGCCTGTTCGGCTAGAAATGCAAGCAGCAGTAGCGTCAAAGACGTTGCGTATTTCGCTGTCATTCGCGTTCTGTAGGTCTTGAGTATCAAGTGTTTCTCCGGCTAATACGGGTGCAGAATGGAATTAAAAAAGCGCGCGACGGGGCCCATACGATTCGCCGCGGCGAGAACGCCTTTGCTGCTGTACGCGATTTGCGCGTCGGCTATCCGGTAGGACTGCAGCGAATTGTCCGGCTCGATATCGTCGGGGCGAATGATCCCGGACAGTCGAATGAATTCACGGCCCTGGTTCAAAGTGACCCATTTCTCGCCGCGAATGCGCAGGTTGCCGTTCGGCAGCCGCTGCACCACCGTCACGGTGATGTCGCCAAGCAGGCTGTTGCTCTGGCTGCTGGACCCTGCGCCATCGAACGATGAGTCGCCACTCAAGGCACCATCGAACAACGCGGCGCCGCCCTTGGTGATGGGTCGACCCAGAATTGTCGGGTTGGTCAGCGATGCCTCGGTTGCCTTCGATGTCGAGGTTTGCGAGTTCTTGCTGGCATTCGTCTGCTCCCTGAGGCGCACGGTCAGGATGTCCCCGACGCGTGCCGCCTTGCGGTCCTCGAACAGGCGGGTGTCCGAGTTGCTGGCATAAATTGCGCCGCTGGTGGGAGGCGTGTAGGCCGCCTCGGCTGGCCACGGCGGGTCGTAGGCTCTCCTCGAACACCTTGACGGTAGAACAGCCGGCACCGAATAAGGCCAGTGCAGTCAACAGGAACGTGATCTTGCGGTGACGCGTCATGGACAGTCCTTACAGGTTGTTGTTGATGTATTGCATCATCTGGTCGTTCGTGGAAATGGCCTTGGAGTTCATCTCATAGGCACGCTGCGTCTCGATCATGTTGACCAGTTCCGATACGACGTTGACATTCGAGCCTTCGAGCGCCCCCTGGTTGATCGCGCCAAGGCCGTTTTGAGCCGGCGTGCCCGGCTGCGCCGTGCCGCTGGATGCGGTTTCGATGTACAGGTTCTCCCCGACCGCCTGCAGGCCTACGGGGTTGATAAAGTCGACGATCTCCAGGTTGCCGACCTGCGTTGGCGCAGCCTGGCCCGCGAGCTTGACTGACACGACGCCATCCAGGCCGATCGTTATTGACTGTGCCGCGTCCGGGATCGTGATACCGGGCTGCACGATGTAGCCACTCGAGGTCACCATCTCGCCCTGGTCGTTGAGCTGGAAGGTGCCGTCCCGCGTATAGGCAAGTTCTCCGTCCGGCTTCAATACCTGGAAGAAACCGCGGCCATTGATCGCCGCGTCCAGCGCGTTATCGGTCTGCAGCACGTTGCCCTGTGTAAACAGTTTTTCCGTTGCAACCACGCGCACGCCGGTGCCGAGGTTCATGCCCGAGGGCAACAGCGTGTCCTGCGAGCTTTGCCCGCCGGACTGGCGCACGTTTTGATACAACAAGTCTTCGAAAACGGCCCTGCCCTGCTTGAAGCCCGTCGTATTTACGTTGGCCAGGTTGTTGGACACCACCGCCATACGCGTTTGCTGTGCATCCAGTCCCGTCTTCGCCACCCATAGCGCCTGATTCATCGATCTCTCCTGTTTAACCGTTTGTCATCAACCAAGCCGCATCATCTGCGCAGCCGAGTCGGCATTTTCTTCCGTTGTCTTGATGACGTTAATTTGCATTTCGTACTGACGCGCAAGCTCAATCATGTTGACCAACGTTCTCGCAACATTGACGTTACTTTGCTCGAGTGCCCCGGACATCAGCGGTCACGCTGGCATCCGCGTCGGCCATTTCATCGTCGGCCAGGCGCAACAGGCCATCGGACCCTTTCTGCAATGCCGCAAGATCGGGATTAACGAGCTTGATACGATCGACAATGGCCAGCGTCTCCGGCCCCTGCCCCAGTGGCTGAACGGAAATCGTCCCGTCGCGACCAATGAGCAGGCTGCCGTTGGGAGGAATGGCAACCGGTCCACCGTCACCAAGCACGAGGTGCCCGGCACCGGTCGACAACAAGCCACCCGCCTCGACTCGCAGGTCACCGGCCCGCGTGTAGGCTTCAGTACCGTCGGGCGCCTGCACCGCGATGAACCCTTCGCCCTGTACCGCGACGTCGAGATCCCGCCCGGTGGTTGCGATGGGGCCCTTCGCAAAGTCAGTGCCGTAAGAACCGACGACGGCGTTGACACGCGACTCAATGCCGGGACCGTCAACCGGCACCGCGCTGAACGAATGCAGATCCGCCCGGAAGCCGGTTGTCGAAACATTGGCCAGGTTGTTGGTATTGATCGCCTGGGCGTATTCCGTCTGCTTGGCGCCGCTCATCGCGAGGAAAATCATGTCATCCATTGTCGTATCTCAGTGGCTATCGAGGATTAGCGGATGTTGATGACTGTCTGGGTAATCGTGTCGGCCGTCGAAATCGCCTGCGCATTAGCCTGGAAATTTCGCTGCGCTGTGATCATGTTCACGAGCTGCGCGGTCAGGTCGACGTTCGACGCCTCCAGTGCGCCGGATTGGATGTTGCCGAAAGAAGCCGTTCCGGCCTCACCAAGCAGGGCATCACCGGACTGGAATGACTCGCCCCAGGTCGTGTCGCCGAGCTGCTGCAAACCCTGTGGGTTGACGAAGTTCGCCATCGCAAGTTTGCCGAGTGAGGTGGACTGCCCGTTGGTGAAGCGGGCAAATACCACGCCCTCGGAATCCACGCTAACGCCGGTCAGGCGACCGGTCGTGAAGCCGTCCTGGGACAGCGAGTTGACACCAAAGGCGTTGCCGAACTGGGTCGCTGTACCGAAATCGAGGGACATTGTGATGTCCGAGGCACCGGTCGTCGGCGTGTAGGCGGCCAGCGGCATGAGGCCGCCCGCAGGCGTCAACAGGCTGCCATCCGTGTCGAACACGACCGGCGTTGCGCCGCCAATGGAACTGCCGTCGATCTGCACTTCGGTGTTCCAGGTGTTGGCAGCGGCATCCTTGATGAAATACACGGTCGCCGTGTGCGCCGAACCCAGCGAGTCATAGATCGTCACCGATGTCGTGTGGTTGAAGCTGCTGGGATCCGTCGCGTCAAAGACCGGGTTGGCGGGCACCGGCGCGTCGGCTGGCAGGTTGATGCCAAATGCCGCGCGTGTCGTCGACGCCGGCGGATTTGCGCCGATGGTCAGCTGCAGGTCTACCGGTGTGCCGGTGTTGAACAAGACCGTCACCTGCAGAGGGATACGCCTGCAGTCTCGCACCCTGCGCGTTCGTCACAAAGCCCGTATTGTCGACGCCGAATGCGCCGGCCCGAGTGTAGCTGCGAGCGCCGTTTTCGCTTATGACGAAAAAGCCCTTCGCCGCCGATTGCAAGATCCAGCGCGTTATCGGTGAAGTCGATATTGCCCTGTGTAAACTGCTGCGATATTTCCGACAGTCGCACACCGCTGCCCGATGCGCTGGAGCTCACGCTCTGGGTACCGACCGCGAAAACCTCGCTGAACTGCGCGCGCGACATCTTGAATCCTGTTGTATTGACGTTGGCAACGTTGTTTGCCGTGACGCCGAGATCGGCAGATGCGGCGTTCAGGCCGCTGAGTGCTATTGCAAATGGCATTTCTTTCTCCTGGCTAGCTACTGTTTTCTCAAACTTGCTTGAGTCGTGTTATCCGATAATTTGATAGACCTGGCCGAGCGGCATCGCCTGCCCGCCCGCGAGATTGAGCGTCATGCCGCCGCCGAACTGGCCAAGCGTGACACTCTGGATTTCGGCTTCGATCACCGTCGGCGCGCTTTCCACTTCGATGCCGCGCACCGCCCTTGCCGTCACCTGGTAAAGCCCGTCCGCGGCACGCTCACCTTCGGCATCAACGCCGTCCCAGGTGAAACGCACGAGGCCCGGCGGTTGCTGACCAAGATCGAGACGCTGCACGAGTTCGCCGGCACGGTTGGTAATGTCGATCTGTACGCTACCGGCACTCGATTCCAGTTCGATACCGCCCTTGAGCGGCGTACTTTCGTCAACGTAAGCGACGTCCGTGACGGCCAGCACCGAATGACCTACCAGGCTCGCGGCCTGCAATGCCTGGTTATCCTGCATGGAACCGGACAGGCCCTCGAAGGAAGAATTGAGAGAGGAGATCCCGTTGACCGTGCTGAACTGCGCCAGCTGGCCGAGGAAATCGCCGTTGTCCATGGGTTCGAAGGGGTCCTGGTTTCGAAATTGCGAAATCATCAGTGTCAGAAAATCTTCCTGCCCAAGGTTGTCACGCGCCACTTTTTCCGGTGGCGGTGCAAAGTTCTGGAAAGTCTCAACGGGTCCAAGTGTGTTCATGTTCGAGCCTCTTTAAAGATTCAACGTCCGAGCGACAGTGTCTGCAGGAGCAGGTCTTTGGTCGTGTTTATCATCTCGACATTGTTTTTGTAGGAGCGTGAGGCCGACATCATGTTGACCATCTCCTCCACGGCATTCACGTTCGTGGCATAGACATTGCCGTCTGCATCCGCCTCGGGGTGATTCGGCTGATAGCGCAACTGCAAGGGCGCTGCGCTTTCAACGACGCCATCGAGCTGGACGCCGGCAATACCCGGCTGCTCGGCCATTGACGCGCTAAACGAGGAAAACACCGGCTGCCGGGCGCGGTAGACCTTGTTCGGATCACCGCCGACATCGCCTGCGTTGGCGAGGTTGCTGGCCGTCACATTCATACGCACGGACTGCGCGTTCATCGCGCCGCCGGCGATATCGAACACTTTAAACAAGGACATCAGTCGCCTCCCTTGATGGCGTAACGCAAGCTGCGAAGCGTGCCGTCCAGAAACGCCAGGCTCGCGCGATATTGCAGGGCGTTCTCGGCGAAGGCGGCCTGCTCCACATCCATGGCAACGGTATTTCCATCCAGTGTTGGCTGGCTCGGCATGCGATACATCGTTTTCGCGCCGTCTTTAGATGTACCCCAGGCCTGGGCATGAAGGTCGCTGGTTCGCGTCAGGCCGACACGTGGCTGTTGCACACCTTTAAGGGCCGTCGCGAAATCGAGGTCGCGCGCCTTGTAGTTCGGCGTATCAGCATTTGCGATGTTCGACGACAGCACCTCGTTTCGATGCGCTCGAAATTTGAGTATTTGCTCGTGCTGCGACAGTGCAGGTATTTCCATGGCTCGCTTTCCCGGAATTCAAGTTCCTGCAAATCACTATGCAACTGGCGTGCCAAACTGCCTGAAGCGCCGATTCAAGCGCGCAGCGTGCCAGCCGATAAGAATCTGTTACGCGATTCATGCGCTGCCCCGGCAAGCCCTTGCCGCGCCCCGGCAGGTTTCTGCAGCCTGCACGGATGCGGCGTATGCCCTGCACTGGCATGGCATTTGCATTGACTCCTGTAAGTCTTATTTTATGCAGATCGCGTTGCGCGTCGTGGAACACGAACCGGATAACGGCAAAGTGTTGCCAGCGCTGGCACGCATCACTGGAGAAAGCAGGCACGATGTCGAAATATGCTTCATCAATCGTCGGGAATTTGACGGCCCGCACGGTCAGGCGACGTGAATTCGACGCCCTGCGGCAGCTATTCAGCGCGGTACTGCTCTCGCTGGTCGCCGGCGTATCATCGGCAAGCGGGACGTGGCAGTCCACAGACACCATTGCCGCCGCCGCCGAGCACTTCCTGCAAGAGAGGATCGGGCCGGCCGCAAGCCGCACCACGGTACGAGCCGGCAGGCTGGATTCACGTCACCGGCTCGCGCTCTGCAGCAAACCGCTCGAGCCCTTCCTGCGACGCGGCACCGAAATCGCCGCTCGGACGATTGTCGGCGTCCGCTGCAGCGGTACCAAACCCTGGAAGGTCTATGTACCGGTTGACGTAGTAGTAACGGACCAGGTGCTGGTCGCACGCCGTTCATTGCCGCGTGACCACGTGATTGCGGCCGACGATCTCATCCTGGAGCAACGGGATGTTTCGAGGCTCGTGTCCGGCTACCTGTCCAACAGCGACGATTTGCTGGGGCAGCGACTGAAAACCCCGCTGATCGCCGGGCGAATACTGACGCCGGCCATGCTGCAGGCGAGTATTGCCGTACAGCGTGGTCAGACGGTGACGCTGAGTGTCAAGAGTGGCGGAATCGATATTCAAATGAGCGGCAAAGCCCTGACGGACGGCGCGCTCAACCAGCGTATACAGGTAGAAAACCTGAAATCCGGGCGTGTTGTCGAAGGCATCGTGCGCTCACGGGAGCACGTCGAGGTACTGGTGGCCGGGAATGGCCGTACTTTTCACGCGAAACCTAAAGTATCGCCGACGGCGGCCGATATGAGGTCTAGCAACAATGATCGTTGAGGTAACTACGTTATGACAAACAGGATTGGTCCAATGGATCACGGAACACTCGGGAAGATTGGCGGCAAAGTCGACGAGGCGCGCTCCGGGGGCAAAGTCTCCGGGGATTCGGATGCGCCCGGGAAGGGCTCCGCGGGTCCCGCAGCGCTCACTGACACCGTCAACCTGACGAGCAGCGCCAAGCTGCTGGAACGTCTGGACAAAACGCTGGCCGCATCGCCGGACATCGACAGCGATCGTGTTGCCGAGATCAAGACAGCCATCGAGAATGGCGACTACCAGATTGACGCCGATGCGATTGCCGATGCAATGATCCGCCTCGACCGGTCTTTCGGTGAATAGCATGCCGGCTGTTTCCGCGGCCGCCGCGTGCAGAGCGATCGCCGCCATCATCGCGGACAGTCTTGACTGCGCGAGCGAGTTGAAAGCGGCCCTGCAAAACGAACGCCGGGCCCTTGAGAACCAGGACACCGACGCGCTGTATGCGGTCGTAGACAGCAAGAACCTCTGTGCACAGACGCTACAGCGACTCGAGCAGACGCGCGGCCAGCTCTGTAGCGAGTGGGGTTTCTCCGCTGCACCGGAGCAGATGCAAAGCGTGCTCGACTGGTGCGACGAGGACGGCCAGCTCGGTCTTGGCTGGAGAGAGTTGCTGGACATCGCCGCCGAGGGCAACGCGCTAAACCTGACCAATGGCGCCATTATTCGCGTGCGCCAGCAGCACATGGAATCCAGTCTTTCCGTACTCCGGGGCGTTACGCCCGGGTCGGACACCTATGGCCAGAATGGCGCGGAGTCTGGCGACACCAGCCGCCGCTCTCTCGCCGAAGCCTGAAACTGCATCGTCTAGCCTTAAGGATAGTGAATTATGTTGATCGTGAGCCGAAGAGACGCCGAATCCATTGAGATCAAGCCGGGTGATGATATTGATATGAGCATGACACTTGCGGATCTGTTCAGCGGCGGCCCGATCGAGATAACGATTTTCTCGTCGACCAACAACCGCGTGAAAATGGGCGTGCAGGCGCCCGAACAGCTCTGCATCTGGCGCAAGAAAGCCGTCGCCGCCTGATCCCCGACATCGCCGCCGCCCTGACGTTCCATGCCCTGTGACTCTCACTTGGTGGCACGTACACAACGCCGCCTGTTCGATTCGATGAAACGCTCCTCGCTCTGCCTGATTCTCGTGTTAGCCCTGGCCACCGGCTGCAGCGGCGCTGGCGAGGACTCCCGATACGCCGTCTCCGACGGCCCTGACGAGGCGGCATTGACGCTGCCGGGAAACGAGTCCGTCCTTCAAATGGTCTACGACAGCGACTACGAGGTGCCGACCGGTTTTTACGTCGATCCGCGAGCGAACACGACCCGCAGCTACACAATTCATCACGTACTCGATCGCTCCGGCTCGTTCGAGCTGTGCAGCGACGACCTTGTCGACGCACAGGCACTGGAGCACGCCGACAACGCAGCGCGTGCGGTCAGCGGCTACTTCGTCACCTCGATTGAAAACGAACGCTATTTCGAGTTCGTCCGTGAACTGGACTACACCGAGGATGCCGGCAATATCGCGGACCTGACCTCGCCGGGTTATGCGCGAATTTTCAAATGTGGCTATGCCGATCGCCAGGGTGTCGATCGCAACCTGCTCGACGGCTACACGGGTCGCCTGAAGGCGGCCCCGCTGGATGCCGACGCGCTGCAGGCCTTCGTCGAGTACCTCTGGCAGTTTACGTTTTTCGATGTCTCGAAAAAGAAGGTCATCGACAGTCGCCGCAGCACCGCATCCGGCCAACTCCAGCACATCCTGTTGCTGGCGCTCGTAATCAACCAGGGCGCCGATCGTTGCGATCGAGTCGAACTGAGCCAATGGCGCTTCAGCGCTGACCCTGGCAGTGGCGAACTCGGCCGCGAGTTCGAGACCTTGCGGAGCTTCGAGGCAACGCTCGCGGCCGGAATCCCCGTTCTCTGCCAGTAACCCCGCCAGAACCCCGTCGTTTTACCAAACTGAGACTCAAGTACCGGTTTTCACATACTGCAATCGGTCGCCGGCCCGGTATACTTGCACGAGAAACTTATACCCTCTTCGACCTCGAGCAGAGTGACTTCCACAATCAGAGACTGCCTTGATGACAAGCAAACTTGCGGTACTGCAATCCTGGGTTGACCAGGTTGCCAAACAGACACAACCCGACGACGTCCACTGGTGCACCGGTTCTGAAGAGGAGTACCAGGAACTGATCGCAAAAATGCTTGACGACGGCACCCTGACGGCGTTGAACAACGACAGCTACCCGAACTGTTATCTGCATCGTTCGGACCCCGACGATGTCGCGCGTGTCGAGCACCTGACGTATGTGTGTACCGAAACCGAAGAGGATGCCGGGCCCAACAACAACTGGATGAGCCCAGAGGACGGTCACGCGAAGATGGCTCCCTTGTTCGACGGCTGCATGAAAGGCCGCACTCTGTACGTGATTCCCTACTGCATGGGACCCATCGACTCAAAATTCTCACGCTGCGGCGTCGAAATTACCGACAGTCCGTACGTCGTGGTCAATATGAAAATAATGACACGGATGGGTGACAAAGCGTTGCACCGAATCGAAGCGGAGGGCCGGTTCGTCCGTGGATTGCACTCCATCGGCGACCTCGACCCGGAACGGCGATTTATCATGCACTTCCCGGGTGAGCTTGCCATCATGAGCTTCGGTTCCGGCTACGGAGGCAACGCACTGCTCGGCAAGAAGTGCCATGCGCTGCGCATAGCCAGCCACCAGGCGCGCGAGGAAGGCTGGCTCGCCGAACACATGCTGATCGTAGGCCTCGAAAGTCCCGAGGGCGCCGTGCACTACATCGCCTGCGCTTTCCCGTCGGCCTGCGGCAAGACCAATCTTGCGATGTTGATTCCGCCGGATGAGCTGCACGACTGGAAGGTCTGGACACTGGGAGACGACATCGCCTGGCTGCATCCGGACGGCGCCGGCAAGCTGCGCGCGATCAACCCTGAGTCGGGATATTTTGGCGTGGTTCCGGGCACCAACCCCAAGACCAACAAGAACGCCTATGACATGATCATGCACGACACCATTTTCACCAACGTCGCTGTCACCGACGACAACGAACCCTGGTGGGAAGGAAAGATTGATGGTGCGCCGTTGAAGGACTGGCAGGGTCGAGACTACGACGACGCCAATGGCCCCGCAGCGCATCCGAATTCACGTTTCACAGTTGCCGCCACCAACAACCCGAGCTACTCGATGCTCGCAGACGCACCGGAAGGTGTGCCGATCTCGGCGATCGTTTTTGGCGGCCGCAGAAAACACGTGGCGCCACTGGTGTACGAGGCGAAAAGCTGGGAACACGGAGTACTCGTCGGCGCCGGCACCGCATCGGAAACCACCGCGGCCATGGTCGGTGAAGTGGGCGTAATACGACGCGACCCCATGGCCATGAAACCGTTCTGTGGCTACAACTTTGCTGACTACTGGACCCACTGGCTTTCGTTCAAGTATCGCGTCGAACATTTGCCAAAGATTTTTCACGTCAACTGGTTTCGACAGGATGACGACGGAAAGTTTTTGTGGCCGGGCTTTGGGGAAAACCTGCGCGTACTGAAATGGATCATCGACCGTTGCGAGAAGCGTGCCGATGCGAGAGAAACGGCCATCGGATTCCTGCCGCACATCGCGGATCTGGATGTTGTCGGCCTCGATATCAGTCAGCAAGCTCTGAAGACGCTGACCTCGGTCGATGCCAGGCAATGTCGCGACGAGATGGTGTCGCTAGGAGAGTACCTCGAGAGCTACGGTGATCGCACACCTCGAGAATTAATGCGGCAGCAACAACAGGTTCTCGACGCGCTCGGTCAGGAGCTGGCGAAAGCCTCCTGAGGCATTAGTCCATCGTTTTGTAGTAGATCGCGAGTGCAGCACCCGGCGGCTCGGCACGACCGAGGCCGATCGTGCCCTCATCATCGAGTTCCGTCGAATCGCGACGCACGAATTTCTCATGCCCCTGCACGTTCTGCAAAAACGTGCCGTTGGTGCTCTGGTCGATCAGCATAAACTTGCCGCGTCGCATTTCGATTTTCGCATGTATCCTGGATATCAGGTTGCCTTTGACAACCAGGTCATTGTCTTCCGCCCTGCCCATGTTGATCGATTTGCGCTTGTCGGAAACCTCGACCGTCTTGTCTTTGAAATTTAGCAGTAACTTTGAAGCCCTGCGCGCGGCGTTGCTTTCCCATTCGAGGGTCGGCAGCATATTGGTTGCTTCGTCGGGCTGCCAGACAAGTTCAAACAGCGCGACCTCATCAATGCGCCCTCGCACCGTGGCGACGTCAATCTGCCGCGCCTGATTCCTGAGTTCGGGGCTCATCTCCTCGACCGTTGAACCAGACACAACAATCTGCCGGGATTTCGCCTGCGAGGTCATGCGGTTGGCGGTGTGTACAGCGGCGCCGAAAATGTCGTTCTGCTCCTCGACAACCGGACCGAAGTGACAGCCGATGCGGATCGAGACCGGTACGTCCTGGATTTTCTTGGCCTCGCTGCTGATGCGTGACTGCATCATGACCGCGGCACCCATGGCGTCATCAACCGTCTTGAACGTCGACATCACTTCATCGCCGATCGTCTTGATGACGGTGCCGTTGAACTGATAGGTCGCATCTTTCATGACATCGAGGCAAAGGGCGACAGTCTCGCTGGCCTTGGTATCGCCAAACTTGTCGTATAACTGTGTACTACCGACGACATCGGCGAACAGGATCGCAACTTCCAGGTCTCTCGTCATAACTTGCCTAACAATTTCCTACGCCAAGCGCTTAATAATACTACTATTTCTCGGCAACAATGTATGCAATCCAGGCCAGGTCCGCCTCACCTTTCTCGTTGGGCTCGAATTCGCCGTTACCCTCGCCATCTTCGTCCTCGCCCTCCCAGTAGACGGTCGCCTTGCTGAAACCCGCCTCCAGCAGAAGTTCGCGGAGCTCCGGTGCCGACCACAATCGCCACTCATAGGTGAAGGCCTTCTTGATTTTCGAGCCGTCCTTGAACTTGAAGTCAATATGGCAACGAATGTGGTTTGTCACCGGATGAAACTCGGCCTGGTGCCAGATATAGGTGAAGCCGTGCTTCTTGTGCTTGGTTTTTTCTCGTGTTTCTTCCTGCGACTCGGGGCCACCGAACAAGTCGCAAAAGAACACACCATCGTCTTTGATCGCGTCATACGCGCGCTTGAAATAGGCGCGCATAGTGTCACGTGTCTCAAAGATGAAATAGCTGAAATTGAAAGCGACCAGCAAGTCGACTTTGGGCGTATCGACCGTCATGACGTCCGATTCGATCAAGCTCACTCGAGCCTGATCCTCCGTATCAAGGCGGGCAATTCGATGCTCGCGACCCCACTCCAGCACCGACGGATCGATATCGACACCGATCGCCTGGTACTCGCGGCCCTGCCGCACCCACTGACACGATGCGCTGGCCGTGCCGCAAAAATCTTCGCGGAGCAGGTAACCGGTCCGGCCGGTCAGTGACTTGAACGTCGTCTGCAGGAACTCGATCTCGTTCTCGACATTCTGGACCGACTGCTCATACAACTCGTGGATATCGGCCTTTTCGGCCATCGTCGGTCGCTTGTTTTTGGTGGCGGATTTAGCGCTCATAGTCTCGAAACATCCCTCGTGGTTAATGCAGTCGTGAAGCTCCGCATTGTACTTGGCTACGCGGCAATAGGCATAGCGTTAAGTGCCCCAGTGAGGACTTCCGGGCCAGCCCCTTTGCGATGGGCGTGCTCACTGATATAGCGCCGCCAGGCACGGGCGCCCGGCTGGCCGGCAAAAAGCCCCAGCATGTGCCGCGTGATCCGGTGCAGCGGCTCGCCGTTCGCCAGCGCCGCCTCTGCATACGGCAACATGGCGGCCACGATAGCGCGCCGCGCAGGGAGCGGCCATTCCGGGTTGAAATGATGCTCGAGTTCGGCAAGAAAATAGGGGTGATGGTAGGCCTGCCTGCCAATCATCGCGCCGTCGACGTGCTGCAACACGGCCTCGACTGCCTGGAGATCGCCAAGCCCGCCGTTGATGACGATCAGAAGCTCCGGGAACTGGCGCTTCAGTTTGAAGACCCGATCGTAATTCAGCGGTGGAACCGTGCGGTTTTCCTTGGGACTGAGCCCGTCCAGCACCGCAATGCGGGCGTGAACTATGAACTTCTCACAGCCAGCCACAGCGATTTGCTCTACGAACCGCGATAAAAACTCGTCGCTGTCCTGGTCATCGATACCGATGCGCGTCTTCACCGTAATCGGAACGTCGGCCTCGGCCTGCATCGCCTTGTAGCAGTCCGCAACCGTGGACGGATGCGCCATCAGGCAGGCGCCAAATTGTCCGCTCTGGACGCGATCACTGGGGCACCCCACATTGATGTTAATTTCGTCGTAACCGAAATCGGCGGCTTTTCGCGTAGCGCTCGCCATCCAGCCCGGATCGCTACCGCCCAGCTGCAACGCCACGGGATGCTCTTCCGTATTGAAATGCAGCAGGCGCTCGGCATCGCCATGATGAACCGCCGCCGCCGTGACCATTTCCGTGTACAGGAAGGCGGAAGGACTGAGCAGGCGCATGAAATAGCGGCAGTGCCGGTCGGTCCAGTCCATCATTGGCGCGATGAATACCTTGTTTTTCATAGTCTCGATCGCCCGGGGTAAACCAACGCGGCGCACGGCTGATCCGTCTGAAGTCGAATTTTCATCAGGATTTCTCGCCGCCGGTTATTGCGCTCTGATCATATCGGCGGTGCCCTGGATGAACGCCTTGATGCGGGTCACGTCAGCCGGCGTCAGTTTATCGGTGAAATCCGGCATGCCCTGCGAGACGAACGGCCCTGCAAATACGAAGGTGTCGAGGTTCTCTATCGTTGTGCTGCCCACGTAAGCCAGGTTGCGAATATTGCCGCCGCGATCGACGCCGGGCAAGCCATGGCAATTCGCACAGTTGCTGA